>JBQTHH010000010.1:0-19449 GCA_052390055.1 Rhodoferax sp.
CCGTGGCAATGGCCTCCCGGGCTTTGCGCAGGATTTCCTGGTCTCCACTGGCTGGACGCGACATACCCATCTCCATCAAGGTTGATGGAGATGTATTATTACATCATTGAATTAGAAATGGAATAAAGATGAATTTACCGCTGACCCGCTGGCCACATTCGGGCCGTGTGCACCAGCGCCAGAATCCACACGGTGTCGTCCTGCACCTCATAGACCAGCCGGTAGCTCTCGTGGGGGATCAACTCACGAGTGCCCGGAATCAGTCCTATCTTGCCAAGGTGCGGGTGCTCAGCCAGACGGTCGGCCATTTCAGCAAAGAGTTCATCCATCCGGATGGCCGCGAAAGGGTTGTCTTGGCTGATGTAGTCAATGATGTCGGTGCGGTCTTGCTCGGCGGCAGAGGCCCAGAAGACCTTCATGCCCCGGCCCCCCCCACCTTGGCCTGCAGCCGTGCGCGTCGTGCAGCGAAGCGTGCTTCGACATCATCCGCACGGGCGTACTCACCGGTACGGATTTGCTCCCGTGCATTCGCAACCTTGCCGTGCAGAAATTGCTCGTACTCGCGCGCTTGGCGCTGGTGCTGCACGAACTCGCGCATCAATTCACGCAGGATTTGCGAGGCCGGGCGGTGGCTGGCCTCGGCTTCGGCCATGAACTCAGCGCGCAGCTCTGGCTCCAGCTTCATGGTGAAAACGGTTTCTTTGGACATGGTGCGCCTCCTGACGTCTCGCGTACCAACAAAGTATATACGTCGTCAGTACCGGCGACATCCTTGATGAACGAAGGTATCTTTTAAAAACCGCTTCAATTTCCTATGCGCAATGACAGTATGTTGCAACGTGGCTTGATCGAGCCGGCAGGCGACGGCCACGCGCTGACTGACGCAGGCCAAGCGCTCATTGGCTACCCACGACCTACACGGAAAGATGGCGCCCTGCCCATGGACGCTACACAGATGCAGACTTGGAGCCAGAAACGCTGAAAACAGGGCATTTCGGCAGGCGGCCACCCACCGCAAAGAAGGCCAGAACCCGCGTGGGGCGGGGATTTCGGAAAAAGAAAAAGGCCCGGAGAGCATCCGAGCCCTTGTGTTTGGTGGACCGAAGGAGGATCGAACTCCCGACCTCTGCATTGCGAACGCAGCGCTCTCCCAGCTGAGCTATCGGCCCGAAAACGGGTGCCGCGCCACGGGGTGGCGGGCGTGGGCTGAATGATAGCGCCACCGAGCGCCATGAGCCAGCCCAGAACCACCCCGCACCCGTTCGCGCGGTGCGGGCGTGCCCTGCGATGGCGCGCCCTTGCGCCGCTTCACGCTGCCAGCACTGGTATGCAAGTGGTATCATTTGCAGCATGGCCACCACGCCCGCCCCCACAATCCCCTCCACCCCACCCCACGAGCGCGCCCTGCGCTACCAGACCCTGGCCGCGTGGCTGGAAGAGGGGGTGCGCGCCGGGCGCTGGGACGCCCGCACGCCCCTGCCTTCGGAGCGCGACTTGGCTGAGCAGCACGGCGTGTCGCGCGTGACGGCGCGCAAGGCGCTGGCGCTGCTGGCCGAGCAGGGCCTGGTGCAGCGCCGCCACGGCAGCGGCACCTTTGCCAGCGCCCGCCTGCGCGACGACCTGCGCACCCTGGGCGCGTTTTCCGAGGCCCTGCGTGCGCGCGGCTTCACTCCCGGTTCGCACTGGCTGCAGCGGGCCTTGCGCGCGGGCAGCGCGCAAGAGTGCGCCGCCTTGCAACTGGAGGCGCAGGCCACGGTGGCGGTGCTGGAGCGTGTGCGCCTGGCCGATGGTGTGCCCATGGCCGTGGAATGCGCCGTGCTGCGCGCCGACGCGCTGGGCGACCCGGCGCTGTTGCAGGACTCCTTGTACGCCCAGTTGCGCGCGCGCGGCCACGCGGTGGTGCGCGCGCAGCAGCGCATCCGCGCCGCCAACGCCAGCGCCGCGCAGGCCGCGCTGCTGGGCGTGCCCGTGGGGCAGGCGCTGCTGTGGGTCACGCGCACCGGCTTCGGTGCCGACGGCCAGGCGCTGGAATGGACCCAGAGCTGGCTGCTCAGCAGCCACTGGGATTACGCCACCGAACTCCTCGCCCCACCGGGGCAGCCCGCACCATGACCCCATCCACTGCCACCACAGCCGACCACGCAAGCCAGTGTCCCCTGGCCTACATCCTCACCCCCGACGGCTTTGTGCGCGGCACCCTGCACTGGGACGCCCACGGGCGCATCACCCACACCGAAGGCACGCCGGTGGACGAGGCCCAGGCGCGCGACGGCAGCCTGCCGCTGCTGCTGCCGGGCTTCATCGACCTGCACGTGCACGGCGGCGCCGGGCGCGACATCATGCAAGGCGGCGACAGCGCCCAGGCCGTGGCCACGCTGCACGCGCGCCACGGCACCACCGCGCTGCTGGCCACCACCATGACGGCCCCGCACGAGGACCTGGTGCAGGCCTTCACCGCCCTGGCGCCGCTGTGCCACGGCGGCCCCGCTGCCGATGCGCCACCGGGCGCGCGCGTGCTGGGCGTGCACCTGGAGGGGCCTTACATCAACGAAGCGCGCCTGGGGGCGCAGCCCGCCTATGTGCGCGGCGCCCGGCTGGACGAAATCCGCGCCCTGCACGCTATTGCGCCGATCCGGCTCGTCACCCTGGCGCCCGAGGCGCACGGCAACCAGGCCCTGATTGAAGCCCTGTGCGCCCTGGGCCTGCGCGTGCAGATCGGCCACAGCAGCGGCAGCTACGAGCAGGGCGTGGCCGCGCTGCGCTGCGGCGCCACGGGGTTTACACACCTGTTCAACGCCATGAGCGGCCTGCACCACCGCGAGCCCGGCATGGTGGGTGCGGCACTGGCACACGCGCACTACGCGGAGATCATCCCCGACCTGCTGCACGTGCACCCCGGCGCCATCCGCGCCGCGCTGCGGGCCATACCCGGCCTGTACTGCGTGACCGACTCCACCGCAGCGGCGGGCATGCCCGATGGCGACTACCAGCTGGGGCGCCAGACCGTTAACAAATGCCTGGGCGGCGTGCGCCTGGCCGACGGCACCCTGGCCGGCTCGGTGCTGACCATGGACGCCGCCTTACGCAACCTGGTGCACAGCCTGGGCCTGACGCTGCAGGAGGCCAGCGCGCGCACCAGCACCCATGCCGCAGACCACCTGGGCCTGAGCGACCGCGGCCGCCTGCAAAGCGGCGCCTGGGCCGACCTGGTGCTGCTGGATGCGCAGTTGCAGGTGCAGGCGGTGTGGGTGCAGGGGCGCAGGCAGGCCTAGGCAGGCGCCCAAAGCCACGGGTTGAGCAATGCCACCCCGGTGGGGGCAAAGTCGGCTTCGTTGCGGGTCACCACCGTGAGCCCGTGCACCAGGGCGGTGGCTGCAATCAGGCCGTCGCGGTAGGGCTGGGGGTTGGGCACGCTCAGGCGTGCGCAGCACAACGCAATGGCGGTGCTCACCGGCAGGGTGCGCGGCGCGAAGAAGGGCAGCACCTGGGCGTCAAACCACTGGCGCAGCAGTGCGGCCTGCACACCATCGCGGCGCTGCAGCAGCAAAATGCCCTGCTCGATCTCTTGCAAAGAAACCACCGACACGAACAAATCGCGGGCCTGCACCTGCGCCGCCCAAGCGGCCACCTGGGCATCGGCGCGCCCGAGCCGGATCTTGCGCATTTCGGAAATGACGTTGGTGTCGAGCAGAAAACTCATGACAAATCCGCCGCGCGCCCCAGTTCACGCGAGGGCTGCAGGAATGTGTCCAGATCGTCCGGCACCGGCATGGCCAGCGCGTCGGCCACCGAGACACTGGGGCCCTGCAGCACCATATAGGCGGCGTAGCTCATCAGCACGTGGGTCGGGCGCCCGCGCTCGGTAATCAGCAGCGGCTCGTCGGTGGCGCTGCGCCGCAAGGCACTGGCCTGGCGGTTGAACTCTTTGCTGGTGGTGGTTTGCATGGCGGCACTCCCTTTGCATCAATGTACGTACATACGTATTATCCGCACATGGACCGTATGGGGCAAGGCCAAAAACGCCTGGGCCACAATGACTTGGTCCATCCCCCCCCGCCCAACCATGCCCCACCCCATACCCAGCTACGAAACCGAGCGCCTGGTTCTGCGGGCCTTCACCCAGGACGACTTTGAGCCCATGGCCGCCTTCTTTGCCGACCCGGTTTCGGCGTCTTACGGCGGCCCCTGCAACCGGGAGGATGCCTGGCGCAAGTTCGCGGTCTACAGCGGGCACTGGGCCTTGCGCGGTTACGGCCCTTGGGCGCTGCAAGAAAAGGCCAGCGGCCAGTTCGTGGGCCTGAGCGGGCTGTGGTACCCCGAGGGCTGGGTCGAGCCCGAAATCACCTGGGCGCTGGTGCCAGGCCAGCACGGCAAGGGCTACGCCACCGAGGGCGCACTGCGTACGCTGCAAGCCGCCTACGAAGACTTTGGCTGGACCACTGCCGTGAGTGTGGTGGCGGTGCACAACACCGCATCGCAGGCCGTGGCCCGGCGCATGGGCGCTACGCTGGAGCGCGCGCTGAACTTCCGCCACGGGGCCGCATGCCTGTACCGCCACGTGGCGATGGGCAGCCCTGATTTGCTATCTATTCGATAGCATAAAACCAAGTATATACGCGGGCCAGACTGCTTTTTTGCCTCTATTTTTCTGCCGCAAAGTCTTCCTCCTCCAACACCGGCAGCACCACCGTCACCACCAGCCCGCCTTGGGCGTGGTTGTGCAGGCGGATCTCGCCGCCGTGGGCTTGCAGGATGTTGCGGGCAATGCCCAGGCCTAAGCCGCTGCCGCCGCGGTGGCGCTGCTGGCCATGGCGCAGGCGCACCTGGGGCTCGAAGGCGGCGGCCATGCTGCCCGGGGGGATGCCGGGGCCGAAGTCGCGCACCTCCACCACGGCGCGCTTGCCCTGGCGCGCCAGGCGCAGTTCGACGCGCTCGCCGTAGAGCACAGCGTTGTCCAGCAGGTTGCGAAAAGCGCGTTCCAGCGCCAACGGCTTGCCCAGCACGCGCAGTGGCTGCAGGGCGCAGTCGACGCGCGCGTCGGGGTGGACGGGGCGGCTGGCCAGGCGCTGCAGCAAGGTGTCCAGCGCCACGGGGGTGCGGTTTTCGTGGATGTCGCTGTCGCGCACGCTTTGCAGGGCGGACTTGACCATCATGTCCAGGTCGTCCAGGTCTTCGTGGAACTCGGCGCGCAGGGTCTCGTCGTCGAGCAGTTCGGTGCGCAGCTTCAGGCGCATGATGGGCGTTTTCAGGCCGTGCGAAATACCCACAAACAGGCGCTCGCGGTCGAGCAGGTAGCCCTGGATGCGGGCCAGCATGTCGTTGAAGGCGCGCGCCGTGCGCCGCAGCTCGGCGGTGCCGGTTTCGGGCAGGGGCTCGGGCACGGTGTCGGCGCTGCCGAAGGCGCGCGCGGCGGCCGCCAGGCGGTTGAGCGGGCGGATGAGCCCGCGCACCAGCCACACCGACAGCAGCAGCACCGTGGCCAGGGTGACCAGTTGCAGGGCCACGCGGTCCCAGGTGAGGGGGTTGGCGTTGTCCAGGAAGTAGGGGTCGGGCATGGTGGCGGCCAGAAAGAGCCAGCGCCCGGGCTCGAATTCGGCCTGCACCACCAGCACCGGCGCGGGGCGCGGGCGCAGCAGCAGCGTGGCCTGCACCCAGGCGTCGGGCAGGTCGGGCACACGGGTGCCGTCGTCGGCCACCTGCAGGGTCTGCGGCCAGGCAAAGGCCACCCGGGTGGCCCGAAGACCGCCCGGTTCCATGGCCTCGGTCGCATGCGGCTGCCCTGGCGCCTGCGCCCCCGCAGCGCGCTGGCCACCCAGCTCCTGCGCCAGACCCGCCTGCACCGCCTGCACCACGGTGTCTGCCAGGTCGTTGCCCTGCAGGGCCTGCACCGGCAGCGCGCCCTTGTTGACGTTGACGAAAAAGCGCGTGCCGCCCATGGTGCGCAGTTGCTCGATGAGGATGGGCCGAAAGGGCGGGGGCAGGTCGCGAAAGAAACGGATGGTGCCGGCCGCGCCGCGCGCGAGCTGTGCCGCCGCGCCCAGGGCCTCTTGGCGCGCGCTCTCGCGCAACTGGCGCGCCCACAAGAGCGTGCCCAGCAGCTGCGCCGCCACCACCCCGGCCACCAGCACCACCACGATGCGGGTGAGCAGGCTGTCGCTGCGCCAGCGCCGCCAGGGTTTGCGGCGCTCGCCCCGGGCGGCGGGGGCGTCGGAAGGCATGCCCACCGGGGCCGGGGCGGGTGTGTCCGGCGCTGCCGCAGCGCTGGGGGGCTCAGACATCGCTCAGGCTGTGCACGTCGGCACAGAACACGTAGCCGCTGCCGCGCACGGTCTTGATGATGGCGGGCTGCTTGCCGTCGTCGCCCAGGCGCTGGCGCAGGCGGCTCATTTGCACGTCCAGCGAGCGGTCCAGCGGGCCCAGGTCGCGCCCACGGGTCTGCTCCATGAGCCGGGCCCGGTCCAGCGTCTGCCCGGCGTGCTCGGCCAGAAAGCGCAGCAGGTTGAAGTCCATGCTGGTGAGCACCACGGGCGCACCCGCGCCGTCGCTCAGGGTGCGTTCGACCAGGTCCATGGTGAAGCCGGCAAAGCGCAGCGCACGCACTGGCGCTGCCGGGGAGCCCAGTTGCATGCGCCGGTGGATGGCCTTGATGCGCGCCAGCAGTTCACGCGGGTTGTAGGGCTTGGCGATGTAGTCGTCCGCGCCCAGCTCCAGGCCCACGATGCGGTCGGTGTCGTCGGCGCTGGCGGTGAGCATGATGATGGGCACGGTGCTGGCCTGGCGCACGCGCTGGCACAGGGCAAAGCCGTCGGTGTCGGGCAGCATCACGTCCAGAATGACCAGGCTGAGTTCGTCGCGGAAGCGCTCGAACTCGGCCAGGAAGCTGGCGCCGTCGTGGGCCACGCGCACGGCGTACTGGTGCTTTTCCAGGTAGGTCTTGAGCAGGGTGCGGGTCTTGAGGTCGTCATCGACCACGAGCAGGGTGCGTGTCGTCATGGCAGCTCGGGGTGGTGGGGGTCAGCGCTCCGCTGCCGGGGCGCGGATCACGGCGGCCAGGCGGCGCTGGGTTTCCTGGGGCTCGGCGCGGGGGTCGGTGGCAAAGCGCCACACGATTTGGGCCACGGCGTCCTTGATGGCCTCGTCGGCGGCCATGCGGTGGGCCAGGCTGGGCACGCGCTCGGCGCGCGCGCTGGCAAAGGTGTCCCAGGAGTCGCGGGCGCAGGCGTCGAGCTGGGCGGGGTCGATGTCGCGGCGCACCGGCACCGAGCCCTTGAGGCGGTTGTAGGCCAGCTGCGCGCTGGCGCCCACCACCACCTCGGCCACCTTCTCTTGCACCGCTTCGCGGGCACGCCCGCCGCGCAGCATGGCCAGGGTGTCGACGCTGTAGAGGTGCATGCCCTGGGTGCCGGGCACCTCGACGCAGCCAAAATCGCGCCCGGCCTGGGCGCCCCAGGCCATGAGTTCGCCCCGGGCCCAGTCGCCCATGAGCAGGAAGGCCGCCTGCCCCTGGTGCAGGGCGCGGGCGTTGTCGCTCCACACCCGCTCGCTGGGGGGCTCGCCGGCCAGGGCGCGCAGCCAGCGCAGGCGCTGCAATGCGGCCTCCACGCGCGCGTCCAGCCAGGCGCTGGGGCGGCGCTGCACCATCAGCTCGCGGTACAGGGGCGCACCGGCTTCGCCCAGCAGCACGGCCTCGAACACGGTGGCCACCTGCCAGGGCTCGTCGCTCCAGGCCAGGGGCCGCACGCCTTGGGCCTGCAGGGCACGCGCGGCCTGCTCGAACTGGGCCCAACTGCGCGGCGGCGCCACCCCGGCGCGCGCCAGGGCGCGGCGGTTGTAGAGCAGGGTGTTGATGCGGTGCAGGCCCAGGGGCGCGGCGATCACCTCGCCCTGGTAGCTCACCAGCTCCAGCACGGTGGGAAACAGCACCTGCGCCCAGCGCTGGCGCTGCGCCACACCGCCCAGGGGCAGCACCAGGCCGATGTCGGCCCAGTCGGTGAGCGTGGTGCCAATGAGCTGGGCCACATCGGGCGGGTCGCCCAGCAGCACGCGGCTCTTGAGCACCTTGACCGCCGCCATGCCGCCGCCGCCGGGAATGGCGGCGTCCTTCCACTGCACCCCGGCCTGCGCCAGGTGCGCGGCCAACTGGTCGGCGGCGCGGCGCTCGCTGGCCGAGGTCCACCAGTGCAGCACGTCCAGCGGCACCGCCCCGGGCACGGGGGCCGTGGTGCTTTGAGCCAGGGCGGCCCCTGCCCACAGCGCCACGGTGGCAGCGCCCGCAAGGAGTCGCCCAAGGCGGTTCACAGAACCCGCTCCCAGGGCCACACCAAGGACCGCAGCCACCGCGGTGCCCAAGCCCATGCGCCTATCCATGCCCACCCCCGCAACCAAGCCCGCCGCCCCCGTCCATGGGGTCTCAGACCACGCCGCCAAGGCCCCGCCGCCTTGCAAATGCTGTCGTTTTGTAATGTTGTGTTGCAGGCTCTGGCAAGCACCTTTCGGCTGCGCCCTGGGCAGCAGCCCGCGCAGGTAAGAAAGGGTAAGTTGTGCCCACCGTTTCATGCCAAAAAACCCAACGAAATCAAGGACTTGTCTCCGTTACACAGCGCCGCACGGGTGCTTTGCCATTACAGGGGGCACAGCATAACCTGCGCTCCACGCAAGGGCCAGACACCACCCAAAAGGCCTGCGCGCCCCGTGTGTAACCCACCCTTTAGGAGACAAAACCATGACCCATTCCCTACGCCAGCTCAGCCTGGCCGCCGCCTTGGCCTGTGCAGGCCTGGCCCAGGCCGGCACCCTCACCATCGAGAGCTGGCGCGTGGACGACAAGGCGCTGTGGGAAGACGTGCTGCTGCCCGCCTTTGCCAAGGCGCACCCCGGCATCACGGTCAAGTTTGCGCCCACCGCCCCGCCCGAATACAACTCCGCGCTCAACGCGCGCCTGACCGCTGGCACCGCGGGCGACCTGATCACCTGCCGCCCCTTTGATGTGTCGCTGGACCTGTACAAGAAGGGCCACCTGGACAAGCTCAATGGCAATGCGGCGCTCAAGAGCTTTCCGGATTCGGCCCAGGTGGCCTGGCAGACCGACGACGGCAAGGACACCTACTGCGTGCCCATGGCCTCGGTCATCCACGGCTTTTTCTACAACAAGAAGCTGTTTGCCGAACTGGGCCTGACGCCCCCGGCCACCGAGGCCGAGTTCTACGCCGTGCTCGACAAGATCAAGGCGGCGGGCAAGGTCGCGCCCCTGGCCATGGGCACCGCCGACCAGTGGGAAACCAACCAGATTGTGTTCACCAGCATTGGCGCCAACCGCTGGAAGGGCGAAGAGGGCCGCAAGGCGCTGATCGCGGGCAAGAAGAAGTTCACCGACGCCGAGTTTGTCGGCACCTGGGACGCCATGGCCAAGTGGGCCCACTACCTGCCCAAGGGCTACCAGGCCCAGACCTATGGCGACTCGCAAAACCTGTTCGGCAGCGGGCGCGCCGCCATCTACCCGGCGGGCTCCTGGGACATTGCCTACTTCGAGCAAAACAGCAAGGTCGAGCTTGGCGCCTTCCGCCCGCCGGTGCAAAAGGCCGGTGACCCCTGCTACATCTCGGACCACACCGACATTGCGATGGGCATCAATGCCAAGAGCAAGAACAAGGGCGACGCCCAGGTGTTTCTCGGCTGGCTGGCGAGCAAGGAGTTTGCCGACCTGTACACCAACAAGGTCACGGGCTTTTTCTCGCTCTCCAGCCACGCCATCGACGTGAAGAACCCGGTGGCCAAGGAAATGATCGAGTGGCGCAAGCAGTGCAAGAGCACCATCCGCCTCAACGCCCAGATCATGAGCCGCGGCACGCCCAGCATGGAAAACGAGCTCTGGAACGTGAGCAGCCAGGTGATGAACCAGAAGATGAGCGCCAAGGACGCCGCCGCGCAGATCCAGAACGGCTTTGCCAAGTGGTACGCGCCCCAGGCCAAGTAAGCGCCCCGGGCTCGGTGCCCGCGCCAGCCGCTGCGGGCGGGCACTGAACCCACCATTTGCCGTTTCAACCCCTTACCTGGTGCGCCCTGCGGGGCGCTTTTCTCCCATGCCGCTTGGATTTACTTGGCGCACGGCGGTGTTTTTGCTGCCGGCGCTGCTCATCTACGCTGTCTTCAGCGCCGTGCCCTTGCTGGACACGCTGCGCCTGGGCCTGTATGCCTCGGACGACAGCGGCGCGTTGCGTTTTGTCGGCCTGGCGCAGTACGCCACCATATTGACGGACCCGCAGTGGTCGCAGCAGTTCTGGAACGCCATGGCCAACAACCTGGTGTTTTTCGGCATCCACATGGCGGTGCAAAACCCCATGGGGCTGCTGCTGGCGGCGCTCTTGTCGCTGCGCGATGTGCGCGGTGCGGCCAGCTACCGCACCCTGTTTTTTCTTCCCACGCTCTTGTCGGTGGTGATCGTGGGCTTTGTCTGGCAGCTCATCCTCTCGCCGCTGTGGGGGGTGTCCGAACGCCTGCTGGGCTGGGTGGGCCTGCAGGACTGGTTCGCGCCCTGGCTGGGGCTGGAGGGCAGCGCGCTGGCCACGGTCTCGCTGATGTCGGTGTGGCAGTACATCGGCATTCCCATGATGCTGCTCTACGCCGCGCTCATCGCCATCCCCGACGACATCATCGAAGCGGCCCTGGTGGAAGGTGCGGGCCCCTGGCGCATTTTCTGGAGCATTCGCCTGCCGCTGATCCTGCCCACGCTGGGGCTGGTGACGATTTTGACCTTTGTTGCCAACTTCAACGCCTTTGACCTGATCTACACCGTCAAAGGGGCGCTGGCCGGGCCCAACTACAGCACCGACATTTTGGGCACGCTGTTCTACCGCACCTTCTTTGGCTACCAGTCGCAGGTGGCCAACCCCACCCTGGGCGCGGCGGTGGCCACGCTCATGTTCCTGCTCATCCTGGGCGGTGTGGCGGTGTATTTCGTGGCGGTGCAGCGCCGTCTGCAGCGCTTTGCCCTGTGAGGACCGCCATGACTGTGCGCTCTGCCCCCCTCTCGCCCAGCCGTGTGCTGGTGCACGCCACGCTGCTGGCCTACAGCGTGCTGGCGCTGGCGCCCATCCTGCTGGTGCTGGTCAATTCGTTCAAGGCGCGCGACGCCATCTTCACCGACCCGCTGGCCTGGCCCACGCCGGAGAGCTTTTCGCTCATCGGCTACACCAAGGTGCTGGGCCGCGCCGACGTGCTGCTGTACTTTGGCAACAGCTTCGCAGTCACGGTGGCCTCGCTCTTTTTCATCCTGCTCTTTGGCGCCATGGCGGCCTGGGCGCTCACGGAGTACCGCTTTGCGGGCAACCGCTGGCTGCGCTTTTTCTTTGCCTTCGGCATCATGGTGCCGATCCGGCTGGGCTCGGTCTCCATCCTGCAGACCATGGTGGCGCTGGACCTGGTCAACACCCGCACCGCGCTGGTGCTGGTCTACGTGGCGCAGGGCCTGCCGCTGGCGATCATGATCCTGTCGGAGTTCATGCAGCAGGTGCCGCAGGAGTTGAAAGACGCGGCGCGCTGCGACGGCGTGGACGAGTTCCGCATCTTCTGGCAGGTGGTGGTGCCGCTGGTGCGCCCGGCCATTGCCACGGTGGCGGTGTTCACCATGGTGCCGATCTGGAACGACCTGTGGTTTCCGCTCATCCTGGCGCCGTCGGACAAGACCCAGACCATCACCTTAGGGATACAGCAGTTCGTGGGCCAGTACGCCACCGACTGGAACGCGGTGCTGGCGGCGCTGTCGCTGGCCATCGTGCCGGTGGTGCTGCTCTACGCCCTGTTTTCACGCCAGCTCATCCGCGGCATCACCGCCGGTGCCGTCAAGTAAACCCCTGCAAAAAGGCTTCTCTCATGGCGAGCGTCTCCCTGAAAAACCTCACCAAAGCCTACGGCGCCAACGCCCCGGTGCTGCACGGCATCGACCTGGACATTGCCGACGGCGAATTCGTCGTGCTCGTGGGCCCCAGCGGCTGCGGCAAATCCACGCTCTTACGCGTGCTGTGCGGGCTGGAAAGCATCAGCGCGGGCGAGCTGCGCATTGGCGCCGACCTGGTCAACCACCTGCCCCCGGCCGAGCGCGGCATTGCCATGGTGTTCCAGAGCTATGCGCTGTACCCGCACATGAACGTGTACCGCAACATGGCCTTCGGCCTCAAGATCCAGGGAGCCGACAAGGCAGCCATCGACCAGCGCGTGCGCGATGCCGCGCGCGTGCTGCACATCGAGCACCTGCTGGAGCGCCTGCCACGCGAACTGTCGGGTGGGCAGCGCCAGCGCGTGGCCATAGGCCGCGCCATCGTGCGCCAGCCGCGCCTGTTTTTGTTTGACGAGCCGCTATCCAACCTGGACGCCGCCTTGCGCGCCAAGACGCGCATCGAGCTGGCCCGGCTGCACCGCGAACTGGCCGCCACCATGGTCTACGTCACCCACGACCAGGTCGAGGCCATGACCCTGGGCGACAAGATCGTGGTACTGCACGAAGGCCGGGTGCAGCAGGTGGGCTCCCCACTGCAGCTGTACCAGCAACCCGCCAACCGCTTTGTCGCCACCTTCATCGGCTCGCCCACCATGAACCTGCTGGGCGCCCAGGTGCTGGAGACCGGCATGCAGGGCGTGCGCGTGCAGTTGGGTTGCGGCGCACGCGCCCTGGCCACGGTGGACGGCACCGGGCTGCAAGTAGGGCAAAGCGTGGAGCTGGGCCTGCGCCCCGAGCACGCCCGCCTGCTGGGCGCGGGCGAGGCACCGCCGGTGGATGCGCTGACGCTGGATGCACGCATCCAGCTGGTGGAACACCTGGGCGAAAGCAACCTGCTCTACCTGCAGCTCGACGATGGGCAGGAGTTGGTGGTGCGCGGCGACGGCAGCACCCCGGTGCGCCTGGGCGAGGCGGTGATCGTCTGCGCGCCGCCACAGGCGCTGTATTTGTTCGACGCCCAGGGCCTGGCCTACGTGCGCCAGCAGCCGGGCAATATGCGAGCGGCGCATGCGCTCAAGGCGGCGCAGGTTTCCACCAACGCGCACGCCGCGGAGGGGGCCCTGTGAGCGGAACGCACGCAGCGCTAGGCGCGACGGACTCCACAGCGCCTGCGGCCCCATCCCGTGCCCGCGCAGGCGCCACTGAAGCCACGGAGGGCGGGGCGCAGCAGCGCATCGCCCCGGACGGTGGGGGCGGGCAAGGCGGCGGTGAAGATTGGGCGCGCAGGTTCTCGGCCCTGCCCAGCGGCGTGGACTACGCCGTAGGGGTGGATGGCGGCGGCACCAGCACACGTGCGCGCGTCTGGCACCGCAGCGGCACCCTGGTGGGCGAAGGCCGCGCCGGGCCTTCGGGCCTGATGCAGGGCCAGGCCCAGGCCTGGCGCCACATTGGCCAGGCCATCGCGCAGGCCTGCACCGGCCGCGTGCAGCGCGGCTGGGCCGCGCCCACCCCGGCGCACTGCGCCCTGGGCCTGGGCCTGGCCGGGGCCAACCATGCGCCCTGGGTGGCCGAGTTCCTGGCCGCCGACCCGGGCTACGCGCGCTGCGTGCTGCGCTCGGACGCACAAACCGCCCTCTCCGGGGCCCACGGCGGCGCACCGGGCGTGCTGGTGATCCTGGGCACCGGCGCCATCGCCCTGGCGCGCGGCCACGACGGCCAGGAGCGCTGGGTGAGCGGCTGGGGTTTTCCCAGCGGCGACGAAGGCGCGGGCGCCGACCTGGGGCTGCGCGCCGTGCGTGCCACCCAGCAGGCGCTGGACGGGCGCAGCCCACCCAGCCCCCTGACCGAAGCGGTGCTGCAGCACTGCGGCGGCAGCGCTGCCGCTTTGCTGGCCTGGAGCTGCCAGGCCCAGCAGCACGAATTTGCCAGCCTGGCGCCGCTGGTGTTTGAACACGCCGGGCACGACCCCTTGGCACGCGAACTGCGCGCCCACGCCCTGCACCAGTTGGAACGCCTGCTGCGCTCCGCCAACCCGGGCGGCGATTTGCCCGCCGTGGTGGCGGGCGGCATCGGCCAACGGCTGCTGCCGCTGCTGGGCGCCGACCTGGCCCGCAGCCTGGTAGCACCCCAGGGCGACGCCATGGACGGCGCGCTGGCGCTGTGTTTTTTGTCTTCCTCTGAACCTCTCTCTCAACCCCTCACTGCCCATGCCTAGTTGGATGCTGCAAGAGGCGCTGTCCTGCGCCGACCATGTCGAAACCCTGCTCGCCCACGACACCGACACCCTGGAGGCACTGGGCGCCGCGCTGCGCGCCCAGCCGCCCCAGGGGGTGCTGACGCTGGCGCGCGGCAGCTCGGACCACGCCGCCAGCTACCTGGCCTACCTGGTGATGGCGCGCACCGGCCAGTTGGTGACCTCGCTGCCCATGTCCCTGCTCACGCTCTACGGCGCGCCCCTGGCGCAGGCGCAGCGCCTGGCCATTGCGGTGTCGCAGTCCGGGCGCAGTCCCGACCTGGTGGAGCCGCTGCAGCACTTTCGCCGCGCCCAGGCCAGCACCGTGGCCCTGGTGAACGACGCAGCCTCGCCCCTGGCACAGGCGGCGCAGTGGGTGCTGCCCCTGCATGCGGGCCCCGAGCGCAGCGTGGCCGCCACCAAGAGCTTTGTCGCCAGCCTGGTGGGCGCTGCGCGCCTGGTGGCGCACTGGACGCAAGACCGCGACCTGCTCGACGCCTTGCCCACTCTGCCCGCCACGCTGCGCGCCGCCTGCGCCCAGGACTGGTCTGGCGCGCTGCCCGTGCTGCACGGCGCCCAGCGCCTGCTGGTGCTGGGCCGTGGCCCGGGGCTGGCGCTGGCGCAGGAAGCGGCGCTCAAGTTCAAGGAAACCTGCGCCCTGCAGGCCGAGGCCTTCAGCGCGGCGGAGGTGCAGCACGGCCCCATGGCGCTGGTGGACGAGGGCTACCCGCTGCTGGTCTTTGCCCTGCGCGGTCCGGCGCAAGACAGCGTGGTAGCGCAGGCCCAGGCCATGCGCGCGCGCGGCGCCCGGGTGCTGCTGGCCGCCCCGCCCGAGGTGCCCGAACGCGACCTCACCCTGGTGCCCAGCGCCTGCCCGGACCTGGACGCCATTGCCGCCATTGGCAGCTTCTACCCCCTGGTCGAGGCCCTGGCGCGCGCGCGCGGCCTGGACCCGGACCAGCCCCGGCACCTGCGCAAGGTGACGACGACGCGGTAGGTATCATCGCCGCCGCTGTTTTCACACCCTGCGCGCTGGCCCGCACGCTCCATTGCCATGACCCACACCGCCGCCTCCCGCTCCCCCATCCTGCTGCACAACGTCTGGGGCGAAACCGCGATCCTGCACCCCTGGGGTGGGCAAGTGCTGTCCTGGTGCAGTGCGCGTGGCAGCGAGCGGCTGTTTGTCAGCCCCAGCACGGCGCTGCCTGGGCGCGGCGTGGTGCGCGGGGGCGTGCCGGTGGTGTTTCCGCAGTTTGGGCGCCGGGGCCCGCTGGGGGCGCACGGCTTTGCACGCCAGAGCTGGTGGCAGGCCCTGCCGCAAGAGCGCGCCAGTGCGGCGGCCCTGGTGCTGCGCGTGGACGAACAGACCGAGCCGCGCTGGCCCCACCCCTGCGTGCTGTGCCTGCAGGCCGACATCGGCGTGCGCGGCGTACTGCGCTTGCGCCTGGGCCTGCACAACACCGGCAGCGCGCCGCTGGCCTTTGGCGCGGCACTGCACACCTACCTGGCGCAGGACGCGCGCCACGCCCGCTTGGCAGGATTGCTGCCCGGGCAGGCCCTGCCCCTGCACGGTCCCATCGACCAGGTGCACCCGGCCCCTGCCGCAGCCCTGCGCCTGCACGCGCGCGGCCCGGTGCTGCGCCTGGAGCAAAGCGGCTTTGCCCACACCGTGGTCTGGAACCCCGGCCCCGGCCACACCCTGGCCGACCTGCCCGCACGCGGCTGGCAGGATTTCGTGTGCGTGGAAGCCGCCCAGGTGGAACCGCTCACCCTAAACGCCGGGCAGCGGTGGGCGGGGGAGCAGGTACTGCGGCTGCGTTAGGAAAACGGTTTGCTACTGAATTAGTAGCATAAACAACAATACTCTCGCGGGCCAACGGCCAATTTTTGCCATCATTTGGCGGCTCAAGGAGACTCTGCATCACTCTGGCGCAGATGTGGCGGTACGGATCGGGATGGGAACTGAAACCGGGTCGAACCAGATCACGAGACGCCCGAGTTCTCGTACGGGGTGGAGCCCAGACGCAAGCAGGAGGTGGACGTCAGCACCCGCGTGAGCGAGCGTCTCGTGCCCTTCGATGTCAAGTACCAGAACGCCGCCATCACCCAGCGCTGGAAGGACTTTGGCCGCATGCCGGTGCGCTGCACGAACAAGGCCACGCCCGACAAACGGGTGGGCGAGGTGGTAGCCATTCCCGCGCCGCTGGCGTGCTACTGGATGTCGGCGCTGTGATGGCGCAATGCCTATGCATCGGGGCGATACCGGGGGAAGGGCTGCGCCAGGGGTCCCGAAAACTGAACAAAAAGTCTTCATCCAAAGACATACTGATAAATAAGTGTCGCCGCTGAAAGCTTTTCTGGCCCAAGCCCCTGAAAAGCAGCTGTTGAGCCCCGCTCACACCGCCAAATCTGAAGAAAAAATTGGCTGTTATGGCCATTCTGATAATAATTTGCAGGTTCTGAAGATTTTTCTCGTTGAGAGGCTCGGACTGAGATGAGCGACATTGGCTACGCCTGGATTCAATACACGCTGGACGCTCCAGACTTTCTGGGCCCGCAGCGGGCGCGTCTGGCGCCGGTCAGCCGCATTGAGCGCATGGAGGACGGCAGCCTTTTGGTGCCCCATAAGCTCGCGCCGGAGCCGTCGCTCTTGCAGCATGCGCTGTTCGCCCTCAAGCACGAAGGGGTAAATCTGGGGCTGTTGTGGCACACCTTGCAGCGTGTGCCGCCGCAGGACTTGGCGGCACTGGTCCGATCGTCGCCCAACAGCGTGTACGGACGCAAGCTGGGCCATCTGTGGGAGCGTTGGCACCAGCGTCGGCTACCCGGCTTGGACGGCTTCGGTGTGGCGGCGGCCTATGCCCCGCTGTTCGATCCGGAGCACTACATGGTGGGCGAAGCCCAACGCGATGCCCGCTGGCGCATCGCGTTCAATGGCCTGGGCGAGCTGGGTTTCTGTCCCGTGGTCCGCCGAACGCCGGCCATCGAAGCGCTGCTGGCCAAGGACATTCTGGGGCGAGCCAAGGCATTCGCCGATTCGGTAGGGCCCACCATGCTGGAGCGGGCGCTGGCCTGGGCCTACCTGAGCGAAACCGAAGGGTCGTTCGCCATTGAGGGCGAGGCACCCAGCCAGGACAAGACGGCCTTGTTTGCCGCGCTGCTGCGGCGCGCCCACGAGCGGCGCAAGGTGACTGAGGACATGCTGGTGGAGCTGCAAAACGCCGCCATATCCAACCCTTACGACAAAGCGGTGCAGTTCCGCACTGAACAGAACAGGCTGCAAAACGACGTTTCCGGTGCTGCGGGGGTGACCTATGTACCCCCCGCACCCGAACTAGCCGTTGAACTGATGGATGGGCTGATGCGCTTGAGCAATCAGCGTCCGCCGACGCAGGATGCGCTGGTGCACGCTGCGGTGGTGTCGTTCGCCTTCGTGTTTATCCACCCATTCATGGACGGCAATGGCCGACTGTCACGTTTCCTGATCCACCACTGTCTGGGTCAGTCTGGCTTGCTGCCCCCCCAGTTCCTGCTGCCGATCTCGGTGGCCATGAAAAAGCACGAGGCGCAATACCTCAACGCGCTCACCGCCTTCAGCAAACCTGCCCGCCAGCTGTGCCAGGTGCGTTGGGCGGGCGACGAGCACTACACCTACGAATGGGTAAGCGGCGCGGACATCTGGTTCAGGACCATGGACTTGACCGACGCCGTGGCCTTTACACTGCAGATGGCCGAAGCATCGCTGGACACCCACATGCGTCAGGAGGTGGAGTTTTTGGCACTGTTCGACCGGGTAAAGCGCTACATCGACGCGCGCCATGACCTGCGCGGCAGCGACCTGGCCACGCTCATTGTGACCATTCACCGGAACGGCGGGACACTTTCTAACAACCGGCGCAAACGTTACATGGACCGCGTCCAGGGCCACGTGTTGGACGCGATCGAAGAGGCCGTCCGCCTTGCCATGCATGGTCAGGCACTGGGCGACAGTGATCCGGAATGAAAGCCGCCGCGCCAGCGCCTCATCTGCCCCCGCCAAGGCGGGGCCTCAGACACCAATTTGCTATCTGTTTGATAGCTTAACAACCAACTTTTACGCGGGCCAGGCGCCTGTTTGACCCCGCATTTGGGCCAGTTCAGGCATAGGGCTCGCCATTCTTGTGCGAGAAGCACCAGCCCCCCTGCACAAAGTCCGCACGCAGGTCGTCGTCGGGGTAGGTCACGGCATCGCCCGCGCTGCGGTCACCCACCTCCAGGTAGACCACCGGGGCCGCGCTGCGGTTGGCCAATTGGTGGGTGTCGCCCGTGCCCGCCGCAAACCCCGCGCACATGCCCGGCAAGAGCAGGGTTTCGCCCGCGTTGGTAAGCAGCGTAGGCGTGCCCTGCAGCACGTAGACGAACTCGTCCTGGTGGCTGTGGGCGTGGCGCAGGGCCGAGACGCCGCCCGGGGCCAGCTCCGTGAGGTTGACGCCGAAGTTGCGCAAGCCGAACCGATCGCCCAGCACGCGCTTGGTGCGCCCGGCCATCTGGCTGGCAAAGGGCTCGGGGTAGAGGCTGCGCTGGCGCCGCGGTTCGGTGTCGGCAGCCATCAGCGCAATGGGGGACTGAGCGGACTCGGGCATGGCGGTTCTCCCAAAAAAGAAAACACCAGTGTGCGGCCCAACGGCACGCCCCGCAGACCTGGGGTTATCGGCGCCGGAAGGCGGGGCGCCGCTCCTTTATGGATCCGCCACGCGCTTGCCGGATCGCACCCGCGTCACACCTGCCCCAGACGTGTTTTGCCGGGGCGCGCGGGCCTGGGTGGCGCGTGCCGCGTCCTGGGCCAGCAGCAGTTGCCCATAGTCCGCCATGGCCTGCACCACGGGCATGGCCTGCAGCCCGTGGGCGGTGAGCGCGTATTCGGTGGTGGGCGGCTGGGTGGCAAACACGGTGCGCGTGACCAGGCCCTCGTGCTCCAGGGCCTGGAGCCGCGCCGCCAACAGGCGCGGGCTGATGCCCGCCAGGCTGCGCTGCAGTTCGGAGTAGCGCTTCTTGCCGCCCAGCAGGTCGCGCAAGACCAGGGTGGTCCATTTCCCCTCCAGCACCCGGGCGGTGCGCTGCACCGGGCAGGTGGCCCCGCAAGTGGGGGTGTTGGTCCTTTTCATGACTTCCCTTTTGGTAATTCCATTTCTAATTCAATGATGTAATAATACATCTCCATCAACCTTGATGGAGATGGGTATGTCGCGTCCAGCCAGTGGAGACCAGGAAATCCTGCGCAAAGCCCGGGAGGCCATTGCCACGG
>JBQTHH010000011.1:0-9135 GCA_052390055.1 Rhodoferax sp.
GTGCCGCTGCTGCTCGATGACGGCGCTCAGTACCTGCATAAGCTGGGCCTGCGTGTCAATGAGCTTTTCCGTGAACTCGACATGGATGGCCGCCGCTTTCTGGCGATCGCGCTCCCCGAGCAAGGCCTCGCCCAGATCCTTAAGAACAGAAACGCCGCTCGCAGTAGCGGAAATCAGTGACACCGGATCCATCTCACCCTTTCACAGGAGACCACACCATGACCTCCGATCAAGTCAAGTCCCGCCTGCGCCGCCAGGGCATCACCATCACGCAATGGGCCGTCAACCACGGCTATCCCCGCAGCGCGGTGTACCGCGTGTTGAACGGCATCGACAAAGCCAACTTTGGTCGCGCCCATGAGATTGCCGTCGCGCTCGGCCTGAAGGCCCCCGAGCAGCTCGCTGCCTGAGGTCATGATGAAGTTTGACCGCTTCGGCTTCCCCATCAATGCGCCCCTGATCGGCGAGCCATGCGCGCGTCGTCGAGCTGGTCGCACAGCCAGGCCAGCGTTGGCCGCGCCTGGGCATTCAGCGCAGGGTTCTGTGGCCAGCGGCGCTTGCGCAGCGATGCCTGCAGGCCCGCAGCGTCAAAACCTTCCTGGGTTTCCAGAGCCGCAACAAGGGTAAGCCAAGCATGCGCCATCGCATTGACCTGCCCCTCAAGCCGCTGGATACGTTCGTCGTTCATCAAGTGCTCCCTGTGCGAATTATGTGCCCTTCATGCTACGCGGCGCAAACGCCTTTCAGCAGGTGCAAATCGGAATTTTGTTTGGAAAGCAGCATGGGGAGGGCATTCCAATGAGTCGTGCGAATTTGAAGCGCGTGCCTATCAGCCTCACGGCAGCACTTGAGAAAGACAAGGTGGATGGCATTCGCCGTGGCCTCTCTGTGGAGCGACACGCCGAGCTTCAGGCCGTATCTGGTTCCCGCATGTACAAGTGGATGGAGGACGGCGATCTGCCCGCCAACCGGCTGGCAGCGTGGTTCCACAACACGGGTGGCAAAGCGGTCATCCGCTACCTGTGTGCCCAGGCCGGAGGCCTGTTCGTGCAGGTCCCCACAGGTCGGCGCCCCAACCCCATCGAGATGGCCGAGCTGCAGAAGGTGCTGGCCGAGACCACCAGCGCGCTGCTGCGCTTCTACAGCGGCAAGGCTGACGCCAACGAAACCCTGGGCGAGGTGCAGCACGCCATCGAAGCCCTGGCGTGGCATCGCGGCAATGTCGAGAAGCACGCCCAGCCCGAGTTCGATTTTCAGGAGGAATGACCATGCCCAACCAACAGCAGTGGATCAGCTACGACCTGGCCAAGAAAGTGCCAGACATGCGCCGTGGCTTCCGCATCGAGACCCACTACGGCGAGATTGAGATCGACAGCGAGGACGCAAAGCCCTTTGCCGATCTGCTCGAACGTCTGCTGACCAAGAAGCTCAGCGCCCTGCAGGGAGGTGCCGAACATGGCCGCCGCTGAGAAGAACACCGGCCAGTCCGCCGGGAAAGTGCTGGACGTGCTCAACGTGCTGCTGGGCCACTTTGCCCACGGCCTGACCGCGGGGGAGCTGGCCAAGGCCACCGGCTTGTCGCCTTCCAACATCACCCGCTACGTCGCCACCCTGGAGGCGGCGGGGTTCGCAGAGCGCATCCCCGAGACCGGGCGAATCCGCCCCTCGACCCGTCTTGCCCAGCACGCCGTGGGCATCCTGCGCTCGCTGGATTCCGCCCGGCAACGCATCGACGAAATCACCAACCGCCTGACCACCAAACTGTAGAGGACCCCATGGCCAAAGGAAGAAAGCCGTCCCAAATCGACAACCCGAGCCATGCAGTGGCAGAGGAGCAAATGCCCGGCCTGCCTGCCGCCGTCAAGGCCACCGACATCGTGGCCGCTGTGCAGGCGGACTACAACGAGGAGCGCGACCTGGTGAATCAGCTTCTCGGGCAAGTGCAAATGGCCCGTTCGTTTGCCCGTTTTGCCGACGTCGTCAGTTTGAGCAAGCTGAAGCACATCAAGGAAAGCAAGCTGTATCGGGCACTTGCGGGCAAAAAGGGATATGACCCGGACGGCAACGAAATTGCCGACGTCGGCACTTTTGACGGCTTTTGCCAAGCGCTTGGACTTTCACGCTCGAAGGTCGACGAGGACTTGACCAATCTCGCCGCCTTTGGTGAGGAGGCGCTAAAGCAGCTTTCCGCAATCGGTGCTGGTTACCGCGAACTGCGCCAGTTCCGCCGCCTTCCCGAAGACCAGAAAACCGCCTTGATCGAGGTGGCGAAGACCGGAGACAAGGACTCGTTCCTTGAACTGGCCGAAGACTTGATCGCCAAGCACGCCAAGGAGAAGGAGGTGCTGGCCAAGCAGGTGGACGAAATCACCGCCGACAAGGATGCCAAGGAGCGCCACCTTGCCGACAAGGAAGCCACCATCAACCGGCTGCAGCGCGATGTGGTGCGGCTCTCCAAGCCCCTGGCTGTCACCCCGTGGGACACGCGGGTAGCCCCCTTCCAGAAAGAGATCACCGAACGCCAGTCGCTGCTGGATGCGGCGATCGGCCAGCACAAAAAGGCTGTTGAAGCGCTGGACGCTTGGTTGACCGACGAGGTCACCAGCCAGCCGGATTACGACCCGGAGGCCACCGTGGTGATGCCCCACGCGGTGCGTGCCGTGCTCCTGCACCTGGATGACGCGGTGACCCGCACGGCGGCGCTGGTGGCGGGCCTGCAGCATGAACTGCGGCTGCGCTTCGGTGCCGACATCGACGACGCGCGCCAGCATCTCCTGGCCGAAGGGGCGTGAGGTGGAAGACATGGCGGTCACTCCCGAAGTGCGCGAGGTGTTGCGCGAACTGGCAGGCAAGCTGGATGCGGCCCAGCGTGGCGAGCAGACTGCGCTGGTGGCGCGCACGGCCGAGTTCCTCGGATGGTCTGCGCAGACCGTGTACCGCCAGTTGAAGCAGGCCGTAGGCTGGTGTTCTGGTCGCAAGGCCCGCGCCGACAAAGGTTCGACCTCGGTCAGCGAAGAATCGCTGGTGATGCTGGGCGCGGTCCAACGCGAGGCAGTGCGGGACAACGGCAAGCAGACCCTGTACACCACCACGGCGCGCTCCATCCTGGAGAGCAATGGCATTGAGCTGACCGTGAGCAATGGCCAGCTCAACCGACTGATCCGCGACCGCAAACTCAACGTGGCCGCCCAGCGCCAGGCGGACCCGGTGCAGGCGCTGCGCGCCCCGCACCCCAACCACACCCACGAGGTCGACCCGTCGCTGTGCCTCATCTACTACCTCAGGGGGCGCCAGTACATCATGCGCGACCGCGAGTTCTACAAGAACAAGCTGGAGAACTACGCCAAGGTCAAGTTCAAGGTCTGGCGCTATGTGCTGTACGACCGCGCCAGCGGCGTGATCGTGGCGTGGTACTGCGAGTCGGCAGGCGAGAACCAGCACCGGCTGTTCGACTTCCTGATGTTCGCCTGGGGCCAATTGCCAGGGCGGGTGTTCCACGGTCTGTGCCGATTTCTGCTGTGGGACAAGGGCAGTGCCAACACCAGCGCGGCAATCAAGAACCTGTGCCGCGCATTGGGCGTGCAGACGCTGGAGCATGAGGCGGGCAATGCCCGCGCCAAGGGCGGCGTGGAAGTTGGCAACAACATTGTCGAGACCCAGTTCGAGTCGCGTCTGCGCTTCGAGCCGGTGGAGAGCATCGATGAGCTGAACGAAGCGGCGACGGCCTGGTGCAACGCCTGGAACGCCAACCTGATCCCCGGTCAGGACACGCGCCTGCAACGGCGGGGCCTGGCCGAGCCGATCGCGCGCTTTGATCTGTGGCAGCGGATTCGTTCCGAACAACTGTTGTTGCTGCCGCCGGTGGACGTGTGCCGTGCCTTCATGACCGCCAAGGAGGAAACGCGCAAGGTACGCCCCGATCTGACGATCAGCTTCAAGCATCCACAGGCTGAGCGCGCTGCCGCCTATAGCCTGCGCGGCCTGGACGGCGTGTGCAGTGGCGACGAGGTCACCGTGTGCGCGATGGTGTTCGGCGACTGCGCCATCCAGGTCACGGTGCCTTCCTACAACGGCGAGGACCGTGTCTACCAGGTGGAGCCGGAGCGTGGTTATGACGAGTTCGGCCAGTTGCTAACAGCCGCCGAGATTGGCGAGCAATACAAGGCCATGCCGCACACCGCGATTGAACGGGCCGCTGCGGCGATGGATGGGCAGGCCTACCCCGGCCTGTCGGTCGACGAGGTCAAAGCGGCACGCGCCAAGCGGGTCACCCCCTTCGAGGGCGAACTCAAGGCGCACTCCTATCTTCAGGACATCGAACTGCCGACCTACCTGCCGCGCCGTGGCACCGCGCACGAGCTGGCTGCGCCGCGCGTCGAGTTCCCGCCTCTGTCGCATGTCGAAGCGGCCAAGCTGCTCAAGGCCAAGCTCGAAGCCCTGGGCGGGGCCTGGAATGTCGAGCACTTCCAGTGGCTGGCGCAGCGCTTCCCAGAGGGTGTGCCACAAGAGCAGCTCGACGCCATTGCCGCCGAGCTTTCCGGCCCGCGCGCGGGTCTACACAAGCCGCTGCAGTTGCTGCGCGCGGCAGGAGGCGAGTGATGCTGAAACTCAAGAACGTGCTGCAGGCCACTGGCCGCAAGCAGTCCGATCTGGCCAAGGCCCTGGGGGTGTCCCAGGCCACCGTGGCGCAGATCGTCAACCACGGCGAATGGCCCAGGAGCCTGGATGAGCTGGACCTGCAGGAGCGAATCCTCGACTTCCTGCAGACCGGCGGCGCCAGCCAGGCCGATCTGTCCACCGCCTTTGAAGAGGTGAGCGAGCAGCGCGCCAACGCTGCCCGCTCGGTCTCCCCGTCGAAACCCGCAATCGAATCCAACCAGGAGGACTCCATGTTACTGCGCAAGCAAACCCTGTTTCCAGCCACCCGCAAGCACTTCGGCCTGTTCCGCGACCCTTTCCAGGATGACATCCAGTCCCATGAGGACATGTACGTGAGCCCCGACATCCGCTACGTTCGTGAGGCCATGTTCCAGACCGCCAAGCACGGCGGCCTGCTCGCCGTGGTGGCCGAAAGCGGTGCGGGCAAGACAACGCTGACGCGCGACCTTGAAGACCGCATCGCCCGCGAGAACCAACCGATTCTGCTGATCAAGCCCTATGTTCTGGCGATGGAGGATAACGATCAGGCGGGCAAGACCTTGAAATCGACCCACATTGCCGAGGCGCTGATGGCTGCAGTGGCCCCGCTCGAGAAACCCAAGAGCAGCCCCCAGGCGCGTTTTGACCAACTGCACAAGGCAATGAGTGCGAGCCATACCGCAGGATACCGGCACTGCCTGGTGATCGACGAGGCGCACTCCTTGCCGATACCGACCATCGTGCACTTGAAGCGTTTTTTTGAACTCGAACTCGGTTTCAAAAAACTCCTGAGCATTGTCCTGATCGGTCAGCCCGAGCTGAAGGCCAAGCTGTCAGAGCGCAACCCCAAAGTTCGCGAATTCGTTCAGCGCTGCGAGATGGTCGAACTGAAGCCGCTCGACGGCGGGCGCCTCGACGAGTACCTGAAGTTCAAGTTCGAGCGCCTTGGCAAACCTATAGCAGAGGTGATCGACGCCAGCGGCATCGATGCCTTGCGCGCCAAGCTGACCCTTACCAGCAACCGGCGCGGCGACCGCCCGGAGACGGTCTCGCTGCTGTACCCCCTCGCCGTGGGCAACCTGCTGACTGCGTGCATGAATTTCGCCGCCGGGATTGGCGTGCCGACCGTGACCGCCGACGTGGTCAAGGGGGTGTGACATGGGTGTTCATCTGCAACTGGTCCCCCCTGCGGTGACGACGCTGGTCATCCAGCCCGACGCCCCCCAGCCACGCGTCTTCACGCCCCCGGTGCTGGAGCGCCTGGCGCAGCTCAACCACGCCGAGCGCGCGCTGCGCACCCTGGGCCTGCAAGTGGTCTGGAGCAAGCTCGCTGGTCCCAAGCCCCAGGTGCATATCCACCGCGATGGCGTCAAGTCCCTGGCGCCCTTACTGGACCGCATGGGGCCGCGCTCGTTCCACAAGGAGGGCGGCTGCACGGTGGTCAGCGGCGAGTACCTGGGCGTGATCGTGAGCTGGGCGGAGGCGTCATGAACGGATACACCGTCACTATCTGCCCGACGATCACCAACCCGGAGGCCATCCACAGCATCCCGGAGTTGCGCCGGGAATTTCACCGCGCCAACGAAAACATCATCGTCCTGGCGGACCAACTGGATCGGGTGAGTGACTTTGCCCACCAGCTCCGCATGCAGTTGACCAAGCTGGTGCAGGCGCATATCGCCGGGGACCAGCCCGCCATCCAGGCCGAACTGACAGAACTCGCCGAGCGCTACCAGCGCGAGCAACAGGCCAAGCCGTGGAGGCAGCACTGATGCGCACCCGTTGCCCGAGCTGCGGCGCCACGCTTTCCCTGGACGCGCTGATCGCCCACGATGCGGCGCGCGAGGCACTGACGGTCGCCTTCAAGCTGTCTGGCCAGCTCGGCTCAGCACTGGTGCGCTACCTCGCGCTGTTCAGGCCCGATTCGCGCGAGTTGACGATGGACCGTGTGGCACGCCTGCTCAGCGACCTGCTGCCCGACCTGCAGGCGCAGCGGATCAGCCGCAATGGTCAAGTTCATGACGCACCGACCGAGGCATGGGTGTGGGCCATCGAGCAGGCCCTGCAGGCGCGCGACCACGGTCGCCTCACCCTGCCGCTCAAGGGGCACGGATGGTTGTATGAGGTCATCAGCAACTACCGCCCAGCGGCCAGCCTGGTGGTGGCCGAGGGAGCCCCGCGCCTGACCACCGGCAAGGCGCCGTCGCGCACGCTTTCCGGCATTGCCGCCCTGGAGGAGTTCAAACGTGGTGGCTGACTGGCTTCGCTGCGAGATCGCCTCGGGCCTGCAGAAGCTGCTGGCCCTGCGCCTGGCCGGAACCCCGCCGGAGGATGCCATCGTGGGCACGGCGGAGGTTTGGCTGGAGGCGCTGGACGGATGCGGCATCCAGTGGGTGGAACACCTGGACCAGCAGCGGGTACGCCGGGCCTTTCAGACCCTGTTTCGCATCTGCGACCGCTGGCCTGCCCCCAGGGTGTTCCTGGACAACCTGGGCAACCGCGACCCGCCCAGGGCGCTGCCACCGCCGCCTGTCACCCCGGAAGTGCGCGAACGCAACCTGGCCCGATTGCGCGAACTCAGGGACACCCTGGCCAGGAACCTACGAATGCCCCGTGTTGGAGAAAACAATGACCACCAAGAAAGTGATTCCCGACGGCTACCGCGCCGACCACCAAGGTTGCCTGGTGCCCGAGTCCATGATCAAACCGATTGACCTGGCCCGCGATGAGCTGGTGCAGGAACTGGCCCGGCAGGCCCGCATCGTCAGCGATGGCCTGCGCGAGTTCAAGGCCCGCGTCTTTGCCGACGTGAATGCCTTTGTCGAGCTGTCCGCCGAACAGTACGAGGTCAAGCTCGGCGGCAAGAAGGGCAACCTCACCCTTTACACCTTCAACGGCGCCTACAAGATGCAGATCGCCGTGGCCGAACACATGGTGTTCGATGAGCGGCTGCAGGCGGCGAAGCTGCTGATTGACGAATGCATTGTTGCTTGGTCCCAAGGTAGCCGCGACGAAATCAAGGTCTTGGTGCAGGCCGCGTTCCAGACCGATAAGGCGGGCAAGATCAACACGGGGAAGGTACTGGCGCTGCGCCGCCTGGATATCCGTGACAAGAAGTGGCAAACGGCCATGCAGGCCATCGGCGAAAGCCTCCAAGTGGTGGGCAGCAAGGAGTACGTGCGCTTTTACGAGCGGATCGGCAACACCGACCAGTACCGGCCCATCAGTCTTGACGTGGCGGCGGTGTGATCATGGGGAAAAAAAGTACTAAAGCCTGTCTCCCCAAACAGCAGTCGTTGCCGAAGCAACTGGCCGAGGCGAGAGGCGTCTGCTTCCACGGTCTAGCCACTGTTGCAGGTTACCCCTGGGGGGAAGTGGCAATCGTCGCGGCAGACCCCGATACCCTGAAGAGGGCGTTCGAGGCACTGACCGGCGGAGAGATGGATGTATCCCGTGCTCAGGACATTTCCATCTTTCGGCGTTCCGACGTGAAGGCGGTGTGACATGAGCCTGATCGAAGAAACCAAGGCCGCGATGGGATACATCGACAAACCGGTGAAGTGCGTGGATTGCACTTACTTTGAGGAACAGGACCACCCAGTTCTTGACCGCGAGTGGATCAAAGTTTGCAGCTACTCAAACCTCTGCAAATTCCAGGTGACAGAAAGCGGGCAATGCAAGAAATATGAACCGAGGGCAGCCCAGAAATGAACGCCTTGTTCCTCTTCTCCGCGACCTTCGCCCTGGTGCTGTTCCTGGGCCTCCAGTCCCTCAACGTGAATGGGGGCCACCGCCTGCTGTCGGCGCTGACCAGCTTCGGCATCGGCATGGCCAACATCACCATCCTCAAGATCATGCCCGGCCCCACCGGCTCGCTGGAAGTGGCCGCCTACCTGGTGGGTGGGCCGCTGGGCATCCTCACCTCCATGGCCATCCACCCGTGGATGGTGCGGAAGTTCTGAAAGAGGAGCAAGTAAGCCATGCCCCAGCCATCCGCCAACAACCGCCAGCGCCTCATCCGCCTGATCCATGTCGCCAAGCGCGATCTGCACCTGGACGATGAGACCTACCGCGCCATCTTGCAGCGCATTGGAAAGAAGGTGTCCGCCGCCGAGTTGACCGTTCCAGAACTGGAGAAGGTTTTGGAACACCTCAAACGCAGCGGCTTCAAGGTTCGTTCCAAGGGCAAAGCGGCTGGGGCCACGGCGAAGCCTTCACGGGCACTGGCGCGCGACCCGCAGAGCCAGAAGATTCGGGCGCTGTGGCTGTTCCTCCACCAGCTTGGCGCCGTCAGGAATCCCTCGGAGGAAGCGTTGGCCGCCTATGTGAAACGGCTCACTGGCGTGGATGCCTTGCAGTGGATCAACGGTGCGCAGTCCGAGCGCCTGATCGAGAGCATGAAGAAGTGGGCCATGCGTTTCCTGCCTGACCAGGTGAAGGCGCTCGCCCAGCAGCTTTCCGACGCGATCAGCGCAGGCAGGGTGCAACTGCCGCCGG
>JBQTHH010000012.1:0-82045 GCA_052390055.1 Rhodoferax sp.
TGCCGTGGCAATGGCCTCCCGGGCTTTGCGCAGGATTTCCTGGTCTCCACTGGCTGGACGCGACATACCCATCTCCATCAAGGTTGATGGAGATGTATTATTACATCATTGAATTAGAAATGGAATAAGGCGACTCACATCCCGATGGCCGTTGCGACCGATCGGTTTCGCTCAGGTCTTTTAAGAAAAAAGGGGCCGTAGCCCCCGTGAAATAAGCTTTATCCGCTACTGTATTGGTAGCGTATTGAGCATTCACTACCGCACCAGTTCCCACTATCATGACCACCATCGCCATGGTCGCGGGCATGATCCCGCTGGTGGCCGGCCTGGGCGAGGCCGACAACAGCTTCCGCGCCCCCATGGCCGCGGCAGTGATCGGCGGCCTCATTACCTCCACCGTGCTGAGCCTGCTGGTGACGCCCAGCTTCTTCTCCATCGTGGACGACATCGAGCACTTTGTGGGCAAGCTGCGGGGGCTGCTGCGGCGTGCGCCGCGGGTGCTGGCGCAGGGGAAGGCCTGACTGAGTTCTCACGCCCCGGCTCCGAGGGGCAGGCCGTAGCCTCGCAATCGCGCCGGAACTTATGCCAGATCGGGCGGCGCTGCCATCACCCGGTTGCGCCCGGCGGCCTTGGCCGCGTACAGCGCCGCGTCGGCGCGTTCGGTGAGCGCGCCTATGCTGGTGTGCACGCTGGCGCGCACACAGGCGACGCCGATGCTCACGCTCACCCAGGGACTGGCGCTGGAGTGGCCGTGGGCGATGCGCAGCGCCTGCACCGCCTCGCCCATGCGCTGGGCCTGGCGCAGGGCGTCGCTCTCGCACGTGGCCGGCAGCAGCACCGCGAACTCCTCGCCGCCGTAGCGCGCGATCAGGTCGCCCCCCCGGCGCAGGCAGCTCTGCAGGGCCTGCGCCACCTGGGTCAGGCACAGGTCGCCCGCGCCATGGCCGTGGTGGTCGTTGTAGCCCTTGAAGTGGTCCACATCCACCATCGCCAGCGCCACCCACTGGTGTGCCCGGCGGCAGCGCGCCCACTCGCGCTCGCAGGACTGCTCCCAGCCGCGCCGGTTGGGAATGTCGGTGAGCGCATCCAGCATCACCAGCTCGGCCAGCAGGTCGTTTTGCCGCTTGAGCCGCGCATGGGTGCGCACGCGCGCGCGCACCACCGCCGGGTTGAAGGGCTTGGCAATGTAGTCCACCGCGCCCAGGTCCAGCCCAAAGGCCTCGTCATGCGCCTCCCCCAGCGCGGTGACGAAAATCACCGCGGTGTCGGCGCAATCGGTGTTGCCGCGCAGGCGCCGGCACACCTCGTGTCCATCCATGCCCGGCATGAGCACGTCCAGCAGCACCAGGTCCGGGCGGTGCTGCGCGGCCAGCGCCAGCGCACGCTCGCCATCACTGGCGGACAGTACCTCGTAGTCGTTCTTGAGCAAGGCGCTGAGCACCTGCAGATTGGTGCGCTCATCGTCCACCAGCAAGACGGTGGTGCGGCGCGCAGTGGGCAAAGTGGCGGCAGTCATCAGGGGTGAATCTAGCACGGCCCTGCGGCCCCATGTGCAGTTGGATGACAACGTGCGCGGTCTCAGCGCGGCGGTGCGCCGCACGCTGCGGGCGCAGTCGGGCCGGGTGATAGGGGCGGGGGCGATGCAATGAGCTGCCGCACCCCAAATCCCGCCGACCGCAGGTCGATACCGACCTCGATCTCTTTGTCCACCGCGTCCTCGTAGCGCATCGGGTTAAAGCCTTCATACAGGTCGGGCAGCAGGCGCAACCCGTACTTGAAGACATATGCATTGGCCTGGATGCCAGCCTTGTGCTTGTCGAAGCGCAGGCCCGGGTCCAGCCCGGTGATGCCCACGTACACGCAGCCCTGCGCTGCGTGCAGCTACCGCCGCGTGCAGTAGCCCACCAACAACCCATCCAGGGCTTGCACCCGGACGGCTCGCTTTGGCGGCGTTTGCTGCAAATCGGTTTTCCACCACCCATTCCAGACCTGCGCCGGAGTCAAGCCATCCAGATTCTTGTGCGTCCGGGCGTGGTTGTAGAGCAGCGTGAATTCTTCCAATGTGGCTTGCAGCGCCTGTCTTGTTGGAATCATCAATTGGCGCAGCAGCGGCTTCAGGGTGCCAAACAGCCGCTTGATACGCCCGTTCTGCCAAGGCGCGCAGGTTTTGATGCGCTGGCGTCATCAACTCGCGCAAGGTCTCGAACACCTTGCGCAGTTGTGTGCGGGTGTTGCTGGCCAAGGCATCTTGCTGCATGGCCAGATGCTCGGTCTTGTCCTGCAGATCCTTGAGCTGGCGGGCCAAATCCTGGTGCGTGGCGACAAATGCCCGCACCTTGACGAAGGTACGCATGATCTCGATATTGATGACGATGGCACGGGGGCTATTGAGCACCGTGGACAACATCGCCACGCCCTGCTCGGTAAACGCATACGGCGCATAGCGGCGACCACCCCGGCCATCCTGGCTTGCAGGTTTTGAGGTCACAAACTGTGACCTCAAAACCGCAAACTCCGCAGGCGTGAGCTGAAACATGAAGTCCGCCGGAAAACGCTCGACGTTGCGCTTGACGGCCTGCACCAGAACTTTGGTTTCCACGCCGTACAAGATGGCCAAGTCCGCATCCAGCATCACCCGCTGTTCGCGCAACATGAGGATGCGGCTTTCAATGTGTGGCTGCAGGGGAGTTGGTGTGGTCGTGTTCATGCTGCAAAAGCAATGGACTCATCGAGCACTTGATCTTACCGAGGCGTAAGCCTATTCACGCCTAGCTTTGCACGGAATGGGGCATGCTTTTACCGGACAGTAGTGTGGTTTGGAATGAAATAGGGCATTGTCCCGCGTGGATAGTGGCTTTGCTGCTATGAAATCAGGAGTTGTTGGTTTGACTCGAAAGCTCCCCCGCACACCCCTGCAGCGCCAGCACCAGCGCATCGCGCCAGGGGTGGGTGGCGCGGGTGTGGGGCAGCAGCAGGCCCAGGCGAAAGGGGATGGGTTCGCTCAAGGGGCGCACCACCAGCCCGGTGGGCGCCAGGGCGCGCGCGGTGAGCGGGTTGACGATGCCCAGGCCCAGGCCCTGCGCCACCAGCGCGCACACCGCCACGGCGCTGGCGGTTTCCACGCGCAGCTGGCGCACCACGCCGTGGCGCGCAAACAAGGCGTCTATGGCCACGCGGTAGGGGTCGGTGGCGGCCAGGCTCACAAAGGGCTGGTTGGCAAAGTCCTGCGGCGCCAGCACGGCCTTGCGCGCCAGCGCGTGGCTCCGGGGCAGCACCGCCACCTCCTGCGCCTGCAGCAGGCTTTGCCAATGGGTGCCGGTGGGCGCCTCGGTGCATTCGCCCACGGCCAGGTCCAGGCGCTGCTCGCTGGCGGCCTGCTCCAGCCAGGGCGACTCCAGCGGCTCCACCAGCACCTGCTGCAGCGGCGCCTGCTGTGCCAGCCGCGCCAGGGCGGCGGGCAGCAGGGCCTGGGCCAGCGCGGGCAGGCAGCCCACGCGCAGCGGCGTGGCGCTGTGGTGGCGCAGCTCCAGCGCGCGCTGCGCCACCCGCTCCAGCCCCTGGTAGCTGCGCTCCACCTCCTGCATCAGGGCAAAGGCGCGTTCGGTCGGGCGCAGGCGCGAGCGCACGCGCTCGAACAGGGTGTAGCCCAGCAGTTGTTCCAAGCGCGCCAGGTCGCGGCTCAGGGTGGGCTGCGAGCTGCCCAGGGCCTCGGCGGCGCGGCTGAGGCTGCCGTGCAGCATGACGGCGCGAAACAGCGCCAGGTGGCGGTGCTGCAGGGCAGGGGGCGTGGCGGGGGTGGGCATGCTTCATCTATATCCAATATGAATTGCATTAAAACAAAATTGGCATTGATTGAATACATGGTGCCGGGCACCATGGCGGCATGAACCCTTTTCCCCCCGCTTTGCTGGCGTCCATCGCCCACCAGTACGGCACCCCGGTGTGGGTGTACGACGCTGCCACCATCCAGGCCCGCATTGCCGCGCTGCAGGCCTTTGACGTGCTGCGTTTTGCCCAAAAGGCCAATTCCAACACCCACCTGCTGCGCCTGATGCGCGCGCAAGGCGTGCTGGTCGACGCCGTCTCACTGGGCGAGATCGAGCGCGCCCTGGCCGCCGGCTACCAGCCCGGGCTGGGCGCCGATGGCCGCGCCGAGATCGTCTTTACCGCCGACGTGCTGGACCGCGCCACCCTGGCGCGCGTGGTGGAGCTGGGCGTGCCGGTGAATTGCGGCTCCATCGACATGCTGCAGCAGTTGGGCCAGGCCCGCCCCGGCCACCCGGTGTGGCTGCGCATCAACCCCGGCTTTGGCCACGGCCACTCCAACAAGACCAATACCGGCGGCGAGCACAGCAAGCACGGCATCTGGCACGGCCAACTGCCCCAGGCCTTGGCTGCCATCCAGGCCCACGGCCTCCAATTGCAAGGCCTGCACATGCACATCGGCTCCGGGGTGGACTACCGCCACCTGCAAGAGGTGAGTGCCGCCATGGAGGGCCTGGTGCAGCAGGTGCAGGAGCACGGGCTGGACCTGCACGCCATCTCCGCCGGGGGCGGCCTGTCCATCCCCTACCAGGCCGGTGAGCCGGTGGTGGACACGGCGCACTACTTTGCCTGCTGGGACGCGGCGCGCCAGCGCATGGCGCAGCGCCTGGGCCACCCGGTGCAGTTGGAGATCGAACCCGGGCGCTACCTGGTGGCCGAAAGCGGCGTGCTGCTGGCCGAGGTGCGCGCCACCAAGCAGCAGGGCAGCCAGCACTTTGTGCTGGTGGATGCGGGTTTTTCCGACCTGATGCGCCCGGCCATGTACGGTGCCCACCACGGCATGGAGCTGCTGCGCGCCGATGGCAGCCCCGCCAGCGGCCCCCTGCAGTCCACGGTGGTGGCGGGCCCGTTGTGCGAGTCGGGCGACGTGTTCACCCAGGCCGAAGGCGGCGTGGTGCTGCAGCGCGATCTGCCTGCCGCGCGGGTGGGCGACTGGCTGGTGCTGCACGACACCGGGGCCTACGGGGCATCGATGTCGTCCAACTACAACAGCCGCGGCCTGGCCCCCGAAGTGTTGGTGGAAAGCGGTCAGCCCCGCCTGATCCGCCGCCGCCAGAGCGTGGCCGAGCTGCTGGCGCTGGAGGCGTGATGCCTGAGCGCGCCCCTTTTCCCTGGGGGTGGGGCAGTCTTGAAAACGTGTACATCGACCAAGGGCCTTTTTCGCGGCTAGCAAGGTACTGCCTGGGTGTATAACCTCCTTGGCTGAGGCATGGCGCCGACAGGGCGGAGCCACCTGGGCGAGGAGGCGTGTGCATGCGGCAACGGGGGTGGATGCATTGGGCGCTGGGCGTGGTCTTGGCGCTGTCAGGGTGGGCGGCGCTGGCCCAGCCGCGCGAGGTGCGCGTGGGTGCCTACCCCTTCCTGCCTTTCTGGGACGGGCAAACCGGCCTGACCGCCGATCTGGTGCGCGCGCTCAATGCCTTCCAGAAAGACTACCGTTTCGTGCTCGTGCCCACCTCGTCCGCGCGGCGCTACCGCGACCTGGAGGACGGGCAGTATTCCGTCATCTTCTTTGAAAACGCGCGCTGGGGCTGGTCCGAGCGCGCCGTGGATGCCACGCACGTGTACCTGCGCGGCGATGGCGAGGTGTATGTGGCACGGGCCCAGCCCGGGCGGGACCAGACCTATTTCGACACCGTGGCCGACAAGGACCTGCTCGGCGTCACCGGCTACCACTACGCCTTTGCCGGCATGGAGGGCGATCCGGCGCTGCTGCGCCAGCGCTTTCGCATCACCTTCGGGCAGGACAACGCGGCGCTCCTGCGCCACCTGCTGGCCGGGCATGGCGAGATCGCGGTGCTGACCAAGTCCTTTGTCACACGCCATCTGCAGCAGCGCCCGCAAGACGCGCTGCGGCTGCTCATTTCCGAGCGCTACGACCAGCTCTACGAGCACTCCGCCCTGGTGGCGCGCGGGTCCGCCCCGAGCGCACGCGAGCTGGACGCATTGCTCGATCGCATGGAGGCGGCCGGGGTGCTGCGCAGGCTGTGGGCGGCCTACGGCATGGGGCCCTCCAGCCATCCCCCGCGCCAGTAGCTGCGCCGTCGCGGGGGGATGAAACCGTGCATGGTGCGCGGTTTCGCACCGCGCGGGGCGTGGCGGTGCATGGTGGCGCTGCTACATTGGATTGCGGCGGCGCGCTCCTGCCCCATGGTGGCGGCAGGCGGCGTGTCCGCCACGGGCATTTTCAGGAGAAGCTACGCATGAACACCCCTCTACCTACCTGGCGTTTTTTCCGCGCGGGCGGTTTTGACCAGGTGCGCCTGGAAACCGCGCAGGAGCTGCTGTCCATCGGCGCGCTCGACCAGAAGCTCTGGGTGGCCCTGGCCTGCCCGGTCAAGGGCATCGAATTCGACAGCCGTACCCTGGCCTGGATCGACGCCGATGGCGACGGCCATGTGCGCGCCCCCGACCTGGTGGCCGCGGTGCAGTGGGCGGGGCAGCGCCTGTCCCGCCCCGAGGTGCTGGCCCAGGGCCTGCCCGGGGTGCCATTGGAGGCGATCCGGGGGGACGACGCGGTGGGGGCCGCCATCCTGACGGCGGCGCGCGAAGTGCTGGCGGCGCAGCCCGATGCGCGCCACATCGTCACGGTCGAGTCCGCCACCGCCGCGCAGGCCCACTTTGCCGAAGCGGCCCTGGGGCGCTGGGAGAGCGAGCGTGCCGCAGTGGCCGTGCTGGGCGCTGCCACCGACAGCGCCTTTGCTGCCCTGCAGGCGCTGCGCGCCAAGGTGGACGACTGGTTCGTGCGCTGCGAACTGGCCGGTTTTGACGCCCGTGCCGCCGAGGCCCTGAACCCTGGCGCCGACGCGCTGGCGGCCCTGGGGGCGGCGGACCTGCGCGCCGACAGCGAGGGCATTGCCGCCCTGCCCCTGGCCACGGTGCAGCCCGGCGCCAGCCTGCCGCTGGGCGCCGGGGTCAACCCGGCCTGGTCGGCGCGGCTGCAGGCCCTGCGCGCCGGGGTGATCGAACCCCTGCTGGGGCCGCAGGACCGGCTCAGTGCCGCCCAGTGGCAGCAGGTGCAGCAGGCCCTGGCACCCTACGGCCAGTGGCTGGCGGCGCGGCCCGACCCCAGCGCCGTGGGCGAGGGCGTGCGCGATCTGGAGCGCCTGGCGCGCTACGTGCGCGACCTCATGGCCCTGGCCAACAACTTTGTCGCCTTCAAGGACTTCTATGCCCGCCAGGGGCCGGCCACCTTCCAGGTCGGCACCCTGTACCTGGACGCGCGTTCCTGCGAGCTGTGCGTGGCGGTCAACGATGCCGGGCGCCACGCCGCGTTGGCCAGCCTCTCGCGCATGTGCCTGGTGTATGTGGACTGCGTGCGCGGCACTGACAAGATGAGCGTGGCCGCCGCCTTCACGGCCGGGGATTCGGACCAACTGCTGGTGGGGCGCAACGGCGTGTTCTACGACCGCCAGGGCCGCGACTGGAACGCCACCATCACCCGCATCGTGGAGCATCCCATCAGCCTGCGCCAGGCCTTTTGGTCGCCCTACAAGCGCCTGGTGCGCATGGTGGGCGAGCAGTTCCAGAAAATCTCCGCCAGCAAGGCCAAGGAGTCCGAGGACCGCATGGCGCTGCTGGCCTTCGAGGCCGGGCGCCGCAGCACCACACCGGCAAGTGCCGCCTCCGCGGCGCAGCCCAAAGTGGCCCCCGCACCCACCCCCTTTGACGCTGGGCGCTTTGCCGGCATCTTCGCTGCCATCGGGCTGGCGGTGGGCGCGTTGGGCACGGCGCTGGCCTCCATGCTCACGGGTCTGCTGACGCTGAAATGGTGGCAGTTGCCGCTGGCCCTGCTCGGGCTGATGCTGCTGGTGTCCGGCCCGGCCGTGGCGCTGGCCTGGTTCAAGCTGCGCAGCCGCAACCTGGGCCCGATCCTGGACGCCAACGGCTGGGCCATCAACGCGCGCGCGCGCATCAACATCCCCTTTGGCACGGCACTGACCCAACTGGCCCAGCTGCCGCCCAATGCGCAGCGCTCGCTCACCGACCCTTACGCCGACCGGCCCACTCCCTGGGGCTGGTACCTGGTGCTGGGCGCAGCCCTGGGCGGCGTGCTGGCCTGGGGGGTACAGGCGGGGTGGCTCTAACCCGGAGCAAGGACCGCGTTCAGCCAGGTTATGCACAGATATTGTGAGCAAGTGTTACCCCTGGCAGGGTGCGCGTGTGTGCGCTTGTGAACGCCGAGCGGTATCGCAAGTATTTGATTCTTATGGTGTTTTTCTGCCCTTCGGGGCGGCTGCCTGGTCTGCGGGGGGATGCGCTCCAGTGGGGTGGGCACTTGCTCCGGCACGATTCCCACAAACTTATCCACAGTAAGTCACTGGGAATAGGGGTTTACCCCCGGTCGTGGCGTTTTTGCTGCACTGGGGGGAGGCCGCCTGGGGGCGGGGCCCGTCAGTTGTGCACATTTTCAGAACTCCGGCACCCATAGCGGCATCCCCCTCCATGCTGCGCTGCTATCAAGCCCATAGCACACGTAAGTGCTTGATTTCATTGGGTACGGGGTTTTTTGCCATTTTTTCAGGCAGCGCAATGAAAGCCTTGTCCCATGCGGGTTTGCGCCCCGCGACTACAGCATTTCCACAAAGTTATCCACAGCATGCAGGGACAAACTTACCAGGTGTGAAAAATCAAGCACTTAGGGCCGGATATTGAAGTGGAACCTGGGGTGGGGCGCGGCGCAAAAGGCCTGTGCTGCAAGGTGTGAGCAAATGTTGCGCCAAGGACAATCTGCGGGGTATTCCCGTAAGCCACGGTGCAGGTGCAGCACCCACAATGCGCCACCCTGTCCCCTGGAGCCACGAGAACCGCCATGCTGCCTGCCTGTCCATTCTGGTTGAAACGCTGTATCGGCGCTGCGCTCCTGGGCTTGGCCGCCGCCGGGGTCTGGGCGCAGGGCGATGCGATCGTGCTGGTGCAGACCAGCGCCTTGTCCGGCCCCCTGGGCGACCTGGGCCAGGAAGTGCACAAGGGCGCCAAGGCCTATTTCGATGCCCTCAACGCGCGCGGCGGCGTGGCGGGCCGCCCGGTCAAGCTGGTGGCCTACGACGACGCCTACGACCCCAAGAAGACCATCGAAATCGTGCGCGGCGTCCTGGCGCGCCAGGAGGCGTTCGCCTTCTTCGGCACCTTTGGCACCCCCAACAACGAAGCCCTGATTCCCCTGGCGCAGGCGGCCGGGGTGCCGGTGCTCACGCCCTACACCGGGGCGCTGTCGGTGCGGGGCAAGGGCCTGCAAGGGGTCTACAACCTGCGGGCCAGCTATGGCGACGAGGCCGAGCGCGCGGTGGAGCACCTGCACACCGTAGGCATACGCCAGATCGCGGTGCTGTACCAGAACAACAGCTTTGGCAAGGAATACCTGAGCGCGGCCACCACGGCCATGGACAAGCGCGGTCTCAAGCCAGTGTTGAGCGTTTCGGTGGAAAACGATGCCTCGGATGTGGGCGCGGCCGTGGAGCGCCTGACCGCCGCCAACGTGGAGGCGGTGCTGCTGGGGCTGGCGGGCAAACCCGCCATCGAAACCATCCGCGCGGTAAGCCAGCGCCGCCGGGGCCTGCCCATGTATGGCCTGTCGGTGCTGGCCACGGCGGCCAACCTCAAGGCGCTGGGCTCGGCGGGCACCGGGGTGGCGCTGACCCAGGTCATGCCCTTTCCCAGCAACCCGTCCCTGGCGCTGGTGCGCGAATACCAGGCGGCCATGGCGGCGGCCGGCTATACCGACTACTCCCACCAAAGCCTGGAGGGCTACGCCAACGCCAAGCTGGTGGGCGAGGCCCTGCGCCGCACCGGCAAGAACCTGAGCCGATCGGCACTGGCCGCGGTGCTGGACGACATGCGCGGCCTCAACCTGGGCGGCGTCGTGGTCAGCTTTGGCGAGGGCGCGGCCAGCGGCTCCAGGTTTGTCGAGCTGACCATGATCGACAGCAAGGTGCGCCTGATCAAATAGCGTGCGGCGGCGCTGACCGCGCCCGCTGCAGCGGCTGTTTCTGCGCCGGTTTCAGCGCCGGGTGCAGTGCTGGCGCAGCCAGGCCGCCAAGTCCTCTTCCGACAGCTCGCCTGCGGCGACGCCGAGCATGGTGAGTGTGGTGTCGGCCTGGCTGGCGCTCAGCCGGTAGCCATTGATGTAGAGGAACAGGCCCGTGGCCAGGAGGGCAGCGCGCTTGTTTCCGTCCACAAAAGGGTGGTTCTTCGCGACCCCCAAGCCATAGCTTGCCGCCAGGGCGGCGAAGTCGGGCTCGCCATAGGCGGCCAGGTTCAGCGGCCGGGCCAGGGCCGAGTCCAGCAGCCCCTCGTCGCGCATGCCCGCGCCACCCCCGTGCTCTGCGAGACTCTCGGCGTGCAACAACAGCAGCGCCTGCTTGCTGATCCAGCGCCAGCTCATTTGGCCAACTGGTGAAAGGTGTCGCGGTACTCACGCATGAATTCGCGGCCTGCCGCAATCTCCTCCTCCAGCGCCGGGTCGTAAGGGGTCAGGATGAAACCTTCCGCGCACTCGGTGAGAAAGACCGACTCGCCTTTTTGAAGCTTCAGGCGTGCCAACGCTTCCTTGGGCAGGATGACGCCCACCGAATTGCCGATCTGGGTCAGTTTGAGCATGTGCATGGCGAAGCTCCATGAATGTTATTACGTTTGTAATACTAGCACGCAACCCCGCTCTTGCACAGGGCCGCCCGGGCCCTGGGGTTCAGTCCTGCGCCACCGGGCGCGCCGGGTCGGCGCACCACTCGCTCCAGCTCCCGGCAAACAGGGCGCCCTCGTCCATCCCGGCCACGCGCAGGGCCAGCAGGTTGGGCACGGCGCTCACGCCGCTGCCGCAGTGGTGCACCAGGTGGGCGCTGTCGCGCGGGCCCAGCAGGGTGCCGAACTCGGCGCGCAGCGTGGCGGCGTCCTTGAAGCGGCCGTCCGCAGCGAAGTTGCTGGTAAAGGGCCGGTTCAGGGCACCGGGGATGTGGCCGGCGCGCGGGTCCAGCGGCTCCACCTCGCCGCGAAAGCGGGGGGCGCCCCGGGCGTCCAGCACATGCTGGGTGGCGTGGCCCAGGCGCTGCTGCACGGTGGCCACGTCCAGCAGGCGCACCCGCGGCTCGCCGGGCACAAAGGTGCGCGGCGCGGGTTGCGCTCTGGCACCGGTGCCGACGGCGCCGCCAGCGGCCACCCAGGCCTGCAGGCCGCCGTCGAGCACGGTCACGGCCTCGTGGCCCAGCCACTGCAGCATCCACCACAGGCGCCCGCAGTAGTTCACGCCCTGGCGGTCGTACACCACCACCTGGGTGGCCTTGTCCACACCCCGCGCGCCCAGCCACTGGGCAAAGCGCTCGCGGCTGGGCAGGGGGTGGCGCCCGCCGTTGATGGCGCCGCTGGTGGCGGGGTCGCCCTTGGCGCTCAGATCGGTGTCCAGGTGCACGTACTGGGCGCCCGCGATGTGCTGACCGGCGTATTGGGCCGCTCCGGCCTCGGGCTGCGTCAGCTCGAAACTGCAATCGAACACCACCACGCGTTGCGTGCTGTCGCGCAGCAAGGCCTGGAGTTGCTCGGCGGAAATGAGGGTGGAGTAGGGCGTGGGCATACCAGTCAGGGTCTGTGGTGCGGGGCGGCTGGGGCGGCTGGGGCGGCTCAATGGTCCTCGGCAGGGGTTTCGGGCAGGGCGCGGGTGCGCAAGGCGGTGGCAAGGATACCGCTGGCGATGATCAGGCCGATGCCCGCCCAGCCCATCCACGGGATTTGCTCGTCAAACAGCAGCACGCTGAACACGCTGGCGAACACGATGCCAGAGTACTGCAGGTTGGCCACCACCAGGGTGGCGCCCTTGCGGTAGGCGCGCGTCAGGCTCCACTGGCCCAGCGAGGCCAGCACGCCAATGGGCAGCAGCCAGGCGGCGTCCTGCCAGCGCACCGCGCTCCAGGCCGTGAAGCCCCCTTGCAGCAGCACCCCGACAAGGCCTACCACAGCGGTCCCGAGCGAAAAGTAGAACACCACGCGCTCCTCGGGCTCACCGGCCTTGCCCAGGGCCGTGACCTGCATATAAGCCAGCGCCGCGCCCATGCCCGACATCATGCCCACCAGCCCGGCAAAGAGCTGGTTCGGGTCCAGGGTGGGGCGCAGTGCCAGCAGCACGCCGCCAAAGCCCAGCAGCACTGCCGCCAGCAGCGGGCCCTGGCGCTGCGCATTGCCATAGAGCAGGGCGCCGCCGACGATGAAGGCCGCCACCCACACGCTGCTGGTGTAGTTCAGCGTCATGGCCGTGGCCAGGGGCAGGTGGGCGATGGCGTAGAACCAGGTGCCCATGGCAAACACCCCGGCAGCGCTGCGGCTCACGTGCATCATCGGCACCGGCGTGCGCCAGGGCACGGCGCGCAGGCGCAGCACCGTGCCCATGAAGATCAGCGCCACCATGCCGCGGTAGAACAGGATCTCCAGGGTGCCAAAGCTCTGCGACGCATATTTGATGCCCACCGCCATGAGTGAGAAAAACAAGGTGCCCAGCACCATCCAGGACGCGTTCATTGATACTCAACCCCGCAAAGCCGATGCCGGGATGCGCTCGCGGTACCACTCGTGGAAATGCTGCATGCCGTCTTCCATCGGGCTCTGGTAGGGGCCCACCTCGTTGTCGCCACGCAGATACAGCGCTTTGCGGCCCTCGTCCATGCGCTCGGCGATCTCGTCGTCTTCGATGCAGGTTTCCATATAGGCCGCGCGCTGCGCTTCCACAAACTCGCGCTCGAAGGCCGCCACTTCCTCGGGGTAGTAGAACTCCACCATGTTGAGCGTCTTGTCCAGACCGAGCGGGTACAGGGTGGAGACGGTCAGCACGTGCGGGTAGGCCTCGACCATGATGTGCGGGTAGTAGGTCAGCCACACCGCGCCAAACTCGGGGGCCTGGCCCGCGCGCATGTCCAGCAGCGCCTTTTGGTAGCGCCGGTAGACCTCGGAGCCGCCTGCGGCCTGGGCCGCCGCCAGGCCCTTGGCCACGCCCACGGTTTGCACCGAGTACTCCTTGGCGAACTCCCAACGCAGGTCGTCGCAGGTGACGAAATTACCCAGACCCGGGTGGAAGGGTGCCACGTGGTAGTCCTCCAGGTAGACCTCGATGAAGGTCTTCCAGTTGTAGTGGCAGGTATGCAGCTCCACATGGTCGAGCACGTAGCCATCGAGCGAGAGGGCCTGGCGCGGGCCCATGCCGGCCAGATCGGCGCCGATGTCGCGGCCGTTGTCCTCGAACAGCAGCCCGTTCCATTCGCGCAAGCCGTAGTTGCGCAGGTTCAGGCAGGGGTCGTGGTCGAAGTGCGGCGCGCCGATGAGCGTGCCCGTGGGCGCGCTGGGGCTGGATGCGGCGCTGTAGGTCCAGCGGTGGATCGGGCAGACGATGTTGCCGCCGCCTTGTGCGGCCAGGTTGCCGCGCCCCTTGAGCATGATGGCCTGGCGGTGGCGGCAGACGTTGGACACCAGCTCCACCCCTTGGGGCGTGCGCACCAGCGCGCGCCCCTGCTGCTCCTGCGGCAGGGCGTAGTAGTCGCCCACCTGGGGCACCGACAGGGCATGACCGACGTAGCGCGGCCCCTGGTCGAACAGGAGTTTCTGCTCCAGCGCCAGGAGCGCGGGATCGAAATAGCTGGAAACGGGAAGTTGGCTTAGCGCCGGCTTGAGCTGAAGGCTTAAATCAGACATGGGTGACCTGACCTACGCTGGCGCACGCCGGACTTGGCGGCGCGATTGGTGAGCAAAAGCACAGGTTGCCTGGGCCTGCGGCCAAGACGGCCTGTGCCGCAACGGGGCGCCGATTGTACCCGCAGCCCCGCCCGGCCCCCGGGAGCCACCCATGCCAGGCTTGGGTATTTCACGGTCTGGCCAAAGGCCTAAAATCCTGCCTTTGCCACTGCCTGTACTGTGAACGCGCCCATGGCCGACGACATTGCCCCCGCCCCGCCGGAACTGGACCCGGTTCCTCCCAGTTACGAAGCGGCGCTGGCCGAGCTGGAGCGCATCGTCTCCGATATGGAAGCCGGGCGCATGCCCCTGGAGTCCATGCTCTCGAATTACCAGCGCGGTGCGGCGCTGCTGGCGTTCTGCCGCGGCCGCCTGGAGGCGGTGGAGCAGCAGGTGCAGCGTTTTGACGGCACCCTGGTATCGCCGCGGCGCGCGCCTTGATCCCCTGTTTGTATGACCAGCGAGTTTGATTTTTCCGCCTGGATGCAGGCCCGGCTCCATGCCGTCGAAGCGGCCCTGGACGCCTGGGTCAGCATTGGCGCCACCACCGATGCCGGGCACTCCGCGCCCGCCGAGCTGATGCAGGCCATGCGCTACGCCGTGCTCGACGGCGGCAAGCGCCTGCGCCCCCTGCTGGTGCTGGCCGCCCACGAGGCCGCTGCAGCGGCAGCCGGCAGCAGCGCCACCGGGCCGGCCGCCCTGCGCGCGGCCTGTGCCGTGGAGCTGATCCACGCCTACTCCCTGGTGCACGACGACATGCCCTGCATGGACAACGACGTGCTGCGCCGGGGCAAACCCACCGTGCACGTGCAGTTCGGGCAGGCCACCGCCTTGCTCGCGGGCGACGCCTTGCAGGCGCTGGCCTTCGAGCTGCTCACGCCCCAGGACGGCAGCGTTGCCGCAGCCACCCAGGCGCGCCTGTGCGCGCTGCTCTCGCGCGCCTCGGGCTGCGCGGGCATGGCCGGGGGCCAGGCGATCGACCTGGCCAGCGTCGGCCAGCCCCTGGCGCTGGAGCAACTGCGCACCATGCACGAGCTCAAGACCGGCGCCCTGCTGCAGGCCAGCGTGGCCATGGGTGCGGCCTGTGCCCCCTGCACACCCCAGGCGCTGCGCGCGCTGCAGGACTACGGTGCCGCCATCGGCCTGGCCTTCCAGGTGGTGGACGACATCCTGGACGTGACCGCCGACTCCGCCACCCTGGGCAAGACCGCTGGCAAGGACGCCCAGGCCGACAAGCCCACCTACGTCTCCGTCATGGGCCTGGATGCCAGCCGCGACTACGCCCAGGCCCTGCGCACCCAGGCGCTGGCGGCGCTGGCGCAGTCCGCACTGCCCGACACCCGCGCCCTGGCGGCGTTGGCCGACATGGTCGTCAGCCGCTCGCACTAGGGCGCAAAATTGTTGCCAAAAACTGCCGCCGGCCCGCGTCGATAAAGCGCCACACGCTATACATTTCATAGTAAACGCCATGCACACCGAACCCGTCGACCTGAGCGCCATCCATTCTCCGCACGACCTGCGCCAGGTGCCGCGCCAGCACCTGCGGGCCCTGGCCGACGAATTGCGCGCCTTTTTGCTGGCGTCCGTGGCCCAAACCGGCGGCCACCTCAGCTCCAACCTGGGTACGGTCGAACTCACCGTGGCCCTGCACTACGTCTTCAACACCCCGCACGACCGCGTGGTGTGGGACGTGGGCCACCAGACCTACCCGCACAAGATCCTCACCGGGCGGCGCGAACGCATGGCCACCCTGCGCCAGCTCGGGGGCCTGAGCGGCTTTCCCCGGCGCGACGAGAGCGAATACGACGCCTTCGGCACCGCCCACTCCAGCACCTCCATCTCCGCTGCCTTAGGCATGGCCCTGGCGGCGCGCCAGAAGGGCGAAGAGCGGCACGCCATCGCTGTCATTGGCGACGGCGCCATGACCGCGGGCATGGCCTTCGAGGCCCTCAACCACGGTGGCGTGGAAGACTGCCAGTTGCTCGTCATCCTCAACGACAACGACATGAGCATCAGCCCCCCCGTGGGGGCGCTCAACCGCTACCTGGCCCAGCTCATGAGCGGGCAGTTCTACGCCGCTGCCAAGAACATGGGCAAGACCGTGCTCAAGGGCGCGCCGCCCCTGTTCGAGCTGGCCAAACGCATCGAAGAACACGCCAAGGGCATGGTCGTGCCCGCCACCCTGTTCGAGAAATTCGGCTTCAACTACATCGGCCCCATCGACGGCCACGATCTCGATTCGCTCATCCCCACGCTGGAAAACATCAAGCACCTCAAGGGCCCGCAGTTCCTGCACGTCGTCACCAAGAAAGGCCAGGGCTACAAGCTCGCCGAGGCCGACCCCATCGCCTACCACGGTCCCGGCAAGTTCGACCCCGCCGTGGGTCTGGTCAAGCCCGCCACGCCGCCCAAGCCCACTTTCACCCAGGTCTTCGGCCAGTGGCTGTGCGACATGGCCGAGCACGACGAGCGCCTGGTCGGCATCACCCCGGCCATGCGCGAAGGCTCCGGCATGGTCGAGTTCCACCAGCGCTTTCCCAAGCGCTATTACGACGTGGGCATTGCCGAGCAGCACGCCGTCACCTTCGCCGCCGGCCTGGCCTGCGAAGGCCTCAAGCCCGTGGTGGCGATCTACTCCACCTTCTTGCAGCGCGCCTACGACCAGCTCATCCACGACGTCGCTCTGCAAAACCTGCCGGTGGTGTTCGCGCTCGACCGCGCCGGGCTGGTCGGTGCCGACGGCGCCACCCACGCCGGTGCCTACGACATTGCCTACCTGCGCTGCATTCCCAACGTGAGCGTGGCCTGCCCGGCCGACGAGGCCGAGTGCCGCCAGTTGCTCAGCACCGCGTTCGCGCAGAACCACCCGGTGGCGGTGCGCTACCCGCGCGGTGCCGGTGCCGGGGTGGACGTGCCCACCGACCTGGCGCCGCTGCCCTTTGGCAAAGGCGAAGTGCGAGTGCAGGGCCAGGGCGTGGCCATCCTGGCCTTCGGCACGCTGCTCCACCCCGCGCTGCAAGCGGCGCGTGCCCTGGGCGCCACCGTGGTCAACATGCGCTGGGCCAAGCCGCTGGACACCGAACTGCTGCTGCAGGTGGCGCGCAGCCACGGCGCGCTGGTCACGGTCGAAGAGGGCTGCACCATGGGCGGCGCAGGCAGCGCCGTATTGGAGGCCCTGAATGCCGCCGCCGTGCTGCGCCCGGTACTGCAGCTGGGCCTGCGCGACGCATTCATCGAGCACGGCGACCCGGCCAAACTGCTCGCGCTGCAGGGGCTGGATGCCGCAGGGCTAGAAGCCGCCATCCGCCAGCGCTTTGCCGCCGAACTGGCGCCCGCGGCCATGCCGCGCGCGGCCTGAGACCGCGTTTTCTCAGGCTTGCAGAAAGCTGAACAGCCCCCCTGGTTCAAGGGAAAACCCGCAGCAGTTCACGCAGTGCGCTTCCTACAATGCCCGCAGACTGTTTGCAAGTCTTTGGGGCCCGCAGCCGTGGTGCGCCCTCCCTTACCACCAACCAAGGAGTCAATCACATGGATCGTCGTTCCGTAATCAAAAACGCCGGTATCGCCGGTGTGCTCGCCGCCGGTGCCGCACCGGCCGTGCACGCACAGCAGGCCTTGCGCTGGCGTCTGGCGTCCAGCTTCCCCAAGGCGCTGGACACCATCTTTGGTGGTGCGGAAACCTTCGCCAAGAAGGTCGGTGAAATGTCGGGCGGCAAGTTCGTCATCACCGTGCACCCGGGCGGCGAGCTGATGCCTCCTTTCGGCGTGGTCGACGGCGTGCAGAACGCCACCGTGGAAATGGCCCACACCGCTCCCTACTACTTCTTCGGCAAGGACGAGACCTTTGCCCTGGCGTGCGCCATTCCCTTCGGCCTCAACAGCCGCCAGATGACGGCCTGGATGTACCAGGGCAACGGCCTCAAGCTCATGCGCGAGTTCTACGCCAAGTACAACATCGTCAGCTTCCCCATGGGCAACACCGGCGCCCAGATGGGCGGCTGGTACCGCAAGGAAATCAAGTCCGCCAAGGACGTCAAAGGCATGAAGATGCGCATCGGCGGCTTCGCCGGCAAGGTCTTCGAACGCATGGGCGGCGTGCCCCAGAACATCCCCGGCGGTGAGATATACACCGCCCTCGAAAAGGGCACCATCGACGCCGCCGAGTGGGTGGGACCGTACGACGACCAGAAGCTCGGCTTCAACAAGGTCGCCCCCTACTACTACTACCCCGGCTGGTGGGAAGGCGGCCCGCAGCTGGACCTGTACGTCAACAAGGGCGCCTATGAGGGCCTGTCCGCCGAGAACAAGGCCATCATCGAAGCCGCTGCCGCCTACGCGCACACCGAAATGCAGGCCAAGTACGACGCCAAGAACCCCGGCGCCCTCAAGCAGCTGGTAGGCCAGAAGGTCAAGGTATTGCCCTTCCCCAAGGACGTGCTCGACCTCGCCTTCAAGGAAGCCATGGCCCTGTACGCCGAACTCAGCACCAAGAACGAAAACTGGAAGAAGGTGTACGAAGACATGGCCGCCTTCCGTCGTGATCAGAACCTGTGGTTCCGCTTCACCGAAGCGCGCTTCGACAGCTTCATGCAGTCCCAGAAACTGTAAGCACGGCGCGCCTGCGCGCTCCCCAAAGAGCCCCCTTCTGCCGAAGTGGGGCTTTTTTATTTTTCGCGCGTGCGCACAATGGCACACCATCGCCCCAGGTCCGCCCGCCATGAACCCTCGCTCCCTCCACCCCGCCGTTGTCGCAGCGCTCGCGGCAGCGGCGCTCTTTGGCGCCGCCACACCCCTGGCCAAAGGCCTGCTGGCCGAGGTCAGCCCCTGGGCGCTGGCGGGCCTGCTGTACGCGGGCTCCGGCCTGGGGCTGTGGGCCTGGCGGCGGCTGCGCCGCGCCGCGCCCGTGCGCCTGCCGCGCAGCGAGTGGGGCTGGCTGCTGGCCGCCGTCGTCTGTGGCGGCGTGCTGGCGCCCGTGCTGCTCATGGGGGCGCTGCAATACGCCCCCGCCTCGGGCGTGTCCCTGCTGCTCAACGCCGAAGGCGTGCTGACCGCGCTGCTGGCCTGGTTTGCCTTTCGGGAGCATTTTGACCGGCGCATCGCGTTTGGCATGGGCTGCATCGTGGCCGGCGCCCTGGTGCTGAGCTGGCCGCGCGGTGCCGGGGCCCAGGCCGTGGCGCTGTGGCCCACCCTGGCCGTGCTCGGGGCCTGCCTGGGCTGGGCCCTGGACAACAACTTCACGCGCAAGGTCTGCGCCGCCGATGCCACCTGGGTGGCCATGGTCAAGGGCCTGGTCGCCGGTGCCGTCAACCTCGGGCTGGCACTGTCCCTGCAGGCCTCGCTGCCGCCCCTGCGCGAATCCCTGCTGGCGATGCTGGTGGGCCTGGCCGGGTATGGGCTCAGCCTGACGCTGTTCGTGCACGCGCTGCGCGAACTGGGCACGGCCCGCACCGGCGCCTACTTCTCCGTGGCCCCCTTCGTGGGGGCCTTGGCATCGCTGCTGCTGCTGGACGAAAGCGGGAGCCTGGCCCTGGCCGGTGCAGGGGCCCTGATGGCGCTGGGGGTGTACCTGCACGTGACCGAGGACCATGCCCACCTCCATGCGCACGAGGTGCTGGAGCACGAGCACACCCACTCCCACGCCGATGGACACCACGACCACCCCCATGCGCTGGGGACCGACGTGCCCGGGCCCGGGGGGCGCCACCGCCACCCGCACCGGCACGAGGCCATGGCCCACGCCCATGCCCACTACCCCGACCTGCACCACAGGCATTCCCATTGACCCTGCCAACCCAAGGAGCCCGCCATGCCCTTGCAGACCCCGGAAATCGCCGCGCAGACCGTGGACGACGCGCAGCGCTACCGCGACTACGCGGAAATGTCTTCCGACTGGTACTGGGAGCAGGACGAACAGTTCCGCTTCACCTACTTCTCGCGCGAGTTCGAAGCCATCACCGGCGTGCCCAGCTCCGGGGCGCTGGGGCGCACGCGCTGGGACGGGCTCGGGCGCGACGCGCTCGGGGGCGTGGACTGGGCCGCCCACCGGCGCGATCTGGAGGCCCACCGCCCTTTCCGTGATCTGGAGTACCCCACACGCCGCGCGGACGGCAAGATGGTCTGGTTTCGCGTCAGCGGCAAGCCGCGCTGGGACGGCGCCGGCCGCTTCCTGGGCTACTACGGCATTGCGCGCGACATCTCGGCCCAAAAGGACATGCTCTTTCACCTGGACCAGGCCCAGCGCCTGGCCGCGCTCGGCCAGTTGGCCGCCGGCACCGCGCACGAAATCAACAACCCGGTCGGCTTCGTGCGCTCCAACCTTTCGGCGCTGGAAAAGGCCTTTGCTGCCCTGGCCGAGGTGGCGCGCTGCGCCCAGGGCCTGGAGCCAGGCAGCAGCCCCGGCCACCCGGCCCTGGCGCAGGCCTTGCGCCAGGCCGACGTCGAATTCCTGCTGGAGGACGTGCCGCAGCTGCTGGCCGAGAGCCGCCAGGGGCTGGAGCGCATCACCCGCATCGTGGCCGATCTGCGCGCCTTCGCCTGCGAGGGCCGCACCGAGCAGGAAGCGTGTGAACTGCGCACCTGCGTCGAGCGCGCCGTCTCGCTGCTGGAAAACACCCTGGGCGAGCAGGGCGTGCGCATCACGCGCGACTACGACAACGCGGCCCAGGAGCTGCTGTGCCGCCCGGTACAGATCACCCAGGTGGCCCACGCCCTGCTGAGCAATGCGGTGCAGGCCCTGGCCGGCCGGGGCGGCCAGATCGTGGTGCGCACCGGCGGCACAGGGCCGGAGTGCTGGTTTTCGGTGCAGGACGACGGCTGCGGCATCGCCCATGAGCACCTGCACCGCATCTTCGAACCCTTCTTCACCACCCGCGACCCCGGCCAGGGCACGGGCATGGGCCTGGCCACCAGCTTCGCCTTCGTGCGCGAGCATGGGGGCCACATCGACGTGCGCAGCACCCCGGGCCAGGGCACCTGGATGCGGGTGCGCCTGCCCGTGACGCCTACGCCCCCCAAGGATTGATAACGGTCAGGCCCGCAGCCTGGAAAGGGCTTGTGTCGCGTGTGGCAACGGCAAATCCGTTTGCGTGGGCGACCGCAGCGATGCAGGCGTCAGCCGTCTCGATGCCGCTGCCCGCCTTGCGAACCCTGGCCAGCAATTCGGCATAGGCATTCGTGCAAGCCAGGTCGAAGGGCAGGACGCGACCAGCGAACAGGGGCAAGACATGCCTTTCCAGGTTCTCATGCAGTGCTGCCCGGCGTTTCCCTGCTGGCAGCAGCGCGACACCGGCACGCAATTCGGCCACGGTCATGGCAGACAGGTAAAGCGTTTCCAGCGCTTGTGCGTCGATCCACTCGATGACACAGGCCTCGGGTGCATGGCGCAGCGGTTCTGAAACCACGTTGGTGTCGAGCAGGATCATTCAAAGCTCGCCGCACGGGCCGGGGTTTGGTCGCGCACGCTTTGGAAAGTGGCGAACTCTTCATCGGTGAGCCGGACCCTGCGGCCGATGTCGGCCAGCAGCGAACCCAGTCTGACCCGGCCTTGCGGCTTCACTGCAGACTCCAGAATGTCGCGCATTTCGGCCTCCATGCTGTGCCCATGCTGAGCAGCCCGCACGCGGATGGCGCGGTGTACCTCATCGGGCACGTTTCGAACGGTAACGGAGTGCATCTTTCAATCCCTCCTGATGATGCCAGTGCTTGCACTTTAGCAAGGTGCAAGCACTGGCGCAATCCTGCACCGGGCGGAGCGCGCTGGGTATCATCGCCGCCATGTACACCACCTTACTGGCCATAGGCATCCTGGTATTCCTGTCGCACTTCCTGTCACTGGCTTTTCGTAAAACCCAGATACCCGACGTGCTCGTCCTGATGCTCGTGGGCCTGGTCCTGGGGCCTTTGCTCGGTGTGGTGTCGGCGGACGACTTTGGCAAGATCGGCCCCATTCTCGCCACCATTGCCCTGGTGGTCATTCTGTTTGAAAGCGGCACCTCTCTGCGGCTCGATGTCATGGCCCGCTCCCTGGGAGCCACGGTGCAATTGACCCTGGGTTGCTTTGTCCTGACCGTGGGGGTGGTGGCAGCGGTGGGCTGTGGCTGGTTTTCCTTGTCGCTGCCTGCCGCTTTGCTGCTCGGGGTCATCCTCGGGGGCACGTCCTCGGCGGTGGTCATTCCCATGGTGCAGACCTTGCGGCTTGGCCACAAGGCCTCGACAGTCCTGGTGCTGGAGTCCGCCTTGACCGACGTGCTGTGCATCCTGGGGGTGGTGGCCATGCTGCAGGCCATGTCCGGTGCCCAGGTCGAACCCGGGCGCATTGCCGGGGGCGTGCTGGCTTCCTTGTTCTTTGCCGTGCTGCTGGGTGTTCTCGGCGGCGCGGGGTGGCTGCTCATCCTGGGCAAGGTGCGAGACTTTCCCAACACGATTTCCTCCACCATCGCCTACGCCTTCATCGTCTATGGGTGCACCGAGTTTCTGGGCTTTTCGGGGGCCGTGGCGGCCATGGCGTTCGGGGTCACCCTGACCAACTACGAGCGCATGGGCCTGGGGCAGCTGCGTCTGTTGCGGCGTGAGATCAACCCCCTCACCGACGTCGATCTGGCCTTCTTCCGTGAGTCGGTGTTTCTGCTGAAAACCTACTTCTTCGTCTACCTGGGTATTTCGATCCAGTTCAAGGGCTGGGAGGTGATCGGCGTGGCCTTGGCCACCGTGCTCATCGTGTACCTGCTGCGCTCCATGCTCGTGCGCCGTGTTTTCGCCGCCCGCGAGTACCACTTGCGTGACGCTGCCTATGCCTCATTCCTGGCACCCAAGGGGCTGGCTGCCGCCGTATTGGCCACGGTGCCCGCACAGCATGGCATTGCGGGGGCGGAGACCATCCGCGATGTCACTTACATGGTGGTGCTGGTGAGCATCGTGCTCAGTGCGGTGTTGGCAGCCGCCTATCCGGCGCCCCTGGTCACGCGCGCCTTTTCCGCCTTGCTCGCCAAGGCGCAGCCGCAGGAGCACGGCAAGGCCGGCCCGTCAGCCGAATAGCAGGGCCTGCGGCAGGCCAGGAGTTACAGATTGGCCAGCGGAATCCCTGCGGCGGCCTCATCGGCCCCCAGCAGGCCGATCAGCTCCGCCAGATGGGCATCGAGCTGGGCCAGCTTTTCTGGTGGGAGCTGCGCCAGCGCCACCGGCAGTACCCCTTCGAAAGGGCCGGGAACCTGTGCCAACAGCGCTTGCCCGGCAGGGGTCAGGCGCAATTGGGTTGAGCGCCGGTCCTGGGCGCTTTTTTCGGTCTGGACCAGGCCGCGCTGCACCAGGGTGCGTACCAGATTGCTGGCGGTGGATTGGTGGATGTCCATGCGCTCGGCCAGGGCGCTGACACCCAGACCATCCTGGCGCTCGATCTCGTGCAATGCCCACACCAGGGCACCCCCGAGCCCGACCTGGCGCTCCACCTGCTGGAAGTGGGTGCGAACCGCATTGAAGATCACACGAAAGCGTCGCAACACGTGGGCTTGCAGGTGGGGTGAATGCGTCAGTGGGCGGGGCATGGTCAAGGGGGCGGTATCGGAAACCCCCTTAACTGCCCCGGGGGTCAGGCCGTTGACAACTGCAGCAGCTGTGTGCGCACTACCGCCATCAGCAGGTCGTCAAAGGTATAGAACCCGGGGGCGTGCTTGCCCAGCTCGTGCAGGGCAAACACCGCGCCGGTGCCGAAGGCCATGCGGTCTATGGACTCATGCACCAGGCGTACCGTCTGGTGCGGGAAACCAAAGATCACCTCGTGGTGGCCCACGATGCCACCCAGGCGCAGCGAAGTGACGTGCCCGGCTGGCACCTGCAGCTGTTCCGCCAGCTTGCGCGCGGTGCCCGAGACCTCGGGTTTCTCGCGGAAATGCTGTTCCAGGATCTCCACATCGGCAAAGGGCGCGATATTGCGCAGCATCCTGGCCGCCAGCATCAGAAAGTTGATGCCCAGGGTGATATTGGGTGAGCTGAGCACCCGGCAGCTCTGCCCCAGGCCGCGCAGGGTTTCCAGGGCCGATGCGCTGTAGGCGGAAATGGCGCTGACCACGTGGATGCCCCGCGTGCGCACCGCATCGACGTACTGGAATACCGCCTCGGGTGAGGAAAAATCGACCAAGGCATCCACCGGCTGGCGATCGAGCAAGTCACCGATGGCCATCCCGTTCAAACCGACCAAATCGGCTCCCGGCGCTTCGGGGGCCTTTGCCCCCACTGGTGTGGCGCTGCGCCGGGCAATCCAGCGCAGGTCCACACCTGGCTCTGCCGCCAGCACCTTGGCCACCGCCTTGCCGGCGCGGCCATACCCCATCAGTCCCACTCGCATGTCGTCCTCGCTTTCTGGTCCGGGGCGCCTGGCCTTGCAGCCCCGCGCCCCAGCCTGTGCGCCATCCCCGGGTGGGATGGCTGTAAAATCCATTAAAACACATTTGTACAAATGCAAATGCCATGGTTTTCATGGTGGAAAGGACGACACGATGCACAGAAAGCTGATGGTGGTACTCGATGGCGGCCCCAGCGACGCCGATGTGGCGGCACAAGCCATCGCGCTGGCGCGGGAGCGGCGTGCGGACTTGCGCGCGGTGTACATCTGCTTGCCTTTGGTCCTGGTGGGGGAGGGTTTGGCCGCAGCGTCATTGGCTGCGTCCAGTGAGTCGCAAGCTTCGCTTCGCGATGCCGTACAGGCCGAAGGCAAGGCGGTGCTGGAGCGTGTCTGTACCTTGGGGGCCGGCGTGGGGGTCTATGTGCGGGCGCAGTTGCTGGAGCATCCCGAGCCGGTCAAGGAAGTGGCGCGCCTGGCGTGGCGCCATGGCTGCGAGTGGATCGTGGCGGCGGTGCACAGCGACAGTGCCTGGGCGCGCTTGTGCGGGACCTCGTTTACCGACCAGTTGCTGGCGGTGTCGCGCGTGCCCGTGCTGTTTTGCACCCAGGACCCTCGCCACATGGGGCGCCGCTCGGTGGCTCACGCCGGGCTGCGGGCCCGGGCGCACCGCCTGGAGCAGCGGGAACGGCGCACGGACGAAGCCAACGACTAAAAAAAAGGCCCCGGTGAAGGGGCCTTGAAACGACTCACTCGGGTTTGCCTGGATGGAACTGTGCAGGCCAGATAATTATATTTGTACAAATGTGTAAAAAACGAACAATCGGCCTTGGACTCCTGGGTTTTTTGTGGCTTGGCCTGGCGGTGCCGACCGGGGCTGCGGCACAGACGCTGGCACCACAGTGGCCCGGGGCCGCGGCGGTGGAATGGCTGGATGCCCCGCACAAGCGCCTGCGTGCGGCCCTCTCCGATCTGCTGGCGCTGGAGCAGGGCGATGGGACATCGGCGCGAGGCAAGAACGTGTCCGCGTGGGAATCCGAGCAGCTCCGCGCAGGTGCGTGGAGCGCGCGCACGGTGTTCTCCGTGGTTCAGGGCCGCGTCAAGCGCATAGAGCAAACCGCAGACGCGCCGGTGGCGTATTGCGAGGAGGGCGCGGACTGGGGCGATCTGGGGCGGGAGCTGGAGCTTGCCACTGGGGCTGCGCCCATGGTCTACGCCCCCACCAGCGGCACCGGGGCTTGGCAGCAGGCCGCGCTGTGGCATAGCCGCAACGCCACCGTGGTGGTGTACCGCACACTGGCCGCCGAGCAAGAGTGCCAGGTGCGGGTCTCGATCCAGTAGGGGGTGTAAGCCGGAACCCCAGATTTTTCTGGCACAGGGTCAAATAACGCCAACGACCAGCAGGAGCGCCCTATCGATTGCTTTCATCCGCTCATCGTCGAGACGGCCAAACGGTTCGCTGATTTTGGTGCGCGGCAGCGTCGAGAGCTTGTCCACCATGACTTGCGATAGTGCGTGCAGTCCGTTGGCTGGATTCGGTTCCACGGTGACGCGAAACGCGGCGTTGCGCAGGTCGCTTGTCACTGGGCACAGCACAACGCTTTCCAGGTCGGTTAGAAGGTCAGATTGAACGACCAGGGCTGGCCGTGGTTTGCCATAGTCACCCTGCAATGAAACCGCCACCAAGTCACCTCGCTGCATTACTCCCAACCCTCAACGTGCGATGCAGTCTCTTCGGTGAAGCGCAAAACATCGGCTTCTGCCGGGTCGCCCTTCAGGCTTTGGCACTGCTTGCGCACTTGCGCCGCGAACTCAGGCGAGCGGGTGTCCGGCACCCAAAACTGCACAGGCCGCAACCCCGCAGCGCGCATCCGCTCGCGGTGTCGGGCTACCTTTGATTCGTGAGTTGATGGCATGGCGCCCTCCATTGGTTGCATGTGCGGTTACATGATACTGTGCATGCAATCATAGTGCAAGCCAATGCCAAGCCGTCCCGCAGCATCGTGCAGGGGAGTTCTGAGCAATTCCAACCATTCGCGGCGCTTCGTGCATAGGGCTGCTGACGCGGCCCATTCAGAAGTCGGCTGCACACCGGGCCGTCTGGGACTGTCGATTTCCGATGCCATCCGCCTGCTGATGCTGTGCATCGCCGACGAACACCGCCTGCCAGGTGCGGGTCTCGATCCAGTAGCCCGCCTGCTCAGTGCAGCAGGCTGTACTGCACCATGTAGGCCACCGCCCCCCCGGCGTAGCCCAGCAGGGCGAGCCAGCTGATGCGTTTCACATACCAGATGAAATCGATCTTCTCCAGGCCCATGGCGGCCACCCCGGCGGCCGAGCCGATGATGAGAATGGAGCCCCCGGTGCCCGCGCAATAGGCCAGAAATTCCCACAGAAAGCTGTCGGCGGGGTACTGCTCCAGGCTGTACATGCCCATGCTGGCGGCCACCAGCGGCACGTTGTCCACCACCGCGCTGACCAGACCGATGAGCAGCACGATCACGTCCTGGCGCCCCACGTTCACATCAAGCCACCGCGCAACGCCGGTCAGGATGTGGGTGTGCTCCAGCACCGCGACCGCCAGCAGGATGCCGATGAAGAACACCACCGAGGCCATGTCGATGCGGGTCAAGGCCCGTGCCAGCGTCAGGCGCTGCTTGCGCAGCTCTTCGGTCTTGCGGTGCACCAGGTCGCCCACCAGCCACAATACGCCCAGGCCCAGCAAGATGCCCATGTAGGGCGGCAGGTGGGTCACGGTCTTGAACACCGGCACCAGCACCAGAATGCCCAGACCCAGGAAGAACATCAGATTGCGCTCAAAGGGGCTGGTGTAGAAGGGCTCGTCGTCCGGGCTCAGCGTGGGTGCCACCACCGGGCGCTCGCCCAGCAGCCGCGCGGTCACGGCCAGGGGCACCAGCAGGTTGACCATGGAGGGGATGAACAGGCCTTCCATGATCTCCACGGTGGTGATCTGGCCGCCGATCCACAGCATGGTGGTGGTCACGTCGCCGATGGGCGTCCAGGCACCCCCGGCATTGGCCGCGATCACGATGATGCCGGCAAAAAAGAGGCGGTCTTCGCGCTTGGCCAGCAGCTTCTTCATCAGCGACACCATCACGATGGTGGTGGTCAGGTTGTCCAGGATGGCGCTCAGAAAGAAGGTGACGAAGCCCACCATCCACATCAGGCTGGAGAGTTTTTGCGTCTTGATGCGCGAGGTGATGACCTCGAAACCGTTGTGCGCGTCCACCACCTCCACAATGGTCATGGCGCCCATCAGGAAGAACACGATCTGCGCCGTGCCCATGAGCGATTCGCCCAGTTGCTCGCCTACCAGGTGCGCGTCTCCCTGGCCCAGGGAGTAGACCGTCCACAGCAGGCCGGCGCCGAGCAGTGCGCTGGCGGACTTGTTGATGTGCAGCGGGTGTTCGAGCGCGATGGCCGCGTAGGCCAGCACGAAAATGATGACAAGAGTGGTCAACATATTGGCTCCAATCGTGTTCTAGCTATGCAAAAAGGGGCCCCGCAGGGCCCCTTGCCGTGCCCGCTTCAGGGCTTCTTTTGGGCGTCCTTTTCGGCTGCTTCCAGCATGGCCTTCATGGGGTCGTCGTCCTTGGCGCCGCTGGCGGCGCCGTCGCCCGGCTTGGCCTCGCCTTCCTTGCCCATCTCCTCCAGAGCAGCCGCGGGGTCTTTTTCTTCGGCACCCCTGGGCATTTCGAGCTGTTCCATGATCTGGTCCGAATTGAGGGTTTCGGCCTTTTCAATGCCGCCGGTCACCAGCACCGGGAACACCACCACTGCCACCACCATCACCAACTGCAGGCAGATGAAGGCGATCGAGCCCTTGTAGATCTCCACCGTTTCCACCGCCTTGATGTTCTTGCCGGTGACACGGTCCCGGTAGTCGAACTTGGCGGCCACGCTGCGCAGGTAGAACAGCGCAAAGCCGAAGGGCGGGGTCAGGAACGAGGTCTGCAGGTTCATGGCGATGATCACGCCGAACCAGATCATGGCCTGGTCGGGGGTCATGCCCGGGACGATGCCGGGCAGCAGCTTCTCGGCCACCGGCGCCAGCAGCGGGATCACGATGAAGGCGATCTCGAAGAAGTCGATGAAACAGCCCAGGATGAACACCAGGATGTTCACCACGATCAGAAAGCCCCAGGCGCCGCCGGGCATGTTGGCAAACAGGTGTTCCACCCACAGGTGGCCGTCGGCGGCGTTGAAGGTGAAGCTGAACACCGTGGAGCCGATCAGGATGAACAGCACGAAGCTGGCCAGCTTGGCGGTGTTTTCCAGTGCCTGTTGGGTCAGGTTGAAGGTGAGGCGTTTCTTGCCGATGGCCAGAATCATCGCCCCGAGTGCGCCCATGGCCCCGCCTTCCGTGGGGGTGGCCACGCCCAGAAAGATCGTGCCCAGCACCAGGAAGATCAGGATCAACGGCGGCATGAGCACGAAGGTGACCTGCTCGGCCAGGCGAGAGAGCAGCTTCAGGCCGGTGAGGTGGTTCAGGATCGCCAGCGCCAGCCCGGTGAGCGAGGCCAGGGTCAGCGACATGATCACGATCTCGTCGCCGGGCGAGGCGGTGGCACGCTCCAGCCATTGCGTCATCAGGCCGTCGTGCACCTGCGCCCAGCCATAGCCCACGGCGGCGCACAGGATCACCAGCACCAGCAGCGACTTGTGGCCCGAGGCACCGTTGTCTTCCTTGAACAGCAGGGCTTCCGGCGGCAGGGCAGGAACCCAGTCGGGCTTGACGATGGACACCACCACAACGAAGGCAATGTACAGGCCCACCAGCAGCAGGCCCGGAATCAGGGCGCCGGAATACATGTCACCCACCGAGCGGCCCAACTGGTCGGCCAGCACGATCAGCACCAGCGAGGGCGGAATCGCCTGCGCCAAGGTCCCTGAGGCGGTGATGGTGCCGGTGGCAATGGAGCGGTTGTAGCCGTAGCGCAGCATCACGGGCAAGGAGATCAGGCCCATGGAGATCACGGCGGCAGCCACCACGCCGGTGGTGGCGGCCAGCAGGGCGCCCACCAGGATCACGGCGATGGCCACGCCCCCGCGCACCGGGCCAAAGACCTGGCCCACGGTCTCCAACAGGTCCTCGGCCATGCCGCTTCGCTCCAGGATGATGCCCATGAAGGTGAAGAAGGGGATGGCCAGCAGGGTGTCGTTCTGCATGATGCCGAAGATGCGCAGCGGCAGTGCCTGGAACATGGCTGCCGGAAAGATGTCGGCCTGGATGCCGACCCAGCCCAGCCCGAGGCCGGTGGCGGCCAGCCCGAAGGCGACCGGAAACCCTGACAGCAGAACGATGAACAGGGTGATGAACATGATGGGCACAAACTGTTGTGCCAGAAAGGTCTCTTGCATTATTTGTTCCCTCCGATCTGGGCGGCGGCCTGGGCTTCCAGCTCTTCGAGGTGTTTTTGTTCGTCGGACTTGTTCTCCACGGCGGTCAGCGCGTCCGGGCCGTCCCCGGTGAGAAAGGCGATGCGTTTGATGAGTTCGGAGACCCCCTGCGCCAGCAGCAGCGCAAAGCCCACCGGAATCAGCAGGTAGGCCGGCCAGCGGATCAGCCCCCCGGCGTTTTGCGACATCTCGCCGCTGGTATAGCCATTCATGAAGAAGGGCCAGCCCAGGGTGATGACGACCAGGCAAAAGGGAATGAGCACGGCCACGATGCCCACGATGTCGATCCAGTTGCGGGCGCGCTCGCTGAGCTTGGCCGAGATGAAGTCGATGCGCACGTGCGAGTTGCGCAGAAAGCCATAGCTGGCGCCGAGCATGAACACGGCAGCGAACAGGTACCACTGGATTTCCAGCAGGCCGTTGGAGCTGTTGTTGAATACCTTGCGCACCAGTGCGTTGCCCGCACTGATGAGTGTCGTGGCCAGAATCAGCCACATGGTGAATTTGCCGATCCAGATGCTGATGTGGTCAATCAGCCTGGACAGCGCCAATAGAGCTGCCATGTTGTCTCCAGAGTTGTTGAAATCGGGGCCCCCTCCCTGCATGGGGCCAGGGCGAGGCTGTGGTAGGCCGGAGTCTAAGCGCACAGGCACGACGCGGGGCTGAAATCTGGCTGACAGATGGGCAGGGTTTGTCCGAGGGCCGGGCGGGCTTGCCGGGCGCGCCGTGACGCGCTTCACGCCGCCGCAGTGGGCGCGGGGTCACAGGCCCGCTGCGCTGCTGCGAAAATCGAAGCAGGTTACGATGCCCCGCCCCTTCACACGAGCCGCCCATGGTTTTCAGTTCCAATGTCTTCCTGTTCGTCTTCCTGCCCTTGTTCATGGGGACGTACTACCTCACCCCCTGGCGCTGGAAGTCGCTGCACATCCTCTTGTTCAGCTATGCGTTCTACGCCTGGTGGCGGCCCGACTTTCTGGCGCTGCTGGTGGGGGTGACGGTGGGCACCTACGCCATTGCACTGGCCATAGGCTCCGCGCCCACGCAGGCGCAGCGGCACCGCTGGCTCACGCTGGGGGTGACTGCCAATCTGGCGGCGCTGGGCTACTTCAAGTACGCCAACTTCGGCATGGACAGCCTCAACACCGCCCTGTCCTGGCTGGGGGCGCCGACCATCGAATTTGCCCATGTGCTGCTGCCCATCGGCCTGTCCTTCTATATCTTCCACGCCATCAGCTACCTGGTGGACATCTACCGCGAAGAGGCGCCCCCGGCGCGCAACCTGATCGACTTTGCCGCCTTCATCGCCCTGTTTCCGCACCTGGTGGCCGGGCCGGTGCTGCGCTACCACCTGCTGGCCGAGCAGTTCCGCGCGCGCGTGCATTCGCTGGAGCGTTTCAGCCGCGGCAGCGTGGTCTTCATGGTGGGCCTGTGCAAGAAGGTGCTCATCGCCGATTCGGTCGCCCCCCTGGCGGATGCGGCGTTTTCCGCCGCCAACCCCAGCTTCATGGATGCCTGGCTGGGCGCACTGGCCTACACGGTGCAGCTCTTTTTCGACTTTTCGGGCTACACCGACATGGCCATCGGCCTGGCGCTGATGATCGGTTTTGTCTTTCCCGAGAACTTCAACGACCCCTACGTCTCCCAATCCATCACCGAGTTCTGGAAGCGCTGGCACATGTCGCTGTCGAACTGGCTGCGCGAGTACCTCTATATCTCCTTAGGGGGCAACCGCAAGGGGGTGGTGCGGACCTACATCAACCTGTTTTTGACCATGCTGCTGGGCGGCCTGTGGCATGGCGCGAACTGGACCTTTGTGGTCTGGGGCGCCTGGCATGGCGGCATCCTGGCGCTGGAGCGTTATTGGGAGAGCCGTTTTGGCCCGTCCAAGCTGCCGGGGGCGGTGCGTGTGGCCAAGACCATGCTGCTGGTCATCATCGGCTGGGTGTTCTTCCGCGCTGCCGACATGGCCGGGGCCTGGCGCATGCTCAAGGGCATGGCCGGCCTGCAGGGCTGGGACTTGACCGCGCACATGCAGTGGCAGGTGGTGCCCGAGCGCCTGGGCGTGCTGGTGCTGGGCATGGGCCTGGTCTACGCACTGCCCTGGCTGCGCCGCCAGCGCGGCGGCGCGCTGCGCTACGCGCTCGTTCCCTTGTTCGTATGGGCGGTGGCCACGCTGTCGGCGCAGGCCTTCACGCCCTTCCTGTATTTCCAGTTCTAAGGAGGCGCGCATGGAACACACACCGCCGTCCCCCCCGCAATCCGCGCTGGAGCGCTGGCACCAGCGCCTGGCCTGTGCCGTGCTTGCCGCCGTGGTGGCCCTGGGCAGTTGGCAGATGCTCTGCGCCAGCGGCGCCTGGGCGCAGTTCGACCTGCCCCAGGGCATGGCGGCGTTTCGCGAGGGCAAGACCACGCTGGCGTTGGAAAAGGCGCTGGAGCGCCACATGCCGCAGCGCGAATCCGTGATCGCCTTTGCCAATGCGCTGCGCTACCGCATCACCAGCGGCGCCAACGACCAGGTGCGCCTGGGAGCCGGGGGCTGGATCTTCCTCACCGAAGAATTGCGCTACGAGCGCGCGGGCGATGCCCACCAGCGCGCCCGCGCCGAGCTGTTGGCGGGCGCGGCCCAGGCGCTGGCGGCGAAAGGCAGCACCCTGGTGGTGGCCCTGGTGCCGGACAAGGCGCGCCTGTACGGGGCGCAGCTCCCCGGCGGGGCCTATCCGGCCCACGCACAGGAGCGCTATGGCGCGGCGGTGCAGCAGTTGCGCCAGGCCGGTGTGCCGGTGGTGGACATGCTGGGCGCGCTGGAGCAGGCCCGGGGCAGGGGCGAGGTCTACTACCGCACCGACACGCACTGGAACCAGCGCGGCGCCCAGGTGGCCGCGCAGCAGATCGCCGCCGTGGTGGCGCCGCTGGTGGCGCAGGAGCCGCGCAGCGCCTTTGGCACCCAGGCCAGCACCGATCAGCCCACCGAACGGGTGGGGGACCTGCTGCGCCTGATGGGCCTGCAGGAGGTCCCCAACGCCTGGCGCCCGGTGCCCGACCAGGAGCGCGCCGAGACCACCACCGAGCAGCCCGGCGCGGCCCCGGGCGCGGCGGGTCTGTTTGGCGATGTGTCGGTGCCGGTGGTGTTGACCGGCACCTCCTATTCGCTGCGCGGCAATGTCCACGGCTATCTGCAGCAGGCCCTGGGCCTGAAGGTGCTCAACGTGGCCAAGGACGGCGGCGGCTTGCTGCAGGCCACGGAAAAATACCTGCGCGACGACGCCTACCTGCAGTCGCCCCCGAAGGTGCTGGTGTGGGAGGTGCCGGAACGCTTTCTGACCCTGCCCCTGGGCGAAGAGGCGCAGTGGCTGTCCAAGGCGGGCTTGCGGCCCTGAGTAATTCAGGTCGTGGGGGAGTGCGTTTTGAGCCATTCCCGCATGGCGTCGTTCACCCGCGTCTGCCAGCCCTTGCCAGTGGCGCGCAGGGCTGCCAGTACGTCCGCATCAAAGCGAATCGTCGTGACTTCTTTGGTTGGGGCTTTTTGGGGGCCGCGCACACCGGCACGGCGGTTCATCTCCAACAGCCCGGCGTACAGCTCCGGCGCCAGCACCTCGGAGGCAGGTTTGAAGTGGCGCAAGTCCGCCGCCGTCAACTCCCGGACTTCGCCGCTCTCGTCAGTCAATGGTGCGCGTTTGTTCATAGTTTCTTGCCTCACGGGCATTGGCCTTGCGAAAGCTGATGACGCGAATGCCGCCCGCTCTCGGGGTAAAGCACAGCACATGCAAGCGCGTACCCAAAAAGCCCGTGGCCACAAAGCGTACTTCCGGGTAAGCCCTGCGGGTGTCCTGCGCAATCACTGCCGTGCCAAAGTCAAACTCAGCCGCCCTTTCAAAACCCAGTCCACGTTCGCGGATATTGGTCGCGTTCTTGGCGGCATCGAACTCGATCTGCATTCAGTTAATTGTATTTACAAAAAACCAGGAATACAAGACCGTCGCCCAGAGCACGCGGGCTGGGCCTGTGCGAGACTATCTGGATGCAATGAATAACATAGCGCTGCGGATGCCGGCGATGGTCAACGCCAGGGAGCCGCACAGGTGCAGGGCGGCGGTGCCCAGGGCCAGGGCGTAGCGCTGCTGGCCCAGCATGGCCACCACTTCGGCGGAGAAGCTGGAAAAAGTGGTCAGGGCCCCCAGAAAGCCGGTCACCAGCGCCAGGCGCCAGGCCGGGTGCAGTTCGGGCCAGGTCTGGAACACGGCCACGCACACGCCGATGTGGTAGCCGCCCACCCGGTTGGCCGCCCGCGGGCCCCAGGGCCGGCTGGCGCCGACCACCACGCCGCCGGGGTTGAGCCACAGCCCCAGGCGCCAGCGCGCCAGCGCGCCCAGGCTGGCGCCGAGGCAGATGGCGGCTACCTGCAGCATGGTGTCCGGCGCGGGGGCATGGGGGCGGGGCGGGCGGTGCTCAGGGGTTTTGCGCCAGCCACTGCACGTAGCGGCCCACGCCCGTGGCCACGTCGGCGAAGGCGTGCTGGCAGCCCACGCCGCGCAGCGCACCCAGGTCGGCCTGGGTGAAGCACTGGTATTTGCCCCGCAGCGCGTCAGGAAAAGGGATGTATTCCACCAGGCCCTGGGCCACGATCTCGGGCAGTGTCAGGGCGGCTTGGCCGTCTTGCGCGCGCAGGCTGTTGACCACGGCGCAGGCCACGTCGTTGAAGGGCTGGGCCCGGCCCGAGCCGAGGTTGAAGATGCCGACCTGGGAGGGATGGTCGAAGAACCAGAGGTTCACCGCCACCACGTCGTCCACGAACACGAAGTCGCGCATTTGCTGGCCTGCAGCGTAGCCGCCGTAGTCGCCAAAGAGTTTGACCTTGCCTTCTTTGCGGAACTGGTGGAACTGGTGGAAGGCGACGCTGGCCATGCGGCCTTTGTGCTGTTCGCGCGCGCCATAGACGTTGAAGTAGCGAAAGCCCACCACCTGGTGCGTGCGCCCGGCCTTGGTGCGCTCGAAGTGCGCGCCGCATTCGCGGCGCATGCGCTGGTCGAACAGCAGTTTGGAGTAGCCGTACACGTTCAGGGGCAGCTCGTACGCGGGCTCTTCGCGAAAGGTGCTGGAGCCGCCGTAGGTGGCGGCGCTGGAGGCGTAGAGCAGGCGCGCGCCGCGCTTTTGGCAGGCCTGGAACAGGTTCCAGCTGGTGGTGTAGTTGTTCTCCATCATGTACTTGCCATTGCTTTCCATGGTGTCGCTGCAGGCGCCCTCGTGGAACACGGCTTCGATCTGGCCGTAGTGCCCACCGGCAAAGGCGTCGTAGAAGCTGCCTGCGTCGACGTAGTCGGCAATGCGCAGGTCCGCCAGGTTGCGGAACTTGTCGCCCTGGGTGAGGTCATCGACGGCGATGATGTCGTCCAGGCCGCGCGCGTTGAGCCCGGCGATGATGTTGGAACCAATGAAACCGGCCGCGCCGGTGACCACGATGCGTGTCATGCAAACAACTCCTCGTAACTGACGGCGGCGGTGCCGAATTTGCCCACCACGATGCCCCCGGCGCGGTTGGCCAGCGGTACCGACTGGCGCAGGCTCAGGCCGGCACCGACCAGGGCGGCCAGGGTGGCGATGACGGTGTCGCCCGCGCCGGTGACGTCGAACACCTCGCGCGCCTGGGCGCCCACATGCAGTTCGCCCTGGGCGTCGAACAGGGTCATGCCCTCTTCGCTGCGGGTCAGCAGCACCGCGTCCAGGCCCAGGTCCTGGCGCAGCGCGTGCGTCTTGGCGCGCAGTTCGTCCTCGTTGCGCCAGTGGCCCACCACCTGCTGCAGTTCGGCGCGGTTGGGGGTGATGACGCTGGCCCCGGCGTAGCGGGAAAAGTCGTTGCCCTTGGGGTCGATGAGCACCGGGTGGCCTGCGGCGCGTGCGCGCGCGATCATGTCGCTCACGTGGGCCAGGCCGCCCTTGCAGTAGTCCGAAAACAGCACCGCGTCGTGCTCGGGCAGCAGGGTGGCAAAGGTTTCGGTCTGGGTCGCCAGCACTTCGTGCTTGGGGGTGTTTTCAAAGTCGAGCCGGATGAGCTGCTGCTGGCGCCCGATGACGCGCAGCTTGACGGTGGTCTGCAGCTCGGCGTCGCGCCCGAAGTGGGTGCGGATGCCGGTCTGGCCCATCAGGGCTTCGAGCTTGTGGCTGGCCTCGTCGTCGCCCACCACGGTCAGGAGCGATGCCTGGGCGCCCAGGCTGGCGGCGTTGAAGGCCACGTTGGCCGCGCCGCCGCAGCGCTCTTCCTCGCGCCCGATGCGCACCACGGGCACGGGTGCCTCCGGGCTGATGCGGTCCACCGCGCCGTACCAGTAGCGGTCCAGCATCACGTCGCCGACGACGAGTACGCGGGACAGGCTCAGTTTTTCTTTGGAAATCAACAGGTTCATAGTTCTTCTACGCGGCGCGCGGGGTAGCTGTCCCAGCTTTGGCAGCCTGGGCATTGCCAGAAGTGCTGCTTGGCTTCGAAGCCGCAGGCGGCGCAGCGGTAGCGGGTCAGGGGTTTGACGGCGTGGTCCAGCGCGCGCTGCACCTGGGGGTGGAACTGGTCGTGTTCGAGCTTTTCGCCTTCGATCCATTTGGCCGCGGCCACCAGCGAGGGCTCCCTGGAGAGGTGGCGCACGTACCAGTCGCGCGCGCTGTCCTGGTCGGTGCCATCTTGCAGGGCCACGATGGCGTCGAGCACGTCCAGCGAGGGGCAGGGGCCTTCGTAGGCTTGCCGCAGCGCCTGGTGCGCGGCGTCCTGCCCGGGCTGGCCCTTGGCGTACTGCCCCAGGCGCAGGGCCACCAGCGGTGTGGCCGCGGGGGCTGCATCGAGCGCCTGCATCAGCGTGGCGACGGCCTCGGACGGCTGGCCTTGCTGGTGTTGCAACTGCGCCAGTTCCAGCCGCGCGCGTGCGGTATGCGGGGCGGTGGCGATGGCCTGTCCGTACAGCGCCTGCGCCTGTGCCGTGCGGCCTTGGGTGCGCTCCTGCGCGGCCTGCTCGCACAGGTAGTGCGCGAGCCGCGCCGAGAAGTCGCCCTGGCCGCTGGCGTGCAGGCGTTGCGCCACGTCGGCGGCCTGGGCCCAGTCGCGGCTGCGTTCGTAGTTGGCCAGCAGGGCCAGGCGTGCCTGTTCTTCAAAGCGCGTGCCTTCGAGCTTGAGCAGGGCGGCTTCGGCGCGGTCGAGCAGGCCGGCCTTGAGGAAGTCCAGCGCCAGGGCGTGCTGGGCGCGGTGGCGGTCTTCCAGGCTCAGGTCGGCGCGCGAGAGCAGGTGCTGGTGCACGCGCACGGCGCGCTCGTACTCGCCGCGGCGGCGAAACAGGTTGCCCAGGGCAAAGTGCAGCTCCGAGGTGTCGGGGTCGTTCTGCACGGCTTCGATGAAGGCGTCGATGGCTTGGTCCTGCTGTTCGTTGAGCAGGAAGTTCAGGCCTTTGAAGTAGGCCTTGGGGGCCTGCTGGTTTTCCAGCCGCCACTGGCGCATGTCCCAGCGCGAGGCCAGCCAGCCCAGGGCAAAGGCCAGGGGCAGGCCCAGCAGCATCAGACTGAGTTCAAATTCCATGGATGTCCGGGGTGGGGGCCGGTGGGGGCGTGGCCACAGTGGGGCTGGTGCCGGGGCCGCTGGCGGCGCCAGCACTGGGCGCTGCCAGGGCGGCCTGGCGCGCGCGCGCGGCGGCGCGGCGCTGTTTCCACCAGCGTGGCACCATGCCCAGAACGCCCAGCAGCAGGCCGCAGGCGAAGGCGCTGAGCACGACCAGGACGAGGGGACCGCTCCATTGCCGGCCAAAGAAGAAATGCACCGTCACATCGCCCTGGTTGTTCAGGGTGAATGCGAACAGGGTGAAGAAGATGGCGGCCTTGAGCGCCAGGCGCAGCAGCGCCACCAGGGGCTTCATGGGCTGGGCTGCAGTTCGCGGGTGCGCTCGTCCACGGCCTCGCGCAGGGCCTTGCCGGGTTTGAAGTGGGGCACGCGCTTTTCCGGGATGGCCACGCTCTCGCCGCTGCGCGGGTTGCGCCCGATGCGCGGGGGGCGGCGGTTGATGGAGAAGCTGCCAAAACCGCGGATCTCGATGCGGTGGCCGCGCACCAGGGCGTCGTTCATGGCGTCCAGGATGGATTTGACGGCGAACTCCGCGTCGCGGTGGGTGAGCTGCGAAAAGCGCGTGGCCAGTTCTTCAACGAGGTCGGAGCGGGTCATGGTGCGGTGGGGGAAACAAAAAAGGCCGATTGCCCCCGTGGGGACAACCGGCCTATTCTAGGCTCAATGCAACAGGGTTTAGTTGTTGCTGTCGAGCTTGGCCTTGAGCAGGGCGCCCAGGTTGGTGGTGCCAGCGCTGCCCATGTTCTGGTTCAGGTTGGCCATGGCTTCGTTCTGGTCGGCCACGTCCTTGGCTTTGATGGACAGCTGGATGTTGCGGCTCTTGCGGTCCACATTGACCACCACGGCGGTGACTTCGTCGCCTTCCTTGAGCACGTTGCGGGCGTCTTCGACGCGGTCGCGGCTGATCTCGGAGGCACGCAGGTAGCCAATCACGTCGGCACCCAGGTCGATCTCGGCGCCCTTGGGGTCCACGGTCTTGACCTTGCCGCTCACGGTGGAGCCCTTGTCGTTCACCGACACGAAGGTGGTGAAGGGGTCGGAGTCCAACTGCTTTATCCCTAAGGAGATGCGCTCGCGCTCCACGTCCACGGCCAGCACGATGGCTTCGACTTCCTGGCCCTTCTTGTACTCGCGCACGGCGACTTCGCCGGACTCGTTCCAGGACAGGTCGGACAGGTGCACCAGACCGTCGATGCCGGAGGCCAGGCCCACGAACACGCCGAAGTCGGTGATGGACTTGATCGGGCCCTTGACGCGGTCGCCGCGCTTGGTGTTCTGCGCGAATTCCTGCCAGGGGTTGGCCTTGCACTGCTTCATCCCTAAGGAGATGCGGCGCTTGTCTTCGTCGATTTCCAAAACCATGACTTCGACTTCGTCGCCCAGGGACACGACCTTGGAGGGGGCCACGTTCTTGTTGGTCCAGTCCATTTCAGAGACGTGCACCAGGCCTTCGATGCCGGGTTCCAGCTCACCAAACGCACCGTAGTCGGCGATGTTGGTGATCTTGCCGAACATGCGCGTGCCGGTGGGGTAGCGGCGGCCAACGCCCAGCCAGGGGTCGTCGCCCATTTGCTTGAGGCCCAGCGAGACGCGGTTCTTCTCGGTGTCGAACTTGAGGATCTTGGCGGTGAGTTCCTGACCGGCGGTGACCACCTCGGAGGGGTGGCGCACACGGCGCCAGGCCATGTCGGTGATGTGCAGCAGGCCGTCGATGCCGCCCAGGTCCACGAACGCACCGTACTCGGTGATGTTCTTGACCACGCCGCGCACGATGGAGCCTTCTTTCAGGTTTTCCATCAGCTTGGCGCGCTCTTCGCCCATGGAGGCTTCCACCACGGCGCGGCGGCTCAGCACCACGTTGTTGCGCTTGCGGTCGAGCTTGATGACCTTGAATTCCAGGGTCTTGTTCTCGTAGGGGGTGAGGTCCTTGGTCGGGCGGGTGTCCACCAGGGAGCCGGGCAGGAAGGCGCGGATGCCGTTGACCAGAACGGTCAGGCCGCCCTTGACCTTGCCGGAGGTGGTGCCGGTGACGAACTCGCCGGACTCCAGGGCCTTTTCCAGGGCCATCCAGGAGGCCAGGCGCTTGGCGGTGTCGCGGCTGACGATGGTGTCGCCGTAGCCGTTTTCCATGGCGACGATGGCCACGGAAACGAATTCGCCCACTTGGACTTCGAGTTCGCCTTGGTCGTTCTTGAACTCGGACAGAGGCACGTAGGCTTCGGACTTCAGGCCGGCGTTGACCACGACGAAGTTGTGTTCGATGCGAACGACTTCGGCGGTAACGACTTCACCCGTGCGCGATTCCGAGCGCTTGAGGGACTCTTCAAAGAGGGCGGCAAAAGATTCAGACATGTTTTTTTGGTGGGTGGAGCCCACCGTTGGCTTCACGGCGCGGGCCGTGGGTTAGGTTGTAGAACCACACCACCAATGCGCTGGCGCGCGAGACGGGGGCGGCGTGGGCCTGGGAAAAGGGCGGCCTTGCGGGCCTGCCCGGTGCTTGCGTCAGCCGCCCTGGCGTTGGCCAAAGGGCTGCTTGCTTTGCCACCAGCCCAACACCCGCGCCACCGTGTCTTGCACGGTCAGTTCAGAGTTGTCCAGCAGCATCGCATCTTGTGCGGGCTTCAGGGGCGCCACGCTGCGCTGGGTATCCCGCGCATCGCGCGCCTCCAAGTCGGCACGAAGACTGTCGATTTTAGCCGGGATTCCTTTGCTCAGCAATTGGTCATGGCGGCGCTGGGCGCGCTGGGCGGCGCTGGCGGTGAGAAAGACCTTGAGTGGGGCCTGCGGAAAGATCACCGTGCCCATGTCGCGCCCGTCGGCCACCAGGCCCGGCAGGCGGGCGAATCCGCGCTGGAAACCGACCAGCGCCTCGCGCACCGGGGCAAAGGCGGAGACGCGCGAGGCGTCCAGCCCGGCCTGCTCGGTGCGGATGGCGTCGTTCACGTCTTCGCCGCCGAGCCAGATGTGGCTGCCCTCGAAGTGGATGGGCAGGGTCTGGAGCAGTGCGGCGATGGCCTGGGCGTTTTCGGGCTCGATGGCGATGCCCGCCCGGCGCGCGGCCAGGCCGGTGATGCGGTAGAGCGAGCCCGAGTCCAGAAAGTGGTAGCCCAGGCGCTGCGCCAGGGCCACCGCCAGGGTGCCCTTGCCCGAGGCCGAGGGGCCATCCACGCACAGCACCGGCACGCTGTGCGCTTGGGCCACGGAAAACAGGGCTTCGAAGTAGTCCGGGAAGGTCTTGGCCACGCACTTGGGGTCTTCGATGCGCACCGGCAGGCACGCCGGGTTGAAGGCCGCCAGCGAGAAGCACATGGCCATGCGGTGGTCGTCGTAGGTGTGGATGCTGGCGGCTTTCCAGCCGCTCGCGACTTGGGGCGGCCCGGCGTCGCTCGGGGCGGTCTTTGTCGGTGGTGTGACCTGGATGAAGTCCTCGCCCTCGACCACGGTGGCGCCGAGCTTGCGCAGCTCGCAGGCCATGGCGGCGATGCGGTCGGTTTCCTTCACGCGCCAGCTGGCGATGTTGCGCAGGGTGGTGGTGCCGTCGGCGTACAGGGCCATGACGGCCAGGGTCATGGCGGCGTCGGGGATGTGGTTGCAGTCCAGGTCGATGGCTTGGAGCGGCCAGGCGCCCTGGCGCACCTGCAGCCAGTTGGGGCCGCTGTCCACCACGGCGCCCATGGCGCGCGCGGCTTCGACGAAACGGATGTCGCCCTGGATGCTGTCCGCGCCCACTCCCTGGATTTTTATGGATTTTTGCCCACTGGCCCGCGCGGCTATTGCCCCGAGTGCTATGAAATAGCTAGCAGACGAGGCATCTGCCTCGACGTGCAGGGTGCCCGGGCTGCGCAGCCTGCTGCCAGCGGGGATGGTGAAGCGCTGCCAGCCCTGGCGCTGCACCGCCACGCCAAAGCGCTGCAGCAGCTGCAGGGTGATCTCGATATAGGGCTTGGAGATCAGCTCGCCCACCACGTCGATGTGGATGTCGCGCACCGCCACCAGGGGCAGGGCCATGAGCAGGGCGGTCAGGAACTGGCTGGACACGTCGCCGCGCACCGGGATAGGCGCGTCCAGGCGCAGTTGCGCGTGGCCTATGTGCAGCGGCGGAAAGCCAGCGTTGCCCAGGTAGTCGATCTGGCAGCCCAGCTCGCGCAGTGCGTCCACCAGGTCGCCGATGGGGCGCTCGTGCATGCGCGCCACGCCCTTGAGCGTGTAGTCGCCCCCCAGTACCGCCAGGGCTGCGGTGAGCGGGCGCATGGCGGTGCCGGCATTGCCCAGAAAGAGTTCGGCCTGCGCCACCGGCAATTGCCCGCCCAGGCCGGTGATGTGCACGGTGGCGCCGTCTTGCTCCACCGCGCAGCCGAGCTGGCGCAGGCTGGCGAGCATGACGCGGGTGTCGTCCGAATCGAGCACGTCGTGCAGCGTGGTGCGGCCCTCGCAGAGCGCGGCCAGCAGCAGCACGCGGTTGGAGATGCTCTTGGAGCCGGGCAGGGTGACGCTGCCGCTGGCGCTGTCGAGCGCGGGGAGGTCGAGAAAGGCGGTGGCAAACATTCAGGAATCCGTGAGGGTGGTGGCGCTCAGCGACCAGTTCGCGCGGCTGTGGCTGGCCTGCTCCAGCAGGCCTTCCAGGGCGGCGCCGTTGCCGCTGGTCATCATCAGCTCCAGCGCGTGCAGGCTGCGCTCGAAGCTGCGGCATTGCTTGAGCACTTCGTCGCGGTTGGCCAGCAGGATGTCGCGCCAGACCTTGGGGTCGCCCGCGGCGATGCGGGTGAAGTCGCGAAAGCCGGGTCCGGCCAGCGAGAGGTAGTCCTTGCCCTGGGGCTGGCTGTTGATGGCGTTCATCATGGCAAAGGCCAGCAGGTGCGGCAGGTGGCTCACGGCGGCGTAGGCGGCGTCGTGCTGCTCCGGGCGCATCTGCAGCACGCGGCAGCCCAGGGCGGTCCACAGGTCTACCGCTTTTTGCAGCTGCGGCATGCCAGTCTGGTCGGTGGGGGTGAGAATCACCTGGCGGCCCTGGTACAGATCCGGGTCGGCGTGGTCCACGCCCGAATGCTCCTTGCCCGCGATCGGGTGCGCTGGAACAAAGGAAGCAATGTGTTCCTTGAGGCTGCGGCTGGCGGCGGCGATCACGTCCACCTTGGTCGATCCCACGTCCATGATGAGCATGTCCTTGGTGACCAGGTGGCGGATGGCCTTGAACGTGGCTTCCGACGCGGCCACCGGCACGGCCACGAGCACGATGTCGGCCCCCGACACCGCCAGCAGCGCAGAGGGGGCTTCGACGTCGATCACGCCCAGCGCGCGTGCGCGCTCGGTGGTGCTGGGGGATTTGCTGTAGCCCACCACGCGCTTGACCAGGCCGGCGCGCTTGAGCGCCAGGGCGAAGGAGCCGCCCATGAGCCCGCAGCCAATGAGTCCGAGTTGCTCAAACATGGCCGCGCCCTTCAGTCCGCCAGCGGGTAGGCGCCCAGCACCTTGTAGAAGGCGCACAGCTCCTGCAGGTCGTGCAGCGCGGCGGCCACGTGGGGCTGGCTGGGGTGGCCCTGCAGGTCGATGAAGAAGAAATACTCCCATTGGCCCGAGCGCGCCGGGCGCGACTCGAAGCGCGTCATGGAGACACCGTGTTTCTTGAGCGGCACCAGCATGTCGTGCACGGCGCCGGGGCGGTTGGGCACCGAGACCACCAGGCTGGTGCAGTCCTTGCCGCTGGCCTGCGGCATAGGCAGGGTGTCGGGCAGGCACACCACGCCAAAGCGGGTGCGGTTGAAGGGCTCGTCCTGCACCGCGTGGGCCACGATGTGCAGGCCGAATTCCGAGCCCGCGCGCTGGCTGGCAATGGCGGTCCAGCGGGGGTTGGTGGCGGCCAGGCGCGCGCCTTCGGCGTTGCTGGAGACAGCGCGGCGCTCGGCGTGGGGCAGGTGGGTGTTGAGCCAGTGCTGGCACTGCGCCAGCGCATGCGGGTGGGCCATGACGACTTCGATGCCGTCCAGGTCGAGCTGGGTGCGCAGCAGGTGGTGGCGCACCAGCAGGCTGATCTCGCCGATCAGGTGCAGCGGCGAGTGCAGCAGCAGGTCGAGCGTGCGCGTCACGACCCCCTCGGTGCTGTTTTCCAGCGCCACCACGCCGTATTCCGCAGCGCCGCTGGTGGCGGCGTGGAACACTTCGTCAAAGCTGGCGCAGGGAATGCGGTGGATGCTGGAGCCGAAAAAACGCAGCGCCGCCTCTTCGGTAAACGTACCGGCCGGGCCCAGGTAGGCCACGCGCTGGGGGGCTTCGAGGGCGCGGCAGGCGGACATGATTTCGCGCCAGATCACGGCCACGCTCTCGTCCTTGAGGGCGCCGTCGTTGGCGTCTTGCAGGCCGGCGATCACCTGGGCTTCGCGTTCCGGGCGGAACACCACCGAGCCTTCGTGGCGTTTGATCTCGCCCACCTCGTGCGCCAGGGCGGCACGCTGGTTGAGCAGGTTGAGGATGTCGCGGTCCAGCGCGTCGATCAGGGTGCGGAGTTCGGCAAGGGTGCGTGGCATGGGTGGGGGCAGTGGGGCTCGGGTGTCTAGACCGTGAGCAGGTTCTCAGCCATGGGTGCGCTCGAATTCGCGCAGGTACTCGCACAGGGCTTGTACCCCTGCCAGCGGCATGGCGTTGTAAATGCTGGCCCGCATGCCCCCCACGGACTTGTGGCCCTTGAGTTGCAGCAGCCCGGCGTCTTTAGCGAGCGCCAGGAAAGCGTCGTTGAGGGATTCGTCGCGCAGGAAGAAGGGCACGTTCATGCGCGAACGGCAGCCCGGATCAACGCGGTTTTCGTACAGGCTGGAGGCGTCGATGGTGCGGTACAGCAGCTCGGCCTTGGCGATGGCGCGGCGCTCCATCTCGGCCACGCCGCCCTGGGCCTTGATCCACTGGAATACCAGCCCTGCCATGTAGATGGCGTAGGTCGGCGGGGTGTTGTACATGGAGCCGTTGTCGGCCACCTGTTGGTAGTCGAAGGCGCTGGGGCAGTGCGCCATGGCGTGGCCCAGCAGGTCTTCGCGCACGATCACCAGCGTGAGTCCGGCCGGGCCCAGGTTCTTCTGCGCGCCGCCAAAGGCCAGGCCCACCTTGCTCCAGTCCACCGCGCGCGAGGCGACGTGCGAGGAGAAATCCACCACCAGCGCGGCATCGCTGCCCAGCGCGCGCAGATCGGGCAACTGCTGGTACTCCAGCCCATTGATGGTCTCGTTGGAGCAGATGTGCACGTAGGACGCGCCGGCCGAAAGCTTCCAGCTGCTTGGCGCTGGAATGGCGGTGTGGCCCGTGTCGGCATTGCTGGCGGCAATGTGCACCTCGCAGAACTTGCGCGCTTCTTTTTGCGACTTTTCGGTCCAACTGCCCGTCACCACAAAGTCGGCGCGCGGCAGGTGGCCCTCGGCGCGGCGGCGCTGCGCCAGGTTCAGCGGGATGATGGCGTTCTCCGCCAGCGCGCCGCCTTGCATGAACAGCACCTTGAACTGCGGCGGCACCGCCAGCAGCTCGCGCAGGTCGGCTTCCGCTGCGGCATGGATGGCCTGGAACTCCTTGCCGCGGTGGCTCATCTCCATCACGCCCATGCCGCTGCCATGCCAGTCCAGCATTTCGGCGCTGGCTTGTTGCAAAACCGCTTCGGGCATGGCGGCGGGGCCGGGGGCAAAGTTGTAAGGGCGCTGCATGGGTATGGATTTAAATGGGTGTCTAGCCCGCGTCAATCAATGGTTTGTGGCTATAAAAACAATAGCAATCAGGTTTCCTGTGCAGTCTCGCCGGTGTCCCCGCCCTCACCGCCTTCGCCGCCATCGGTGACGTTGGCATCGTTTTCCACGATGCGCTGCAGCCCGCTGAGCTTGGCGCCTTCGTCCAGACCGATCAGCGTCACACCCTGGGTGGCGCGGCCCAGCTCACGGATCTCGCCCACGCGGGTGCGCACCAGCACGCCCTTGTCGGTGATGAGCATGATCTCGTCTTGCGCGTGCACCAGGGTGGCGGCCACCACCTTGCCGTTGCGCTCGCTTTGCTGGATGGCGATCATGCCCTTGGTGCCGCGTCCGTGGCGCGTGTACTCGGTGATGCTGGTGCGCTTGCCGTAGCCGTTTTCGGTGGCGGTGAGCACGGACTGCGCCTCGTCCTCCGCCACCAGCATGGCAATCACGCTTTGCCCGTCTTCCAGCATCATGCCGCGTACGCCGCGCGCCTGGCGGCCCATGGGGCGCACGTCGTTTTCGTCAAAGCGCACGGCCTTGCCGCCGTCGCTGAACAGCATCACGTCGTGCTGGCCATCGGTCAGCGCCGCGCCGATCAAAAAGTCGCCCTCATCCAGGTCCACCGCAATGATGCCGGCCTTGCGCGGGTTGGAGAATTCGTCCAGCGCGGTCTTCTTGACCGTGCCCATGCGCGTGCCCATGAACACATAGTGGTCGGCGGGGAAGCTGCGGAACTCGCCCGTGAGCGGCAGCACCACGGTGATCTTCTCGCCCTCTTGCAGGGGGAACATGTTCACGATCGGACGCCCGCGCGAGCCGCGCGAGCCCTGCGGCACCTCCCAGACCTTGAGCCAGTACAGGCGCCCGCGGTTGGAGAAGCACAGGATGTAGTCGTGCGTGTTGGCCACAAAGAGCTGGTCGATCCAGTCGTCTTCCTTGGTGGCGGTGGCTTGCTTGCCGCGCCCGCCGCGCTTTTGTGCCCGGTATTCGCCCAGGGGCTGGCTCTTGATGTAGCCGCTGTGGCTCATGGTCACCACCATGTCGGTGGGAGTGATCAGGTCTTCGGTCGAGAGGTCGTAGGAGCTGTGCTCCACCTGGCTGCGGCGCACACCCAGCTTGGTCTGGCCGAACTCGGTCTTGATCGCCTCCAGCTCCTCGCCAATGATGGTCGAGACGCGTTCGGGCTTGGACAGGATGTCGAGCAGGTCCTCGATCTCGGCCATCACCTCTTTGTACTCGGCCACGATCTTGTCCTGCTCCAGCCCGGTCAGGCGCTGCAGGCGCATCTGCAAAATCTCTTGCGCCTGCGTGTCCGACAGCCGGTACAGGCCGTCGCCCTGCATGCCATAGCTGCGCTCCAGCCCCTCGGGGCGGTAGTCGTCGGCATTGACCACGCCGCCGTCTTCGCGCGTGCGGGTGAGCATCTCGCGCACCAGCTTGCTGTCCCAGCCGCGTTGCATCAGCTCCAGCTTGGCCACTGGCGGGGTGGGCGACTCGCGGATGATGCGGATGAACTCGTCAATATTGGCCAGCGCCACCGCCAGGCCTTCGAGCACGTGGCCGCGGTCACGCGCCTTGCGCAGGTTGTAGATGGTGCGCCGCGTCACCACCTCACGGCGGTGCTGCAGATAGACCTGGATCAGGTCCTTCAGGTTGCACAGCTTGGGCTGGCCGTCCACCAGCGCCACCATGTTCATGCCAAAGGTGTCCTGCAACTGCGTTTGCTTGTACAGATTGTTGAGCACCACCTCGGGCACTTCGCCGCGCTTGAGTTCGATCACCACGCGCATGCCGGACTTGTCGGATTCGTCCTGGATGTGGCTGATGCCCTCGATCTTCTTCTCGTGCACCAGCTCGGCAATGCGCTCCAGCAGGTTCTTCTTGTTCACCTGGTAGGGCAGCTCATCGACGATGATGGCCTGGCGCTGCCCCTTGTCAATGTCCTCGAAGTGGCAGCGCGCGCGCATCACCACCTTGCCCCGGCCGGTGCGGTAGCCATCGCGCACGCCGTTGATGCCGTAGATGATGCCGGCAGTGGGGAAGTCCGGCGCGGGCACGATCTCGATCAAGTCGTCCACGCTCGCGTCGGGGTGGCGCAGCAGGTGCAGGCAGGCATTCACCACCTCGCACAGGTTGTGCGGCGGGATGTTGGTCGCCATGCCCACCGCGATACCGCCCGAGCCATTGACCAGCAGGTTGGGCAGCCGCGTGGGCAGCACCAGCGGCTCTTTTTCCGAACCATCGTAGTTCGGGCCGAAATCCACCGTCTCCTTATCCAGGTCGGCCAGCATCTCGTGGGCGATCTTGGCCAGGCGGATTTCGGTGTAACGCATCGCCGCCGCGTTGTCACCGTCCACCGAGCCGAAGTTTCCTTGCCCATCCACCAGCATGTGGCGCATGGAAAAGTCCTGCGCCATGCGCACGATGGTGTCGTACACCGACTGGTCCCCGTGCGGGTGGTACTTACCGATCACGTCACCAACGATACGCGCCGACTTCTTGTACGGGCGGTTCCAGTCGTTGTTGAGCTCGTGCATGGCGTACAGCACGCGCCGGTGCACCGGCTTCAAGCCATCGCGCGCGTCGGGCAGGGCACGGCCCACGATCACGCTCATCGCGTAATCGAGGTACGAACGCCGCATTTCGTCTTCTAGGCTGGTGGGAAGCGTTTCCTTGGCGAACTGGGTCATAAACAGGCACGGCGGGCGTGGTCAGGGTCAACCCTTCATTGTAAGGTCGCAGGCCAGTGTCCCCTGGGCGCCCCTAGGGTGTCGCTCCACGGCAACACAATCCAGGGGCAAAGCCGTGGCAAATGCACGCTCTTGAAAACCATAGCGCCTATCCCCCAAAACACCTGTGGCACAATCGTTTGCACAAGTTACCGCGCCGTTCGAGCGTGGGCCGGTTGTTTGCAGCGCTGCTGCAGTTTGTTCAGAGACCCCCCAAGGAAAACCATGAAGCATTTGAATAAAGTCGCTCTCGCACTGGCCGCCGCAGCCTTCGCCTCCGTTGCCGGCGCCCAAGAAATCCACAACTGGCGCAATGCCTCCGGCGAAGTCTGGAAGAACGCCTCCGGCGAATGCTGGCGCGACGCCAGCTGGACCCCCGCCACCGCCGCCCCCGGCTGCGACGGCGCCATTGCTGCTCCCAAGGCTGCCGCCGCAGCCCCTGCTGCTGTAGCACCTGTTGCCGCTCCTGCCGCTCCGGTTGCTGCTGCTCCGGCTGCCCCGGTGGCTGCCAAGCCCGCCGCCCCCGCCAAGGTGACCTACGCCGCTGATGCCTTCTTCGACTTCGACAAGGCCGTTCTCAAGCCCGAAGGCAAGGCCAAGCTCGATGACCTGGTGTCCAAGGTCAAAGGCATCAACCTGGAAGTGATCATCGCCGTGGGCCACACCGACTCGGTGGGGGCAGATGGCTACAACCAGAAGCTGTCCGTCAAGCGCTCGGAAGCTGTCAAGGCCTACCTGGTGTCCAAGGGCATCGAAAAGAACCGCGTCTACACCGAAGGCAAGGGTGAAATGCAACCCGTGGCCGACAACAAGACCAAGGAAGGCCGCGCCAAGAACCGCCGCGTCGAAATCGAAGTGGTCGGCACCCGCGCCAAGTAAACTCCTCCCCGCGAGGATAATGACCAAACCCGCCTCGGCGGGTTTTGTTTTTTGGAAACCCCCCTTACCGCCCGCCATGAGCACTGCCACCAACGCCGATCCGGCCGAATTGGCCAAATTCTCCGACCTTGCCCACCGCTGGTGGGACATGGACGGTGAGTTCCGCCCCCTGCACGACATCAACCCGCTGCGCCTGGGGTGGATACAAGACATACAGCCCCTGCGGGGCCTGCAGGTGGTGGACATCGGCTGTGGCGGCGGCATCCTGGCCGACGCCATGGCGCGCCAGGGTGCCCAGGTGCTGGGCACCGACCTGTCCTCCAAGGCGCTCAAGGTCGCCCAGTTGCATGCGCTCGAGGCCAGCACCCAAGGGGTGGAATACCGTGAAATCAGCGCCGAACAACTCGCCCAGGAGCGCCCAGGGGGATTTGGCGCCGTCACCTGCATGGAAATGCTGGAGCACGTGCCCGACCCGGCCTCCATCGTCCAGGCCTGCGCCCAACTCGTCCAACCCGGCGGCTGGGTGTTCTTCTCCACCCTCAACCGCAACGCCAAGTCCTTCGCCCTGGCCATCGTGGGGGCCGAATACCTGCTCAACCTGATCCCGCGCGGCACGCACGAATACGCCAAGCTCATCCGCCCCAGCGAACTCGCACACTATTGCCGCGCCGCCGGGCTGGACGTGGTGCACACCCGTGGCATGGAGTACAACCCGCTCACCCGCCAGTACCGCCTGAGCAATGACACCAGCGTCAACTACCTGATGGCCGCGCAGCGGCCACGCCTGGCATAAACAGATGGGCGTCGTGACCGCATTGGCACGGGAAACCGCCTCTTGGACCCAAGGCGCCTGCGAAGGGCAGCGCAGCCAAAACCAGGGCGATCCAACCGATTTGCCGCCGAAGGCTCTGCCGTGCGCCAACCCCCCGGTGGCCGAGGCATTGCCTTGCGGTGACCGCTGGGGCGACGTGCATGCGGTGCTTTTTGACCTCGACGGCACCCTCATCGACAGCGCCCCCGACCTGGGCGCTGCTGCCGACCAGATGCGCGTGGCGCGCGGCCTGCCCTCGCTGCCGCTCGAACACTACCGGCCCATGGCCGGCGCAGGCGCGCGCGGCATGCTGCAGGTGGCCTTCGGCCTCGCGCCCGATGCCCCCGACTTTGGCGCCCTGCGCGAAGAGTTCTTCAGCAACTACCAGGCCTGCCTGCACCAACGCACCACGGCCTTTGAAGGCGTAGCCCTCCTGCTCGCCACCTTGCAGGCCCGGGCCGTCCCCTGGGGCATCGTCACCAACAAGTCCCGCCGCTTCACCGAGCCCCTGGTGCAGGGCATGGCGCTGCTGCACGGCGCCGCCGCCGTCGTCAGCGGCGACACCACCGCCCACTCCAAGCCCCACCCCCTGCCGCTGCTGCACGCCGCCCAGGCGCTGGGCTTGCAGAGCGCGCAATGCATCTACGTCGGTGACGACGAGCGCGACATCATCGCCGGCAAGGCGGCAGGCATGCGCACCATCGCCGCCACCTACGGCTACCTGGGCGCCCAGCCCGACTTGCGCCAGTGGGGCGCCGACGCCCACATCGATTCACCCCAAGCCCTCTTGAAATTGCTAGGATGGGACTAAAATAGAGCCCATCACGGGGCTGTACCGGTTTCGACGGGGGTGCGGACCTGACGTGGTGCATGTCGAGCTGAATGTGCTCGTAAAACCTGTTCAAACAAAGTAACTGCAAACGACGAACGTTTCGCACTCGCTGCTTAAACACCAGTGAGCCTTACAACAGCACGCCGATGGGCTGGGCAAGGGTGGTGACCGCAAGGCCACCGTCCAGGCTGTAAGGGAATGCACATCGGCTGGCCCCATGCCGGGTACCTTGGCACAGGGCGAGATCCAAGGGTACTGGCTACCCTGCTAGCGTGCGCCTGCGCGAGAAGGGTGGCGAGATCCAAACCAGACCGCTAAACATGTAGACCTGCGCAGGAATGGCTTTCGGACGGGGGTTCAATTCCCCCCAGCTCCACCAATATTGAAGGGCTCGGATAATCTTCGTGCCCTTCTTCTTGTGTGCGCCGAGCATGGGCGCACACCTGCGGGTGCAAGTCCCGTTGCGAGCTGGTCACAGTGAGCAAAGCGAAGCACGAGCCGCTGGACGTGCATGATGCGTGGATGTGGGCACGCGGCCGCGTGCGCCCGATAGTGACCGCTCTGGCATCCTTGAGAGCCAGCGCTGGGTCGAAGGCTATGAGTGTCTGGCTGAGATGGCCCCACAACTGCCCGCGACGCGGCTGGTGTACTTGACCGACCGCGAGGCCGACATCATGGCCCTTATGGTGCGTGCACGTGACTTGGGGCAACCGCTGGACAGGATGTGGCTAGAATGTCCAGTCTCGAACAAACCTCGCACGCATCTGACCGTGCATGCTGACCGCGATACAGCATGGCGGTAGCATGCCCAAAGTCGGAAAACCCAACACTGGGTCTCCCCGCTCCCCCTCCCTTCTTAGCGCGCGCCACACATGGCAAGCCGACAAGCTAAACTGCAAGAAGACACCAACTTCCGGGTGAAGCACATTCTGCAAGACAACCCAGACCCCACTCAGCGCGAACTGGCCGATAGGTTGGGTGTCAACGTAAGCGGACTAAACTACTGCCTCAGAGCGTTGATGGAAAGGGGCATGGTGAAAATGAAAAACTTCGCCGATTCCAAGAACAAGTTCGGCTGCATCTATGTGCTCACCCCATGTGGCGTGGCGGAGAAGGCGGCCCTTACCCACCGGTTTCTGCAACGCAAGATGGATGAGTATGAGGCTTTGAATGCGGAAATAGAGACACTGAAATCTAAAATATAGAAGCAAATACAAAAATTGTAAACAAACTCTGATAAATGTCACTTCAATCATTAATTTTTCGGTCCAGGCAAGCCATCCGACCAAAGAGCATTTTCAGACACAAGTAAAATGGCACTGGTAACACTTAGCTCTGGTAAAAGTTTTGAGTCTGGCGCAGGAACATCCATCCTGGACGCCGCAGTGCACGCCCAAATCCTGCTGCCTTACAGCTGCAAAACTGGACGTTGCAGCACCTGCAAATGCAAGGTTCTGGAAGGCACAACCCAGGCATTGCAGCCAGAATCCGGACTGACGGAGCAGGAACGAAGCGAAGGCTGGGTGCTGAGTTGCGTACGCATGGCCCAAACAGACGTTTTGCTTGAAGTCGATGACCTGGGGGGCGTTGAGTTGCCCACGGCCAAGACATGGCCCTGCCGCATCAGCGAAATCAGCCGACTGGCCCCCGACGTCATTCGGGTACTTCTGAGGCTCCCCCCCGCTGTGGACTTTCGCTTCCTTCCTGGCCAATACATCGACATCATCGGGCCCAACGGCGTCCGGCGCAGCTACTCACTGGCCAGGGCCGACTACGCCAACAAAGTCCTGGAACTCCAGATACGGGCAGTGCCGGGCGGAGCCATGAGCGACTACTGGTTTCACCAGGCCAAACCAAATGACCTGCTGCGCCTACATGGCCCGCTAGGAACATTCTTCCTGCGTGATACCGCAGGCATCGATCTGGTCTTCCTGGCCACAGGTACAGGCATCGCGCCTGTGAAAGCCATGCTGGAATCCATGGTGCATCTGAACCCTGACCAATTGCCCACATCGGTCACCGTCTTGTGGGGCGGGCGTCAGACACAAGACTTGTACCTGAACGTCGATGAAATCCCCGGCGATTTTTCCTACATCCCCGTCCTGTCACGTCCCACAGCTACGTGGCTAGGCGCCACAGGGCACATTCAGAATGTGTTGTTGAACACCCAACCAGGCCTGACAAACGCCGCCGTGTATGCATGTGGCTCAGATGCCATGATCCACAGCGCACAAGCGAGCTTGGCCGCAGCAGGTTTGCCCGCCAAGCGTTTTTACTCCGACGCCTTTGTGGGCTCGGGAAACCAGTGAACAGATCAGACAAGGAACAAAAATGAAAGCTGTCATTCTTGCAGGGGGGCTCGGCACACGGCTGAGCGAAGAAACGTCCACCCGCCCAAAGCCAATGGTGGAAATTGGGGGCAAGCCCATACTGTGGCACATCATGAAGATGTACTCACATCACGGCGTTAACGATTTTGTGATTTGTTGTGGCTACAAGGGTTACGTCATCAAAGAATATTTCGCGAACTATTTCCTTCATATGTCTGACATCACCTTTGATATGCGTAGCAATCGGATGGAGGTGCACCAAAAACGAGCTGAACCTTGGAACATTACGCTGGTCGATACCGGCGATGAATCCATGACAGGCGGCCGCCTGCGACGTGTAGCCAGGTACGTTAATAGCGATGAAGCTTTTTGTTTTACTTATGGCGATGGTGTTAGCGACGTAAATATTAGTGCCTCAATTGAATTTCACAGAAACCATGGAAAAGCCGCGACACTAACTGCCACGTTTCCACCTGGACGCTTTGGGGCATTGGACATTGTTGGCACAAAAATCCAGCGGTTTATGGAGAAGCCAAAAGGTGACGGCGCCATGATCAATGGCGGCTTCTTTGTACTGTCTCCTCGTGTATTGGATTACTTAGAAAACGACGCTACAGTCTGGGAGCAACAGCCTCTACAACGGTTGGCTACTGATGGAGAACTGATGGCATTTGAGCACCATGGGTTCTGGCAACCCATGGACACCTTGCGAGACAAAACATACCTGGAAGAACTTTGGGCGGCTGGTACAGCGCCATGGAAGACATGGGAATGAACCTTACTGCACAAATCGATCCAGCTTTCTGGCGAGATAAGCGTGTTTTACTTACTGGCCACACAGGTTTCAAAGGCAGTTGGCTCAGCTTGTGGCTGCAGTCCATGGGTGCAGATCTACACGGCCTAGCACTCCAACCACCCACAACACCCGCACTCTTCAACGAAGCCCAGGTTGGCACGGGTATGCAAAGCACCATGGGTGACATCCGCGACTTCGCGGTTGTCCTGGCCGCAATGCAGGCGTGCAAGCCTGATATCGTCATCCATATGGCGGCCCAGCCACTGGTGCGCTATTCCTACCAAGCACCGGTAGAAACTTATGCCACCAACGTCATGGGCACCGTGCACGTGCTGGAAGCTGCACGCCAGGTTGGCACCGCTCGGGCCATTGTCAACGTCACCACCGACAAGTGCTACGAAAACAAGGAATGGATCTGGGGTTACCGCGAAGACGAACCCATGGGGGGGCACGACCCCTACAGCAACAGCAAGGGGTGCTCGGAATTGGTCACCAGCGCCTACCGTCGCTCGTTCTTCCACCAAAACGGCATAGCCCTGGCTTCTGCCCGTGCGGGCAACGTCATCGGGGGAGGAGACTGGGCCGCCGACCGCCTGGTGCCCGACATCTTGCGCGCCTTTGAAAAATCGCAGCCTGTCGTCATCCGCAATCCCCACGCCACCCGGCCCTGGCAGCATGTGCTGGAGCCCTTGTCCGGGTACCTGATGCTGGCCGAGTCCCTCTACACCCACGGACAAGCCTTTGCCGAAGGCTGGAACTTCGGCCCCTTGGACGAAGATGCCCGCCCCGTGCGGTGGATCGTTGAGCACATGGTGCGCTCCTGGGGCGATAACGCCCACTGGCAACTAGACGAAGGCACGCACCCGCACGAAGCCCACTACCTCAAGCTCGACATCTCCAAAGCCAAATCCCGGCTGGGTTGGCACCCACGGTGGGGCCTGGCCACGGCATTGGCCAAAATTACCGACTGGCACCGCCACTGGCTTGCCAAGGACGACATTCAAACCCTTTGCCTGCAGCAAATTTCGGACCATCAACAGGCATCGGCCTGAGCGGACTCCCACATGACGACCTCCCCCATCCAATTCCACAACAAAACCGCCGATGGCATCCGCAAGGAAATCGCTCAACTTGTCCAGCAATACGCCGACATGGTGTATACTTCCAAGCCCTTCGTTGTCGGCGAAACACCAGTGCCGGTCTCGGGCAAGGTGATCGGCGCCACCGAACTCCAGCACATGGTGGAAGCCAGTCTGGATGGCTGGCTGACCACTGGCCGCTTCAACGCCATGTTCGAGCAACGCCTGGCCCAGTTCCTGGGGGTGCAACACCTCATCACCGTCAACTCCGGCTCCTCGGCGAACTTGGTAGCCTTCTCGACGCTGACCAGCCCCAAACTGGGCGAGCGTGCCATCAAACCGGGCGATGAAGTCATCGGCGTGGCGGCGGGTTTTCCGACCACGGTCAACCCCATCCTTCAATTTGGTGCTGTGCCCGTGTTTGTGGACGTCGATCTGGCCACCCACAACATTGATGCCTCAAAGATCGAGGCGGCCATCTCCCCCAAAACCAAGGCCATCATGCTGGCCCACAGCCTGGGCAACCCCTTCAATCTGGACGTTGTCACGGCACTGTGCAAAAAACACAAGCTCTGGCTTGTCGAAGACTGCTGCGACGCACTTGGTGCCACCTACAAAGGCCAGATGGTGGGCACCTTTGGAGACATCGCCACACTGAGCTTTTACCCTGCCCACCACATCACCATGGGAGAAGGTGGTGCCGTTTTCACCAACGACGCAGAACTCAAGCAGATCGCCGAGTCGTTTCGCGACTGGGGGCGTGACTGCTACTGCCCACCAGGCAAAGACAACACCTGCAACAAACGCTTTTGCTGGACCAAGAAGGAACTTGGGGGCGACCTGCCCGACGGCTACGACCACAAGTACACCTACAGCCACTTGGGCTATAACCTCAAAATCTCCGACATGCAGGCCGCCTGTGCACTGGCGCAGATGGACCGCCTGGAGGAGTTCATTGCCAAGCGCCGGGCCAACTTTGCATACCTGAAGAACCGCCTGGCAAGTGTCGAGGAGTACCTACATCTGCCAGAAGCCACGCCGAACTCGGAACCCTCGTGGTTCGGTTTCCCGCTAATCGTGAAGGACACCGCTGGCGTCAAGCGTACCGACCTGATCAACTTCCTGGAAGAAAACAAAATCGGTACACGCCTACTGTTCGCGGGTAACCTGACCAAACAACCCTACATGGCAGGGCGAAACTACCGCGTCAGCGGCGAGTTAGCCAACACCGACGTGGTAATGAACCAGACTTTCTGGCTGGGCACCTTCCCTGGCCTTGGCCGAGAGCAACTCGACTACATCGCCATAAAGCTCGAAGAATTTTTCGGGGCCAATTTCTGAGGTGAGGTCCATGGAAATTATTTCTACTTCTTTCAAAGATTGCTTTCGAATTCTCCCCTTCCTTGCCAAAGACGAACGCGGTACTTTCGTTAAAACCTTTCATGCAGACCGTTTCGCGTCTCTTGGACTGCCAATCGAGTGGCGTGAGGAGTATTACTCTACCTCCCATAGAGGCGTGATCCGCGGAATGCACTTTCAAACACCTCCCAACGATCACGAGAAGCTTGTCTTCTGCACGCAGGGTAGAGCATTGGATGTGGTACTAGACCTTCGCAAGGATTCACCAACCTTTGGTCAACACTTTGCGGTTGAGCTCAACGCTTCCTATGGAGGCGGTCTTTTTATTCCCAAGGGTATGGCCCATGGCTTTCTGGCATTGACTGAGACCGTGTGTATGGAATATAAAGTTACCACTGTGTACGCCCCTCAAAGCGACTCTGGAATTCGATGGGACTCATTTGGCTTTGACTGGGGAGTAACAGATCCGATCGTGTCCGCGCGCGATAGCGCTCATCCAGCTTTTGCGGACCTCGAATCGCCTTTTTGATCATGAAGCTATTTGTGACCGGAGGCACCGGTTTTGTCGGCTCTCACTTCCTCAAGCAAGCACTGGAGGTCGGCCACACAGTTGTCAGCCAGCGACGTACAGGAAGCCGCACACGTCTGCCGCTTTTCAGAGAGCCACTATGGGTGGATCGAGCGTTGGACGAGGACTTCAGTTCCGAACTGCGGGGTTGTGACGTGTTGGTACATCTGGCCGCTCACACGCCGAATCTGCCTTACGCCCCACTAGACGAGTGTCTCTATTGGAACGTGGTTGCGACCGTCCGCTTGCTACAACAGGCAGCCCTTCAAGGCGTGACTCGCGTGCTTGTCGCAGGAACTTGCTTTGAATATGGACTGGCGGCGGAGGGGCAGGAATTTGTACACCCTGGGACCGAATGTCGGCCAACGCTTTCATATCCAATTTCAAAAGCCGCCGCTACAGCTAGCTGTCTAGGTCTAGCACGCCAGCTTGGCTTGCAACTTCAGGTACTGCGTATTTTTCAGGTGTATGGTGACGGGGAAAGCCCCACACGTTTTTGGCCTTCACTTCGTGCTGCCGCACTGAGTGGTCAAGACTTCGCAATGAGCGAAGGAGTTCAGGTGCGTGACTTCGTTGCCGTCGAGGAGGTTGCGAGCCAATTTGTGAGGGCACTGCAGTTTGAAGGTGTAGAAGCTGGAAAGCCCCAAATAAAAAATGTAGGTACGGGATGCGCCATATCTTTGTTGGAATTCGCCAAAAACTGGTGGCAAATATGGAATGCAACAGGGAACATCAAGCCTGGGGAAATTCCCCAACGACAAGGTGAAATAAGTCGCTTAGTTGCCGACGTAAAACACACGCACACACTATAAATTGCACATCATTATACCAAGACATAAAACATATTAATTGAAGTCATAATTCATGTCTCAGTCCATTGGAAGAGTTGATATTTTTTGGGGATATGGCGCTCAAGCATTGAATATTGGCTCGGGATTACTTCTTCTTCCCGCTATTCTAGTTACCCTGACGCCTGCAGACGTAGGAATATGGTTTGTGTTCATCGCATTGGGAGGATTTGCACAGCTTCTGGAGCTTGGCTTCCAACCCACGATTGCCAGAAATGCGACATACGTATTCACTGGAGCCACATGTCTACAAAAAGAGGGGGTGCCAAACAACTGCAATCCAACCGACAACGTTAGTATCACACTATTGGCTGAACTAATCTCCTGTTCGCGTCAGATTTATAGGTGGATCGCATTATTTTCGGCCGTTTCTTTGTTGGGTGGTGGAAGTATATATATATATTCCGTGCTACATGAGACACAAAATAAATCAGCAACCATTGTTTCGTGGGTGTTATTTTCTTCTGGCTATATTTTTACATTCTATTTTGGGTACATAAATGCAATCTTGCAAGGCCGCGGCGATATCTCTAAATCTAACAAGATAATTGTAATTACAAGAACGTCTCTAATTGTTGCTGGAATCCTGTTTTTGACTCTTGATTTTGGCCTTCTCGGATTGGGATCTGCTTCGCTGTTGTCTGCGGCCATCGGCAGGGTTGTTGCTATAAAATATATGAGACAAGACTCTTTAACAAAAAAGGCATGCATGATCTTTCCGAAATCGCAGAATAATCAACTATTGGCGATCATGTGGCACAACGCGAAGAGGATGGCTGCAGTTCAGCTAAGCGCTTTCATTATACAAAGAGCAAATATACTAATTGGTACAAGCTTCTTGGGTACCGTGGTTGTTGCTAGCTACAGTATGACGCTTACCGTTCTTATGGCCCTGTCATCCATGTCGAGTGCTATTTGTCAGGTACAACTTCCATACTTAAGTTCTTTACAACTCCTGGATAACAAAAGAAAAATCAGATTCCTCTACACTCAACTCGTTACGATCAGTATATCTCTATATATTATTGGCGGCATACTAATTGGCCTTCTTGGAAACTCCGTGCTGACACTTATTGGAAGCAAGGTCGGCTTACTTTCAATGCCTCTATATTGGATTTTTGCGGTGATCGTTTTGCTCGAGATGCATCATGCTATTGCTGCAACCTATATTACAACACAAAATTCAGTGCCTTTTGTACGCGCTGCAACTATCTCCGCAACATTGACGCTTGTGTTGTCAATTGTATTAATTAGACCGTTCGAAGTACTTGGTCTTATCCTCGCGCAAGGCGTAACTCAATTGCTGTATAACAATTGGAAGTGGCCTCTCGTTGTATACAAAAATCTATACAAAGTAAATTAAAGTGAATACGGTGCCACTGATTACGGTTGCCATTCCAACGCTTAATCGCTGCAATCTACTGCAGAGAGCGGTATTAAGTGTATTAAAGCAAAATATCAAGGATTTGGATATTATTATTTCTGACAATGGCAGCATCGATGGTACCAGGGAATTCCTAGGTAAAATTTCAGATTCACGCGTCACAGTGTTGATGGCAGAAAAGAATGAGGGAATGGTCCCGAATTGGCAGCGGTGTTTGCAGCATGCGAGAGGTACCTATTTTCTGCTCATGTCGGATGACGACGCATTTGTTTGTGACGATGCGCTATCAAAGTTGGTATCGGCATTTGATGATTCGGAAGGTGGCGCAATTGGGGGCGTCTTCTCGGCAGTTCTACTGGAGCGCCCTTCGAAAATGGCAATGACTAGAACTAAGTATGCCCACTGCGGGGTACGGGCAGAAGATCTTGTGGCCGATTTTTTTAATAATAAAGTATCTATTTTTCCTTGCGCAACCCTTCTGCGAACAGCGGACCTTACATTGGTCGGTGCGTATAATTCTTTTAACGCAACGTTTGCTGTCGATGCTTGCGCCTGGATATCAATTGCACTCGTACGCGGAAGGGTAGTTTATATCGATGAACCACTGGCACTATATCGCATACATGCAAGCCTTTCGTCTTCATCGATAGAAACCACACTTCGAGATCTATCAGCTACTCGAGAGTTAATTGAGAAAAATAGAAGCAAACTAACCACTGTAGGCTACAGAAAAATCATTCTCGCACTGGAAACGGCTAAAGCGCGGGCGCCAATTGGATGTATAGCAAGACAATGGAAGCACAATAAACAATACAATGCCGGACACGCTCTGCAGGATCTGCTAAAAAATAGAGAGCTGGTTTTTAGGGGGGCTAATATTTGGTTTGCATTTAGTCATTTGCTTAAATCAATACAAAGCCGCCTAACGGGGATTGGTTTATGCTCCAAAAATTGGCAATAGTACAGATGGCGCTATATCTACTTATAGTGCCTCTGTTACGCGTCTCACTTGACCAGAAGGATATTGTCGACTATGATTTTCTATTGGCCATAACGGCGATCTGCGCATATTTTTTCGGCGTATCATGCGTTAAAAATAACCAACCTACAAACAGAATAGATTACTCGCCAATTACACTGAGTAAATTTGGCGCGTACGCGTGGATTGCATGGTCATGCGTATACTGCATTATATCCATTCAATACGGACTCAGTAACCGACGTATTGGGACGGATGTGGCTGCAGAAACATTTGCAGCATTCCCGATATGGATTCTCCTTGCGTTTCGAAGCTACGAAATATTATTGCCTATATTGCTCTCAATTTCCATTGCAGGTACAACCAAAAATAACGTAACACGGAGTGCGATCGTATTTTCCATCGCTGCGTTTGCAATGGGTGGTGCGATGTTCTCGCGCGGTGCAGTTGCCTTGCTTCTACTTCTTATGCTGATCTACACGCAGAACATGCTTTCGCGCAAGAAACTTCGAACGCTGCTGGTCTGGACGGCTTCCGCTGGACTGGCTGCCGCGGCGGTCGTAACTATCCAGCGAGCCACTTTGCAACAAGCCGCACTCGACTCCAACTTCTATGCTCGAGAATTTCTCGAGAGACTGGATGGCTTGGAAATTGTGTCCAAACTAAGTAACGAGGCTGGAACTTTTAGTTCTGGCATTGAACCGACAGCAATAGCCGTACCCTTGATTGCCTCCTTGAGTTTTCTACCTGGTGCGGCCGAACTAAAAATGGCCGGACTAACCACGGTTAAGGCGGTCATATTAGCAAGCTACTTTGGTATTGATTCGCGCGACGTCAACTCATTTTTTATTCTCGACACCTATTACATCGGTGGTTGGAGTTTTGTTATTCTGGCCTTCTTTACAGTCGGTGCGTGTGCAAATTTTCTGGACTCAAGAATCGGGCTGCATAACAATAAAATAAGAGCATGTCTTCTAATTGCTGCCGCATCAAATTTTCTGATTTTGGAGCGAGAATTTATTGGATTTATTTTCGGAACGCTGCGAGATGTAATTATAGTATTTTTCGCACTAAAATTGCTTTGCGATTATAAAACAATAATGAATTCATCAATTATTGATAGATAAATCAGGGATGGCAAAAATTCTATTTTATTCGCCAGTTGGTAATGTCTCCCTATTCGATCGGGTTGGATTTTATGCCACTGACATTCGGATTCTAAAAGAAATCGGCCATGGGGTTGAGGTTGCAAATTCTCTTAAGGAAGTTTTGACTAGAGACTATGATGTGCTTTTCGTATATTTCTATACTTGGGGTTCGCTTGCGGTATCAATAGCGCGTCTACGAGGTAAGATCGCATTAATGACTGGTGGTGCAGATGATCTCGATCCGTCATACAATAAATCAAGTAGAAAGCTGTTGCTACATCGGTTTTTTTTCCGACTTGGATATCTATTTTCGTCAGAAGTGTTAGCCGTCTCAAAGACAGACTATGGGAATTTTTCACGACTGGTTGGTGAAAGAAAGCTGTCACTCGTTCCACATGTGGTGGATACTTCCTATTTTACCCCGGGCCTTGGTCAATTGCAGCGCACATTCGTTACTATTGGCTGGATGGGGACCGAGGGTAATGTGCGCCGTAAAGGCATGGATGTTGCAGTTCGGTTGTTGGCAGAACTCAATGTTCAGAATTGGTGTGCGCAACTTGTAATTGCGGGAACGCCGGGACCTGGAACAGATATGCTACGGAAACTCGCAGAAGACCTGGGAGTGAGTAAATATGTAGAATTTCGGTTCAATATATCCGAGGAAGAAAAAATAGACCTTTTGCAAAGTGTTGAATACTACTTGCAACTGTCGGAGTTCGAGGGCTTTGGACTTGCTGCCTTGGAAGCGCTATCTTGTGGAGCATGTGTCGTTCACACCGGACGCGGCGGCTTGGCCGATTTTATGGATAACTTAGGCCTCTGCCAAAAATGGCCTCTAGATATATCTGACATTGCTAAGAATATAATTGAGAATAACAATTCAATATTCAAGAGAGGTCAAAAAATAGAAGAGCGGCATCGATTTGTTGTTCAAAACTACTCCTTGGCAAAGCGTCGTGAGGCAATGGCGGCCAAAATTTCCATTTAGAGGTATAAATAAGTGTTTAACGAAAAGACCGTGTTAATTACCGGAGGAACGGGATCGTTTGGTAATGCTGTTTTGCGTCGTCTCCTTAATTCTAATCTCCGTGAAATACGAATTTTTAGTAGAGATGAGAAGAAGCAAGATGATATGCGTAGAAAATACAATAACTCCAAGTTGAAATTCTATATTGGAGATGTGCGCGATCATCTGTCGGTATTAAATGCGGTGCGAGGATCTGATTATATTTTTCACGCTGCTGCGCTTAAGCAAGTTCCCTCGTGTGAGTTTCATCCTATCGAAGCAGTGAAAACTAATGTAATGGGGACCGAAAATGTACTGGAGGCCGCCATTAATTGCTGCATAAGTCGTGTAGTTGTGCTTAGTACGGACAAGGCAGTTTACCCCATTAATGCAATGGGTATTAGCAAAGCGATGATGGAAAAAGTTGCAGTTGCAAAGTCTCGCAGCAGCAGTGGCACAATCATAAACGTCACTCGCTATGGTAATGTAATGTGTTCACGGGGCTCCGTGATTCCCCTCTTCATAAATCAGATCCGCGCTGGGCATCCCATTACCATAACCGACCCAGCAATGACGCGCTTCATGATGACACTGGACGATGCGGTTGATTTAGTTCTTTACGCCTTTGAATACGGCAGTCCTGGCGAGACGTTCGTACAAAAAGCTCCGGCAGCCACTATTGATGTATTAACTAAAGCTCTTACCGGGCTATTAAATAGGTCCGAGCATGGTGTACGGATTATCGGTACTCGCCATGGTGAGAAACTCTATGAGGCGCTGCTCAGCCGCGAGGAAATGGCGGCAGCCGAGGACCTAGGCGGGTACTACCGTGTGCCACCCGATTTGCGCGATCTGAATTACGGTAAATTTGTGGAGCAGGGAGAAATCAAGATATCTGAGGCCAGCGACTACAACTCGCACAACACAACCCGATTGGATGTGGCGGGTATGCAGGCTTTGTTGCTCAAGATGCGCTTCATGCAAGCCATCGTGCGCGGCGAGCATGTCGAACTGGAGGAATAAGATATGAGGGTGTTGGTCACAGGGGCCAATGGTTTCATTGGGAAGAACTTGGTGCTACGCCTGCGTGAGCAAGCGGATACCGAGGTTTTGACCTTTGCACGCGGTGACACTGATGCTGATCTGCAAGGCGGGTTGATCTTGGCCGATGCTGTCATCCATTTGGCTGGAGAAAACCGTCCGGTTTCGTCCGATGCTTTCGAGCAAGTCAATGTTAGATTGACTGAACAAATTTGTGAAGGCTTGCGCACTTTGAGCAAGCCTGTGCCGTTGCTGTTCGCATCGTCAGCCCAGGCAGAGCTAGACAACCCATACGGTCGTAGCAAGTTGGCGGCCGAACAAGCCGTGGAACAGTTGGCTCAGGGCCACGGCAATCCGGTCGCTATTTACCGTTTGCCTGGTGTGTTTGGCAAATGGTGCAAGCCCAACTACAACTCTGTAGTGGCCACTTTTTGCCATAACAAGGCAAATGATCTGCCTGTGCAGATAAACGATTCGAATGCATGCATCCGATTGGTGTATGTGGACGATGTGATCAACGCCTTTTTGTCTTTGCTTGCATCGCCGTGGTCTGGCCTTGTGCGCCCGCTGGTCGCACCCGAATACGGCATTACGCTGGGAGAGCTGTCGTTGCAGATTGATGCCTTCAAGAATTGCCGCAGCACCCTGGTGTCTGAGAGGGTTGGCACAGGATTGACGCGTGCACTGTATGCCACTTATGTGAGCTATTTGCCCAAAGAAAAATTTTCTTACGAAGTGCCAGCTTATGGCGATGCGCGTGGCGTGTTTGTCGAAATGCTCAAGACGCCTGATGCTGGACAGTTTTCCTTCTTTACTGCTCACCCGGGTATCACCAGGGGTGGGCATTACCACCACACCAAGACAGAAAAGTTCCTAGTTATCAAAGGCAAGGCGCGTTTTGGCTTCAGGCACATGCTGACCAATGAGGTGTATCACCTCGACACCGCGGGCGCCAAACCGCAGGTGGTGGAAACTGTTCCAGGCTGGACACATGACATCACCAATGTGGGTGATGAAGAAATGGTGGTGATGCTCTGGGCTAACGAAATTCTTGATCGTTCCAGCCCCGACACAATTGCCAGCCAAGTATGAAGTCATGAAAAAACTCAAAGTCATGTCCGTCGTGGGTACACGGCCGGAGATCATTCGCCTCTCGCGTGTGTTAGCCGCGATGGATCAACATTGCGATCACGTGTTGGTCCATACCGGCCAGAACTACGACTACGAACTCAATCAGGTGTTCTTTGACGATCTGGGGGTACGCAAGCCGGATTTTTTTCTCAATAGTGCTGATGGTAGCACTGGAACAGCTAATACCATCGGAAATATAATCAATGCGGTAGACAGTGTGCTTGCAGAGGTTCAGCCTGAAGCCATGCTTGTGCTGGGCGATACTAACAGCTGCTTGTCGGTCATTCCGGCCAAGCGCCGCAAGGTACCTATTTTCCATATGGAAGCGGGCAATCGTTGCTTTGATCAACGTGTACCCGAAGAGACCAATCGCCGCATTGTCGACCACACGGCAGACGTCAATCTCACCTATAGCAGCATTGCGCGAGACTACTTGCTACGAGAAGGTTTGCCACCCGATCAGGTGATAAAGACCGGCAGCCCCATGTATGAGGTCTTGCATCACTATTTACCGCGAATTCAAGAGTCGGATATTGTGGTGCGTTTGGGCCTGACAGTGGGGCAGTACTTTGTGGTGAGTGCGCACCGTGAAGAAAATATAGAATCTGAGAAGTCGTTCCCCAAACTGGTGGCTGTGCTCAACAGCGTGGCCGAAGACCATGGTTTTCCGGTTGTTGTATCCACTCACCCCCGCACCCAGAAACGGGTCGAGGCCTCTGGGGCTCAATTTCACCCGTTGGTGCGCCTGATGAGGCCACTGGGCTTTCATGACTATGTGAACCTGCAGATGAACGCGAAAGCCGTGTTGTCGGACAGCGGCACGATCAACGAAGAGTCGTCCATTCTGAACTTCCCAGCGCTGAACCTGCGCGAAGCGCACGAGCGCCCAGAGGGCATGGAGGAGGCCGCAGTGATAATGGTTGGCCTAGAAGTCAACCGTGTGCGCCAAGGCTTGGCCATCGTGGCACAGCAAGCAAGAGGCTCGTCGCGTGATTTGCGTTTGGTGGCCGACTACAGCATGCCAAACGTGAGCGCCAAGGTACTGCGCATTATTCACAGCTACACCGACTACGTGAATCGAGTAGTTTGGAAAAATTACTGAATTATGGCTTTACGCGTCTTATTACTAACTCAGTGGTTTGAACCCGAACCAGCCTTTAAGGGCCTAAGCTTTGCCAAGGAACTCATTAAACAGGGCTTTGAGGTCGAGGTCGTCACAGGGTATCCAAATTATCCTACCGGGAGAATTTACCCTGGATTCAAGATCAAGCCCGCTCAGCACGACTTGATTGACGGAGTAAATATTACACGTGTCGCCCTTTATCCTAGTCATGATCGCTCGGCGATAAAAAGGATACTGAACTACGCAAGCTTTGCGTGTTCGTCATTCTTGTATTGCCTTTTTTTTGTTCGAAATATAGATGTTATCTATGCATACCACCCGCCGCTTACAGTTGGTATAACCGCATCTTTGCTCAGGCTGCTCAAACGGATACCTGTTGTGTATGACATTCAGGACTTGTGGCCGGACACTCTGCGTACGACAGGCATGCTCAATAACGAGCGAGTCTTGTCGTTTGTGGGTAAGGTGTGCAGTCAGGTTTATAAGCGGGTCGACCGGATCGTAGTCTTGTCGCCCGGCTTTAAGAAGCAGCTCATTCAACGCGGCGTACCGGAAGGAAAAATTGAGATCATATACAATTGGTCTGATGAGAGTAGGCTTAACGTCGCTTCGGGCCGCCTGCCATCCGGCTTTCCGAGTGGCGAAGATTTTCGCTTACTTTTTGCCGGTAATATGGGCGCACCTCAGGCGCTTGGTGCGGTGTTGGAAGCGGCTAGGTTGCTGATGGTAAGGGCCGTGCGTGCGAAACTGATCTTCGTTGGGACCGGACTGATGGTCGAGGATCTCAAAATGAAGGCGACTGTATTTGAACTGACGAATGTGTTATTCTATCCGCCGGTTTCCATGTCTGAAATAAGCGCTTACCTGAACAGCGCTGATGCCTTGCTTGTTCATCTCAAGGCGGATGAGTTGTTCGAAATCACAATACCATCCAAAACCCAAGCCTACATGGCGGTTGGAAAACCTATTCTGATGGCCGTGGAGGGTGATGCTGCCGAGCTGGTGAAGATGGCGGGCTGTGGCGTCATGGCGAAGCCGGAGGATCCGGTTGCTATTGCGGAAGCTGTGGAGTCTCTTGCGAGGATGAGCCCAGGGGAGCGACAGGAGATGGGGGATCGTGGATTGGCTTTCTACCAGGAGAATCTCTCGCTTGCAGTGGGCTCGGATAAATTCAAGAAGATATTCAAAAATGTCGTACAAAATAATTAAGCGCGCGATTGATCTGTTGGTTTCATTTGCAGCGCTGCTTTTGCTTGCGCCGGTTTTCCTGGTGGTGGCCTTGCTTGTACGCATCAATATGGGTGGTCCGGTGATATTTCGTCAATTTCGACCTGGCCTAAATGGCAAGACATTCGAGATGTACAAGTTCCGGACGATGGTGATCGCTCCGCAGGGGAGCGAGTTGAGTGACGAAGCAAGAATCACCCGATTGGGCAGATTTCTTCGTGCGAGTAGCCTTGATGAACTGCCAGAGTTGCTGAATGTCATTAAGGGGGATATGAGTTTGATTGGCCCGAGACCATTGTTGATTGAGTATCTTGGCAGGTATTCGGAGACGCAAATGCGTAGGCACGAGGTGCTGCCTGGCGTTACTGGGCTGGCGCAAGTCAAAGGCAGGAACAAATTGACTTGGAACAGCAAGTTTCGATATGACGTATTCTACGTGGATCACCTCAACTGGAAACTCGATTCGATAATATTGCTGGGAACTATCAAGGTCGTCTTGTTCCGTTCAGGTTTTCGCACTCATGGTGAGGCGAATAAGTTCGGAGAATGAATGAAGGATCTTTATATTTACTGCGCTGGTGGCTTTGGCAAAGAGGTCATGGATGTGGCGAGGCGCTTGAATTCCTCGGGTCAACGCTGGGAAGAGATCCATTTTGTGGATGACTCCTGTACAGAGTCTTCCAAATATGGGTCCAAGGTCTTCAGTTTGGACTATCTCCTTTCCACGGGGGCCCTCGTTCGTGGCGAGGTGGTGATTGCCAATGGGGAGCCGGCGGTCCGCGAGAAGCTAGCGAATCGACTGATTGCTGTTGGCGCAGCACTTGGCGTGGTGACCGACGTTTCGACACTCATAGCGGATAGCGCTGTTCTAGAGCCTGGAACAGTGGTTACGCCTTTGTGTTCCATATCCAGTGATTCCCGATTGATGCGAAACGTCTCGGTCAACACGATGAGTATTGTAGGGCACGACGTTGAGGTGGGTGAGAATTCTGTCATCTCGTCAATGGTCAACATCGGGGGGGCGTGCAAAATCGGAAAGAACTGCTATATCGGCATGGGTGCCCTGATCAAAGAGTCGCTTGTCATCGGTGATAACGTAATCATTGGAATGGGGTCCGTTGTCTACAACGACATTCCGGATGGGGTAATCGCCTTAGGTAATCCTGCGCGGCCAATGCGCCCCAACCAGGATAAGAAGGTTTTTAAATAGAAAAAGGATTTGAAATGAGTAACAAGGAAAAGTACGACAACGTATTCATCGACTGTTTCGGTGTGAAGCCGGAGGATTTGAATGAAAAATTCGTTTACAACTGCATTGCTGCCTGGGACTCTGTTGGGCATATGGGTATGATTGCCGCTTTAGAAGAGGTATTCAATATCATGATGGAGACGGAAGACATTATTGAGTTCGGCTCTTACACCATTGGTATCGAGAAGCTAAAGAAGTACGGTGTTGACATCTGACGATGGAAATCGTAAGCAGGCAATTTCCTGAAAGGGTGGCGTGCATATTGGACAATGGCCAGACCATCACCTACTCCGAGTTATTGGGGGCCGTGAGCGAGTTTGGCACAGATTTGCCGCGCAAGTCGCTGCTTTTCATCATCGGATCCAATGATCTATGGACTCTCACTTGCTATCTGGCAGCCCTTGAGTCGGGGGCGGTAGCATTGCTGTTGGGGGTTGGCATCAAGGAGGCGCAATTGAACTCCCTGATTGATGCTTATGCTCCCAAGTTCATCTTTCATTCTGGGCAGAAATTTTGTCAAAGCGATGACTGGAAACTGGTCCGTGAGCATGGCTCGTATGGGTTGTGGCGCCGCCCCGAGCAGATCGCGCACAAGATACACGAGGAGCTTGTGCTTCTGTTGGCTACTTCGGGGTCCACGGGATCGCCCAAACTTGTGCGGCTGTCGATGGAGAACCTCATCTCGAATGCCCAATCCATCGGCCAGTATCTGGAGATCGATATGGAGGAACGGGCAATTACGTCTCTGCCGCTCAACTATTCATACGGTTTATCGGTTTTGAATAGCCATTTGCATGTCGGAGCATCGCTAGTATTGACCAGTAGGTCGATGTTTGACGCTGAGTTCTGGCGACTTGTCTCGGACTATCAGGTCACCAGCTTTGCTGGGGTTCCCTACAACTATGAAATGCTTCTCAAACTCAGATTTGAACGAATGAGTATCCCGTCGTTGCGGACCGTGACTCAGGCCGGAGGACGACTGGATAGCGAAAAAATCCGGGAAATCTACAAAATATGTTCAAAAAAGAACATGGATTTTTACCCCATGTACGGTCAAACAGAGGCGACCGCTAGGATTGCATATTTACCGAAAAAAGACGTGCTTCGAAAGCTCGGTAGTATTGGCGTGGCGATCCCCGGCGGTCGCCTGTGGATTGAGAGCCAAGACGGCCAGATCGTTTCCGAACCGAGGGTCACGGGCGAACTGATCTACGAGGGCCCAAATGTGTCATTGGGCTACGCTGAGTCGAGGGTTGATCTAGGTCTTGGTGACGAAAATCAAGGCGTCTTGCGGACCGGCGATCTCGGTCATGTGGACGAAGATGGCTTCTTCTATGTAGATGGGCGCAAAAGCCGCTTTCTAAAGATATTTGGGATTCGGATATCTCTGGATGCCGTTGAAAAAATCTTGACTGCAAAGGGATTTACTTGTGCAGCTCATGGACTAGACGACAGACTGGTGCTGTTTATCGAGCAGCAGCCATCGGAATTGCGGGTAGAGGACTTGCGAATCGAACTGGCAGAGACATTAGGTGTGAACAAGGCAGGGGTGCAAATACTTGCACTTGCGGCGTTGCCTCGATTGGAGAGCGGGAAGGTAAATTATCAATGGATGAACCAGTTGCTTTGAACGATGCCTTTCAGCAGTCCCCATTTGGCCTGCATAATGACCGCAAAGACAAGTACCTTCTGAATGAACTCAATCGGTTGACTGAGCATCATTATGGGGCGTGTTCTGAGTACAGGGAGTTGCTGCAAAAGCTTGGTCATGAACCCCCACCTTATTCCCAGCTGGAGCACGTGCCCTTCCTGCCGGTGCGACTATTTAAGCATTTTAGTTTGTTAAGCGTGCCTCGCGAGGCGGTGATTAAAACCATGACTTCGTCGGGTACCAGTGGACAGAGTGTTTCCAAAATTTATCTTGATAGAGAAACGTCCTCACTTCAGGTGAAGGTGTTGTCGAAGATCATGGCCGACTTTATTGGCCCTAAGCGATTGCCTATGCTGGTGATAGATAGCAGGTCCACCGTTGCTGACCGATACCGGTTCTCAGCGCGTACGGCGGGCATTCAGGGGTTCTCTATGTTTGGACGCAATGTCGAATTTGCCATTAAGGACGATATGTCCATCGACGTGCAACGTGTCGAGCAGTTCCTATCAGATCACGCTGATGAAGATATTCTCCTCTTTGGTTTTACTTTCATTGTCTGGAAACACCTGGTGCTGGCATTGGAACAGCTAGGTCGCAGGTTTAATTTGGACCGGGGCATTCTGATCCACGGTGGCGGCTGGAAGCAACTGCTGTCTGAATCAGTAAGCAATGAGGAATTCAAAGATAGACTATATCGATCGACAGGCATTTCAAGCGTGCACAACTATTACGGTATGGCCGAGCAGACAGGGTCTATCTTCATGGAGTGCGAATACGGCCGCCTTCATGCATCGTCCTTCTCTGAGATCATTATTCGTGATCCGGTTGATTTTCGGCCGTTGCCAGCGCTCCAGCCGGGTTTGATTCAACTGTTGTCGGTGCTGCCGCACAGCTATCCGGGACACTCCTTGCTCAGTGAGGATGTCGGCGAGTGCGAGGGGATTGACGACTGCCAGTGCGGCCGACTGGGAAAATACTTCAAGGTTCACGGTCGAATCAAGGATGCAGAGGTGAGGGGTTGCAGTGATACATATTCCCGCTGAAATCCGCGCAAAGCTCACGTTTGTAGTTGGCGGTCCGGACCAGATCGCGAATGCGCCGGTACAAGTGTTCGCAGCGCGGTGTCTTGGTTTCCTTGCCGATCTGTCTACCGCCTTGCTCGAGCAGCCTGACATCCGGTCTCTTCCGGATGTCGTCACCTTTGCATTCTGGTGCAGAAGGGCCAACCTGTCGCGCATCGCCTCCAGCGTGAACAAGGGTAGGCTGAGAGTCGGACTGGGACTGGTGTTTCATATTAGTCCGTCTAATGTCCCGGTGAATTTTGCCTTTTCGCTGGCTTTCGGCTTGCTTGCCGGAAATGCCTGTGTAGTGAGGATGCCTTCGAAGGACTCACTGCCGGCCCGAGTCATCGGGGACGCGATTGCCAAATTGCTCGTGACGAAAGAGCATGCCAACCTACGGCCATATGTTCATCTTGTCAAGTTCGATCATGACGATCAGGTGAATGAATACTGGCTGACCGTCGCCGATGGCCGGGTGGTGTGGGGCGGTGACGCCACGGTGGCCCACATGCGTGCGCTGAAGAGTCGCGCGCGCTCTCGGGAAGTTGCATTTCCCGACCGGTACTCCTTCTGCGCAATTGAGCCGTGTAAAGTGCTTGACAGTACGGACGAGGAGTTGGGCCACCTGTGTGCCTACCTTTTCAACGACATATACTTGATCAATCAGTATGCATGCTCGTCGCCCCAGTTGCTAAGTTGGATTGGGCAGATCGACGAAATAGAGGACGCCAAGGCACGATTGTGGCCTACATTCGAGGGTTATATAAAAACTCGATATTCAATGGAACCCATTCATGTCATGGATAAGTTTGTCGGGGCCTGCTGTAACATTCTTTCGAACGACAATGTTGAGTATGTTGAGCGGCACGATAACCTGTTGTACCGAATCGAACTGAGCGGTCTCAGCGAGCGACAACATGACCAGCGCGGTTATTTCGGAACAGTTCACGAGGTGTCGCTACAGCATCTAGCTCAACTGGCGCATATCATCGATGATCGCTTTCAGACGTTGACCTATTTCGGATTCGATCGGGAGCGGCTCGAACGCTTTGTGGTTGACAACCAGTTGCGTGGGGTTGACCGCATTGTTCCAGTGGGGAAGGCTCTCGACATGGGGGTGATTTGGGACGGATACGACATCGTTTCTAACCTATCGCGCATCGTAGATATTCAATAAATGTGAGGTTTAGATGGAGAAATTCAGTCTTAATTGCGTGGAGCTGCAGGAATATCAGCCTAACAGATATCCGTTTCTTATGATCGATCATGTCGACGAAGTATTGCCGGGCAAGTACGCGCGTGGCTACAAGAACCTGACCATGAACGAATGGTACTTCCCGGTGCATTTCCCGGGTGGGCCCAACATGCCCGGGGCACTCCAGTTAGAGGCACTTGCTCAGATGCTGACCGTGGCAATTACGACCTTGCCCGGTCTTAAAGGGAAAGTGACGCACGCCTTGTCTCATACGGTTCGTTTCAAGAAAGAAGTCCTGCCCGGACAGAAGTTTGAAATTCGCACTGAGGTGATCTCCTGGAGCAGGGGCATCTGCAAGGGAAAGGGCGTTGCTTATACGAACAATGAAATCGCCTGTGAGGCAGATATGCTTATTACGATCCCGGAGATCCTTGAGCAATTTCTACCGAGAAAACCCGAGGTGATATGACGGATATCGCGGATATTCTGATCATCGGGTCGGGAGCTAGCGGTGCTGCTGCCGCCTGGAGCCTTAGTCGCGATCCGTCCCTGCGTATTGTTTGTCTCGAACAAGGGGAAGTAACCAAACCATCGGAATATCCTTCGGTATCGATGGATTGGGAACTTGCCCGCATTGGGAGGTTCAGCTCCAATCCCGGGATAAGACAGAACCCGGCCGACTACCCCATCGACGATTCCAACTCGCCGATCTCTATTGCCAATTTCAACGGTTTTGGGGGAAGTACGATTCTTTACTCTGCGCATTTTCCACGCTTCCACCCATCGGATTTTTGTGTCAGGTCTCTAGACCGAGTCGCCGACGATTGGCCGCTAAGCTATACCGAGCTGTCCCCTTTTTTTTCCGAAAACGAGCGAATGATGGGTGTCGCAGGTCTCGTCGGCGATACGGCCTACCCAGAATATGAGTCACTGCTCCCGCCGGTACCCCTTGGTGCCATGGGCAAAAAGCTTGCAGAGGGGTACAACAAACTCGGATGGCACTGGTGGCCTTCTTATAGTGCGATCAATACGCATCGGCACCAGAACCGTGCGGCTTGCATTAACCTCGGCCCCTGCAACACTGGTTGTGCGCAAGGAGCAAAGGCGAGTGTGGATGTGACATATTGGCCTCTGGCACGCCTGAGTGGCGTCAAGGTTTATACCGAGTGTCGGGTTAGGGAAATCACATTGGACTCGAAAGGGCTAGCTGACGGCGTCCAGTTTGTAGACTCTGTAGGCAAAGAGCAGCGGTACAAGGCAAAGATAGTGATCCTAGCGTGCAGTGGCATTGGGACCCCACGGTTGCTGCTGAATTCAAAATCTTCAGCATTTCCAGATGGCTTGCTCAATGAGAATGGACTTGTTGGAAGGAATCTGATGCTCCATCCGTTGGGTTATGTTGAAGGACTGTTTGAGCAAGATCTGGGGTCGAGCATCGGCCCCCACGGTTGTTGTCTTCTGAGCCAGGAGTTCTACGAGACCAGTACGAATCGTGATTTCGTGCGAGGCTACACCATGCAGGTACTGAGGGGGGCGCCTCCAGTTGAGACGTCGATTACTGGTTCTTTCATGCGCCAAATACCGATTGGCAGGGAGCATCACAAGCGTTTTCAGCAGGTCTTCAATCACACGGCGGGGATCGCCGTGATTACAGAAGATCTTCCGGAATTACACAATCGCGTGGAGTTGGACACTGAGCATCTCGATTCCAGCGGCATGCCGGGGGTCAAGGTATTTTACACGCTTGGCGAAAATACCAGGAAGATGTTGAAGCATGGCCTCGAAATGAGTAAAACCGTGCTGAACGCGGCGGGTGCCAAAGTAATTTCTTCGTTTGCTCCAGTCAAGCATACCGGCTGGCATCTCATGGGCACCGTGCGTATGGGGGATGTTCCTGTGAACTCGGTGGTCAACAAATATGGTCAGGCGCACGCGGTGAGAAATCTTTTTGTAGTGGACAGCAGTGTCTTTGTAACCTCTGGTGCGGTGAATCCGGTCGCTACTGCGCAAGCTCTGACGCTCTGGTCGTGCGATTACATCCGGCGGAACATCGGAAGTCTTCTGGAAAGAACATGATAGATATTGTTCTGGATACTTTTCTTCCTGGTGACGCCGATCTGGGGATGCCGCAGGCCTCGGCGCTGGATTTCGCGCACTACATGACTGTGTATGCGATTCAGCCGACTGTACAGGACTATTTGGTCGAATTGTCCAGAATCGCGCGGGATAAATATGCCCGTCGATTTGAGGAACTTGATGAAACTGAGCGTCTAGTCGTGGTGAATACATCAAAGGTGAGGAGTGTAAGGCTGTTCACCCTGTTCTTGACCCATTGCATGCGCGCGTATTACTCCAGTCCGACAGTGCTCAAGCGATTGAACGTGGGAAGCCTGCCGCCGTTCCCGGTTGGGAATACGATTGAGTCGGATAATTGGGACTTATTAGAGCCCGTGTATGAGCGCGGTGCTGCTTACCGTGAAGTGGATTAGTACGTGATTCATGAGGAGTTCAGATGTTGTTGCGTGACAAGATAGCAATTGTGACTGGTGCAAACCGTGGTATTGGGCGGTCAATTACAGAATTGTTTGCAGAGAATGGCTGTAATGTTTACGCAGGCGTACGGGAAAATAGGCCCGACACTCAGCAGTGGATGGGCGCGCTGGCATCCATGCATGGGGTCTTTGTGAAGCCGGTATTGCTCGATTTGAGTGACGAAAACTCCGCGAAAAATTTGGTGAGAGAAGTGATGGTCGGTTCGGGAAGGATAGATGTTTTGGTCAATAACGCTGGCATCGCGAGCGGGGCACTTTTCCAGATGACATCTGCTTCCGAGCTACGCAAGTTATTCGACGTTAATTTTTTTAATCAGATACTGTTGACTCAAGGCGTTGCGCGCCTTATGAGTAGAAATAAATTTGGCTCAATTATCAATATCACGTCAACAGCCGCATTCATACCCGATCCGGGAACACTTGCCTACGGTTCCAGCAAGGCCGCGCTCGGCCGCGCGATGCAAAGCATGGCTACTGAATTGGGGCCCGCTAGCATTCGTGTCAACGCTATTGCACCCAGTGTGACGCGAACAGATATGTGCGATCAGATGTCCGCCGCCGCCAGAGACAAGCTGATAAATTCCTCTGCGATGAAGCGTGTAGCTGAGCCGAGGGACATCGCAAATGTAGCCCTGTTTTTGGCATCGGATTTGTCGGCGTTTATGACCGGGCAGACGCTTCGTGTGGATGGTGGTATTTTTTGAATTAAGGAACTTTAAAAAATGAAGCATGAGAACATCGAAGGCATGGCCAGGTTCATGCGCCGGAAGATATTGGATATCAGTCACAACTGTAACCTTAGCGCGCATCTTGGAGGTGGGTTGTCGATGGTCGAGATCATGGCAACGCTCTACGGACATATCTTGAAGTTCGACAAGTCAAATCCCCGTTGGGAAGGGCGTGACCGATTCATCTTGAGCAAAGGACATGGGGTGCTGGGCTACTACTCGGCGTTATTGGCGGTCGGTTTGATTGGCGAGGAGAAATATAACACCTTTCAAACTAATGAGAGCGACCTGATTGCACATCCAGTGATGAATCTGGATCTGGCAATCGAGTCCTCCAATGGAAGCTTGGGGCAAGGGCTTTCTATGGCCATCGGTATCTCCCTGGCAGCAAAGAAAAAAAATCTCGACTTCAAGACCTACGTTTTGATGGGGGATGGTGAATGTAACGAAGGATCTGTTTGGGAGGCCATTATGTCTGCGCCTCAGTTGGGTCTCGGAAACCTAGTGGTAATTGTTGATTACAACAAGCTTCAAAGCGACGGGGATAGTAAGAAAATCATCGATTTTGGGGACCTTGCAGCCAAGTTTGCTTGCTTCGGCTGGACTGTGCGCGAGGTGGATGGGCATGACGTACCGCAGCTTGTGCGTGCGTTTGAGAGTAGTGCCGAAGTGGATACGCCAAAAGCGCTGGTGGCCAATACCGTCAAGGGTAAAGGAGTGTCTTTTATGGAAAACAATAACGAGTGGCACCATAACCGGCTTACTAAGGCCAACTATGAGCTGGCTTTGAACGAGGTAGGGGTTTGAAATGCTGGAAATTACTGCTAGTAACGCGCGTCAATGGTCTCGTCTTGGCTCACGCGGGGTTTTTGGTCAAGCAATTCTGTCTATCGGTGACAAGTATCCAGACCTAATGGTTGTGTCAGCTGATCTTGGTAATTCTTCTGGTCTAGATCGGTTCAAGAATGCCTATCCCGAAAAATTCTTAAATATTGGTATAGCCGAGCAAAATATGATTGGCGTGGCTGCCGGCATGGCTAAGGAAGGGTACAACGTGTTCGCTACATCGTTCGCGCCGTTCATATCTATGCGCGCTGGTGAGCAGATTCGAATGAACCTCGGATACATGGAGATGAATGTGAAAGCCGTTGCTATCGGTAGCGGCATTTCCATGGCATTCCTAGGCAACTCTCACTATGGGATCGAGGATGCCGCCGTGATGCGCGCAATACCAAACATGACGGTGGTCTGTCCTGCAGACTGTTCTGAAATCATCAAGACCGTATATGCTGCAGCTGAATTTCAAGGGCCTATGTATATTCGCTTGACTGGCGCCGTGAACAATCCACCTGTTTATACCGAGGAATATGAGTTCCGGATTGGTAAGTCCATTACCCTCAGAGAAGGGGGCGATCTTACAGTCATCGCCACTGGCTCCATGGTGTATGAGTCGCTCGAAGCAGCCAAGATTCTTGCAGACGCCGGTATTTCCGCGACCGTTGTTAATATGCACACGCTAAAACCGTTGGACGTCGCGGCGCTGGACAAGGCCATTGCCATGTCCAGGCCCATCGTCACCGTGGAAGAGCACTCTGTGCTAGGTGGGCTGGGCAGTGCCGTTGCGGAATATAAGACCAGTTTCAAAGGTGCGCCTGCACAGTTAATTATTGGTCTTCCCGACGTCTTTGGTAAAACTGCGGATTATCGCTATTTACTTGGTAAATATGGGCTAGTTGGTGACAAGATCGCCGGTCGCGTGCAGGAGTTTCTTGCAAATTTCTAACTATGCTTAATACGAGTTTCTCCCCATGGCCTAGTTTTACCGAGGAAGAGGCGACCGCCGTCGCCGCGACCTTGCTGTCCAATAAGGTGAACTATTGGACGGGAACCGAATGCCGCGATTTTGAAAAAGAATTCGCTGCGTGGACTTGCACCCGATATGCTGTGGCTTTGGCTAATGGTACTCTCGCGCTGGACGTGGCGCTGAAGGCGCTGAACATTGGCCCCGGCGACGAAGTTGTGGTAACGCCGCGCACTTTCATTGCCAGTGTTTCTTGCGTTGTGAATGCCGGCGCCACCCCTGTCTTTGCTGATGTAGACGCCGACAGTGGCAACATCACCGCCCAGACCATCTCTGCAGTGCTGACACCCCGCACCAAAGCTGTAATTTGTGTGCATCTGGCTGGCTGGCCCTGCGACATGGACCCTATCATGGCGCTTGCTGCACAACACAGTTTGAAGGTGGTTGAGGACTGTGCCCAGGCCCATGGCGCTCGCTACAAGGGCCGTAGCGTAGGCAGCATCGGTCACGTGGGAGCTTGGAGCTTTTGTCAAGACAAGATCATGACCTCAGGCGGCGAGGGCGGTATGGTGACCACCAACGATGAAGCCTTATGGCGCACGATGTGGAGCTTCAAAGACCACGGCAAGAGCTATGAAGCTGTGTACGAACGCCAGCATCCGCCCGGTTTCCGCTGGCTGCACGAAAACTTTGGCACCAACTGGCGAATGCTCGAAATGCAGGCCGCCGTTGGCCGGATACAGCTCCGCAGAATGGCTGACTGGACCGCGCGCCGCCAGACTAACGCGGCAATGCTGGCAGCGGCCCTGCAGCCATTCTCAGGGGAGGATGGTCCGGTGCGATTGCCTCAGATGGGTTGTAGTGCTGAAGCTTGTGACTGCGGTGCCAACGCGTGCACCACTGGCTGTGGACTTGGTGGTACACAGTCTTGCGCCAAAGGCTGTGTGAATGGCTATTACAAGTTTTACTCTTATGTGCGCCCTCACAACCTCGCACTGGGCTGGAGCCGCGACAGTATTATCGAAGCCATCAATGCAGAAGGCGTGCCTTGCTACCAGGGCAGCTGCAGCGAGGTGTACTTGGAGACTGCCTTTGATAATACCGGCTGGCGACCCGCCCAGCGCCTTTCTGTAGCTCGGGACTTGGGCGAGACTAGCTTGATGTGGTTGGTGCACCCCACGTTGACAGATGCTGAGATTACAAGGGCCTGCGAAGCGGTCTCTAAGGTATTTAAGGAAGCAAGTAATGGTCGCTGACGATCAGGACTTGGGACTATTGCAAGATTTCACATCGTGTGTGAAATCATGATCCGCACTTTGGGTCGTTATGCAGCACTTGCATTGGCCTTGCCGCGTTCCGTTAAGCGAGGGATCGTTCTTGTCATTGATGCCGCCCTTTGCATTCTGTCGGTCTGGCTGGCTTTCTACCTGCGCGGTGGTAGTTTCACGCAACTGTCAGGCACAGCTATTTGGCCTGCAGTGACTTCTGTCGCGTTGGCCTTGCCAGTATTCATCACTTCAGGTCTCTACAGAGCCATTTTCCGCTACAGCGGCTTGCCAGCCATGGTAGCGGTGGGGCGAGCCATGCTGTTGTATGGTCTGGCTTTTGCGGCTATTTTTACCTTTTGGGGTGTGGATGGCGTGCCGCGCACGGTGGGCTTGATCCAGCCCATTTTGTTGTTGCTCTTGGTCGGCGCATCACGCGCTGCGGCTCGGGTGTGGTTGGGTGGCCTTTATCACCAACAGCTACGTAAGGCGTCATTGCCGCAGGCCCTGATTTACGGGGCGGGCAGTGCAGGCCGGCAGCTAGCCTCCGCCATGGCCAACAGCCCGGAAATTCGGGTTGTGGGATTTTTGGACGATGACGATCGGCTGCATGGTCATGTGCTCAATGGCTTGCCCATTCACAACCCGGCGGATTTGGTCGAGGTGTTGAACGGTACATACATCACCGATGTGCTGTTGGCCTTGCCCAGCGTTTCGCGCCAGCGCAGAAACGAAATTTTGAATGCACTCAAGCCCCATAAGGTGGCAGTACGCACCCTGCCAGGCCTGAGCGACATTGCCACCGGCAAAGTGAGCCTGAGCGATGTGCGTGAGCTGGACATTGATGATCTGCTGGGCCGTGAGCCGGTCAGGCCCAGTGGCTTGCTGCTCAACCTGAATACCTACCACAAAACTGTGTTGGTGACAGGGGCGGGGGGCAGCATTGGCAGCGAACTGTGCCGCCAGATCCTCAAGACCAACCCCAAGCAGTTACTGTTGGTGGAGATGAGCGAATTCGCGCTTTACCAGATTCACCAGGAGCTGCAGGCATCGGTTGCTGGCGAAAGGGTGAATGTGACCGAGCCAGTGGAGGGCGATGCGCCTGAAGCTCCGCAGGTTAATGCTGGGCCAGACATTGAAATCGTGCCCTTGTTGGCCTCGGTGTGCGACGAGGTGCGCATGCACGAGATCATGGACACCTGGAAGCCGCATACGGTGTACCACGCGGCAGCCTACAAGCACGTACCCCTGGTGGAGCACAACCCGACCGAGGGTGTACGTAACAACGTGTGGGGCACACGGGTGTGCGCCGAAGCTGCGGCCCGCAACGGCGTGCGCAACTTCGTGCTGATCAGCACCGACAAGGCTGTGCGGCCCACCAACGTCATGGGCGCGACCAAGCGCTTGGCGGAGATGGTGTTGCAGGCGTTGGCCGAGGTGAATGCTGCTGTGGTCGCCCAAGGGAGCAGGGCGCCCAGTGCCAAGACCACCTTCTCCATGGTGCGCTTTGGCAACGTGTTGGGCTCCAGTGGTTCTGTGGTGCCGCTGTTTCGCGAGCAGATCAAAAACGGTGGTCCCATTACCCTGACGCATGCCGATATCACCCGCTACTTCATGACCATTCCAGAAGCTGCGCAACTGGTGATTCAGGCCGGTGCCATGGGGCAGGGCGGCGATGTGTTTGTGCTGGACATGGGCCAGCCCGTCAAGATCATGGACCTGGCCCGCCGCATGGTGGAGCTGTCTGGCCTGACGGTGCGCGATGAGCCGAATCCAGGTGGCGACATTGAGCTGACCGTGACCGGCCTGCGCCCTGGAGAAAAGCTTTACGAAGAGCTGCTTATTGGCGACAACCCCAAGCCCACCCAACACCCACGCATCATGAAGGCGCATGAGCAGTACCTGAGCTGGCCCCAGCTGGAAGGCAAGCTCAACGCCCTGAGCATGGCCATGAGCGTGAACGATGTGTCAGTCATCCGCACCTTGCTTAAAGACCTGGTCAGCGGCTACCAGCCCAGTGGTGAAGTGGTGGACTGGGTGCACATGGCGCTGGAGCGTGAAGCGCTGGCCAATGAGTAAACTAGACTGATGGACGGCCGATGAAAATCTTGTCCAACTTCGTCAACTTGCTCATGCCCAAGAGCGATCCGTCCGTGCTCTACGTGAGCATTGATGAGTTGCCGAACCCGCGCGATTGGGGCACTGTGGACTTTATTGCGGGCAACAAGCTGATCTTCAGCGAAGACGTTGATTTGGCCGCACCCAACACCGACGCCATCGAGGCCCTGATCGGCCAGTATTGGCAAGAGATCCAATCGAGTGGCTACCAGCGAATCGAATACAAAAACGTATCCGATTGGGTGCAGAAAAAGATCGAAGAGAAGCTGGCCTCAGGTCGTTGCTGACACAGATCTGCCTTTCGGCAGGCTTAGTTGACTTTGCGGATGCTGGCTGGAGGCACCGACATCTTGACCTGCTTTCTCAGGATGTTGAGCAGCACCATCACCCGGCCTTCGGCATCGGCCAATTGCCATATGGTCGGATCCAAATATGGATTGTCAGTACATCGTCCGGACGAATGCAATAACGGCATCCAAGATCAGTCCGGAGGGGCGCCATGAGTACACTGAGAGGTTGTGAATAAATAGTGGCACGAATGCTGCGTGTTTTTTGGCATGAGCAGCATCAATGCCGAAACGGAACTACGAGGGTGCACTGGAGCACTGTTTGAGGGTCTGGAGGTTCCTACGAACCCGGATGGCCACCTCAAACTCCCCCACTTGTAGCCACCCAAACTCCTCCAGGCCAGGACGGGGGGATTCTCGTCTTTTTTCCTCAAACGGCTGTTGGGCAAGCGAAGCGCGTCAGGCCCAAGGCAAAGGCCGGGGAGCGGTGGGCAAGCCACGCACCCCGCAAGGGGCCGTCCACAGGCTTGCCCTGTGGGCGGGTGGTTTGTCCACGGCGGGCGCGTTCACCCACAAACTCAGTCCCCATCTGCCTTCAAGGCCAGGCGCTGCGCCGCCTCCTTGAGCCGGTAGGTAGCTCTTGCCCTCAAACTCCAGCAGCCTTGAGCGGTGCATGAGCCGATCCAGAATGGTCAAAGCCATCGTCATGTCGTCCAGGTAGGTGCCCCAGTCCTTGATCACCCGGTTGGACGTCACCAGCACACTGGCGCGGCGGAGATGCCGACTGATCAATTGGCCATAGGCTGCATCGCTCCCCAGCAGGCGACGGCCATGCCGCAAAATTTGCCCCAACAATGGCTCGGCCACCACTTTCAAATCAATCAGATCAACAGGGCGGCCCGTTTGCTCGGCCAATGCGGCGATGATTTCCATTTTTTCAGTGGCTGTGAGCGCCTGCGGGGCTGCAACCGCGATGTCCAGGTCACTGTCCGCACGCGGGTTCCCACGGACCACCGAGCCAAACACGAGGGCCAGTACGAGCCTTGGAGAGCGGGCCAACACACCCAGCAGCTCGGCGTCCACGCCAGGCGATAGGGCCGAGGGTGGGGGTGGCACACCGGGGTGGGGCTTTTGGGGTTTGGCGACTACTTTCCTAATTTCAAAAAGTCCTCCCCCTTGCCCAGCTCCAGCAGCCCAGCGCTGGCGTAGATGCCCAGTTTGGCGCGGGTGTCGGTGATGTCGAGGTTGCGCATGGTGAGCTGGCCAATGCGGTCCAGGGGGGTGAAGGGGGCGTCTTCCACCTTTTCCATGCTCAGGCGCTCGGGGGCGTAGGTCAGGTTGGGGCTGTCGGTGTTGAGCAGGCTGTAGTCGTTGCCGCGGCGCAGCTCCAGGGTGACGGTGCCGGTGATGGCGCGGGCCACCCAGCGCTGGGCGGTTTCGCGCAGCATGATGGCCTGGCTGTCGAACCAGCGGCCCTGGTAGAGCAGGCGGCCGAGTTTGCGGCCGTTTTCGCGGTATTGCTCGATGGTGTCTTCGTTGTGGATGCCGGTCACCAGGCGCTCGTAGGCGATGAAGAGCAGGGCCAGGCCGGGCGCTTCGTAGATGCCGCGGCTCTTGGCTTCGATGATGCGGTTCTCGATCTGGTCGCTCATGCCCAGGCCGTGGCGCCCGCCGATTTCGTTGGCTTTCAGTATCAGGTTGACGAGGTCGGGGTATTCCACGCCGTTCAGGGCCACCGGGCGGCCTTCGTGGAAGGTGACGCTCACTTCTTCGGCCTTCACCACGCAGTCGTCACGCCAGAAGGGCACGCCCATGATGGGGTTGACGATTTTGATGCCGCTGTTCAAAAACTCCAGGTCTTTGGCTTCGTGCGTGGCGCCGAGCATGTTGCTGTCGGTGCTGTAGGCTTTTTCGGCGCTCATCTTGTAGCCAAAACCGGCGGCGTTGAGGAAGGCGCTCATTTCAGCGCGGCCGCCCAGCTCGTCGATGAAGGTCTGGTCCAGCCAGGGTTTGTAGATCTTGAGTGCGGGGTTGGTCAGCAGGCCGTAGCGGTAGAAGCGCTCGATGT
>JBQTHH010000013.1:0-27498 GCA_052390055.1 Rhodoferax sp.
TGGCCGAGTGCTGTTGCGCAAAACGCAGCAGCGCCAATGCACCCCCCGAGTCTTCAACCCTCAACCCTTGGTTTTCTCCATCATGAACACCCTGCTTACCCCAAGCCCGCGCAGCGCCCTGGGCCCGCGCATCGTGTGCAGCGCAGCCCTTGCGACACTGAGCAGCCTGGGCGCTGTTGCCTACGCGCAAGACATCAGCTCCAGCGTCGAAAAATGCCCCAGGAAACTCGGCGCCTTGGCGGTTTCCGAGCCGCAAAGCGGCAGCTCCCAACTGGCCAGCTACGGCCTGGGCTCACCGGCGGCGCTGCTGCGCCTGATGATCCAGCAATCGGGCTGCTTTGACGTCGTCGAGCGTGGCGTGGCCATGCAAAACCTGCAACAAGAACGCGCCCTGGCCGGGGCCGACGAAATGCGCCAGGGCTCCAACATCGGCAAAGGCCAGTTGCAGGCGGCCGACTTCGTCATGACCCCCAACATCCAGATCGGTGCCAAAGACACAGGCGGCCTGGGCGGCGCGCTGTTTGGCAACCTGGGCATGCTCGGCTCCTTGCTAGGAGGCCTCAAATTCAAACAAGCCTCCACCAGCCTGCTCATCGCAGACGTGCGCTCAGGCATCCAGGTCGCATCGGCCGAAGGCTCGGCCAGCAAAACCGACTTCGGCATTGGCGGCTGGGCCTTTGGAGGCGGGGTGGGTGCCGCCCTGGGCGGCTACACCAGCACCCCCGAGGGCAAAGTCATTGCGGCGAGCCTGCTGGACAACTACAACAAAATCGTCAACACCGTGCGCGAGCGCCCCACACTCATCCAAGCCAGCAGCGCCAGCGCAGACGCCAACGCAGCCGCTTCCACCCAGGCGACAGCATCGCAAGCGCCCGGGCAAATGCTCAGCCCCAAAATTGCCAACGTCAAAGTATTCGAGGCCCCCAGCAACACCAGCAAAGTACTGGCCACCCTGCAAAAAAGCGACGAACTGGTAGCCAGCGGAGAACTCAAGGACGGCTTCATCAAAATCGATGCAGCCAACGCCAGCGGCTGGGTACAGCGCACCTTGGTCATGCCCACCCCCACGCACCCGGGCGCAGTAGTCGTCATCCAACCCCTGGCGTCCGCTCCCACGGGCCTGTACGGCGTATTCTCCGGCACCTACAGTGGCTTGGACAACGGCACCTTCACCGTCACCACCCACCCCAGCGGCCAAGTCAGCGGCAGCGCCCACTCTGCCACCACAGGCAGCGTGGGCGTGAGCGGGCGCATAGACGCCAGTGGTGCTCTGGTACTGACGGCAGCGGGCAGCGCAGGGGGGGCGACCTACCAGGGCCGCATCGACCCCAGCAGCGGCACAGTGTCGGGCGTGTGGAGCATGGTCGGGCGCCAAGGCGGGGGCAGCTTCAGCGGCCAGCGCCAGCAGTAATGCCAGGCCATGGTGTGGACTCGAATTTTTCGCAAGACGATCAGGTGGGGGGGCTCACGCCGACGGCGGTCTCCCGGGTGAATGCTGCAAGGACTTGGCACTGATGGCCAGCCACAGTAAAGACTCCGCTGATTCCACACTTGGAGGTGAACTGTCGCTCGTTGCGTCGGCTGGAGTGGCGGGGGCGGCTGGGGTGCTGGGCTGGGCGCCTTACGGGTTGTGGTGGGTGGCGGTTCTGGCCTATTCCTGTTTATTCTTTTTGTTGCGGTACAGCCGTGGCGGCTTGCATGCTGCGGTTCTTGGCATGTTCTTCGGAATGGGGATGCATATCACGGGCCATACTTGGGTGATGCAAGCACTCCACGCAAAACTGGGAATGTCCATGATCGCGGCTGTGACGAGTACCGCGATTTTTGTACTTTATCTGTCCTTGTTTACGGCGATTCCTTGCGCAATTTGGAGTGTATTGATGAGGGGGGCCTGTCCTGGGTGCGGATTCGCTAATGGCGCGCAGGGAAATATTCGTCCGTTTCATTTGTGTGTAATATCACCTATTTTGCTAGCATCATTGTTGACTATGGGCGAGTGGTCTCGTGGTCATTTGTTTAACGGAATTGCATCTCTTTCTCTGGGTTATGGTCTTATTGATACGGCGTTCGCTGGATATTCTCCGATTTTTGGTGTCTATGGGGTGAGTTGGTTGGGGTTGTTGGCGGCTTTTCTTCTGATAACTTGTTTGTTGCGGAGAAATGCATTTTTTTCATTCCTTTTGCTGGTGATTCCGGTTATTGGTTATTGGCTGGGATTCCTGAGGTGGACTATGGAGGTCGGTGAGCCGATGAGCTATCGATTGATTCAGTCCAATGTCGCTCAGGAGGATAAGCTCAATGCCGTCTTTAGGGAAGGTCAGGTTTTTCGGCTTGTCGCTTATATCAAGCAACAAGCCGCTGAATTGGTTGTCACATCTGAAACAGCATTCCCGTTGTTTTTCAGTGAATTGCCAGTTGGAGTACTGGAAGATCTGCGGCAGTTCAGTTCCTCGACAAACAGCAATGTCTTCATTGGAATTGTCTCAAATTCCTCTGATGGGGCGGCGCACAACAGCCTAATCGAAATTAGGCCTGGAATTTCTTCTATAGCACAGTACAACAAAGAAAAACTGATGCCTTTTGGTGAGTACATGCCTTTAGGGTTTTCGTGGTATGCAAATTATTTGAACATTCCTTTTGGTGATCTGAGTGCAGGTGCGGAAGTTCAGTCACCGCTGAGTGTTGGAAATCAAAGAATAGGAGTTCTGATCTGCCAAGAGGAAATGAATGGCGACCATGCGCGGCGCTCGGCTCGTGATGTCGGCCTGTTCGTCAATCCAAGCAATCTTGCTTGGTTTGAGGGGACGCAGGCGATTGCCCAGTACTTGCAGGTTGCACGCATGCGTGCGCTGGAATCCGGCAGACCCGTACTGCGAGCAGCCAATACAGGAATCACCGCGCACATCGACCCGCGAGGGGGGGTGATCAGGTATTTGCCAGAAAGGTTCGAGGGCGTGCTCAGTGGTGAGGTGCGTTCAACAATGGGATCCACGCCTTATGTGATTCTTGGCGACTGGCCGATTTTGCTGGCCTGCTCTCTGTCGCTCCTTGTGGCCATATTTCCCAAGTTGCGTCCCAGGGCAAGGAGTTCTCAGCTTACCCATATGGGGTTGCATTAGGTGCGAATGGCGCGGGTCGCAGACCCCAAGTGGACCTATTACGCAAATCGCATCCAATTCACCCCCAGGCCCGGCACCTCCACGCGCCGTTGCAGCACGCAGCCTGAGTGCGGGTAATGCGCCAGCTCCTGCGCGCTGCGGCCCTTGCGTGCGGTGGTCACGAACAGGGTGCGCAGGTCTTCGCCGCCAAAGCAGGGCATGGTAGGGCACTGGGCGGGCACGGGCAGTTCCTGTAGCAATTGTCCATCGGTGCCAAACTGGCACAGCAGCGCGCCCTCGTACATGGCACTCCAGTAGTGCCCGTGCATGTCCACCGCCGCGCCGTCGGGGCGGCCCTGGTAGCGCGGGTCCTGCCAGGTCCAATCGGCAGGTTTGGTGCTGACGCGCACGAAGTCGCGCCGGTTGTGCAACTGGTTGCTGTGCGGCGCGTGGTCCCAGGCCCAGACCTGGTGGCGCGGGGTGTCGGCCCAGTAGAGGGTGGCGCCGTCCGGGCTCCAGGCCAGGCCGTTGCCGGTCAGCGCGCCTCCCACGTGGCACTGCACCACGGCGCAGCCCTGGGTGCAGTCGATGCTGTACAGCGCAGCGGCGCTGTGCGCCTTGCTCTCGTCCACCGTGCCCACCCACAGCCGCCCATGGGGGTCGGCCTTGCCGTCGTTGGCGCGCACGCTCTGGCTGTCATAGGGCAGGCGCACCACCGCCTCCAGGGCGCCGCCCCAGCTGCGCGCGCGGTAGATGCCGCCGCGCAGGGCCAGCACCAGGCCGCCACCGGCCACCGGCACCACGCAGCCGGGCTCTTCGGGCAGGTTCCAGCGCTCAACCGTGTCGGTGCCCAGGTGGGCGCGCAGCACCTGTTTTCCGGCGATGTCTACCCAGTACAAGGTGTTTTCCAGGGGGTGCCAAAAGGGCGATTCGCCCAGTTCGCAGCGGGAGTCGGGCAAGGCGGTCCAGGGCATGGTCGGTACTCGGTAGCGGGCAGGGGCCAATTTGTACCAGCAAAAGCACAACGCCCGAAGGGGCGCGGGGCTCCTTCGGGCGTTGCCTGCTAACTTGAACCGGGTACGTAACCCGGCCCTGGCTGCGATCAGCGGTTGTAGGCGGTTTCGCCGTGGCTGGAGATGTCCAGGCCCTCGCGCTCTTCCTCTTCGCTCACACGCAGGCCGATGGTCAGGTCCACCAGCTTGTAAGCCACCAGGGACACCACGCCGGACCACAGCACGGTCAGGCCCACGGCCTTGGCCTGGGTCCAGACCTGGCCGGCGATGGTGTAGGCATCGCCCGCCACCATGCTGGCCGTGACCCAGTCGCCCACCAGGGAGGGGCCGCCCAGGTTGGGGCTGTTGAATACGCCGGTCAGCAGCGCGCCCAGAATACCGCACACGCCGTGCACGCCGAACACGTCCAGCGAGTCGTCGGCGCCGAGCAGGCGCTTGAGGCCGTTCACGCCCCACAGACCGGCAAAGCCAGAAATCAGGCCGATGATGAGCGCACCACCGATGCCCACGTTGCCCGCAGCCGGGGTGATGGCCACCAGGCCGGCCACGGCACCAGAGGCTGCACCCAGCATGGAGGCCTTGCCCTTGTGCATGGCTTCACCCAGGCTCCACGACAGCACGGCGGCGGCGGTGGCGGCAAAGGTGTTGATGAAGGCCAGGGCGGCAAAGCCGTTGGCTTCCAGGGCGGAGCCGGCGTTGAAGCCGAACCAGCCCACCCACAGCAGGGACGCGCCCACCATGGTCAGCGTCAGGCTGTGCGGGGCCATGGCTTCCTTGCCGTAGCCGACGCGCTTGCCGACCATGTAGGCACCGACCAGGCCGGCCACGGCGGCGTTGATGTGCACCACGGTGCCGCCGGCAAAGTCCAACGCGCCCCACTGCCAGATCAGACCGGCCTTGCTGTTCATCTCGTCGACCACGTTGGCAGCGGAGTAGGCGTCCGGGCCCATCCAGAACCACACCATGTGGGCGATCGGGGCGTAGGAGAAGGTGAACCACAGCGCCATGAAGGCCAGCACAGCCGAGAACTTGATGCGCTCGGCAAAAGCACCCACGATCAGCGCACAGGTAATGCCCGCGAAGGTGGCCTGGAAGGCGGCAAACACGATCTCGGGGATGTAGACGCCCTTGCTGAAGGTGGCGGCATTGGCAAAAGTGCCTGCCGCGTTGTCCCACACGCCCTTCATGAAGACGCGGTCAAAGCCCCCCACGAAGGCGTTGCCCTCGGTGAACGCCAGGCTGTAGCCGTAGAGGAACCACAGCACCACGATGAGCGAGAAGGTCACCATCACCTGCATCAGCACCGACAGCATGTTCTTGGAGCGCACCAGGCCGCCGTAGAACAGGGCCAGACCCGGTACGGTCATCAGGATCACGAGCAGGGTGGACACCATCATCCAGGAGGTGTCACCTTTGTTCGGCACCGGGGCCGGGGCAGCAGCAGCGGCCTCGGCAGCAGCCGGGGCTGCGGCGGGAGCGGCAGCCGGTGCAGCTGCGGGGGCTTCGGCTGCAGGAGCCGAAGCGGTGGCGGCAGGGGCGTCGGCCGCCGGTGCGGCTGTTTGTGCCTGGGCCAGCGGGCCTGCACCCAGCAGGCTCAGGCCCAGGGCCAGGGAAGCGAGGAGTTTTTTCATGGTGGCTTGGTTCCTTGCAGGGTTTAGAGGGCGTCCTTGCCGGTTTCCCCGGTGCGGATGCGAATGACTTGTTCCACTTCGTAGACGAAGATCTTGCCGTCGCCGATCTTGCCGGTGCGGGCGGCGCCTTCGATGGCCTCGATGACGCGGTCCACCAGGGCCTCGTCCACAGCGGCTTCAAGCTTGACCTTGGGCAGGAAGTCCACCACATACTCGGCGCCGCGGTACAGCTCGGTGTGGCCTTTCTGGCGACCGAAGCCCTTGACCTCGGTCACGGTGATGCCCTGCACGCCAATCCCGGAGAGGGCTTCACGCACCTCGTCCAGTTTGAACGGTTTGATGATGGCCGTTACAAGTTTCATGTTTACTCCTGGTTGGGTGGGTGCGGCGCCAGGGCTGCGGCCCACGGGTTCAACGGTGCTGGCGGTCGGCGCGGCCTCGGGCGGCTGGGCCACCGTCCACAGCGACGCAGCACCCAAAGCACAAGCCGTGCCAACTGCGCCGGGGGCGTGCAGGCAGCTCTTGCGTGCCGCCACCCGCTCCAGGAGAGGGCAAAGGGGCGGGAAAACCCTGGGTGCTCCCCCGCCTTTGCGCACTCCTGGTGCTTGCCTTCGCCGCCGCTTTGCTTCAGAATGGCTGTATAAAAATACAGTATGCGCCAGCGTGGTGCGTTTCGTGTGCACCAATTGTGTGCGCACTGTTTTGGGAGGATATATGGGCTTGTCTTTGGTGCGCAGCCGTGCGCTGCAGGGCCTGGAGGCGGTGGAGGTCCGGGTGGAGGCCCACCTGGCCAATGGATTGCCCAGCTTCACGCTGGTGGGTCTGGCCGATGTCGAGGTCAAGGAGGCGCGCGAGCGCGTGCGCTGCGCCCTGCAGCATGCCCAACTGGGCTTTCCTCACAACCAGCGCATCACCATCAACCTGGCCCCAGCCGATCTGCCCAAGGATTCGGGCCGTCTGGACTTGCCCATGGCCCTGGCCGTGCTGGCCGCAGCCGGGCAGATCGACGCCGCCGCGCTGGAGGGCTACGAGTTCGCGGGCGAGCTGTCCTTGTCGGGTGAACTGCGCCCAGTGCGCGGGGCACTGGCCATGGCGTTGGCGCAGCGGCGTGCCAGCACCCCGCGCACCCTGGTGCTGCCCCCGGCCAGCGCCGAAGAGGCGGCGCTGGTGCCCGGCGTGGCGGTGGTGCGGGTGCGCCATCTGCTCGACGTGGTGCGCCGCTTCGCCCCCCAGGGGCAAGACGCTGCCGAGGGCGGCGCCGAGAGCGCCGAAGGCTGGCAGATCCTTCAGCCCCAGCCGCGCGTGCTGGCAGCGGGGGGGCCTGATCTGGCCGATGTGCGCGGCCATGCCGGGCCGAAGCGCGCGCTCGAAATCGCCGCCGCCGGGGGCCATGGCGTGCTGCTCAGCGGGCCGCCGGGTTCGGGCAAGTCCATGCTGGCGCAGCGTCTGGCCACGCTGCTGCCAGCCCTGAACGATGAAGAGGCGCTGGAGAGCGCCGCCCTGCACAGCCTGGTGGGGTGTTTCGACTGGGCGCAATGGGGCTTGCGCCCCACCCGCAGCCCGCACCACAGCGCCAGCGCGGTGGCGCTGGTGGGGGGCGGCTCGCCGCCTCGCCCCGGGGAAATATCGCTCGCGCACCAGGGGGTGCTGTTTCTGGACGAATTACCGGAGTTCCAGCGCAGCGCCCTGGAGGCTTTGCGCGAGCCGCTGGAGAGCGGCTCCATCACCATTGCGCGCGCCACGCAGCGTGCCCAGTTTCCGGCCCGCTTCCAACTGGTGGCCGCCATGAACCCCTGCCCCTGCGGGTACCGGGGCTCCAGCGTGCGGGCCTGCCGCTGCAGCCCGGAGCAGGTGCAGCGCTACCAGTCGCGCCTGAGCGGTCCGCTGCTGGACCGCATCGACCTGCATGTGGATGTGCAGTCCCTGCCAGCCCACGAACTGCTGCAGGCAGCGCCCGGCGAGTCCAGTGCGCAGGTGCGTGCGCGCTGCATCAGCGCGCGGGCGCGGGCCCAGCAGCGCCAGGGCTGCAGCAACCGCTGCCTGGAGGGGGACGCCCTGCAGGCCCACGCCCGCTGGGATGAACACGCCGCGCGCCTGCTGCACGGCGCTGCCGCCCAGTTGGGCTGGTCCGCCCGCGCCACCCACCGCACGGTGCGGGTGGCCCGCACCATCGCCGACCTGGCCGAGAGCGAGCACATCGGCGTGGCCCACATGGCCGAGGCGATCCAGTACCGGCGCGTAGCGGCGCTGGCTTGAGGGGCATGTACACCAGCGGCATGGCAAGAAGCAGTGGAAGTACCCGCAACGGGTTTGGTTCCAGAGACGCCTGAAAAAAAACACCGGCACGGGGGCCGGTGTGATGGTTCCTGCGTGGGCGCAGTGTTTGGTTGTGGACGGCGTTTGGTCTTGGGGTGAAAGCCGTTGTCTCTTCGGGTGCTTGACCGGGTTCGCAGTTGCCTGTAAACGAACGCCCGAAACTTTAACCGCCTGCCAGCGGTCTGCGTATTAGGATTTACCCTTCATTGGCCGACGCCAGTCTCAATCCCGAGCGGGTCAGCGCCAGTGTTCCTGGGCGACCCAGTGCGCGGCGCGCTCGGCGATCATGAGCGTGGGGGAGTTGGTGTTGCCGCTGGTGATGGTGGGCATGACGCCCGCATCGACCACGCGCAAGGCGGCCACGCCGCGCACCTGCAGCCGTGTGTTGACCACCGCCAGGGGGTCGGCGTGGGCGCCCTCGGTGGTGCCCATCCGGGTGGTGCCCACCGGGTGAAAGATGGTGGTGGCAATGTCACCGGCCAGGCGCGCGAGTTCGGCATCGCTCTGGTACTGGACCCCGGGTTTGACCTCTTCGGGCTGGTAGCGGCGCAGCGCCTCCTGGGAGACGATGCGCCGCGTCAGGCGCAGCGATTCGGCGGCCACCGCGCGGTCTTCCTCGGTGCTGAGGTAGTTGGGGGCGATGCGCGGGGCGCTGGTGAAGTCGGCGCTCTGGATCTGCACTGTGCCGCGGCTGCTGGGGTTGAGGTTGCAGACACTGGCGGTGAAGGCGTCGAAGCGGTGCAAGGGCTGGCCGAAAGCGTCCAGGCTCAGGGGTTGGACGTGGTACTCCAGGTTGGGGTGCGGCTGCTGCGGGCTGCTGCGCGCGAAGGCGCCCAACTGGCTGGGGGCCATGCTCATGGGGCCGCTGCGCTTGAGGGCGTATTCCAGCCCAATGCGCGCCTTGCCCCACAGGCTGCTGGAGAGGGTGTTGAGGGTTTGCGTGCCCTGCACGCGGTAGACGGCGCGGATCTGCAGGTGGTCTTGCAGGTTGGCGCCCACGCCGGGCAGGTCTTGTGCCACGGCGATGCCGTGCTGGCGCAGCAGCGCTGCAGGGCCCAGGCCGGAGAGCTGCAGCAGTTGCGGCGAGCCCACGGCCCCGGCGCACAGCAGCACTTCGTCGCGCGCGTGCACGTCCACCAGCTGCTCGCCGTCCCACACCTGCACGCCGGTGCAGCGCAGAGCGCCGCTGCCGCCGGGCGCGTCGGGCGTGGTGTTGGGCGCGAGCAGCAGGCGCGCCACCTGGGCGTTGGTCCAGAGTTCGAAGTTGGGGCGGGCGTAGCAGGTGGGGCGCAGGAAGGCCTTGGCGGTGTTCCAGCGCCAGCCGCTTTTCTGGTTTACCTCGAAGTAGCCCACGCCTTCGTTGCTGCCGCGGTTGAAGTCGGCGCTGGCCGGGATGCCGACCTGCTGCGCGGCCTGGGCAAAGGCGTCGAGCACGTCCCAGCGCAGGCGCTGCTTCTCGACCCGCCATTCCCCCCCGGCCTGGTGGTGCTGCAGCAGCTGGCGGTACAGCGCGCTGCTGCCCGGCACCCACTCGCTCATGCCCCGCGCGCCGTGCGCGGCGTTGGCGCCGCCGTGGTGGTCTTCGTGCAGCTTGAAATAGGGCAGGCAGTGCTCCCAGCGCCAGTTGGCGTCGCCCGTGAGCTGGGCCCAGTGGTCGTAGTCGCGTGCCTGGCCGCGCATGTAGATCATGCCGTTGATGCTGCTGCAGCCGCCCAGGGTCTTGCCGCGCGGGTAGATCAGGCTGCGCCCGTTCAGGCCGGTGTCGGGTTCGGTGCGGAACATCCAGTCGGTGCGCGGGTTGCCGATGCAGTAGAGGTAGCCCACCGGGATGTGGATCCAGTGGTAGTCGTCCTTGCGCCCGGCTTCGATCAGCAGCACGCGCTTGGAGGCGTTCATGCTCAGCCGGTTGGCCAGCAGGCAGCCGGCGGTGCCGGCGCCGACGATGATGGTGTCGAAAGTGGTGTCGTTCATAGCAAGAGGAAGGCAAGAACGGCCAGCGCCGTGGGGGCCAGCGCACCCAGCAGCAGGCCGAACGCGCCGATGGATTGGTCGGAGAAGCCCGCGCGCAGCAGGGCCACGCCGGCCGGGTTGGGGGCATTGGCAATCACCGTCAGGCCGCCGCCGGCCACGGCACCGGCCACCAGCATGTACTGCTGCGCCGGGTGGATGCCCTCGATGAGCGAGCCCAGGTAGGTGAGCGCGGCGTTGTCGGTGAGCGCCGTCAGGCCCAGTGCGCCCCAGAACAGCGCCTGCGCCGACAGACCGGCGACGATGGGCTGCAGCCACCACTGCTGCATGCCCCCCAGCACCACCAGCCCGGCCAGGAAGAAGCCCACCAGCAGCCCCTCTTTGAGCAGCAGCGGGTTTTGGTGCTGGGCGTAGGCGTGGGTGTAGCCCAGAAAGAACAGGAACACCCCGATGAACAGCACCGGGTGGTGGGCGAGCAGCACCACGGCGGCCAGAAAGCCCAGGTGGATGGCGCGCACGGCCCAGGGCGTGGGCTGCGCCGCCTCCTGGGCGTCAGCCATGGGCGCTATGTGCTGGCGCACCACTACCAACAGCAGGCTGGCGTTGGCGAGTACCGCCAGGGCGGCCTTCCAGCCAAAGGTGCGCAGCATGAAGGCGCTGTCCCAGTTCCAGGCCTGCGCCACCATCAGCACCGGCGGGGCGGCGTAGGCGCTGAGCGTGCCGCCGATGGAGACGTTGACGAACAGCACGCCCAGGCTGGCGTATTTGACCCATTCGGGCGTGCCGGGGGTGAACAGCAGCGGCGCCAGCAGGAGCGCGGCCAGGGTCATGGCGGCGGGTTCGGTGACGAGCGAGCCCAGCAGGGGCAGCAGCGCCAGCCCCAGCCAGGCCAGTGTCCAGTGCCGCGGCAGTGGCACGACCCGGGCCACGCCCTGCACCAGGTCGCCCACCGCCTCCAGCACCGGGCGCGAGGCCGCCACGACCATCACCACACAGACAAACAGGGGCTCGGTGAACTGGCGCGATTCGGCGTACTGCACCGCCGTGGCGCCACCGGCCAGCAGCGCCATGGCCACCAGCAGCACCATGGCCCAAAATCCGAACACCACCTCGACCTCGCCTAGCAGGTGCGCCAGGGCGGCGTGGCGCGGGCAGCGGTGGGCCAGCACCTCGAAGGCCTTGGCGCCGAAGGTGTGCGCCAGGGCCAGGGCAAAGAGCACTGCGGCCAGAATCTGGACGGCGCTGGCGTCGGAGAGGGGCATGGCGTGGACGGACGCGGGATCAGCGCCCGACCCAGTGGGGTTTGCGTTTTTCCTGGAAGGCCTTTTGCCCCTCCTTGGCGTCTTCGGTGAGGGTGAAGAGGGCGATCTGGCTCTCGGTGAAGGACATGGACTGCTCGAAGGCCATGGATTCGCAGCCCTTGAGCGTGTACAGGCCGCGGCGGATGGCGGCGGGGGACTTGTCCATCAGGCGCTGCAGCAGCCATTGCAGGCGCCCATCCAGGTCTTCGTCCACGTAGTTCACCAGGCCGTACTGCAGCGCCTGCTCGGCGCTGATGGGCTCGCCGGTGATGCACATCTCGACCAGCACGCGCCGCGGGATCAGGTGCTGCAGCACCGACAGCACCTGGGCCGGGAACACGCCGACCTTGACCTCGGGCAGGCCAAATACCGCGCGCGGCGTGGCCACGGCCATGTCGCACATGCCCATCAGGCCCATGCCACCGGCCATGCAGGCGCCGTTGACGCGCGCGATCAGTGGCACGGTGCTGGCGCGTGCGGCACGCAGCACCTGCGCCAGGTGGCCGTGGGGATCGGAGTAGTCGGTGGTGAAGGCCTTGTCGGCCTGCAGGTCGGCGCCAGCGCAAAAGGCCTTGTCCCCGGCGCCGGTGAGCACGATGGCGCGCAGGTCGCGGCGCGACTGAGCGGCACCGATCTCGCGCGCCAGGATGGACAGCACCTGGTGGCTCATGGCGTTGCGCCGCGCCTCGCGCTGGATGGTGAGCCACAGCACGCCGTCGCGCTCTTGCACGCGCACGTCTTCGTTGCCGGGGGAAAGGGTCTCGCTCATGCTGGTATCTCCTTGGCGGGCCGCCGCTGGAGGCGGCCCTGCTGCATCAATGGGGCAATGGTACGGGCATGGTAACTCCCAAGGGACAGCGCGCCCGGGCTGCGGCTACCATTCTTGTCCGCATGCCCACCACCGACAGCCCCCCACGAATCGACTGCAAGGACGGCGCCGACGGCACCGAGGTGTGTCTGCACGGCTGCTGGACGGCGCCGCAGATGGCGCAGGCCGGGCTGTGGCGGCGGTTGGAGCGCGAGCAGGCGCGGCTGCGTGGTGTGCAGCACTGGGACCTGCGCGCGGCCCAGCGCCTGGACCACACCGGCGCGCAATGGCTGTGGAACCAGTGGGGGCGGCGCTGGCCCGCCAGGGTGCTGGCCTGGCCGGGCCAGCGCGCCATGCTTGAGCGGGTGGCGCAGTTCACCCCCCTGGCGGCGCCCGTGCCTGCGCCCGGGCGCTGGGCCTGGCTGGTGGCGCTGGGCCACTGGGGGCTGGAGCTGCTGGACCACCTGGTCAGCGCGGTGCGCCTGCTGGGCCAGCTGGCGCTGGACCTGGGGGCCCTGCTGCGCCAGCCGCGGCGCGCGCCCTGGCGCGATCTGTCGGGCCACATCTACCGCATCGGCGCAACGGCCCTGCCCATCACGGCGCTGGTGGGTTTTCTCATCGGGGTGGTGCTGACGTATCTGATGTCGCGCCAGCTGCAGACCTTTGGCGCGGACATCTTCATCGTCAACATCCTGGGGCTGTCGCTCACGCGCGAGCTGGGGCCGGTGCTGGCGGCGATCTTGCTGGCCGGGCGCAGCGGCTCGGCCATCACGGCGCAGATCGGCGTGATGCGCGTGACGGAAGAGATTGATGCCATGCGCGTCATGGGCATCCCGCGCGGCTACCGCCTGGTGCTGCCGCGCGCCCTGGCCATGCTGCTGGTCACGCCGGTGGTGGCGGTCTGGACCACCGCCATGGCGCTGCTGGGCGGCATGGTGGTGGCGGACCTGGCCATGGGCCTGACGCCGGGTTATTTTCTGAACGCGCTGCCGCGGGCGATCAAGATCGCCAATCTCTGGCTCGCTGTAGGCAAGTCGGCGGTGTTCGGCCTGTTCATTGCCCTGATCGGCTGCCACTTCGGCCTGCGTGTGCTGCCCAACACCCAAAGCCTGGGTGAGGGCACCACGGCGGCGGTGGTGGTGTCTATCACCATGGTGCTGACGGTGGACGCCGTCTTCGCCGTGGTGTTCAAGAACGTGGGGATATGAGCGCGCAAGGCGCCCGGGCCCCCGTCGTTTCTGCCCCGGTGGTGCAGATCGAGGGTCTGTGGTCGGTGTTTCGCTCGCTGCACGGCAGCGCCGTGGTGCACCAGGACCTGGACCTGCGCATCGAGCGCGGGGATTTTCTCTCCATTGTTGGCGGCTCGGGCAGCGGCAAGACCGTGCTGCTGCGCCAGATACTGGGGCTGGAGACGCCCACCCGGGGCCGGGTGCAGGTGCTGGGGCAGGACGCGGCGCAGCTGGGCCAGCGCGCCAGCACCGGCGCGGTGGGCATGCTGTTCCAGCACGGGGCGCTGTTTTCCGCCTTCAGCGTGCTGGACAACATCGCCCTGCCGCTGCGCGAACTGCGCCACCTGCCGCCCGATCTGGTGCGCGACGTGGCCCTGCTCAAGCTGCAGATGGTGGGCCTGCAGCCCAGCGACGCGCACAAGATGCCGGCCGATCTCTCCGGGGGCATGGTCAAGCGCGTGGCGCTGGCGCGCGCCCTGGCGCTGGACCCGCCGCTGCTGCTGCTGGACGAACCCACCGCCGGGCTGGACCCGCACAGCGCCGACGCCTTTTGCGCGCTGCTGCGCTCCCTGCACGCCGAGCTGGGTCTGAGCATCGTCATGGTCACGCACGACCTGGATACCTTGTTCGAGCTGAGCACGCGCATTGCCGTGGTGGCCGACAAGCGCATCGTCATCAACGCTGCGCCACAGGAGGTGGTGCAGTTCGACCACCCCTTCGTGCGCAGCTACTTCCATGGCGAGCGTGCCCAGCGCGCCATGGCGCTCTTGCAGCGCAGCGGGGCAGACGTGTAGAAAGCACATTATGGAAAACAGATCCCATGCCATTGCCTCCGGGGTGTTCGTGCTGCTGGCCCTGGCGCTGCTCACCGCGCTGGTGGTCTGGCTCACGCGCGACACCACGGTGCGGCGCGACTACGACATTCTGAGCCGCGACGCCGTGATTGGCTTGCAGCCCCAGGCCAACGTGCGCTTCAAGGGGGTGCCGGTGGGGCGCGTCACCGCGATCGACCTGGCCGAGGGGGGGCAGGTGCGCATCCGCATTGCGGTGGACGAGCGTGTGCCCATGAGCAGCGCCACCTATGCCACGCTGGGTTTCCAGGGGGTGACGGGGCTGTCCTACATCCAGCTTGACGAAGACGCCAGCGTGGTCCCGCCCCAGCCCCTGCCGGCCGGGGAGGGCGAGGTGCCGCGCCTGCCGCTGCGCACCAATCTGGTGGCGCGGCTGAGCGAGCAGGGCGCTGCCATCCTGGGCCAGCTGGAGCAGACCGCCCAGCGCGTCAACGCCTTGCTGGCCCCCGCCCACCAGCAGACCCTGCTGCGTTCGGTGCAGCAGGTGGGGGAGGCGGCAGCCAGCATTGCGCAGCTGGCCCAGCGCACCCAGGGGGTGCTGGAGCCGACCCAGAGCACCCTGAATCAGGAACTGCCCCGGCTGGTGCAGGAAGGCAGTGCGTCGCTGGCCGCATTGCGCCAGGCCAGCGAGCGCCTGGGCGCCAGCGCCGACGCGGTGCGCGCTTCTGCCGACGAATACCGGCGCGTGGCCGAGCGCCTGGGCGAGCGCGGCGGTGCGCTGGAGCAGCTGCAGCACAGCGCGCAGGCGCTGCAGCACACCACCCGCACCCTGCAAAGCGCCGTGCTGCCGCGCCTGGGCCGGGGGGTGGAGGAGGGCACGCGCGCCGCGCGCCAGGTGGGCGGTGCCGCCCAGGCGCTGGGCGAACAGCCCCAATCGCTGCTGTGGGGCAAGCCAGCCGCAGCCCCGGGGCCGGGGGAGCCGGGTTTCACGGCCCCAACCGCAGCCCAGGGGACTCCCTAAATACTACGAAAATGATAGCGTATATGCCATATTCCACGCGGGCCAGTGCCATTTTTTGCCTGGTATTCGGGCTGCTCGGGTGCGCCACCCGCCCGGCACCGGATGCGGTGCAGCGCTACGACCTGGGGCCGTTGGCCCCGGCCCAGCCTTCTGCCGTGGCCGCAGCTGGCGCGGCGCCGGGCGCGCGGGCCGCGCGGCCAGCGCTCTACCTGGCCGAGGTGGCTGCGCCCAGCGCGCTGGACAGCCCGGCCCTGGCCTACCGGCTGCTGTACGCGCAGCCGCAGCAGCCGCGCGCCTATGCCCTGGCGCGCTGGAGCATGCCGGTGCCCGAGCTGGTGCAGCAGCGCCTGCGCGCCCACTGGGGGGCGCAGCGCGCGGTGCTGCAGCCGCTGCAGGGGGTGCAGGCGATGGAGGACGCGCCCTGGCTGCGCCTGGAGGTGGAGGATTTCAGCCAGCACTTCGCCCAGCCCACCCAGGCCCAGGCCGTGGTGCAGTTGCGCGCCACGCTCAGCGTATGGCAGGGGGGCGTGGAGCGCCTGCTGGCGCAGCGCAGCTTTGCCCGCAACCAGCCCAGCACGCGCGCCGACGCCGTGGGCGCGGTCCAGTCCCTGGCGCAGGCGCTGGATGCGCTGGCGCCGCAGATCGACGCCTGGGTGCAGGAGCACACGCCGGCGCGTTAGGCGCCCGCGCGCAAGAGCGCGCCCAAGCCAAACGGGGGCGATTCGCCTGGGCTCAGCCGTGGCGCCCGAGCGCCGGAAAGAGCTGGGTGAGGCCGTCGGACATCACCTCCACCGCCAGCGCGGCCAGGATCAGGCCCATGAGGCGGGTCATGACGTTGATGCCGGTCTTGCCCAGCACGCGCGCAATCGGCTCTGCCAGCGAAAAGCAGGCAAAGGTGGCCAGCGCGATCACCAGCCCGTAGCCCACCAGGGCGCCATGCTGCAAAAAGGTCTTGGCCTTGTCGGCGTAGATCACCACGGTGGACATGGTGGCGGGGCCGGTCAGCAGAGGAATGGTCAGCGGCACCACCGCGATGCTGGCGCCCTGCGCGGCCTTGGCCGCGCCGTCTTCAAGCTCGTGGGTGTGGGGCTTGGCCTCGGCGGGCTGGGCGCTGAGCATGTTCATGGCGCTGATGAGCAGCAGCATGCCGCCACCGACCTGGAAGCTGGCCAGTGAGATGCCGAAGAACTCCAGGATGTGCAGCCCGGCCAGGGCGCTGACGGCAATCACCACAAAGCAGGCAAAGGACGACACCCACACCGTGTGGCGGCGCTGGGCCGGGTTGAAACCCTCGGTGTAGTGGATGAAAAAGGGCACGATGGCCAGCGGGTTGACGATGGCCAGCAGCGTCACCAGGGGTTTGAGGTCCATGAAAGCTCCGTCGGGGGGCGGTGTGGGATGCTCTCAAGATGGTAGCGCAGCGGGGCCTGCTGCCGTAGCGCGCAAACCCCATTGCCAAGCCCGGGGTAATGGGCGTAGGGTGTGGGCCATGTTCAACGTGCAGCACTTCACTTCCTACTGGTCCACCATCATGGTGCAGGCCAATGTGTTCATCATCCTGCATCTGCTCGGCGCCATGCTGCTGGGCATGATGGTGGGCTACGAGCGCGCCTACAACGGGCGTGCGGCCGGCATGCGCACCTACGCCCTGGTGTGCATGGCCTCGGCGGCGCTGACCGTGATCGGCGGCTACTCCCATTTCTGGTACGGCGGCGGCGTGCAGACCGTGTTCAACAATGGCGACCTCACCCGCGTCATCCAGGGCATCGTCACCGGCGTCGGCTTCCTGTGCGCCGGGGTGATCATGAAAGACGGCCTGAGCATCAGCGGCCTGACCACGGCGGCTTCCATCTGGGCCGCTTCGGGCATTGGGGTGCTGGTGGGGGTGGGGCTGTACATGGCCGCCATCGCGCTGGCATTGCTGAGCATGGTGTGCATGATGTGGGTGACGCGGCTGGAGGGCTGGCTTCCCGCACGCCAGGCGCTGGCCTTGATGATCGAGTTCCAGCCCGGGGCCAACGTGGTCGAGTCGGTGCTGGAGCAGATGGCCAACGAGCGCGGCTATGACCTGGCCAAGGGCTCGATCGTGATTTCCATGCACGAGGGCGCCCTGACCTGGAATTTCGTCGCCGTGGCGCGCAGCCGCAAGACCATGGCGCCGCTGTCTGAGCTGGCGCGCGAGATCGCGAACTACCCCGGCGTGCGCCGTTTCAACGTGGCCTACGCCCGCAACTGACATCCGCCCTGGGCGTCGGCCGCAGGCCTGCGCCGCTGCGCGTGCGCCGATTTCCGGGCGCTTACCCGCCGGTGCGCGCGATGTAGCGCTTGCGCCAGAACAGCACCAGCAGCAGCAGCGCAATCAGCGCCATCGCGCCCATCGCCCACCAGAAGCCGCTGGCGCTGTGCAGCATCGGGACGGCGTCGAAATTCATGCCGAAAATCCCCGCGATCAGGTTCAACGGCAGGAACACGGCGGTGAGCGCGGTGAGCGTGCGCATGATGTCGTTGGTGCGGTGGCTCTGCGCGCTGAAGTGCATCTGGATCGCCGACTCCACGCTTTGCTCCATGCGGCGCACGTGGTGCACCACGCGCTCGATGTGTTCGAGCACATCGCGGCTGCGCACCTGCAGCAGGTCATGCTCGCGCGCCAGCGCGGCGTCGGTCGGCTGCGGCCAGGTCTTGAGCGCCTCGATCCAGTCCTGGATGGCGGCGCGCTGGTCCTCGCACACCTCGTCGAGCTGGTGCAGCGCCAGGCGCGCTTGCAGCAGCGCGCTCCAGTTGTTGAAGCGCGTGCTCGGGCTGAGCAGCTCGTTTTGCCAGTGGTCGAGCTGGTGCGTGAGTTCGCGGCGCAGCTCCAGAAAGCCATCCACCAGGGCGTTGATGATGCGCAGCATCAGGTCGGGCGTGCTGGTGGGCAACCGCGCCCCGGCCACGCGCGGCTCGCTTTGGCCGCTTTCCCATTTGTCGGCAAAGTAACCGGGCACCGCGCACTCCTGCGGGTGCACGCTCAGCAGCAGGTTCTCGAACAGCGCGCAGCCCACCGGGCTGGTGTCGATGCGGCGCAGGATCGGCGGGCCGCCGCGCACCGCAGGCTCGGCACCGGCGCCGTTGCCCGTGCTCAGGCGCCGGAACACCAGCAGGTCGTACTGCGCGGTGTAGTCGTAGCGCGAGGGCAACTGGCGGTTGAGCAGGTCCGACACGTGCAGATCCACCAGCGCCGTGCCGCAGCGTTGCGCCAGCAGCGCCTGCAAGGGCGCCAACTGCTCGCCGAACTCCTCGCGCGTGCAGGCCACCCAGGCAAAGCCGCCCCGGTCCTGCGCCAGCGCCTCCAGGCTGCCGAGCACCCGCACCTCACCGTCGAGAAACCGGAAAATGCGCATCAAATTGCCCCTTGGCCCGCGTGGAATGGTGTTTGAATGCTATTGTTTTTGTAGCAGTAGGGCGGCGTCGCGGGCAAAATAGCTCAGCACCCCATCGGCTCCGGCGCGCTTGAAGGCCAGCAGGCTCTCCATCATCACCGCGTCGTGGTCGAGCCAGCCATTGGCGGCGGCGGCCTTGAGCATGGCGTATTCGCCGCTGACCTGGTAGGCAAAGGTCGGCACCTTGAACTCCTCCTTCACGCGGCGCACCACGTCCAGGTAGGGCATGCCGGGCTTGACCATCACCATGTCCGCCCCCTCGGCGATGTCCATCGCCACCTCGCGCAGCGCCTCGTCGGTGTTGGCCGGGTCCATCTGGTACACCTTCTTGTCACTCTTACCCAGGTTGCCCGCCGAGCCCACCGCGTCGCGGAACGGCCCATAGAAGCTGCTGGCGTACTTGGCGCTGTAGGCCATGATGCGGGTGTGGATATGCCCCTGGGCTTCCAGCGCCTGGCGGATGGCGCCGATGCGCCCATCCATCATGTCGCTCGGGGCCACCATGTCGACCCCGGCCTCGGCCTGCGTCAGGGCCTGCCCCACCAACTGCGCCACGGTGGCGTCGTTGAGGATGTAGCCGGTCTGGTCCAGCAAGCCGTCCTGGCCGTGGCTGGTGAAGGGGTCCAGCGCCACGTCGGTCATCACGCCCAGGCTGGGAAACTCCTTTTTCAGCGCCCGCACCACGCGCGGCACCAGGCCCTCGGGGTTCAGGGCCTCCTGGCCGTCCGGGGTCTTGAGAGACTGCTCAATGACCGGAAACAGCGCCAGCACCGGAATGCCCAGCCGCACGCAGTCCTCCGCCACGGGCAGCAGCAGGTCCAGGCTGAGCCGCTCCACCCCGGGCATCGAGGCGATCGGCACGCGCTGGTTTTGCCCTTCGGTGACGAACACCGGCAGGATCAGGTCGTGGGCGCTCAAGGCGTGCTCGCGCACCAGGTTGCGGGTAAAGGCGTCGCGGCGCAGGCGCCGCGGGCGCCCCAGGGGGAAAGGTGCATAGGCAGTCATGGCGGCGATTCTGCCGCACTTGCCCGGCGCGCGTCCCTGTCCTGCGTCAAGACCGTGGCGGGCGAAAGACCCAGTTTTTTACTTGGGATTCAAAAAACGCTTGAAACCTCCGGCCTGCTTTGCTACAGTTCGTCCCGGGTAGCTTGCTATCCTCCGCTTTTCCTCCCTGAGCGGAGCCTTGATGTGTGACAGCAAATAGGCTTGTACCCCGGCCCTGTGCCGGGGTTTTTTTTGCGTGCACCCAGCATGGGTGCACACCTGTTGTCTTCTGGCGCTGCCCGTATCCGGCCTCCTTCGGGCGGCATACACTTGCCCCATGCTCTGGGTCAAAACGCTGCACATCGTCTTCGTGGCCAGCTGGTTCGCCGGCCTGTTCTACCTTCCCCGCATCTACGTCAACCTCGCCATGGTCGAGCCCGACTCGGCGCGCGAGCGCGAGCGCCTGCTGCTCATGGCGGGCAAGCTGCTGCGCTTCAGCCACATGCTCGCCCTCGCGGCCCTGGTGTTCGGCGTGTGGCTGTGGCTGGGCTACGGCATCGGCTGGGGGCCGGGCAACGGCTGGATGCACGCCAAGCTCGCCCTGGTCGGCGCGGTGCTCGCCTACCACGCCTATTGCGCCCGCCTGCTCGGGCGCTTCCAGCGCGGCCAGGTGCGCCAGGGCCACGTCTGGTTTCGCTGGTTCAACGAGCTGCCGGTATTGCTGATGCTGGGCATCGTCGCCCTGGTGGTCGTCAAACCTTTCTGACCGGATGCACCGCAGCACCGCCTGGCCCCTGTCCTGGGTCTACGCCGGGTTGATGGTCTATGCCAGCCTCTACCCCTTCGGCCCCTGGCGCGGCAGCGGCGCCACGCCCTGGGCCTACTGGTGGGCGCCCTGGCCGCGTTACTGGACCGGCTTCGACGTCGCCGTCAACCTGGTCGGCTACGCCCCCTGGGGCGCTCTGCTCGCCGTCGGGCTGCTGCGCATCGGGCGCGCCCACGCCGCGCTGTGGCTCCCGGCCCTGATGGGGCTGGCCCTGTCGGCCTCCCTGGAGGCGCTGCAGACCTTCCTGCCCGGGCGCATCCCCTCGCGCGAGGACTGCCTGCTCAACACCCTGGGCGCGGCCCTGGGGGCGTGGGCCGTATGGCGCACGCGCCATTGGGCTGTCTGGGCGCGCTGGGGCAGCTGGCGCGCGCATTGGCTCGTGACCGAAGCCCGCGGCGGTCTCACCCTGCTGCTGCTGTGGCCGGTGGCCCTGCTGTTTCCTGCGCCCGTCCCCTTTGGCCTGGGCCAGGTGCTCGAACGCATGCACGCCGCGCTGCAGGAGTGGGTGCAGGACTCGCGTCTGGCGCAGTGGTGGCCCCCCGCGCCCGCGCCCGAAGCGCCCTTGAGCCCAGCCGCCCAGGCCTGGTGCGTATTCCTGGGCCTGCTGGCGGTCCAATTGCTGGCCTGCACCGTGCTGCGCAGCCGTACCCAGCGCTGGGCCGGCATGGCCGTGCTGGTTCTGGCGGGCGTGCTCGCCACCGCCCTGTCCTCGGCCCTGAGCTGGGGGCCGGAGCACGCCTGGGCCTGGGTGGACGGCGCCAGCCTGGTTGGCCTGGGGCTGGCCCTGGCAGTCGGGACCTCCATGGCCCTGGCGCCGTGGCGTTTCAGCGCCGCGCTGGCCCTGCTGGTGCTGGCCATGCTGCTGGTAGCGCTCAACCAGGCCCCGCCCAGCCCCTACTTCGCGCAGACCCTGCAGGAGTGGGAGCGCGGCCGCTTCATCCGCTTCCACGGCCTGGCCCAGTGGCTGGGCTGGCTGTGGCCATACGCCTGCGCGGTCTATCTGCTGGCGCGGCTGGGCGGGGCCGACGCGAAAAAATAGAATCCCCCCATGCCCGACACCACCGCCCCCTCCTACTACCGCCACCACATCTTCTTCTGTCTCAACGAGCGCTCCAACGGCGAAGCCTGCTGCGCGCAGCACCAGGCCCAGCAGGCGTTTGAGCGCTGCAAGGCCCTGGTCAAGGCCGCCGGGCTCAACGGCCCGGGCCAGGTGCGCGTCAACAAGGCCGGCTGCCTGGACCGCTGCGCCGCCGGCCCCGTCGCCGTGGTCTACCCCGAAGGCGTCTGGTACAGCTACGTCGACGCCAGCGACATCGACGAAATCGTCGAATCCCACCTGCGCAACGGCAAGGTCGTCGAACGCCTGCTCACGCCGCCCCAGCTCGGGCGCTGATACCCCAAAACAGGCCATTGGCCCGCGCAAAATGGAGCATTGTTGCTCCTAAAATAATAGCACTCCGGCATGCAATCCACGACCCAAAATCTGCTGTTCCTGGGGCCCGCAGGCACGATCGAGGCCCAGCTCGACAGCCCGGTGCCCAGCGCCACCCAGCCCCCGCGCGGCGTCGCCGTGCTCGCCCACCCCCATCCGCTGTTTGGCGGCACCATGCACAACAAAGTGGTCCAGACCCTGGCGCGCGCCTGTGTGCTCAGCGGCTGGCAGGCGCTGCGCTTCAACTTCCGCGGCGTGGGCGCCTCGGCGGGCACGCACGACGGCGGCCAGGGCGAACTGCAGGACCTGTTGGCGCTGGTCGAGCAGGCCGCGCCCACCGGCCCCCTGGTGCTGGCCGGCTTTTCCTTTGGCGCCTTTGTCACCAGCCATGCCGTCCAGGCCCTGGCCCCCCGGCGCGACGTCGCGCGCGTGGTGCTGGTCGGCACTGCCGCGTCGCGCTTCACCGTCGCCCCCATCGCCGCCGAACTGCACGACCGCACCCTGGTGCTGCACGGCGAGCAGGACGACACCGTGCCGCTGGCCGCGGTCATGGACTGGGCCCGGCCCCAGAGCCTGCCCGTGACCGTGCTGCCCGGAGTGGAACACTTCTTTCATGGACAATTGCCGCTTTTGCGCGGCCTGGTGCAGCGCCACCTGCGCGGCTGAGCCCCTCCCGCCGCCGCTCCCGACCCTGTTTTGCGTCTTTTTATGTCGATCAAATCCCTTTTTGCCGCCCTGTGCATGGCCGCTCTGGCCTGCGCCCAGGCCCAAGTGCCCCAGCCGCCCGAAATCGCCGCGCGCTCCTACCTCCTGCTGGACGTCACCGCCCACCAGATCCTGGCCGCCAAGGACATCGACACCCCCGTCGAACCCGCCTCGCTGACCAAGCTCATGACCGCCTACTTGGTTTTCGATGCGCTCAAGGCCAAGAAAATCGAGCTGCAGCAAGCCCTGCCCGTGAGTGCGCGCGCCTGGAAGATGCCCGGCTCGCGCATGTTCATCGATCCCAAGATGCAGGTGCCCGTAGAAGACCTGCTCAAGGGCATGATCGTCCAGTCCGGCAACGACGCCACCATGGCCCTGGCCGAAGGGGTGGGTGGCAGCGCCGAACGCTTCGTCCAGATGATGAACGAGCAGGCCAAGGTCCTGGGGATGGCGGCCACCAGCTACAAAAACCCCGAAGGCCTCACCGAAGCCGGGCACACCACCACCGCGCGCGACCTCAGCATCCTGGCCACCCGCCTGATGTCCGACTTCCCGGAATATGTCGGCTACTACGCCATCAAGAAATACCGCTACCCCGGCACCCCGGCGGCCAACGACACCAACCGCAACCTGCTGCTGTTCCGCGACCCCAGCGTCGACGGCCTCAAGACCGGCCACACCGAAGCCGCCGGCTACTGCCTGATTGCCACGGCCCGGCGCGACCAACCCCACCTGGTCTCCAGCAGCGCGCCCGCCAGCGACCCGGCCGCCAAGGGCACGCGCCGCCTGCTCTCCATCGTGCTCGGCGCCGACAGCGAGAACGCCCGCGCCAATGAGTCGCAAAAACTCCTCAACTGGGGCTTCACCGCCTTCGACGCCGTCAAGCTCTATGACTACGCCCAGCCCGTGGCCACCTCCACGGTCTGGAAAGGCACCGCCTCCAAGATCGGCATGGGCCAGAGCCAGACCCTGGTGGTTGCCATCCCCGCTGGCACCGCACCGCGCGTGCGCACCCAGGTGGAGCGCAAGGAGCCCCTGGTGGCGCCCGTGGCCAAGGGCCAGGTGATTGGCGCCCTCAAGGTCTACTCCGGCGACACCCTGGTTGCCGAAGTCCCGCTGCAGGCCCTGGAAGCCGTCGAACAGGCCGGTGTGCTGGGTCGCGCCTGGGATGCCTTGCGGCTCTGGATCAAATAGGCCCCCGTTCCCCACGCAAGCCCAGGCCCAGGCCCAGGCGTGCCGCCGTATGGTGCGCATGCCCTTGCGGGTAAACCCCTGCTCTGTTACATTAGAAGGCTTTTCGGAATTTCCGAAGGGATTCACGTTTTCGTCAATTTCAAACGTTTAGGGACGTTTCAATGCCAACCATCAACCAACTAGTGCGTCAGGGGCGCGAGGTCGAAGTGACCAAATCCAAGAGCCCTGCGATGCAAAACTGCCCCCAGCGTCGCGGTGTCTGCACCCGTGTGTACACCACGACCCCCAAGAAGCCGAACTCCGCGCTGCGTAAGGTTGCCAAGGTGCGCCTGACCAACGGGTTCGAAGTCATCTCCTACATCGGCGGCGAAGGCCACAACCTGCAAGAGCACAGCGTGGTGCTGGTGCGCGGCGGTCGTGTCAAGGACTTGCCCGGTGTGCGTTACCACATCGTGCGCGGTTCGCTCGACCTGCAAGGCGTGAAAGACCGCAAGCAGTCGCGCTCCAAGTACGGTGCCAAGCGCCCCAAGGCCAAGTAATCCTTCGGTCCTGTTTTTTCGGTGTTCATGGGTTGCGTGGCGCAGCCGGTGGACGAAGTGACCCGCAGTCGGGTCGAGTAAGTGAGAGTCTTATCCATCAACTCTCGTGCTGCCCCGGTGGGCGGCAACTGAAGCAAAGAGGTACAAAATGCCACGTCGTCGCGAAGTCCCTAAACGTGAAATCCTGCCGGATCCCAAGTTCGGCAATGTCGAGCTTTCCAAGTTCATGAACGTGGTCATGGAAAGCGGTAAGAAGGCTGTGGCCGAGCGCATCATCTACGGTGCCCTCGACCACATCGAAAAGAAGGTTCCCGGCAAGGACCCGCTGGAAACCTTCCACCAGGCCATCAACAACGTCAAGCCCCTGGTCGAAGTCAAGTCCCGCCGCGTCGGCGGTGCCAACTACCAGGTTCCGGTCGAAGTGCGTCCCGTGCGCCGTCTGGCCCTGAGCATGCGCTGGATCAAGGAAGCTGCCCGCAAGCGCGGTGAAAAGTCCATGTCCCTGCGTTTGGCCAATGAGCTGATCGAAGCCACCGAAGGCCGTGGCGGCGCCATGAAAAAGCGTGACGAAGTGCACCGCATGGCCGAAGCCAACAAGGCGTTCTCCCACTTCCGCTTCTAAGAGCGGAACGCGCGACTTTCAGGTGTGGGTCGGGCTGCGCTGGCGGGGGTGTCCCCGCCATGCAGGCCTGCTGCGTCGAAGGTCGCACGCCGGTGGCGCGCGTGCCGCGCGCTGCCGGTGTCTTTCGAATCTGACCCCGCAAGGATCCCAAAATGGCCCGTACTACCCCCATTGAGCGCTACCGCAACATCGGTATTTCCGCCCACATCGACGCCGGTAAAACCACTACCACCGAGCGCATCCTGTTCTACACCGGCGTGAACCACAAGATTGGTGAAGTGCACGACGGCGCTGCCACCATGGACTGGATGGAGCAGGAGCAAGAGCGCGGCATCACCATCACGTCTGCTGCCACCACCTGCTTCTGGAAGGGCATGGACCTGTCCTACCCCGAGCACCGCTTCAACATCATCGACACCCCCGGACACGTGGACTTCACCATCGAGGTGGAGCGCTCCATGCGTGTGCTCGACGGCGCCTGCATGGTCTACTGCGCCGTGGGCGGCGTGCAGCCCCAGTCCGAAACCGTGTGGCGCCAGGCCAATAAGTACAAAGTGCCGCGCCTGGCTTTCGTGAACAAGATGGACCGTACCGGCGCCAACTTCTTCAAGGTCGTGGACCAGATGAAGCTGCGCCTGAAGGCCAACCCCGTTCCCATCGTGATCCCGATTGGCGCCGAAGAAGGCTTCAAGGGCGTGGTCGACCTGCTCAAGATGAAGGCCATCATCTGGGACGAGGCCTCCCAGGGCATGAAGTTCAACTACGAAGACATCCCCGCCGAACTGCTGGAAGATGCCAAGAAGTGGCGTGAAGGCATGGTCGAAGCCGCTGCCGAAGCCTCTGAAGAGCTGATGAACAAGTACCTCGAAGAAGGCGACTTGTCGGAAGAAGAGATCAAGCTGGGCATCCGCACCCGCACCATCGCTACCGAAATCCAGCCCATGATGTGCGGCACCGCGTTCAAGAACAAGGGCGTGCAGCGCATGCTCGACGCCGTGATCGACTTCCTGCCCTCGCCCGTGGACATCCCGCCCGTGGCCGGTACCGATGACGACGAGCAGCCCGCCAACCGCAAGGCCGACGACAGCGAGAAGTTCTCCGCCCTGGCGTTCAAGCTCATGACCGACCCCTTCGTCGGCCAGCTGACCTTCGTGCGCGTGTACTCCGGTGTGCTCTCCAAGGGCGACACCGTGTACAACTCCGTGCGCGGCAAGAAAGAGCGCATCGGCCGTATCGTGCAGATGCACGCCAACAACCGCCAGGAAGTGGAAGAAATCCGCGCCGGCGACATCGCTGCCTGCGTGGGCCTGAAGGACGTCACCACGGGTGAAACCCTGTGCGACCCCAACGCCATCATCACCCTGGAGCGCATGGTGTTCCCCGAGCCGGTGATCCGCCAGGCCGTCGAGCCCAAGTCCAAGGCCGACCAGGAAAAGATGGGCATCGCGCTGGGCCGCCTGGCTGCCGAAGACCCCTCCTTCCGCGTCCAGACCGACGAAGAATCCGGCCAGACCATCATCGGCGGCATGGGCGAACTGCACCTGGAAATCATCGTCGACCGCATGAAGCGTGAATTCGGCGTCGAAGCCAACGTCGGCAAGCCCCAGGTGGCCTACCGCGAAACCATCCGCAAGAGCGCCATCGACGTCGAAGGCAAGTTCGTGCGCCAGTCCGGCGGCAAGGGCCAATACGGTCACGTCGTGTTCCGTGTCGAGCCCAACGAAGCTGGCAAGGGCTTTGAGTTCCTGGACGAAATCAAGGGTGGTGTGGTTCCCCGTGAATTCATCCCCGCGGTCGAAAAAGGTGTGGTCGAAGCGCTCAACTCGGGCGTGTTGGCTGGCTACCCGGTGGTGGACGTCAAGGTCGCTTTGACCTTCGGTTCCTACCACGACGTGGACTCGAACGAAAATGCGTTCAAAATGGCTGCCATCTTCGGCTTCAAGGAAGCTTGCCGCAAGGCCAGCCCCGTCATCCTCGAGCCCATGATGGCCGTGGAAGTCGAGACCCCCGAAGACTACGCCGGTAACGTGATGGGCGACCTCTCCAGCCGTCGCGGCATGGTGCAGGGCATGGACGACATGGTGGGTGGCGGCAAGGCCATCAAGGCCGAAGTGCCGTTGTCTGAGATGTTCGGCTACTCCACCACCCTGCGCTCCATGTCGCAAGGCCGCGCCACCTACACCATGGAGTTCAAGCACTACGCCGAAGCTCCCAAGAACGTGGCCGAAGCCATCGTTGCCGCCCGCGCCAAGTAAAGCCGGGCTCCATCCGCCGCCGCCTGGGGTCTGCCCCGGCGGCGGTGACCGTTTCCAACGGTCTACGACCCTGTGCCGCTGTGTCGCCCGTGCGCAGCGAATCCGCAACAGGGTGTAGACCTAAAACCACAACACGGGCATTGCTCTTTTGGAGTTTGAATCATGGCAAAAGAAAAATTCACACGTACCAAGCCCCACGTCAACGTGGGCACCATTGGTCACGTGGACCACGGCAAGACCACCCTGACGGCTGCCATTACCACCGTGCTGGCCTCCAAGTTCGGCGGCCAGGCCAAGGCCTATGACCAGATCGACGCAGCCCCCGAAGAAAAGGCCCGCGGCATCA
>JBQTHH010000014.1:0-22253 GCA_052390055.1 Rhodoferax sp.
GCCGCCACCTGGGTGCTCTTGAGCGCAGCGGTCTGGGTGCTGGTGAGCGCCTGCGCCTGGGTGGTGGTCAGGGCCTGCACCTGGGTGCTCTTGAGCGCTTGTACCTGGGTGCTCTTGAGCGCCTGGATTTCGTCAGTCGCCAGGGTCTGCAGGGCCGAGGTGGTCAGCACCGCCACTGCGGCGGTCGTCAAGGCCGCTAGTTGGCTGCTGCCCAGCACATTGACCTGCGCCGTATCCAGCGCAGCCACCTGGGTGCTCTTGAGCGCAGCGGTCTGGGTGCTGGTGAGCGCCTGCGCCTGGGTGGTGGTCAGGGCTGCTGCCTGGTTGGTCGTCAGCGCCTGCACCTGGGTGCTCTTGAGCGCCTGGATTTCGTCCGTCGCCAGGGTCTGCAGGGCTGCCGTGCTCAGGGCGGCCGTGGCTGCCGTGCTCAACGCCGCCACCTGGCTGCTGCCCAGCACGTTGACCTGTGCCGTATTCAGCGCCGCCACCTGGGTGCTCTTGAGCGCCGCAGTCTGGGTGCTGGTGAGCGCCTGCGCCTGGGTGGTGGTCAAGGCTGCCGCCTGGTTGGTCGTCAGCGCCGCCACCTGTGTGCTCTTGAGCGCCTGCACCTCATCCGTGGCCAGGGTCTGCAGGGCCGACGTGGTCAGGGCTGCGGTGGCTGCCGTGCTCAGTGCCGCCACCTGGCTGCTGCCCAGCACATTCACCTGTGCCGTATCCAGCGCCGCCACCTGGGTGCTCTTGAGCGCAGCGGTCTGGGTGCTGGTGAGCGCCTGCGCCTGGGTGGTGGTCAGGGCCGCCGCCTGGTTGGTCGTCAGCGCCTGCACCTGGGTGCTCTTGAGCGCCTGCACCTCATCCGTGGCCAATGTCTGCAGAGCCGCCGTGGTCAAGGCTGCGGTGGCTGCCGTGCTCAGCGCCGCCAACTGGCTGCTTCCCAACACGTTGACCTGCGCCGTATCCAGCGCAGCCACCTGGGTGCTCTTGAGCGCCGCAGTCTGGGTGCTGGTGAGCGCCTGCGCCTGGGTGGTGGTCAGGGCTGCGGCCTGGTTGGTGGTGAGCGCCTGCACCTGGGTGCTCTTGAGCGCCTGGATCTCGTCCGTCGCCAGGGTCTGCAGGGCCGAAGTGGTCAGGGCGGCCGTGGCTGCCGTGCTCAGCGCCGCCACCTGGCTGCTGCCCAGCACGTTGACCTGTGCGGTATTCAGTGCCGCCACCTGGGTGCTCTTGAGGGCGCTGGTCTGGGTGCTGGTCAGCGCCGACACCTGGGTGGTGGTCAGGGCCGCTGTCTGATTGGTGGTCAGGGCTGCCACCTGGGTGCTCTTGAGCGCCTGCACCTCATCCGTGGCCAGGGTCTGCAGGGCCGAGGTGGTCAACACCGCCACCGCGGCGGTCGTCAAGGCCGCCAGTTGGCTGCTGCCCAGCACATTGACCTGGGCCGTATCCAGCGCCGCCACCTGGGTGCTCTTGAGCGCAGCGGTCTGGGTGCTGGTGAGCGCCTGCGCCTGGGTGGTGGTCAGGGCTGCCGCCTGGTTGGTGGTCAACGCCTGCACCTGGGTGCTCTTGAGTGCCTGCACCTCATCCGTGGCCAGGGTCTGCAGGGCCGACGTGGTCAAGGCTGCGGTGGCTGCCGTGCTCAGCGCCGCCACCTGGGTACTGCCCAGCACGTTGACCTGTGCGGTATTCAGCGTCACCACCTGGGTGCTCTTGAGCGCAGCGGTCTGGGTGCTGGTGAGTGTCTGCGCCTGGGTGGTGGTCAGGGCTGCCGCTTGGTTGGTCGTCAGCGCCTGCACCTGGGTGCTCTTGAGCGCCTGGATCTCGTCCGTCGCCAGGGTCTGCAGGGCCGAGGTGGTCAGGGCCGCGGTGGCTGCCGTGCTCAGTGCTGCCAGTTGGCTGCTGCCCAGCACGTTGACCTGCGCCGTATCCAGCGCCGCCACCTGGGTGCTCTTGAGCGCCGCAGTCTGGGTGCTGGTCAGCACCTGCGCCTGGGTGGTGGTCAGGGCTGCCGCTTGGTTGGTCGTCAGCGCCTGCACCTGGGTGCTCTTGAGCGCCTGAATTTCGTCCGTCGCCAGGGTCTGCAGGGCTGCCGTGGTCAGGGCTGCCGTGGCTGCCGTGCTCAGGGCTGCCAACTGGCTGCTGCCCAGCACATTGATCTGTGCGGTATTCAGCGCCGCCACCTGGGTGCTCTTGAGCGCCGCAGTCTGGGTGCTGGTCAGCACCTGCGCCTGGGTGGTGGTCAGGGCTGCCGCCTGATTGGTCGTCAGCGCAGCTACCTGGGTGCTCTTGAGCGCCTGGATCTCGTCCGTCGCCAAGGTCTGCAGGGCCGAGGTGGTCAGGGCCGCCACTGCGGCGGTCGTCAGCGCCACCAGTTGGCTGCTGCCCAGCACATTGACCTGGGCTGTATCCAGCGCCGCCACCTGGGTGCTCTTGAGCGCCGCAGTCTGGGTGCTGGTGAGCGCCTGCGCCTGGGTGGTGGTCAGGGCCTGCACCTGGGTGCTCTTGAGCGCTTGCACCTGGGTGCTCTTGAGCGCCTGGATTTCGTCCGTCGCCAGGGTCTGCAGGGCGGCGGTGGTCAAGGCCGCTACCGCCGAGGTCGTCAGCGCGGCCAGTTGGCTGCTGTTCAACACGTTGACCTGCGCGGTGTCGAGAACCGCCACCTGCGTGGTCTTGAGCGCTGCGGTCTGGGTGCTGGTCAATACCGACACCTGCGTGGTATTCAAGGCAGCTGCCTGCGCTGTCGTCAGTACCTGGACTTGGCTTGTCTTGAGTGCTGCGAACTGCGTGGTCAATAGCGTATTGACCTGCGTCGTACTCAAACCACTCACCACCTTGGTGGTGAGCACGCCCATCGCCGTGGTGGTGAAGGCCTGCAACTGGGTGGTGGTGATGGCAGCGAAATCGGCCGTACTCAATGAAGCCGCCTGCGCCGTGGTCAACGCCGCTATCTGGGTCGTCGTAAAGTTAGCGATAGAAGAAGCCATTGAATACCCCTCTAGGGCGAATGCACCAGCGCTTGACGCGCATCCACCCAACAAAACAAGCACAGAACTGCGAACGAGACAGCTGCACGCGCCACCTTACGCGTACATGCTCCTCCCGGCCTCTGTATTAACGGACACTTTCCAGAATTCTTGAGCACATTTTCTTGCCGCCCCGTCCGCGCACACCGGCAAGGCCCTGCGCCATGGCCTGCAGAAACCTGCCTTTGGGACGTAGCATAGAGCAATGGTTTGGCGGGAGCGCGCGGAATTGGGCGCCCTTTCGGTGCTGGCTTCACGCTATATGCCCCGCTTCGTTGGCGGCAGGGCCTGGGCGTGCGCTCCAGTGCCGGGACCGGCGCGCCGCCTCTTGCCGCTGCCCCGGCGTCAATATGCGCTCGACCATGGCCACGGCGGCGGCGACCGCGGCGCTGTCGTGGCGGGCGGCGATGTCCAACCACGTCATGGCCTCCACCGGGTCCCGGGGGAGGCCTTTTCCTTCAAAGTACATCCAGGCCAGCCGGGTCTGGGCCGGAAACAGGCCCTGGTGGGACGCCGCCAACAGGCTGTCCAGCGCGCGCGCATGATCGGCGGCCTCGGATGAGGCGCCCAGCAACACCGACAGGTTGTACTGGGCTTCCGCGTCGCCCGCCTCTGCGGCACGGGTAAGCCATGCCAGGGCGTCCGCCGGTTTGCCCATGCGGACATACATGGTCCCCAAGCTCGCCTGTGCCGGAACAAAGCCCTGCTCGGCCGAACGGCGGCACCACAGGTAGGCTTGCCGCAGCTGCGCATCGCCATCGCTGCCTGCCGCATGCGCCAGGAGCAGTTTGCTGACATTCCATTGCGCCACGGCGTCCCCGCCCTGCGCGGCGGCCTGGTACCACCGCAGGGCCTGGGCCGCGCCGTCCGCGGGCTGCGCCAACAGCAGGTGGGCCAATTCACACTGTGCGCGCACATGCCCCTGGTGGCTGGCCAGTTCCAGCCAGACCTGGGCGGCGCCGTGGTCGGCGTCGGCCGGGTCGGGATGCCCCTTTAGCAAGCGCATTCCCAGCAGATACTGGGCCTGCGCTTCGCCACCCTTGGCGGCATCCACCAGCCACTGGTGGCTGATGGCGGCGCCCCCCGCTCCGTGAAGACAGTCGGTCAGCAATGCCCAATCCGCCGCCGCGCCATTGCAAGCGGCTTGCAGCAGCCAGGACAAGGCGTGCGCCTGCTCGCCCCCATCCGCAGCGCGCTCCCGCAGCAGTTCGCCCAGGCGCCACTGGGCCGGGGCGCAACCGCCCTTGGCGGCCTGGCATACAAGATCGAAACTGGCGTCGGCGCCCTGCGCCCCGATTCTGGCCAAGGCCCATTGCGCCTGGGGATCTCCGGCCGCCGCGGCACTGCGGTAGTGGGCGATCGCCTGCTGGCGGTTGGGGGCGACCTTGATGCCTTCTTCGTACATGCGTCCGAGGCAGTAGCGCGCGTACACGTCACTGGGTTCGAGCAGGGCGACGGCTTCCTGCAGCACGACGCGCATATCGGGCCCATCGCGCCCGGCCAGGGCATCTGAACTCCGCCCAAGGCCTGGTTGGTCCATGTCCCGCAACGCAACGATCGCCGGGGGGTAGTTCTTGCGCGCCGCGGCCCGCAAATGGCGCATCACGTCTGCGCGCAGGCCGGCGTCGGCACCGTGCTGGCCCTGGGCCAGCCCATAGTGTGCCCGGGCGTTGCCCGACTCGGCGGCTTGTTCGAGGATGGCCTGGGAACGCCCTTCATCGGGCGCGGCAGCGCTGGCAGATACGGCCGATTCCAGCACGCCCATCTCCCAGGCCTGGAGGGCGTAGGCATCGACCAGCGCCTGGGACTGCTCATGGAACAGCAGGCTGATCTTGTAATGGGCCTTGGCGTGCCCCTGGGCTGCGGCTTTTTGCAGCCAGTACAGGGCATGGATGGCGCTCTTTTCAAGGCCGTGGCCGCTGGCATAGTGCGACCCCAGGAGGTATTGGGCTCCGGCGTGGCCCCGGTCGGCGCCATTGCGTATCCAATACAGTGCCTGCGACAGGTTCTTGGGCACCCCGAGGCCGTTGGCGTACATCAGGCCCACGTCGTACTGTGCCTGGGCGATTCCCAGGCGGGCATCCTTGAGCACCTCCTGGAATTTGCGTTTGCTGCGTCCGATTGCCATGACGTCTCAGACCGAAGCCTGCCCCCCAAGTGCCTTGAACATCTGCACATTGACATCCAATTGGGCGCGGCGCAGCTGGATGTCCATTTCGCGGCCGCCCAGCCATTCACGGCGCGCATCGAGCACCTCCAGATAACTGGAGACGCCGCCTTCGAAACGGGCCTGGGCGATCTCCAGCCGCACGCGCTGGGCACGCAGCTGCGCGGCCGCCGCGTGGCGCTGGGACAGCAGGGACTGGCGCGAGGACAGGAGATCGGCCACCTCCCGGAACGCGGTTTGTATGGTGCGCTCGTATTCCGCCACGGCGGCATGCTTGCGCGCCTGCGCCAGGTCGAGAGAGGCTTCCTGGCGCCCGCCATCGAACAGGGGGGTGGTAAGCACTGGCTGGAAGGCCCAGGCACGCGAGCCCAGCAGGGTGCTCAAGCCCTGGCTCGCCAGCCCGAGGCTGGTGGTCAGCAACAGGCGCGGCAGGAATGCCGCACGGGCGGCCTGCACGTTGGCACTGGCCGCCTGCAGCCGGCGCTCGGCAGCCATGACGTCGGGACGCGAGAGCAGCACCGTGGACGGGACCCCGGCCTGCACCGGCGGCACTTCGTCCGCAGGGGGCAGGGGGCGTTCGGCGGCGCTGGGCACGACGGCGTAGCCCACCAGGTAGGCCAGGCGGTTCAGGGCCAGGCGCTGCTGGTGGTGCAGCCCGTCGAGGGTGGCCCGCGAGGACTCCAGTGCGCTGGCGGCCTGCTCGACTTCGAGCCGGTAGGTGCCCCCGATGTCGCGCCCTTTTTCGACCAGTTCCAGGGTCTGCTGGCGCGACTGGACCAGTTCTTGCCCCAGCGCCACCAGTTCCTGCGCTTGCAGCAGCACGTAATAGCTGCTCGCCACTTCGGCCACCAAGGACAGCTGCACGGTGCGCTTGGCATCGTGCGCTGCCAGCAGGTTTTTCTTGGCCGCATCGTCCAGGGCGCCCAGGCGGCCCCACAGGTCGAGTTCAAAGCCGCTGATGGACAAGGAGGCGTCGGTGCGCCGTGAGACCGAATCGGTCCCGGTGCCGTTGAGGTCCCCCGGCACCCCGGTGTTGTTGATGCCAAACAGTGCGTTGATGCTGGGAAAGCGGTCGGCCCGGGCCGCGCCGTACTGGGCCTTGGCTTCCAGCACCCGGGCAGCGGCCCATTGCACGTCGCGGTTGTTTTGCAGCGCGGTGTCGATCAGGGTGCGCAGCGCGGGGTCGGTGAAAAAATCGCGCCAGTGCAGCCCGGTGGGGGCGATCACCACGCCCCGGCCGGGCTCCGTGCCGGACCAGGTCTGAGGAATCGGGGCCGGGTCCCGGTGGGCTTCGGGCGCTTGCGCACAGCCCACCAGCCAGACGGCGAGGCAACACCAGTGAAGGGAGGAACGCATGAAAACCCCAGCGCACACATATGGTCGATGGGGTCGAGTCTAGGCACCTGCGCAGGTGCCAAGGGCTGGAAATGGGGGCGGTCGGCCGGACTATTCCCGGCACCGCCAGCGCACGATCAATGCAGCAGTTGGGGCTGCCAGTCGGACTCCAGCCGTGCCAGCCAGGGTTCGGCCAGGCAGCGGATCTGGGCGTCGTTTTCAAGAATGCGCAGCATGATGCGCGTTTTTTCGACGCGCTCAAGGGCGCCCAGCGCTTCGGTCTGGGAGCGTCTGCGCAGTTGTTCGATCAGGACCGCGCAGGCGCCTTCAAAGCGCATGACGGCATCCCAATCGTCCTTGCGTGCGGCTTCCAGCATTTTTGCGCTGCTGTCCTCGATGGCTCGGTAATAGTCGATCAACATAGGCGGTTCGCCCGAAGGTTTTTACTGAATCTAGGCTCCCGCCACGACCTGGCCGCGGATCTGGCGCCAGCCTTCTGCCACGGGCGCGATGGCGCGCATGACTTCGTCAATGGCGGCAACGTCGTTGCGCAGGTTGGCCTCCGTGACGCGCACGATGCAGTAGTCGTACAGGGACTGCAGATTGGCCGCGATTTCGCCGCCGCGCTGGGTGTCCAGCCCCGCCTTGAGCCCTTCTTCAATGATGCGCACGGCCTTGCCGATGCTGCGCCCCTTGGTTACCACGTCCTGGCTCTGGATGGCCGCGCGGGCCGCGGCCAGCGACTGCAGCAGGCCCTCGAACAGGAGGCTGACCAGTGCGTGGGGGTCGGCGGTGGCCACCGAGTTTTCCACGGCCATGGAGCGGTAGGAATTGGCGCTGCGCATACTGACGGGGGTGAACATTCATTCTCTCCTTCACTGACCTACCAGCTTTATCGGCTGGCCACGGGCAAAGTGAAGGGTCAACTGCTGGTTTTATTCCATTGGGAGACTTGCGAACTGACGTAGGAACTCAGGCCGGTCAACTGGGCCATCTGGGCATCCAGCGCGGTGTATTGCTTGCGCAGGCTGGTTTCGACGCGGGAGGCGCGCTCGTTGACACGGTCCTGCTCCTTGCCGTTGCGGGTGATGGCATCCTGCAAGGCGGTGCTTTTGTTGGTGACGCGCCCGTCGTATGCGACCAGGCCGCGCGCGAAGTCTCGGATCTTGAGTCCGAAGCCGTTGGTGGCGCTGTCGCTGTTGTCGGTGGTGAAGAGTTTTTTCAGGTTGTCCAGGTTCGTCAAGGCGGAAGAAAAGCGCGTCGCGTTGAGTTTGAGGGAGCCGTCGGTCTGGCGCTCCAGGCCGACGTCGGACAGGCGGCTGTAGGTGGAGCCGCTGCTGCTCGATCCCATGAGGGAGCGCAGCGCGTTTTGCAGGCCCACGGTGGCCGAGTCCCCCTGCAGGGGGCCGCCGGTCTTGCTGCTGGCGTCGTATTTGGTGGCGGACGCGAGGGTGGTGTTGAGCGCGTTGTAGGCGTCCACCAGGGCCTGTACCTTGCTCTGCATGGTGGTGGTGTCATCCTCGATGGTGATGCTCACGGCGCTGGTGGTGGTGGTGGCCAGCTGCAGGGTGACGCCGGGGACCACCTCGCTGAGTTTGTTGCTCGTGGACGTGACGGTGGTGCCGTTGATTTTTGCCGTGGCGTCCTGCGCCACCTGGCTCATGGCCATGCCGGTGGCGGGGCTGGAATTGGTGGAGTCCACGGCACCGGCGGAGTCGTTGATGGTGAACTGGGACAAATCCGCGCTGCCGGAGGCGGTGATGGCGAAGCCCTGGGCCGCCCCGGTGCTCTTGGAGCGCACCACCAGGCGTTCGTTGGAGCCGTCCTTGAGCACGATGGCGCTGACGGAGGCGTTGGCGTCGTTGATCTTTTGCGCAATGCTGGTGATGGTGTCGCCGTAATCGACGGTGATGTCCACCGCTGCGGTGGCGTTGGGTGTGAAGCCCAGCGCGGTGGACGACCCCGACCAGGTGCCCATCTGGATGCTGAGGGTGCCCTCCAGGCTGAAGACCGTGCCGGCGGCCACCGCCGCGGACGCGGACGACTGGGTCTGCGCGAGCTGGCTGACCTCCACACTCAAGGAGGTGGCGGTGGTGTTGGCCGCCAGGGAGACGGTGACCGCAGTGGTGTTGGACGAGGTGGCTTTTTGCAGGTTCCAGCCGCTGGTCTGGGCCAGCGCGGCAGCGGCGTCGCCCAGCGTGGAGGCCTGGGACTTCAGGGTTCCATACTGGCTCAGCTGGGTCTGCAGGCTGCTGGCCTTGGTCTGCAACTGTTTGAGCGGCTGCTTTTCAATAGCCACCAACTGGCTGACGATGCTGTTCACATCCAGCCCACTGCCTATGCCTTGTGACGTAATGGCCATGGCGATCTCCCCAACGGCAAGTACCGCAAAGAGTCAAGCGGCGGCTGCCATGATAGGGCAGCCGCCGCCGAAGGAGGCACAGAAAAACGATCCTTTTTCCGGTCAGAAGCGGGGATGTTTCTCAGAACCGCAGCAGGGCAAGCACGCCCTGCGGCGATTGGTTGGCTTGCGCCACCATGGCGGTGCCGGCTTGCTGCAGCACCTGGCCACGGGTGAGGTTGGCACTTTCCACCGCGTAGTCGGCATCGATGATGCGGGCCCGGGCAGCGGAGGTGCTTTCCGCGCTGGTGCGCAGGTTGGTGATCACGGTGTCAAAGCGGTTTTGCGCAGCACCCCAGTTGGACCGGGCCGTGGCGACTGCCGCGATGTCGACGTCCAGTGCCGTGATGGCCGTGACCGCTTCGGTGGTGGTGGTGAAGGTGGCCGCGGTCTGGGAAAACGCGGAGCCGGTCACGGAGATCTGGTCCTGCGCGGAGACGTCGTTGGCACCGATCTGGAAGGTGAAGGTCGAGGCCGCAATGACCGCCGTGCCGTTGAACTTGGTGGCGGCGGCAACACGGGTGTTTTCTGCCGTGAGCAGGTCGTATTCAGCAGCCAGTGACGCGATGTCGGTGGTGCTGTTGGTGCCGTTGGCGGCCTGCACTGCCAGTTCACGCATGCGCTGCAGGTTGTTGGCGATGGAGCCGAAGGCCCCTTCTGCCGTCTGCGCCAGCGAGATCGCGTCGTTGGCATTGCGGATGGCCACATTCATGCCCCGGGTCTGGGCCTGCATGCGCTCGGAGATCGCCAGCCCGGCGGCGTCGTCCTTGGCGCTGTTCACCCGAAGGCCCGAAGACAAGCGCTCCATGGCCGTACTCACCGACATCTGCGTTCGCGCCAGGTGGCGCTGCGCATTCAGTGAGTTGATATTGGTGTTGATCGTGCTCATTTGAGGCTCCTTGTGGACAAAATAGTTCCAACATCGCTACCCATCTCAACGCCAGCCAGCGGCTGGCACCTTTGACCGGCGCGCATGTTGTTGCTACCGGACGACGGATCTGCTTGGCAGCCCGTTGTTTGTGTTTTCGGCAAGCGCTGCAAAAAACTTTAAAAACTTTTTTTACGCCGCTTTGGAAGCCCTTTTCCGCGCCAGCGGGGGGCCGCAACCGCCAAAGCCAGGAACTGGCCTCCTTTTGCCGTGTTCATCGCACTTAAGCGAATCCGACAGCTCCAGACAATTGCTCCATCGCCAAACCACAAACGTCAGCAGGCTGTTGAGGGGTATCGGCAGCCGGTTCGGAATATGAAGCCGCAAAGGAGCTTTTCATGACCACGATCAACACGAACACAGCGTCGCTCAATGCCCAGCGCAATCTGGCCACCTCGGCCGGTTCGCTGACCACCACCATGCAACGTCTGTCTTCCGGTCTGCGGGTGAACAGCGCCAAGGACGACGCGGCCGGACTGGCGATCGCCGAACGCATGAATGCCCAGACCCGGGGCATGAATGTGGCGATCCGCAATTCGAACGACGCGATCTCTATGGCGCAGACGGCGGAAGGCGCGCTGGGGGCCCTGTCCAACAACCTGCTGCGCATGCGTGAGCTGGCGGTGCAGGCGGCCAACGGCACCAATGGCACCTCCGACATTGCGGCCCTGGACCAGGAATACGTGCTGCTGGTGGCGGAAAACGCCCGGGTGATCTCGGCCACCAAGTTCAACGGCCAGGCCTTGTTGAGCGCCTCGACCGCCTTCCAGTTCCAGGTGGGCGCCAACGCCACCGACACGATTACCGTCAGCTCGGTACAGATCTCACCGACGAGCACCACACTGGGGACGACCAACGCGGAAGCCAGTGCCCAGCTCGCGGCGATCGACACCGATCTGGATGCGGTCAACTCCTCGCGCGCGGTCTGGGGGGCTTCCCAGAACCGATTCGAGAACGTGATTGCGAACCTGCGCGTGGCGGCAGAGAACTCGGCCGCCTCCCGCGGACGCATCATGGACGCCGACTACGCGCAGGAGACGGCAAACCTGTCACGCACCCAGATCCTGCAGCAGGCAGGCACGGCCATGGTGGCCCAGGCCAACCAGCTGCCGCAGGCGGTGCTGACGCTGCTGCGCCAATAAGCGGGGCTTTCCTCCTCCTCCCCCGCGCCCAGCCAGCGCTGGCGCGCCCTGGTGCATGCGCATGCCAAACCGGGCAGGCACGCCACTTCCAATCCATTCGCGCACGCGCCTGCCCCCACAGCGGCGGATCTGGCGCCGCCGCCCTGCGCCCAGCCGCGCCACGGACAGGCCTGTAGGCGCTTTTCCTACACGCGCTGCGCTGCGCGCCGACATCCGCTTTGGCATTTTTCCGATTCAAGTCCGGACCGGGAATTCGAACAATACACCCCATGGCGACACCCCTGCCGTCGCCGCCGAACAAGGAGTCCAGAGATGTCCAACCCCCAAATGCTCACGGAAATCCGGGAAGCCAACGCCACCTACCTGATGCTGGCCCAGAACCTGATCCGCCAGGACAAGGCCGAAGCCCAGTTCCGCCTGGGACTGTCCGAGGACGCGGCGGAGCTGATCGGCGCGCTCTCGCCGCAGCAGATCGTGCGCATCGCATCGAGCAACATGCTGCTGTGCCGTTTCCGCATCGACGACGATGTGGTGTGGAGCCTGCTGACCAACCACGGCCTGAACAAGGTGGACAACGACGCCACGACGCGGCTGCACGCCAGCATCCTGATGTCGGGCAAGTTCGCCGAAGCAATGTAAGCCAGCCACCAGGAGCACGACCATGGCCACCAAAAGCGTACTGCAGGACTCCCAACAGGTCCAACGGGCGGTTTCCCTGATCCAGCTGGGCGCACGCCTGCAGGTGCTGGAGAGCGAGACCGGCCTGTCCTACGAGCGGCTGCTGCGCCTGTATAAGGAAGTGGCCGGGCGCTCTCCGAGCAAGGGGCAACTGCCCTTCTCCACCGAGTGGTTCCTGACCTGGCAGCCCAACATCCACGCCTCGCTGTTCCAGAACATCTACGAATACCTGGGCAAGGTCAGCGCGCTGGAGGACATCGAGGCCATCATGAAGGCCTACCGCCTGTATCTGGAGCAGATCGGCGCCTGCGGGGTGGAGCCGCTGCTGTCCATCACCCGGGCCTGGCGCCTGGTGAAATTCATCGACAACCAGATGCTGAGCATGACGCGCTGCAGCAAGTGCGGCGGCCATTTCGTGACCGAACCCTATGAAAACGCGCGCCACTTCGAGTGCGGCCTGTGCGCGCCACCGGCCCGCGCAGGCAAGGGCGCGGCCTCGGGCGGGCTCCAGATTCACTGAAATTTGCTATATTTTTTATAGCGACGAAGTGAATATACACGCGGGCCAGAAGGCCAAAAAGCATGAAATTCAAGTGGATTGCAATTGCGACGATATGATAGAGAAGCGCCCGGAACCGGGTCCTTCTCTTGCGCACGGAGCGCTTTACCCTTTGTCACAATGCGACCATGTTTGTCATAGTTGGTTGGCTGATCGTACTGGCCTGCGTGTTCGGCGTGTTCATTGCCCACGGCGGCAATATCAGCGTCGTGCTGGCGGCCCTGCCCTTCGAGCTGCTCACGATCGGGGGGGCGACGCTGGGCGCCTTCGTGGCCAACAACCAGATGAAGGTCATCAAGGCCACCATGAAGGGGCTGGGGGCCTGTTTCAAGGGCAGCAAGTACACCAAGGACCGCTACATGGAGCTGCTGGCCCTGCTCTACGACATCCTGCAAAAGGCCCGCAAGGAGGGCCTGATGGCGATCGAGAAGGACGTGGAAGAGCCTGAACAGTCGGAAATCTTCAAGAAGCACGCCACCGTGGGGTCGGACCACCACGTGGTCGAATTCATCACCGACTACCTGCGCATGATGGTCTCGGGCAACCTCAACGCGCACGAGATCGAGTCGCTGATGGACAGCGAGATCGAAACCCACCACCACGAGGAGCACGCCGCCGTGGCGGCCCTGCAGCGCGTGGCCGGGGGCCTGCCGGCCTTCGGTATCGTGGCCGCGGTGCTGGGGGTGGTGAACACCATGGGCTCGGTGGGGCAGCCCCCGGCGGTGCTGGGGGGCATGATCGGCTCGGCCCTGGTCGGCACCTTCCTGGGGATCTTGCTGGCCTACGCCTTTGCCGAGCCGCTGGCCGGGCTGCTGGAGCAGAAGACCGAAGAGGCGGGCAAGGAACTGCAGTGCATCAAGACCACGCTGCTGGCGAGCATGCAGGGCTACAACCCGGCCACCGCGATCGAGTTCGGGCGCAAGGTGCTGTATTCGACCGAGCGCCCCACCTTCGTGGAGCTGGAAGCCCACGTCAAGAAGAAATAAGACCGAAGGCCTGCCGCCATGGCCAGCGACGCCAAGAAACTCCAACCCATCATCATCAAGCGTGTCAAGAAAGGCGGGCACGCGGCGCATGGGGGTGCCTGGAAGATCGCCTACGCCGACTTCGTGACCGCCATGATGGCGTTCTTCCTGCTCATGTGGCTGCTGGGCAGCACCACCGAGGGCGACAAGAAGGGCCTGTCGGACTACTTCCAGTCGCCGCTGAAAGTGGCCATGCAAGGCGGCAGCGGTTCGGGGGCGAGCAACAGCATCCTGACCGGCGGCGGCAGCGACCTGACCCAAACCGCCGGGCAGGCCAAGAGCGGCGATGGCCGCGACCGCACGGCGCGGCGCATGTCCGGCGACAAACCCAACCCGGAGGCCACGCGCAAGGATGCCAAGTCGCTGGCCGAACTCAGCGCGCGCATTGCCGCGGAGATCTCGAACAACCCCAAGATGACCGAATTCCAGTCCCAGATCAAGCTGGAGATCACGCCCGACGGCCTGCTGATACAGATCGCGGACGACCAGCGCAGGCCGATGTTCGACAGCGGCAGCGCGCAGGTCAAGCCCTATATGCGCGCCATCCTGCACGAGATCGGGCTGGCGCTGAGCGAGGTGGACCACAAGATCAGCCTCGATGGCCACACCGACCGCGCCGGCTACGCCAACGCCGCCACCGGCTACAGCAACTGGGAGCTGTCGGCGGACCGGGCCAATGCGTCACGGCGCGAGCTGCTGGCGGCGGGCATGCCCGAAGGCCATCTGGCACGGGTGGTGGGTATGGGATCGAGTCTGCTGCAGGTGCCCGAGGACCCCTACCACCCCACCAACCGGCGCATCAGCATCCTGGTCATGACCCGCGAAGCCGAAGAACGCCTGCTGGGCAAGCGCCCGGGCGAGCCCGAAAACGCCGCACCGCAAGCCGCCCCGCCGGGCACGGGAGCCGCCCCTGCGCACTAGAGCCCCCACAGCGCCGCGGCGGGCCTGCCGCGCTGCAAGCTGCGAAAATTCGGTCATACTTACACCCGTCAGAAATCGCCCTTGAAGGGGTCCTCCCATGTCCAAAGAATTGCGTTTTTTAGTGGTCGACGACTTTTCCACGATGCGCCGCATCGTGCGCAATCTGCTCAAGGAAAGCGGCTTCAGCGAAGCGGACGAGGCAGAAGACGGGGTCGTTGCACTGCAAAAACTGCGCAACAGCAGCTTCGATTTCGTGGTCAGCGACATCAACATGCCCAATATGAATGGGTTCCAGCTGCTCTCCGAGATCAAGAAGGATGAAAAGCTCAAGCACATCCCGGTGCTGATGGTGACCGCCGAGGCGCGCAAGGAAGACATCGTGCTGGCGGCCCAGAACGGCGCGGCGGGCTACATCGTCAAGCCTTTCACCAAAGCCACGCTGGAAGACAAGGTCAACCACATCCTCACCAAGAATGGTTTGAAGTGACATGAGCGCCCACGAGACCTCCCACCATGCACCCGTGACCCTGAGCACCGATCTGGCCACCGCGCTGGAGATCCACCAGCAACTCGGGGTTTTGACCCGCCAATTGCACGACTCGCTGACCGGACTGGGCCTGGCCGAGAAGGTCAAGGACTGGGCTGGTGAGCTGCCCGATGCCAAGAGCCGCCTGTCCTACATCGCCAAGCTCACGGGCCAGGCGGCAGAAAAAGTGCTCAACCAGGTCGATCAGGCCAAGGCGCAGCACGATTTCATCGCCACCGAAACCCGCCGCATCGGCGCCCTCATCGTGCGCGATCCGGTGGCGGCGGTGGCCAAGGGCCACGTGATGAATTTCGTGCACGACGTGGAGGCCGCCTCCCAAAAGGCAGACAAGAACCTGACCGAGATCATGATGGCCCAGGACTTCCATGACCTCACCGGCCAGGTGATCGCCAAGGTGGTGAATCTGGCCGCAACGATCGAGGAGCAGCTCATTTTGCTGCTGGTCAAGACGGCCCCGCCCGAAGCCGCCGCGAAGGCCCATATACCCCACCACCCGACCCCCGACCAGCCCACGCTGGCCGGTCCGGTGGTGGACGGACAGGCGAACCAGGAAGTGGTCACGAGCCAATCCGAAGTGGACGACCTGCTGGCCAGCCTGGGGTTCTGAGCGCGCCTGCGCGGGCGGCGCACGGCGGGCGCGTGGCCCCGCCGGTAATGAAGGCGGGTTTACCCGCCTTTTTTGCGCCTTCGCCCCCCTGGGGGCTGAGGACAATGGTGGCATATCGCCAGTGGTGCCACCATGGATTCGCAAAGCCAAGACCGCAACCTGCCTGCGTCCGAGCGCAAACTGCGCAAGGCGCGTGAAGACGGCCAGACCAGCCGCTCCCAGGACCTGGCCCATCTGGCCTTGCTCGGCAGCGCCGCGGTCCTGGCCCTGGCGCTCTCCCCCCAGGCCTATGAAACCCTGTACGACACGCTGCAGCGGCAACTGCGCTTTGACGCCCAGGCGCTGCGCTGGCCCGGCAGCGCCCTGGAGCGATTGCAGGACGCCGCCCTGGCCGGGCTGGGCCTGAGCACGGCGTTCGGCCTGGGCGTGGCCCTGATCGTGGTGCTGGCGGTGGTGGCCGCGGGAGGCTGGGTGCTGAGCACCAAGCCGATCGCCCCGGACCTCAGCCGCATCAACCCGCTGCAGGGGCTGCGCAACCTGTTTTCCAAGAAGCAGTGGTTCACGGTGTCCAAGACCCTGCTGCTGACGGTGATTCTGTTCACCGTGGCGGGCCTGTTCCTGGCCCAGGGCATGGCGCCGCTGACCGCGCTGCTGCGCCAGCCCTCGGCGCCTGCGCTGGCCTACCTGGGCCAGTGGCTGGCCTCGGGTGTGGGCCTGCTGCTGCTGGTGGTGCTGGTGGCGGCCATGATCGACGTGCCCCTGCAGGGCTTCCTGCACCGCGACCAGCTCAAGATGTCGCACCAGGAAGTCAAGCAGGAGAGCAAGGAAACCGATGGCAACCCCCTGCTCAAGAGCCGCCAGCGCCAGCGCCAGCGCGAGATGGCGCAAAAGGCCAGCGTCACCGCCGTGCCCAAGGCCGACTTCGTGGTGATGAACCCGACCCACTTCGCCGTGGCCGTGCGCTACGACGACAAGACCATGGCCGCGCCCCAGGTGGTGTCCAAGGGCGCCGACCTGCTGGCGCTGCGCATCCGCGACCTGGCCAAGCAGCACCGGGTGCCGGTGCTGCAGTCGCCCGTCCTGGCGCGGGCGCTGTATGCGCACGCCGAGCTGCAGCAGGACATTCCGGCAGCCCTGTTCACGGCAGTGGCCCAGGTACTGGCCTATGTATACCGGCTCAAGGCCGCGCTGGCCGGACAGGGGCCAGAACCCACCGAGGTGCCGCAACCCCAGGTGCCGCTGGAGCTTGACCCCCTGCATGGCCGCACACCGGCGCACGCACCATGAACGGCACGCTCCAATCCCTGCAGCGCTGGCTGGGCCCCTACCAGCACCTGGTCCAGGGCGCCGCTGCGCCGCTGGTGGTGATCGCGATCCTGGCGATGATGGTGCTGCCGCTGCCGGCCTGGCTGCTGGACGCCTTTTTCACCATCAACATCGCGGTGGCACTGATGGTGATGATGGTGGCGGCCTACATGATCAAGCCGCTGGACTTTGCCGCCTTCCCCACCGTGCTGCTGCTGACCACCCTGATGCGCCTGTCGCTCAACGTGGCCTCCACGCGCGTGGTGCTGCTCGACGGCCACACCGGCCCGGGCGCGGCGGGCAAGGTGATCGAGGCCTTCGGGCATTTCCTGATCGGGGGCAACTTCGCCGTGGGCCTGATCGTGTTCGCGATTCTGGTGGTGATCAACTTCGTGGTCGTGACCAAGGGCTCGGAGCGCATTGCCGAAGTGTCGGCGCGCTTCACCCTGGACGCGATGCCGGGCAAGCAGATGGCGGTGGACGCCGATCTGAACGCCGGGCTGATCGACGACAAGGAAGCCAAGCGCCGCCGTGCCGAGATCGCGGAAGAGGCCGAGTTCTTCGGCTCCATGGACGGCGCCTCCAAGTTCGTGCGCGGCGACGCCATCGCCGGCATCCTGATCCTGCTCATCAACATCTTCGGCGGCTTCACCGTGGGCATGCTGCAGCACGGCCTGGGGGCCTCGCAGGCGGCCAACTCCTACATCCTGCTGGCGGTTGGTGATGCGCTGGTGGCGCAGATTCCGGGCCTGCTGATCTCGGTGGCGGCGGCCATGGTGGTGTCGCGCGTGGGCAAGGACAAGGACATCGGCAAGCAGATCGCGGCCCAGGTGCTGGTGTCGCCGCGCGTGCTGGCCGTGACCAGCGGCATCATGACCGTGCTGGGCCTGATTCCGAACATGCCGCACCTGGTGTTCCTGGGCATCGCGGCGCTGCTGGGCTACGCCGCCTGGCTGCTCGCGCAGCGCCAAAAGGCCCAGCAGGAGGCCCCGCCCCCGGCAGCACCGGCCTCGGACGGCGAAGCCAGCTGGGACGACCTGCAGCCGGTGGACCAGTTGGGCCTGGAGCTGGGCTACCGCCTGATTGCGCTGGTGGACAAGGCGCGCCAGGGCGACCTGCTCACCCGCATCAAGGGGGTGCGGCGCAAGTTCGCGCAGGAGGTGGGTTTTCTGCCCCCGCCGGTGCATGTGCGCGACAACCTGGAACTCAAGCCCAGCGGCTACCGCATCACCCTGCGCGGCGTGGTGGTCGGCGAGGGCGAGGTGCTGCCGGGCATGTTCCTGGCGATCAACCCCGGGGGCATCAGCACACCGCTCATAGGCACCGCGACCACCGACCCGGCGTTTGGGCTGCCCGCGCACTGGATCGACGAAAAGCAGCGTGAAACAGCCCAAATGGCGGGGTTTACCGTGGTTGATTCCGAGACCGTGCTGGCCACCCATTTGTCACACTTGATGCAAACCCAGGCGGCCAAGCTGCTCAGTCGCACCGAGACGCAGCAGTTGGTGGAGCACGTAGCCAAGCTCGCGCCCAAGTTGATCGAGGAAGTGGTGCCCAAAATGGTCTCTATCGCGGTGTTTCAGAAAGTGCTGCAGCTCCTGCTGGAGGAGGCGGTGCACATCCGCGACATCCGCACCATCATCGAGTCGATCGCGGAAAACGCCCCCAGCACCTCCGATCCGGCGGAACTGGCGCGGCGCGCGCGCATCGCGCTGTCGCCGGCGATCGTGCAGCAGATCTATGGGCCCACGCGCGAACTCAACGTGATCGCCATCGAACCCGGCCTGGAGCGCTTGCTGGTGCAGGCGCTCACCGGCCCCCAGGGCCCGGCGCTGGACCCGGGCGTGGCCGAACTGCTGAGCCGTTCGGCGGCCGACACCGCCATGAAGCAGGAGGAGCTGGGCATACCGGCCTGCCTGCTCGTTCCCGACACCATCCGCACCGCCGTGGCGCGCCTGGTGCGCCGGGTGGCGCCGCGCCTGCAGGTGCTGGCGCACAGTGAAATTCCGGAGACCCACTCCATCCGCATTGGTCCGATCCTGAAAGGCGCCCTGACATGAACCTGCAACGCTTTACCGCCCCGACCGCGCGCGAAGCGCTGGCCAAGGCACGCGCCGTCTTCGGGGACGAGACCCTGATACTTTCGAACCGCCAGACCGACCAGGGGGTGGAGGTGGTCGCCACCGCCGAAACCGCGCTGGACAGCCTGGCCGCCACGCCCCGGCAGCAGCCGGTGCGGGCGGGCGCACGCAGCTTCTCGCAGGAGCTGGGCAGCGCCGTGGAGGAAGACGCCAACAAGCTGGCCATGAGCACGCTGTCGTTCCAGGACTACGTGCGCGAACGCATGATGCGCCGGCGCCACGAATCGACGCAACAGATGCTTCCCCAGGGCCTGGGCGATGACGGCCCCGGCGCCGCCCCGGCGGCACGCCCCGCCCGGGCGCCCCAGATCGCCGCCCCGGCGCCGGTGAAGCCGGTGCGCGCCCCGCAGCGGGCACCGGAGGGCGCGGCGCAGACGCAGACGCAGGAGCTGATGCGCGAACTGCAGGCCATGAAGGGACTGATCGAGGACCGCTTCAACACCCTGACCTGGCTGGGCCAGGCGCGCCAGAGCCCGCTGCAGAGCAATTTGCTGCTCAAGCTGATCCGCGCCGGATACTCGCCAGCCCTGGCGCGCACGATCCTGGAGCGCCTGCCCGAGAACCTGGACGCCCAGGCCGCGGTGCGCTGGGTGATCGAGGTGCTGGAGCGCAATGTGCGCACCGATGCGCAGCGCCTGACGCTGGAGCACGAGGGCGGCGTGTTCGCCCTGATCGGCTCCACCGGGGTGGGCAAGACCACCACGGCGGCCAAGCTGGCCGGGCTGTGCGCGCGCGTGCATGGGCCGGCGTCGGTGGGGCTGATCACGCTGGACACCTACCGCGTGGGGGCGCACGAGCAGTTGCGCGCCTTTGGCAAGATGCTGGGCGTGGTGGCACACCTGGCGCATGACCGCGCCGCAGTGCAGGACCTGCTGGGCTTGCTGGCGAACAAGAAGATGGTGCTGATCGACACCAGCGGCCTGGCGCCGCACGATCCGCGCAAGGACGACATGATGCAAAGCCTGGACCTGCCGGGTGTGAAACGCCTGCTGGTGCTCAACGCCAGCGCCCATGGCGACACGCTCGACGACGTGGTGGGCAGCTTCAAGACCAGTGGCGCGCAGCAGGTGATCCTGTCCAAGATCGACGAGGCGGTGAAGACCGCCCCGGCGCTGGACGCGGTGATCCGCCACCAGCTCATGGTACGCGGCGTGACCACGGGGCAGCGCGTCCCCGAGGACTGGGAGGCCGCCAACGCGGCCAAACTGGTGCGCCAGTCGCTGCGCAGCGCGCCGCAGGCGGCTTTCGACCCGACGCCGCAGGATTTGAGTTTCTTCTTCGGGCAGGCCAGTGCGGGCCGTGCCGATGGATTGGACGGAGGCGCGGCCCATGCGTGAGGACGAGCACCTTGTACCCCACCAGGGCGCGGGCCTGCTGGCGCTGGCGCGCCAGCACGCGGCACGCCTGCTGCCGGTGGTCTGCCTGGGGGACGAACCGCTGGAGCTGTCCCTGCTGTGGCGCCTGGCCAGCGTGCTCAGCGACGCCGGTTACCCGGTGACGGTGCTGGACGGAACCAGCACCGAAGCCGCGCACAACCCCGGGCTGGTGCACATGCTGGACCACGAGTACTGGCCCCAGGCGTCCTTGCACGACGGGCTGGGCTGGACCCTGCTGAGCGCGCGCCAGGGGCTGGAGCGCCTGGACGAGGCGCGCGATGGCACGGCGTTGCAGGCGCTGTCCGAACTGTTCGTGGCCGATGCGGCGGTGCTGCTGTTTGCCCCCGCGCCGCTGCTGGCGCGGCTGCTGCAGGGCAGCCCGGCGCGGCCGCTGGTGTGCGCCAGCGGCCACAAGGGCTCGCTGCTGTCGAGCTACCTGGCGCTCAAGCAGTTGCACCTGCACGGCGCCCTGCGCCCGGCGCTGGTGCAGCTGCTGGACGGCGCGGGCGTGGCCGGGGCATCTGGCGCCGTGGCGCAGCGCGTGCGCGCCTGCGCCCTGGAGCACCTGGGGCTGGAGGTGCAGACCCTGGAGATCGACTTGGCGCCGGGCGCTGGCGCCAGCAGCCAGCCCGCACCGGGCCTGCTGCGCCTGGCCCTGTGCATGCTGGAGAGCGCCGCGCCCTTGCAGCCGGTGCTGCACGGGGCCGTGAATGCGCGAGAATCGGCTATGGGGATTATTGCCAGAGGCCACTGATGTACACCGCCAAGGGACAACTCGATCGCAACGCGCTGATCCGGCAGTACCAGCCCTTGGTGCGCCGCCTGGCGCACCACATGATGGCCAAGCTGCCCCCGAGCGTGGATGTGGAGGACCTGATCCAGGTCGGCCTGATCGGCCTGTCGGATGCGCTCTCGCGCTTCGAGTCCTCCCAGGGGGTGCAGTTCGAGACCTTCGCCACCCAGCGCATCCGCGGCGCGATGCTCGATGAGCTGCGCGAGAACGACTGGATGTCGCGCGGCTCGCGCAAGAGCCAGAAGGACATCGAGGAGGCCATGCGCCGCCTGGAGCACAGGTTCGGGCGCGCCCCCCTGGAGTCGGAAATCGCGGTCGAGCTGGGCCTGAGCCTGGCCGACTACCAGACCCTGCTGAGCAAGGTGCGCGGCACGCAGCTGGTGTATCTGGAGGACATGTCGCGCAGCGACGACGAGGACGACCACTTCCTGGACCGCCACGTGGCCGACACCGAGGCCGACCCGATGAACCTGCTGCGCGACCAGCGCCTGCGCTCGGCCCTGGTGGCGGCGATCAAGGCGCTGCCGGAACGCGAGCAGTTCGTGATGAGCATGTACTACGAGCACGACATGAACCTCAAGGAGATCGCCGCGGTGCTGGAGGTGACGGAGTCGCGCGTGTGCCAGCTGCACAGCCAGTCCATCGCCCGGCTGCGGGCCAAGATGCGCGGGCACTGATTGCCGGGTCTTTGCCTGTGCTGCCCGCATCGCCAAGGGGGCGTGGCGGCGCGTGCGCAAGGCGTGTGCAGGCAGGGCACAGCGCTTTCCATGGGGGTGACCGCCGCTGCGCGTCGGTTTCCCTGCGGTGCTCGCAGCAGGCGGGTGCCGCGCAACTCGCTGTGTTCGCTGCGCTCACGCCGCTCGGACATGCGCGGCAAACATGATTACGAAGCGCGCTGCGCGCGCCCCGCCTGCCGCTGCGCGCCTCGGCACCCCCAAGGAAAGTGCTGCGCCCCGCCCGCACACACCTTGGAAGTGGCGTTGGTGATGCACTGAGAAGGAATACCGTCTCGCGGGAAGTAGGGTTGGTGCCATGCCCATAGCAAGATCAACACACCTGGAAGTGGCCCAATAGACCGCCCGCGTGGGCATTTCCATGGTCCGTGTACTACACCCTCGCTTCGCCGTGGCAGGCGCTGTCCGGTGCGCGCGACTTCTGCGGCGGCCGTGCCAGAGGCTCGGGGGCCAGGCGCGCGCAGCGCGCTTCGTCAACATTCTCGCGGGGGCTGTCCGAGCGCAGCGCCCGAAGGGCGCGAAGAGAGTTCCCCCGCGCTGGCCCCCGAGCCTCTGGCACGGCGGAGTCGGCGCAGCCGACCGC
>JBQTHH010000015.1:0-49603 GCA_052390055.1 Rhodoferax sp.
CGCTCCACGCTTCCTCCCCACACTCGGTTGCCCTCATGCAGTTGCGCTTCACTTTGCTCGCTGTGACCAGCTCGCAGCGGGACTTGCACCCGCAGGTGTGCGCCCATGCTGGGCGCACAAACAAAAAAGCCACAGCACGCTGTGGCTTTTTGCATGGGGCCTCTGTCGCGCCCACGCGCGTCAGACGCTGACCGAACGATCAGAGAACGATGCCTTCCCAGTAGGCCCGAGCGACCGGGGTACGGCGGGCTTGCACCACTTCCTCACGCACCTGTTCGCGGGACTTGCCAGCGGTTTGGCCCATCTGCTTGCGCAAATCGGCCCAGTTCACACCGGTGATGCTGTCGACCACGTCGCCCTTGTGGGCCGCGCGGTGGGCCAGCAGATCGGACTTGAGCTGGTCACGGGTCACGGTGCTGGGGGTGCTCATGGCCACGCGCAGGGCGTCGGAGTCGACGCCGGTGGTCGGTTCAATGTTGGCGGCCATGGCCTGGCCTGCGGCCAAAGAGGCCAATGCAATAACGATAGAGGAGGCAAATGTCTTGGTCATGATGAGATTCCTTTCAAGTTGAAGACCCCGTCGGTGGGGGCATATGTCCCCTCCTGGCGGTATCGATGGGGCGTTTTAAGGTTCCGTCTCGTCGATGGGGTGAACTTTAAAATTTCCTTCCTTGGGGAAAAACAGCATTCTCAGCACACCATCATTTCCATTTCAGAAATAATCAAGGCCTTGAAACCCACTGGAGCCCACCCATGGACCGATTGATGTCGATGCGCGTTTTTGAGCGTGTGCTGGTGGAAGGCAGCTTTGCGGCGGCCGCGCGGGCGCTGGACATGTCCCCCGCCGTGGTCACCCGCCTGGTGGCGGATCTGGAAACCCACCTGGGCGCGCGGCTGCTGCAGCGCAGCACGCGCAAGCTCGCGCTCACCGAGGCGGGCGAGCAGTACCTGGGGCGCGTGCGCGCCATCCTGCAGGACATCGACGACGCCGAGGCCCTGGCCAGCGCCCACACGCAGCAGGCCCGGGGTGTGCTGCGGGTGCTGGCACAGCCGCTCATGGCCACCCATGTGCTGGCGCCGCTGGCGGCGGACTTCATGCGGCGCTTTCCAGGCATCGTGCTGGAGCTGAGCGTGCGGGCCTTCGACACCCCGCCGGTGGAGGACTACGACGTGACCGTGTTTGCCGCTCCAGCGGCCTACAACGGCGAAATCATCGCGCGCAAGATCATCGGCTCGCAGGCCATCCTGGTCGCCTCCCCGGCCTACCTGCAGGCCCACGGCAGCCTGGCCGGCCCGCAGGAGCTGCAGCAGCACCAATTCCTGCAGTTCAAGTCCAACGGGCTGATCCCGCCGCTGGAATCCCTGTGCCGTGCCGAGGACCCCCGGCAAACGGTAGAGGTCAAGGTGAACGCGGCCCTGCGCTCCAACCACATCGACACCCTGCTGCGCGCCGCGCTGGAGGGGGCGGGCATCACTGGCGCGTCGGTCGAACTGGTCGCACCCTACCTGGCCAGCGGCGCGTTGGTGCGGGTGCTGCCCGAATGGATTCTGGGCGAGCTGGTGATGTACGCCGCCATGCCCAGCCGCCAATTCGTGCCCCAGCGCACCCGCGTGTTCGTGGACTACCTGAGCGAATGGACGCAAGCCCAGGTACACCAGGCCCAGCGGGGCATGGGCTGCGCCCGCACCGCAGCCACCCCGGCATCAGCGTCCCTAATGGACACGCTGAAAGCTTGATCTTGCTAGGCAGGCAAGGCGCGCCGCAGGACACTGCCCGCACCTTATTTCACTCGCAAGGAGACAAACATGCTCATCGGACTACCCAAGGAAATCAAGAACCACGAATACCGCGTCGGCCTGACCCCGGCCAGCGTGCGCGAGCTGACCAGCCGCGGCCACAGCGTGCTGGTGCAGACCGGCGCCGGTGCCGCCATCGGCCTGGACGACGCGCAGTACCTGGCCGCAGGCGCCACCCTGGCCCCGAATGCCGCCGAGGTGTTCGCCAAGGCCGACATGATCGTCAAGGTCAAGGAACCCCAGCCCGTGGAATGCGCCATGCTGCGCCCGGGCCAGATCCTGTACACCTACCTGCACCTGGCCCCGGACCCGGAGCAGACCGCCGCCCTGGTCAAGTCTGGCGCCATCTGCATCGCGTACGAGACCATCACCGGAGCTGGCGGCGGCCTGCCGCTGCTGGCCCCCATGAGTGAAGTGGCCGGGCGCATGTCCATCCAGGCCGGTGCGGCCCACCTGGAAAAATCCAAGGGCGGCATGGGTGTGCTGCTCGGCGGCGTACCCGGCGTACCCGCCGCACACGTCGTCATCTTGGGCGCCGGTGTGGTCGGCACCCATGCGCTGCAAATGGCGGTCGGCATGGGCGCGCGCGTCACCGTGCTGGACAAGAATGTGGACCGCCTGCGCCAGCTCGACCTGGTGTTTGGCAACCGCATCAGCACCGTCTACTCCACCGGTCTGAGCGTGGAAGAGGCGGTGCTGGACGCCGACCTGGTCATCGGCGGCGTGCTCATCCCCGGCGCGGCCGCACCCAAGCTCGTCACCCGCGACATGATCAGCCGCATGAAGAAAGGCGCCGTGGTGGTGGACGTGGCCATCGACCAGGGCGGCTGCTTCGAGACCTCGCACGCCACCACCCACGCCGAGCCCACCTTTGTGGTCGATGGCGTGGTGCACTACTGCGTGGCCAACATGCCCGGCGCCGTGGCGCGCACCTCCACCTTTGCCCTGAACAACGCCACCATCGGCCATGCCGTGGCCCTGGCGGACAAGGGCTGGAAGCAGGCCCTCAAGGACAACCCGCACCTCAAGAACGGCCTCAACGTGTGCCAAGGCCAGGTCACGTTCGAAGCCGTGGCACGCGATCTGGGCTACGAGTACGTCAGCGCCGATCGCCTGCTGGGCTGAGCATCCCGCCGTTCCCGCTGGTGTGAGAGGCCCGCGCTGCGCGGGCCTTTTCTTTTTGGGGGCGGCGCATACACCAGCGCCCTGCCCGGGCCGTGGCAGGAACGCGGCGGCGCTGCCGGATAATCCCCAGCCCCGCTTCGCACACACCACCATGGCCCTCCTGACCCTGCTCGACGCCCACCTCGCCTACGGCCACTGGCCCTTGCTGGACCATGCCGAATTCAGCCTGGAGGGCGGCGAGCGCGTCGGCCTGATCGGACGCAACGGCGCGGGCAAGAGCAGTCTGCTCAAAATCCTGGCCTCTCTGGAAAAGCCCGACGAAGGCAGCCTGCAGCTGCAAGGCGGCGTGCGCGTGACCTACGTCGCGCAAGAGCCCCAGCTCAATCCGGATGCTACGGTTTTTGAAGCAACATCGGTCGGAGTGGCGCGGGCCAAGGCCCTGATAGACCAATATTCCGAAGGCGTTGGCGACCTCGACGCGCTGCAAAACGCGATCGAGGCCCTGGACGGCTGGAACTGGGAGCAGCGCGTGGGTGAAACCCTGGCACGCCTGCACCTGGAGCCCCTGGCGCGCGTGGGCGCCCTCTCGGGCGGCACCAAGAAGCGCGTGGCCCTGGCCCAGGCCCTGGTGGCACGCCCCGACGTGCTGCTGCTGGACGAACCCACCAACCACCTCGACCTGGACTCCATCGAGTGGCTCGAAGGCCTGCTGTGCGGCTTTGCCGGGGCCATCGTCGTCATCACCCACGACCGCGCCTTCCTCGACGCGGTGGCCACCCGCATCGTGGAGCTGGACCGCGGCGCGCTGCGCTCCTACCCCGGCAACTTCGCCGCCTACCAGGTGCAAAAGGCCGAACAGCTGGCGCAAGAGGCGGTCATCAACGCCAAGGCCGACAAACTCCTCGCCGCAGAAGAGGTCTGGATACGCAAGGGCGTGGAAGCCCGGCGCACGCGGGCGCAGGCGCGCATCGAGCGGCTGCACCACCTGCGCGCCGAGCACGCGGCCCGGCGCAGCGCCCAAGGCAGCGTGAAAATGGACGTCTCCAGCGGCGCCGTCAGCGGCAAGCTGGTGGCCGAACTCACCCACGTCAGCAAAACCTTTGCCGCTGGCGCCCCCGCACCGGGTCCGTCCGGGGCACCCACCACGCCGGGCGCCGGGCGCACCGTGGTGAGCGACTTCTCCACCACCATCCTGCGTGGCGACAAGGTCGGCCTGCTCGGCCCCAACGGTGCCGGCAAGACCACCTTGCTCAAACTCATCCTGGGCCAGATCGCCCCCGACCCCGCCCCGGACTGGGCCCCGGCACCCGAACCGGGCCACCAGCCCTGGGGCACGGTGCGCCTGGGCGCCAACGTGCAGGTGGCCTATTTCGACCAGATGCGCGACGCGCTCAACCTGGACGCCACGCTGGAAGACTTCATCAGTCCCGGCTCGGAATGGATCGAGATCGGCCAGCGCCGCCAGCATGTGCGCTCCTACCTGGGCGACTTTCTGTTTGCGCCCGAGCGCGCGCATTCGCCGGTGCGCTCGCTCTCTGGCGGCGAGCGCAACCGGCTGCTGCTGGCGCGCTTGTTCGCCCGCCCCGCCAACGTGCTGGTGCTGGACGAGCCCACCAACGACCTCGACATCGACACCCTGGAGCTGCTCGAAGAGTTGCTGCAGAACTACGACGGCACCGTGTTCCTGGTCAGCCACGACCGCGCCTTCCTGGACAACGTCGTCACCAGCACCATCGCCTACGAGGGCGAAGGCGCCTGGCGCGAATACGAAGGCGGCGTGCAGGACTGGCTGGCGCAGCGCGCACGCGCCGCCAACCTCGCCGCCAAGGAAGCCAAGGGGCCCCCCTCGGCTTCTCCCGCCGCACCCTCCAGCGCGCCGCCAGCGCCAGTGCCGCCCACCGCCCCAGCCGCCAACCCAAAAGCACGCAAGCTCAGCTACAAGGAGCAGCGCGAACTCGACACCCTGCCCGCGCGCATCACGGAACTGGAAACAGAACTACACAATCTGCAGGCCCAGCTCGCTGACGGCGGCCTGTTCGCCACCGATAATGCCCGGGCCGTGGCCATGAGCGAGCGCTGCGCCGCCATTGACGACGAGCTGCTGCACCTGCTGGAGCGCTGGGAGGCCTTGGGAGGCTGAGCAGCGCCCCGCACCCCGACAACCCAACCGGCCATTCCGGGCCTGACCCCATGCGCTCTGTCTGCTTCCATCGCGCTGTGCCACTCGGTCTGGCTTGGGCCCTGACCCTGGCCCTGACGGCGTGCGGCGGTGGCGGCGGCGGGGGCAGCACAGCCACCACCTCTGCCGCCGACAGCCCCAGCGGCGCCGCTGCGGCGGTGCTGGGCCTGAGCAGCTTCAGCCCGCCCAGCGCGGTGGAGGGCAGCACCGTCACCGTGCAGGGCACGGCCCTGGACCGCGTGCAGCAGGTCTGGCTGGGGGCCCAACAGGCCAGCCAGGTGCAGCTCGACAGCAGCACCCAACTGCGCTTCGTGGTCCCCAGCGGCGCGGCCAGCGCCGCCCTGCGCCTGGTCAGCGCCCAGGGGGAGGCCAGCAGCACCGGCACACTCACCGTGCTGCCCGCCCCCGTGGTGCAAAGCCTCAGCCCGGCGCAGGCGCGCGTGGGCGACATGCTCAGCCTCACCGGCACCGCGCTGGACAGCATCGGCCAGGTCGTGGTGGGCACCGTGGCCGTGGCGCCGGTCAACCGCAGCAGCACCAGCGTGCAGGTGGCCGTGCCCAGCCTTGCCGCCAATGGCACCCTGTCCCTGCGGCTGGTGGACGGCAGCAGCCGCGCGCTGGCCCAGAGCTTCACCCTGCTGCCGCCCCTGAGCATCGTTACCGGCATGGCCCCCACCAGCGTACGGGAGGGCAGCACCGTGACCCTCACCGGCAGCTACCTGGACAACGCCACCCAGGTGCTGGTGGCGGGCAGCGCCGTCACCCCGATCAGCCAGAGCGCCTCCAGCCTGAGCTTCGCCGCCCCGGCACGCGAGGGCCTGGTGGAGCTGCTCATGGTCGACGGCGCGCGCGTCAGCGCCGGCACCCTGAGCCTGCTCACCGCCCCACGGGTCAGCATCGCCAGCGTGGAGGTGGCGCAAAGCTACTCGCAGCTTGTGCGCGGCAGCTACCAGTCCCTGGTGCCCAACAAGGCCGCCTGGCTGCGCGTCTTCGTGGTCGGCGACAGCGCCATGGCGGCTCCCGCCGTCACGGCCACCGTGAGCACCTGCCCCGCCCTGGGCACGCTCACCCTCAGCGGCCCCAGCCAGTTGCCCACCACCGCCCCCGCGCGCACCAGCCTGGAGCAGACCTTCACCACCGCCATTCCGGCCAGTTGCGTGCAAAGCGGCATGCTGGCCGACGTCAGGGTCGCCAACAGCAACCCGCGCAACAGCGGCGCCGCCGCCAGCGCCCAGCCCGCGGTCTCCGGCAACACCAGCCTGAACCTCGTGCTCGTGCCCCTGGTCACCAACGGCAGCACCGGCCAGGTGCCTGACAGCGCCATGGTGCAGCGCATGCTCACGCGCATCTTCCCGCTCGACGCCGCTCGCATCACCATCAGCGTGCGTGCGCCCTACACCCTGAGCACCACCCAGGTCACCGACAGCAGCGGCTGGCAAAACGCCCTGGTCGAGCTGCGCCAGCTGTGGCAGGCCGAGGGTGCGGGCCGCCACTACTACGGCCTGGTGCCCAACCCCAGCTTTGCCCGGGGCATATCCGGCTTGGGCTACGTGAACACCAGCAGCAGCTCTCCCTGGCTGGCCGCCATCGGCCTGGACGCCGTGGCCCTGGACCCGCGCTACTTCGGCACCGACGCCTCGCTGTACAACATGGCACACGAACTCGGCCACAACTGGAGCCTGGGCCACAGCGCCTGCGGCGTCACTGGCGCGGTCGACAGCGTGCCCAGCGACAGCAGCTATGCCAACGCCGGGCTCGGCCCCAACCCGGTGTTCGAGAGCGACAGCAACCGCGACGGCATCACCGGCCCGCTGGCTGTGTACAGCCCCGCCGCACCCAACAACCACGACCTCATGAGCTACTGCGACGCCCAGTGGTTCTCCGACTACAACTACAGCCGCCTGCAGCAGTTCCTGGCCAGCTACATCTACCCCCGGGTCACGGGCTACGCCAGCGAACGCACCCTGCTCGATTTCCACGGCCAGATCGGCGCCGACCAGTCCGTGCTGATCGCCCCCCCGGCGGCGCGCAGCACGCGCCAGCCCTATACCGGCTCCGGCGCCTACACCCTGCGCCTGCGCACGGCCCAGGGCCAGGTGCTGGACACCCCCTTCGAGGCCATCGCTGTCGCCGACGGGAGCGCGGCCACCCAGCACTTCCATGCCAGCGTGCCCGACCCCGGCGCCATCGACAGCGTCGAAGTGCTGCACCAGGGCCGCAGCCTGGCGGTGCAGCTGGACGCCCCCACCCCGGCCATCAAAACCTGGGCCACCGGCGTCGAGGCCAAGGAAACCCCCAGCGTGCAGTGGCAAGAGAGCGCCGGCCAACTGCTGCTGCGCTGGGACGCCAGCCGCTACCCCGTGCTGCAGGTGCGCCACCAGGGCACCGACCGGACCACCCTGCTCGCCACCCGGCTGCGCGGCGGCAGCGCCAGCGTCGACCTCGGCGCCGTGCCTGGCGGCGGTGAATGGGAATTCAGCCTCTCCTCCGGCTGGAATGCCCAGCTCGTGCGCGCCCCGCGCACGCCCTGACCCGCTCCCCGCAGCACCCGCTTGGGTTGCTCCCGATCGTTTGACAAAGGCATGTGGAAACGTTTACATTTCAATCTGAAAACGATTTCACAATTTCCAGCCTCCATGCACACACCCCTTTTCCCCCCCGATTTCGCCTGGGGCGTGGCCACCAGCGCTTACCAGATCGAAGGCGCCGCCAGCGAAGGCGGGCGCGGCCCCAGCATCTGGGACCGCTTCAGCCACACCCCTGGCAAAGTGCTCCACGGCGACACCGGCGACATGGCCTGCGACCACTACCACCGGCTGGAACAGGACCTGGACCTGATCGCCGCGCTGGGGGTGCAGGCCTACCGCTTCTCGATCGCCTGGCCGCGCGTGCAGCCGCTGGGCCACGGCGCCTGGAACGAGGAAGGACTGGCCTTCTACGACCGGCTGGTCGATGGCCTGGCCCGGCGTGGCATCCAGGCCCACGCCACGCTCTACCACTGGGACCTGCCCCAGGCGCTGCAGGACGAAGGCGGCTGGGAAAACCGCGAAACCGCCTACCTCTTTGCCGACTACGCCCGCACCATGGCGCTGCGCCTGCAGCACCGCGTGGCCAGCATCTGCACCCACAACGAGCCCTGGTGCACGGCCGTGCTCGGCCACGAGCAAGGGCGCTTCGCCCCGGGCCTGCAAGACCGGCGCGTGATGCTGCGCGCCGCCCACCACCTGCTACTCTCGCACGGTCTGGCCCTGCAGGCGGTGCGCGGCGCAGGCGTGCGCACACCGCTGGGCATCGTGCTCAACATGTCCCCGGCCTGGCCCGCCAGCCCCAGCGCCGCCGACTACGAGCTGGCGCAGCGCGAGTACGACCTGTTCGTGCGCTGGTACATGGACCCCCTGTTCCTGGGCCACTACCCCCGTGGCGAAGACCTGCCGGTGTGCGACGTGGTGCGCGGCGGCGACCTGGCCACCATCGCGCAACCGCTGGACCTGCTGGGCGTGAACTACTACACCCGCATCTGGTCCAGCGCCGCCACCCCGCCAGTGCCCGCCCCCCAGGCCCTGGGTGTGTCCGACATGGGCTGGGAAAACTACCCCCAGGGCCTGACCGAGCTGCTCTCGCAGCTGCAGCACGACTATGCCCTGCCCCCCATCTACATCACCGAAAACGGCTTTGCCCACGCCGACGCACTGCAAGCGTGCCAGGTGCACGACAGCGCGCGCATCGACTACATCCGCACCCACCTGCAGGCCCTGCACAGCGCCATGCGCACAGGGGCGGACGTGCGCGGCTACTTCTACTGGAGCCTGATGGACAACTTCGAATGGGACAGCGGCTACGCCAAGCGCTTCGGCCTCTACCACGTGGACTACGCCACCCAAACGCGCACCCCGAAGGACAGCGCCCACTGGTACCGCGCCTTCATCGCGCGCCAGCGCGCGCCGCGCTAAGCCTGCTTGCGGTCTCCGCAGGGCCAGGCTGGGCCAGCGGCCAGCCTTGGCCGAGCAAGCGTCAGCCCCCCGGTGGCGCCGCGCTGCTGCCCCGCACCACCAGGCGCAATGCGGGCAGCGCGGCGGGCTCCACTTCGCGCCCGAGCAGGCGCAACAGGGCCTGGGCGGCGTGCAGCCCGATCTCGAACACCGGCTGGTGCACGCTGCTCAGGGGCGGCGTCATGAAGGCGGCCACGGGCAGGTCGTCAAAACCCACCAGCGACACCTCTTCGGGCACCCGCACACCGCGCTCGAACAGCGCCAGGCGCGCGCCCATGGCAGATTCGTCATTGGCGCAGAACACAGCGCTGAAGGGCACCCCGCGCTGCAGCAGCTGGTGCATGGCGCGCAAGCCGCCCTGGTCGGTGAAGTCGCCCTGCACGCACAGTGCCGGGTCGGGCGTGATCCCGGCCTCGCGCAGGGCGTGCTCGTAGCCGCGCTGGCGCTCCATGGCATCGCGCCGGTGGGCCACGCCCGTGATGTGGGCGATGCGCCGGTGCCCGAGTTCCACCAGGTGGCGCGTGGCCAGATAGCCGCCATGGAACTGGTCCAGCTGCACGGTATAGAGGTTGGGCGCCTGCAAGGCGCGCTCGGTGAGCACCACCGGCTGCTCGCGCGCCAGCGCGCAAGCTGCCGCGTCGTCGATGGTGCCGGTCAGGATGATGAGCCCATCCACACGGCGGCTGGTCAGCACACGCAGGCTTTGCAGATCGGTCTGCGGGCTCCAGTGGCCGCTGGTGATGATGGGTGAGAACCCGCTGCCCTCCAGGCCCACTTCGATGCCCTTGAGCGCGTGGGCATAGAACTGGCTCTCCAGCGACTGGGTGAGCACGCCCACCGTCATGGTCACGCCGGTCTTGAGGCTGCGGGCGAACAGATTGGGCTTGAAATTCAGCCGGGCGATGGCCTGCTGCACGGCATCGACCTTGGCCGGGGCCACACGCGCGGTGCCATTGAGAATGCGCGACACGGTGGCGGCCGACACCCCGGCGCTGCGCGCCACATCCAGCAAGGTGACGGGATCGGCGGTGGGCAAGGAGGGGGTTTCGTCGCTGGACATGGCAGGACGCGATGATAGCGAACCCCATAGGCAGGAACATGCCTAAGGGGTTAGGATGCACGCCAGCGCCCCCATTGCGACCACCCCCGACACACACGCAACCCAACACCCGCCCCCGCCATGCGCCTTCCTGCGACCGCAGCTCCCGCCCCCGCCCCGGTGGCGTGTGCGCGTCGGCGCCAGTGCCTGGGCTGGATGCTGGGCGTGGCCTGCGGCGGTGCGCGCGCGCTCGAGTATTTCGACAGCTACGGCCTGCAAAGCGCCAGCGCCGCGCTTGACCTGGGGGTGCAGCCGCTGGGCTATCCGTCCGGGGTGCTCAGCTCGGTGATGCAGCGCGACCGGCTGCTGCTCGGGGCGCTGCAGGAGCTGCGCCAGCCGCTGCGCGCCCACCCTTTTCGCCGCGGCGCCGACATGGTGGCGCTGCTGGCCGACCAGCGCCTGGAGGCCGCCCTGCTGGGCGACATGCCCACGCTGCTGGCGGCGGCGGCGGGCGAGGTCTGGATCGTCGGCCTGGTCAAACAAAGCCCCACCGCAGTGGTGGCGCGCGACAACATGGTGGTCAGCCGCCTCAAGGGGCGGCGCATCGGCTACGTGGAAGCCTCCAGCGCGCACCTGACCCTGCTGCAGGGCCTGGCCGCAGCCGGACTCAGCGAAAAACAGGTGACGCTGGTGTCAATGGGCGTCAACGACATGCCCCAGGCCCTTGAAGGCGGCGACATCGATGCCTTTGCCGGCTGGGAGCCCGCCACCACCCTGGCGCTGTCGCGCAACCCGCGCAACCACGTCGTATTCCGTGGCAGCAGCAGCGACTATTTCGTGCTGCAGCGCCAGTTCGCACAGCGCCAGCCGCAGACCGCGCTGGCGCTGGTGGCGGGTTACGCCCGCGCCGTGGTCTGGATGGGCGCCAGCACCAGCAACCTGCAGCAGGCCGCGCGCTGGGCGCTCGAAGACACGGCCCGTTTCGCCGGCAGCTCCAACGGCCTGTCCAGCGCCCAGGTCATGGCGATCACGCGCCGCGAGCTGCTGGACATCCCGTCCGCGCCGGTGCTGCTCGACGACGACGGACCGCCGCGCCTGAAGGCGGAATTCGAATTCCTGCAGCGCCTGGGCAAGCTCAGCACGCGCGCGAGCTGGGCGCAGGTGGACGCGGCCCTGGCCTACGACGCGCTGGCCCAGGTCCTGGGCGACGAGCGCCGCTACCGCGTGCGCAGCTTCGACTACGCCTGAGCACCGGCGCCCATGCCCAGCACCTTCTCCACCCGGCTGAGCCTGTATTTCGGGACCCTGCTGCTGCTCGGTGTGGGCATGCTGTTTGGCCTGTGGTGGTTCGGCTTCCCGACCCTGGGCGTCAGCGGCGCCAGCGCCCAGCGCGAGGCCGAGGTGGTGCAGCAGCTGGAGCTGCGCGCCGACTTCTACCGCCGCCTTCTCAGCCAGGGGCTGGAGCGCCGGCGCAGCGAGGTGCGCGCCGCGATCCAGAGCGAAACCCTGGCCCAGGCGCTGGCCAGCACCCGGGAGGCCCCCGCGGCCACGCTGCAGCGCGCACTGCAGCAGTGGCTGGGCAGCCACCCGGGCGACTTTCAGCATGCGCTCGTCGTCCAACCGGAAAGCGCCCGCATTCTGGCCAGCACCCGCTATACCGACATCGGCTCCGCCTTTTCCGATGCGGCCCTGCTCAGCCGGGCACGCCGCGCCGGCGCCCAGGAAATGCTGGTGCCCCTGAGCGGCCCCCATGGGCGCGCGGCGCTGGCCTGGGTGCGCCAGATCCACACCGGCCCCGAGCGCAGCGCCGCCACGCTGCAAGGCCTGCTCATCGCCTACACCGAAATCCAGGAACTGCTGGAGGAAGTGCTCCAACCCGGCGCCAACCCCGGGCATGAGCCCACCGGGCGCACGCTGGTGTTCGACGCCCGCCAGCGCCTGCTCGCCAGCGTACCGCCCCAGGCCGCCGCGCAGGACGGCTTCCGGCTCGACGCGGAAGTGAGCCAGGGCTTCGAAGGCAGCCTGCTCAAGACCAGCGAGCCCAGCGGCGAACAATACCTGGCCGCATACCGGCACATCGCCCTGGGCGGGACGAATGGCTGGACCCTGGTGCAGTACACGGCGCGCGATGACGCGCTGGAGCGGCTGCACGACAGTGCGCTGCGCGTGCTGCTGGCCACGCTGCTGGTGATGGGCCTGTTTGCCGCCGTGCTGCTGCTGCTGTCGCGCCACCTGGCGCAGCCCCTGCACCTGCTGGCCAGCACCGCGCGGCGCCTGGGCGCAGGGGACCTGGCGGTGCGCATGCCGCTCAAACGCAACGACAGCCTGGAGATCGTCGATCTGGCCCAGGCCTTCAACGCCATGGCCGAGAGCATCCAGAAAGCCCGCGCCACGCTCGAAGACCAGGTCGCCCAGCGCACCCAGGCGCTGCAGACCGAACACGACCGCGCCCAGGGCTACCTGGACGTGGCGGGCATCATGCTGCTGGCGCTGGACGCCCAGGGCCGCATCAGCATGATCAACCGCAAGGGCGCCGAGCTGCTGGGCTACCCGTCGAGCCAGCTCATCGGTATGGACTGGTTCCTGCACTTCATCCCTTCCGCGCAACGCCAGGAGCAGCGCGAGCAGTTCCTGCGCAGCCTGCGCGAAGACAGCCCCCCCGGCACCCGGCTGGAAAGCCACATCCAGGACGCCAACGGCCGCACCCTGCTGATCCAGTGGACCCACGCCATGCTGCGCGATGCGCACTCCTCTCCGGTGGGCCTGCTCGCCAGCGGACAGGACGTGACCGCGGCACGCGCCGCGCAGGCCGAACTGCGCATTGCCGCCATCGCCTTCGAGTCCCAGGACTGCCTCATGGTGTGCGACGCCCAGTGGCACATCCTGCGCGTGAACCAGGCCTTCACCCAGACCACCGGCTACAGTGCCGCCGAGGCCCTGGGCAAACAGCCGCAGAAGCTGCTGGGCTCGGGGCGCACCCATGAAGACACCTACCTGCAGCTGACCCAGGCGCTGCACCAGCACGAACGCTGGCAGGGCGAGGTCTGGGACCGGCGCAAGAACGGCGAGGTGTTTCCCTGCTGGCTGACGATATCGGCCGTGCGCGACGAGGACCGCGCCATCACCCATTTCGTCGCCGCCATGAGCGACATCACCCAGCGCAAGGCGGCCGAGGAGCAGATCCGCAGCCTGGCCTTCTACGACCCCCTGACCAATCTGCCCAACCGGCGCCTGCTGCTGGACCGGCTGGAGGTGGCCCTGGCCACCTGCGCGCGCCACCCGCGCATGGGCGCGCTGCTGTTCGTGGACCTGGACAATTTCAAGACCCTCAACGACACCCTGGGTCACGACATCGGCGATCTGCTGCTGCAGCAGGTCGCCGAGCGGCTGCGCAGCTGCGTGCGCGAGGGCGACACCGTGGCGCGCCTAGGGGGCGACGAATTCGTCGTCATGCTCGAAGACCTGGCCAACGACGCCATCGAAGCCGCCACCCAGGTCGAGGCCGTGGGCGACAAGATCCTGCGCACCCTGGGGCGCAGCTACGTGCTGCGCGCCCACAGCCACCGCAGCACGCCCAGCATCGGGGTGACGCTGTTCGGCGACAAGGTCGAGGGCATCGAGGAGCCGCTCAAGCGCGCCGACATGGCCATGTACCAGAGCAAGGGCGCCGGGCGCAACACGCTGCGCTTCTTCGACCCCGCCATGCAGGCGGCGGTGAGCCACCGCGCGGCCCTGGAGGCCGACCTGCGCCAGGCCATCGAACAGCGCCAGATGGTGCTGCACTACCAGGCCCAGGTGCACGCCCGCCCCGACGGCAGCCTGCGCCTGGTCGGCGCCGAGGCCCTGGTGCGCTGGCGCCACCCGCAGCGTGGGCTGGTGCCGCCGTCCGAGTTCATTCCGCTGGCCGAGGAAACCGGCCTGATCGTGCCCCTGGGGCAGTGGGTGATAGAGACCGCCTGCCGCCAGTTGGCCCTGTGGAATGGCCACCCGCAGCTCGGCGAGCTGACGCTGGCGGTGAACGTCAGCGCCAAGCAGTTTCTGCAAAATGGTTTCGTAGGCCACGTGCGCCAGACCCTGGAGCAGACCGGGGCGCCCCCTCCACACCTGAAGCTGGAGCTGACCGAAAGCGCCCTGGTGGCCGACGTGGACGAGGTGGTGCGCAAGATGGGCGAACTGCAGAGCTGGGGCGTGGGCTTCGCGCTGGACGACTTCGGTACCGGCTACTCCTCGCTGGCCTACCTCAAGCGCATGCCGCTGGACGCGCTCAAGATCGACCAGAGCTTCGTGCGCGACATCTTCGAGGACGCCAACGACGCCGCCATCGCCCGCATGATCGTGGTGCTGGGGCGCAGCCTGGGCCTGACCGTGATCGCCGAAGGGGTGGAGACCCTGGAGCAGCGCTACTTCCTGGCGCAGCAGGGCTGCCACGTCTACCAGGGCTACCTGTTCGGGCGCCCGCTGCCGGGGCAGGACTTCCAGCACTGGGTGCTGGACCAGGCGTTCGCGCCGATCTCGTGAGCCTTCGCGCGCCCGGCCCCGGATGCCGCTTTCAGCGCGGGGCCAGGAACACCGTGGGCTCGTTCAGCACGTGCTCGGAGCCCTCCTGGCGCACCAGCAAACGCACCCTGGAGCTGCCCGGCGCCAGCCCATCGGGCGGCACCTGCAGCTGCAGCACCACCCAGCGCGACTGGGCGGCGCCCACTTCCACCGCTTCCTGCGGCTGCACCGCCAGCCCGGGCAGCCCCTGGGCCTCGAAGCGGTAGCGCTGGACGTTCTCGCTGGCGTTCATGAGCTGCACCCGGTAGACGTTTTCGATGTTGCCATTGTCGGCAATGCGCGCCATCACCCCGCGGTCGCGCACCACGTCCACCTTGAACGGCGTGCGCAGCCCCAGCGACACGAACATGGCCAGTGTGATGCCGAGCAGGATGGTGGAGTAGATCAGCACGCGCGGGCGCAGCACATGGCTCAGCACCTGGCGCGAACCCCAGCCCTGCTCGATGGCGTTTTCGGTGGCGTAGCGGATCAGGCCGCGCGGGTAACCCACCTTGTCCATCACGTTGTTGCAGGCATCGGCGCACAAACCGCAGCCGATGCACTGGTACTGCAGCCCGTTGCGGATGTCGATGCCGGTCGGGCAGACCTGCACGCACAGGGTGCAGTCCACGCACGACCCGAGCCCCAGCGCCGCCGGGTCGGCCTTCTTGGAGCGCGCGCCCCGGGGCTCGCCGCGCTGGGCGTCGTAGGTCACGACCAGGGTGTCGCGGTCAAACATCACACTCTGGAAGCGCGCATACGGGCACATGTGCAGGCACACCTTTTCGCGCAGGTAGCCCGCATTGCCGTAGGTGGCAAAGCCGTAGAAGAGGATCCAGAAGATCTCCCACGGCCCCAGGCGCCAAACCGCTACTTCGTGGGCCAGCACCTGAATGGTGGTGAAATAGCCCACGAAGGTAAACCCCGTCCACAGCCCAAAGCCGACCCACAGGGCCTGCTTGGCGCTCTTGCGCCAGAGCTTGTCCCAACCCCAAGGCCCGGCGTCGCGGCGCATGCGTGCGGCGCGGTCGCCCTCGGTGATCTTTTCCAGCCAGAGGTAGATCTCGGAATACACCGTCTGCGGGCAGGCGTAGCCGCACCACAGGCGCCCGGCGACCGCCGTGAACAGGAACAGCGCCAGCGCGCAAATCACCAGCAGCCCGGTCAGGTAGATCAGGTCCTGCGGGTACAGCACCAGGCCAAAGAGATAAAAGCGGCGCGACTCCAGGTCGAACAGCACCGCCTGGCGCTGGCCCCAATGCAGCCAGGGCATGCCGTAAAACACCAACTGCGTCAGCCACACCAGCGCCCAACGCCAGTTGTTGAAGCGCCCGGTGACACTCTTGGGGTAGATCTTGCTGCTTTCCTCGAACTGGGGCGGCACACTGGGCGGGCCGTCCGATTCGACCACGGACAGCGGGATGACTTTGCGGGGGGGTTGGGAGGGTTGGCTCACGATGGGCACTTCCACAGGCGCACTGGCAAGGTAAAACGCGCCCGGCGGACGCATTCATACCCTTCTCAGTATAAAGAGGCCCCATCCCCGTGCACGGCACGCACCAGAATGCCGCACCAATACCCTCGGGTAAACCCTGATTCACCCCGTTTACACGGCGGCATACAGCGTGTGTGCAGGTAGCATGCGTCCAAGCAGGTCGCGCGCCGCTGCCTGGTGCCCGCCACGCCCCACTCTGACACCCGCCGCACATGCCGACCCATGAGGCCCACCCCCTTGCCAGCACCCCGCGCGTGGTGGTACTGGGGGAGCGCCGCCTGCGCCAGATTCTGTGGGCCCTGTGGACGGCCATGGTGCTGGGCGCGGCCATCAGCGCCACGCGCGGCGCGGTGTTCATCACGCTGCTGCAATTGGCGGGGATCGGCGCGCTGCTGGTGGCCTACCGCTTCAACGAGTGCCAGCGCCCGCAACGCGCCACCGCCATCATGCTGGGCACCCTGGTGGTGCTGCTGTCGGGGCTGATCGCCGTGAGCGAGGGGCTGTACGACGAGGCCGTGATCGCGTTCCCAGGTCTGCTGGTGTTCGCAGGCATGCTCGGCTCCACACGCCTGCTGGGCGCCCTGCTGGCCGGCATGGTGGCCATGCTGGGCGGCATCTACGGCCTCGATGCCAGCGGCTGGCTGCTCCACAGCCCCAGCCCCCTGGGGCCGGGACGGCTGGTCAACCTGCTCTCGATCCTGAGCGTCACCGCCTTTTTCGTCGGGCTGCTGGTGCGCGACCTGCGCCGCGCCATGGCCCACATGGAAGAAAAGCAGCAGCAGTTGCTGGAGTCGCACGCGCGCATCGAGGCCATGGCGCACCAGGACCCGCTCACCGCCCTGCCCAACCGCGCCCTGGCGCACGACCGGCTCGAACAGATGCTGGCGCATGGACGGCGCCGGCAGCACATGACGGCGGTGCTGTTTCTCGATCTGGACGACTTCAAGACCATCAACGACTCGCTCGGACACGCCGCTGGCGATGCCCTGCTGTGCCAGGTCGCGCAGCGGCTGCGCCAGCAGCTGCGCGACAGCGACACGGTGGCGCGCCTGAGCGGCGACGAATTCTTGCTGCTGCTGGGCGATCTTCAGGGCGAGGAGGCCATCACCTGCGCCGCAACCAAGGTGCTGCAGCAGCTGGCGCAGCCCTTTACCGTGCAGGGCATGGAGGTGCTGGTCACCGCCTCGCTGGGCGTGGCCATCGCCCCGCGCGACGGCGACAGCGTGGACGTCCTGCTCAAGCACGCCGACCTGGCCATGTACCGCGCCAAGGACAGCGGGCGCAACGCCTTCCGTTTCTTCGATCCGGGCATGAACGCGGCCGTGGTCGAACACCTGCACATGGCCGCGGGCCTGCGCGCCGCGATGCGCAATGGCGAACTCCTGGTGCACTACCAGCCCCAGATCGATCTGCGCAGCGGCCGCATCGTTGGCGCCGAGGCGCTGGTGCGCTGGATCCACCCGACACTGGGCTACATCGCGCCCGCAAAGTTTGTGGCCGTGGCCGAGCGTACCGGGCTCATCAATGAACTGGGGGGCTGGGTCCTGGAGCAGGCCTGCCGCAGCGCACGCGGCTGGCTCGACATCGGGCTGGGCCCGCTGAACGTGGCGGTGAACGTGTCACCCGTACAGTTCCGCCGCGATGACATCGTGCGCGATGTGGCCAACGCCCTCTCCCGCAGCGGCCTGCCCGCACACCACCTGGAGCTTGAGCTCACCGAGTCGCTGCTGGTGGCCGACAACGAACACGTCAGCACACTGCTGCAGCACCTGCGCACGGCGGGGGTGACTTTCGCCATCGACGACTTCGGCACGGGGTACTCCAACCTCGGGTACCTGCAGCGCTTTGCCGTGCACCGGCTCAAGATCGACCAGTCCTTCGTGCGCGCCATGACCAGCAGCGCGCCGGACGAGGGCATTGTGCGCGCCATCATCGAGATGGCGCATTGCCTGCAGCTGGAGGTGGTGGCCGAGGGCGTGGAAACCCCGGTGGTGATGGAGCGCCTGCGCAGCTTCGGCTGCGAGTTCGCCCAGGGCTACGCCTGGTCACCGGCGCTCGAAGCCGGGGCGTTCGTGGCCTTTGTGCGGCGCCACCAGGGCCCCCTGGCCAGCGCGGCCGCGGCCTGAGAGTCTTTGCGATCTGTGCGGGGCCGCCGCCGCGCTCAACCGCGCGCCAGCAGGCTTTGCCCCAGGGCGAAGACCGAGTTCGGCACCATCGGGCGCGGCAGGCTGGGAACGACCTTGTGCAGCACGCCCTTCCTGGGGGCCTTGCGGGCGGGCAGGCGCACGCCCTGGGCGCGCTGCTCATCGGCGAGCTGCTTGAGGCTGATGGTCTTCATGTGCGCCATCACGGCGCTGTGCAGCGAGGCCCACAGCGAGGCGGTCATGTCGTGTGCCACCTCGCCCCGGCCCGCGGGGGCGCCGCCCAGGGCCAGCACGTCGTCTTCCTCGATGGCGGTGATGATGTCGGCCACCGTCACCGCCTCGCCCCGGAAGCCCAGGGTATAGCCGCCCCCGGGGCCGCGCGTGCTTTGCACCAGGCTGTGCTGGCGCAGCTTGGCAAACACCTGCTCCAGGTAGGACAGGGAAATGCCGTGGCGCTGGGCCAGCTCGACCAGGGGCGTGGGGTGGGCTCCCTCGCGCAGGGCCAGGTCGATCATGGCGGTAATGGCAAAACGCCCACGGGTGCTGAGTCGCATATGAAAGCTCCTTTCGAAACACAGCTCGGTGTGAAGGCAAATGTAGGGGCCGGTATGTTTCGCGTAAATTCGTATTTCTGAGTTTTTTATTTCGGTTTTCCCGAAGTATTCAAGGAGTGGGCATGAATTTCAAACACCTGCACTATTTCTGGATGGCGGCCAAAGCCGGGGGCGTGGTCAAGGCAGGCGAGCAGCTGCACACCACGCCGCAGACCCTGTCCGGGCAGATCAAGCTGCTCGAAGACCGCCTGGGCCAGCGCCTGTTTCGCAAGCGCGGGCGGGCGCTGGAGCTGACCGACGCAGGCCGTCTGGCGCTGGGCTACGCCGAGCAGATCTTTGCCCTGGGCCAGGAGCTGGAGCATGCGCTGCGCCACGATGAGCAGCACACCCGGGTGCTGGAGTTCCGCGTCGGCGTGGCGGACTCGGTGAACAAGGCCGTGGCCTACCGGCTGCTCGAACCCGCGCTGGCGCTGCCGACCCCGGTGCGGCTGATCTGCAGCGAGGGCAAGTACGGCGAGCTGCTGTCGCAGCTGGCGCTGAACCGGCTCGACCTGGTGCTGGCCGACGAGCCGATGTCGCGCAAACTCAATGTGCGCGCGTTCAACCATGCCCTCGGGCGCAGCCACACCAGTTTTTTCTGTGTGCCCGATCTGCACGCGCTGCTGGCCGGGAGCTTCCCGCAGTGTCTGCAGGGTGCGCCGATGCTGATCCCGGGCGCCCAGGCCTCGCTGCGCGCCCAATTGGACGCTTGGCTCACCCGCCACCAGCTTGACGTGCGCGTGGTGGGCGAGTTTGACGACGGCGCGCTCATGTCGGCCTTCGGGCGCCAGGGCCGCGGGGTGTTCATGGCCCCGACGGCCATGGAGGCCGACACCCTGGCTGCGGGCGACGTGCTGCTGCTCGGACGCAGCGAGGAACTGTCCGAGGAGTTCTACGCGGTGTCGGTGGAGCGGCGCATCACCCACCCCTGCGTGGTCGCCATCACCGACACGGCACGCGGGCAGGTGTTCGGGCGCTGATGGCCACGCGGCACGGTCAGGGTTGCGCCGCAGCCTGGCGGAAAAACGCCATGCGCTCCTCGTCCGCCGGGTGCGAGGCAAAGGCGATGCCCAGGGCCTGGGCCCAGCCGCTGTCTTGCCCGCTGCCCTGGTCGCTACCTTGGTCGTTGCCTGGCGCCTTGCGCTGCGCATGCAGACGTTCGAACAAGGTGAGCATGGCGGCGGGCGATAGCCCGGCGGCGCGCAGGCGCTGCACGGCCCAGGCGTCGGCCTCGCGTTCGGCCTGGCGCGAGTAGTGGGCCTGGCCCAGCAGCACCGGCACCGTGGCCAGCAGGCTGCTGGCATCGCCCAGCACCAGGCCCGCCACCAGCCCCAGGGCGGTGGCCTGCGCCAGCATGCGCATGCCGTGGCGCTGGCGCAGGTGGCCCCACTCGTGCGCCAGGATGGCGGCCAGCGCCGCCTCGTCGCCCTGCACCAGCTCCACCATCTCGTCGGTCATGACGATGCTGCCGCCGGGCAGCGCCACCGCGTTAGGGCCGATCTGGCTGCGCCGCAGCAGCAGTTGCCAGCCCGGGTTGTCTTGCCCATCGGCGGGCGGCAGCACGCGCCGGGCCGCGGCCTGTACGCGCTGCTGCGCCTGGGCGCCCAGGGTGCTGGGCGAGAACCAGCGCCCATCCAGCGCCTGCAGGGTGTGCTCGCCCACCGCCTGGTCCACCGTGGTGGGCACCAGCGGCAGCGCTGCCTGCACCGCCCAGGGCAGGCCCCAGCGGTACAGCAGTGCCAGCAGCAGCACCAGGCCCAGCACCGCCCCGAGCACGGCGCGCCAGCTTTGCTGCCAGCGCGCCACCCAGCCCTCGCGCACACCGCTGGCTTGGGCCCAGGCGTCCCAGGCGGCGCCGTCCAGGCACTGCAGCATGCCGCCGCCCACGCGGCTGGCGCTGCGCGCGCCGTGGCGCGTGCGTTCGGGCCAATCCACCTCGCGCAAGGGCCAGCGCAGTTGCAAAGCATCGCCCTCGATGTGCAGCCACTCGCCCTCGCAGCGCAGGCGCACGCGCCGGGGCTGCGCATGCACGCCGTCGAAAAAGTCGGCTTCCAGGGCGTAGGGGGAGTGTGGCATGGTGTAGGCAGGCGCGGGGCACGCGGGCCGCTACAGCCCGATATCCACGCCCAGCAGGTCGGCAGCGGCATCGCCCACGGCCTCGCCGCCATCGGCCAGGGCCTGGGCGGCCAGCGTGTCCGGGTCGACCGAGAATTCCAGACGCACCGCCTCCAGGCGCAAGCGCGCCTTGGCCACGGCGGCAAAGGGCCAGTACAGGCCCAGGGTCAGGGCCAGCAGCAGGCCGTTCTTGAGGGTGAGCCCGAACAAGGCCTTGGCATGCAACTCGCTGTGGAACTGCAACTGCGTGCAGCCGGTGGCGGACCACAGCAGGTTTTGCCAGCGGCTGGTGACGTAGGCGAACAGGCCCGGCCACAACAACACCATCAACACCATCGGTACCCACATCAACCATTGTTTTGCACCGCTCAGGGCGGCACCAGTGCTCAGCGCGCCTACGCCGACGAACAAGGCAATCACCGCGAGCAGGACCAGCAATGCCACCCCCCCTGCCTTTAGCCCGGTGGTGTACACCGCCCCCAGCGGTAGCCGCAAATCGGTCTGTACCGGCCCCCAGGCGTAGTGGCGGTGCTGGTAGCACTTGAGCCGCCACAAGGCCCACGGCCCCACCACCAAACCCAGAAGCATCACGCCCCCGGCACTCCAGGCCAATACGGCTGCATCATTCATGTGTTGCCGCTGCAGAATCGAGGAAAGAGCCCCAGCCCCCGCCACCACCAGCGCCGGCGCCAGCGCGCGGTAGGCATCCCCCACCGTTCCCGCAAAGCGCAGGCGCAGCCCGCGCCAGCTCGTATTGGCCAGGCGAAAGCGCATGGAGCGCTGGAACAGCGCCGGCCACAGGGCGCCGATGGCCAACACCGCCACCACGGTGGCTGCCAGCGAGGTGTTGGTGGCAGCGCTGTAGGCGCCAAAGAGGGCCAGCACCAGCACAAAGCCCTTGAACATCTGGCGCGGGTCGCCATGGAAGGCCAGCGCATGCCCGCCCACCAGGGTGTTGGCGTGGAAGTAGCGCAGCCGCCGCGCCTTGGCCCACGGCCAGTACAGACCCAGGGTCAGCAGCAGCAACAGCAGGTTGACGATCCAGATGCGGAAATACTCGCTGCCCGAGCCGGTGAAACGCACCGCCAGGGTGCGCGGCTGCGGCTGCGGCTGTGGGTCGGGATCGGGGTCAACCTGGGGCGCCGCAGCCTGCAGCGCAAAAGCGCGGTCGTCGGTGAAATCTTGCATGGGCACTCTCCCTGGGTGCGGGGCCGTCGGATGCAGCCTTTATGGACAAAACGCCCATTATGGCCAGCGTCTGGCGTCCTGGCGGAGACATCCTGCCAACCCAGCACAGGCACTGTGTTGCTATAACAACAGTAGCTGCTTGCGCCCACTCCACGCAGGCCAGAGCGTTGTTTTATTGGCAACCATGCTCCCTTGCGCTTCCATCACGGCGCAATCTTTTGCTTCAGCGCCACCTGCCACCTGCCACCCGCTGTAATTCCATTGGGCGCTGCCGCACCGACCATCTCCAACGCCTGTTGAGATTTATTGGTAATTAACAAATAGATAAACAGTAGTTTTAGTTTTATAGAGTCCACTTCAGAATGCTTTTCACCGCACTCTTGCACTGCATTTCTGGAGTTTTCATGGCCCAACTGTCCACTGCCGCCCAAGCTGCTTTCCGCCGCCCTTTCCTGAAACTGGCGGCCAGCGCCGCCCTCGCCACCACCCTGGCCGCTGCGTCGGTCAGCGCCCTGGCTCAGCAAGCCGTCAGCCTGCTCAACGTCTCCTACGACCCCACCCGCGAGTTGTACGTCGAGTTCAACCAGGCCTTCGCCAAATACTGGAAGGGCAAGACTGGGCAGGATGTAACGGTAAAGCAAAGCCATGGCGGCTCGGGCAAGCAGGCCCGCTCCATCATTGACGGCCTGGACGCCGACGTGGCCACGCTGGCCTTGGCTGGCGATACCAACGCCATCGTGAAGAACGGCGGCTGGATCGCCCCCGACTGGCAAAAACGCCTGCCGCACAACGCCTCGCCCTACACCAGCACCATCGTGCTGGCGGTACGCGCGGGCAACCCCAAGGCCATCAAGGACTGGGACGACCTGATCCGCCCCGACGTGAAAGTCATCACCCCCAACCCCAAGACTTCCGGCGGCGCGCGCTGGAACTACCTGGCGGCCTGGGAATTCGCCAAGCGCAAGTACGGCAGCGATGCCAAGGCCAAGGAATTCGTGACCAAGCTGTTTGCCAACGTGCCGATTCTGGACACCGGCGCGCGCGGCTCCACCATCACCTTCGCCCAGCGCAACCAGGGCGACGTGCTGATCGCCTGGGAAAACGAGGCCTACCTGCTGGAAAAGGAATTCGGCGCCAAGTTTGACGTGGTCGCACCCTCGCTCTCCATCCTGGCGGAGCCCGCCGTGGCCGTGGTTGACAAGAACGTGGACAGGAAGGGTACCCGTGCCGTGGCCGAAGCCTACCTGCAGTACCTGTACACCGAAGAGGGCCAGGACATCGCCGGCAAGAACTTCTACCGCCCTGCCGTGTCGGCCAAGGCCCAGGCCAAGTACGCCAAGCAGTTCGCCAAGATCAAGCTGTTCACCATCGACGAAGCCTTTGGCGGCTGGGAAAAGGCTGACAAAGATCACTTTGCCGATGGCGCCAGCTTCGACCAGATCTACACCAAGAAGTAGAGAGGCTGGCCATGCATCGCCTTGCCGCACGCCCGCAGCGCAGGCGCTATGGACCTACTGCAGCCCAGCGCCTGCTACGCACCACGGCCCGCGCTTGGGGCATCTCATACCGAATTACACATAAACAAAGAATAAATAAGTAGTTTGCGTTTTAAGGCGAATTACAAACAATGGCCCCCTCACTGTTGACGACCATGGCAAGCACACCCACCCTCCTCATCGTCCCCGGCTGGCGCGACTCTGCGCCCGGCCACTGGCAAAGCCTGTGGGCGGCGTCGCTGCCCGGCGCCCAGCGCACGGTGCAGGACGACTGGGAGACCCCCAAGCGTGACGCCTGGGTCGGCGCCTTGGCACGGCAGATTCTGGCGGTCGATGGTCCGGTCGTCATTGCCGCCCACAGCCTGGGCTGCATCACCACCGTGCACCTGCCGCCTGAAGCCGCCGCACGCATCCAGGGTGCGCTGCTGGTGGCCCCGGCGGACCCGGAGCGCCGTGGTGTACTGGCCGACTTTGCCCCGGTGCCCTACCAGCGCCTGCCCTACCCGAACATCCTGGTGGCCAGCAGCACCGACCCGTTCTGCCCGGTGCGCACCGCAGGGGCCTACGCCCGCGCCTGGGGCAGTGAATTTGTGCGCCTGAACGACGCCGGGCACATCAACCTGGAATCCGGGCATGGCCCCTGGCCGCTGGGCCTGGCCTTGCTGCAGACCTTCTTGGGTGAGGTGAGCGCTGCACGCCCCGCCCCCAACACACACAACCCCATTCATCTGCAGGAGATAGCCGTATGAATTTCAAGCAAAAAACCCATCTGGCCCTCGCCACACTTGCGCTGACAGCTAGCAATTTGGTAGCAGCCCAAACCACCACGCTGCTCAATGTGTCCTACGACGTGGCGCGCGAGTTCTACAAGGACATCAACACCGCGTTTGTCGCCCACTACAAAAAGACCACGGGCAAGGACATCAAGGTCGACCAAAGCCATGCCGGCTCCAGCGCCCAGGCGCGTGCCGTGAATGACGGGCTGGACGCCGATGTGGTCACCTTCAACACCAGCACCGACGTCGACTTTCTGGCGGGCACCGGCGTGGTGGCCAAGGACTGGCGCGCCAAGTTCCCGCACGCTGCGGCGCCCACCAGCTCCACCATGCTGTTTCTGGTGCGCAACGGCAACCCCAAGGGCATCAAGGATTGGGACGACCTGATCAAGCCCGGCGTGCAAGTGGTGGTAGTCAACCCCAAGACCGGCGGCAACGGCCGCATGGCCTACCTGGCCGCGTGGGGCCAGGTGCGCAAGAAGGGTGGTACCGACGCCCAGGCGCTGGACTATGTGAGCAAGCTCTACAAGAACGTGCCGGTGCTGGCCAAGGGCGGGCGTGACGCCACCAGCATCTTCCTGCAGCGCAACATCGGCGACGTGCTGGTGACGTTTGAATCCGAAGTGGTGTCGGTGGACAAGGAGTTCGGCGCTGGCAAGGTCGACGCCATCCACCCCAGCATCTCCATCGTGGCGGAAAACCCGGTGGCCGTGGTGGAGCGCACCGTGGCCAAGAAGGGCACCGCCGATGCCGCCAAGGCCTACCTGAACTTCCTCTACACCGACGAGGCGCAAGAGATCGCGGCCCAGCACGCCATCCGCCCGACCAAGGATGCGCTGCTGAAGAAGTACGCCAGCACCTTCAAGCCCATCACCCTGTTCAAGGTGGAGGACTATTTCGGCTCCTTCGCCGAAGCGCAGAAAGTGCACTTCAATGACGGCGGCCAGTTCGACAAGCTCTACACGGTGAAATGACCCACCCCCAAAACGCCTTCGGCGTCTCCCCCTCCAGGGCGCGCCACCAGCGGCCCGGCAAAGCCGACTCCGTGGTGGCCCACACAAAGAACCCATGAGCACTGCCACTTCTTCACTGCCGCTGCCAGCGGTTACCTCCCCACGGCGCGTCCCGAAGCGGGTGCTGCCGGGCTTTCACCTGACGCTTGGCTACACCCTGTTCTACCTGGGCCTGATCGTGCTGCTGCCGCTCTCGGCCCTGCTGTTCAAAACCTTCACGCTCAGCTGGGAGCAGTTCGTGGCCGCCGTGGCCAGCCCGCGCGTGCTGGCCTCGTACCGCTTGACCTTTGGCGCCTCGTTCCTGGCGGCGCTGGTCAACGCCGTGTTTGGCCTGCTGGTGGCCTGGGTGCTGGTGCGCTACCGCTTTCCGGGCAAGAAAATCGTCGACGCGCTGGTGGACCTGCCCTTTGCCCTGCCCACCGCCGTGGCCGGCATTTCGCTGACCGCCCTGCTGGCCAGCAACGGCTGGATCGGCAGTGTGCTGGAGCCCTATGGCATCCAGCTCGCGTTCAACCCCAACGGCGTGGTGATTGCGCTCATCTTCATCGGCCTGCCCTTCGTGGTGCGCACGGTGCAGCCGGTGCTCGAAGACGCAGAGAAGGAACTGGAAGAAGCCGCCACCAGCCTGGGCGCCACGCGCTGGCAGACCTTCCGCCATGTCATCTTCCCGACCATTGCGCCTGCGCTGCTGACCGGCTTTGCCATGGCCTTTGCCCGAGGCATGGGCGAGTACGGCTCGGTCATCTTCATTGCCGGCAACATGCCCATGGTGTCGGAGATCACGCCACTGATCATCATTGGCAAGCTGGAGCAGTACGACTACGCTGGCGCCACTGCCGTGGCCACGGTCATGCTGTTCTTCTCGTTCGTGATGCTGCTGGTCATCAACGCGCTGCAAAGTTGGCAGCGCCAACGCTCGGGGATGCCCACATGAGCACAAAAACAAAACGCTCCGCCCGCGCCGGCACCACCGAACCCGCATGGGTCAAGTGGACGCTGATCGCCATCGCGCTGGGCTTCATGACCCTGTTCCTGGCCCTGCCGCTGGCGGCCGTGTTCACCGAAGCGCTGCGCAAGGGTGCCGACGTGTTCCTCGAAGCCCTGAAGGAACCCGACGCCTGGTCGGCCATCCGCCTGACCCTGCTGGTGGCCGCCATTGCCGTGCCGCTGAACCTGGTGTTCGGCGTGGCCGCGGCCTGGGCCATCGCCAAGTACGAGTTCCGCGGCAAGGCTTTCCTGACCACGCTGGTGGACCTGCCGTTCTCGGTCTCGCCCGTGGTCTCGGGCCTGATCTACGTGCTGCTGTTCGGCGCCCACGGCTGGTTCGGGCCCTGGCTGCAGGCGCACGATGTGAAGATCATCTTTGCCGTGCCCGGCATCGTGCTGGCCACCATCTTCGTGACCTTCCCCTTCATTGCCCGCGAACTGATTCCGCTGATGCAGGCCCAGGGCACCGAAGAAGAGCAGGCCGCGCAGGTGCTGGGCGCCAGCGGCTGGCAGACCTTCTGGCATGTGACCCTGCCCAACATCAAGTGGGGCCTGATCTACGGCGTCATCCTGTGCAACGCCCGTGCCATGGGCGAGTTCGGCGCGGTGTCGGTGGTGTCGGGCCACATCCGCGGCCAGACCAACACCATGCCCTTGCATGTGGAAATCCTCTACAACGAGTACCAGTCGGTGGCGGCGTTTGCGATTGCCTCGCTGCTGGCGCTGCTGGCCCTGGTCACGCTGGTGATCAAGTCCTTCGTCGAATGGCAGTTCGAGCGCGCTGAGAAAGCCGCCGCCAGCCTGCCCCCGGAAAAACCCCTCGCGGCCCCTGCAGTGGCCAGCGCGTGAAGTGAGCACCCCATGAGTATTGCCATCCGTAACGTCAGCAAAGCCTTCGGCAACTTCCATGCCCTTCAACGAGTGAACCTGGACATCGAATCGGGTGAACTGATCGCCCTGCTCGGCCCCTCGGGCTGCGGCAAGACCACGCTCCTGCGCATCATCGCCGGGCTGGAAACCGCAGACCAGGGGAGCATCCTGTTCAGCGGCGAGGACACCACCGACGTGCATGTGCGCGAGCGCAACGTCGGCTTCGTGTTCCAGCACTACGCGCTGTTTCGCCACATGAGCGTGTTCGACAACGTGGCCTTCGGCCTGCGCATGCGCCCCAAGGCCACACGCCCCTCAGAGGCCGCCATCAAGCAGAAGGTGACCGACTTGCTGAAGCTCGTGCAGCTGGATTGGCTGGGCGACCGCTTCCCGGCCCAGCTCTCGGGCGGGCAGCGCCAGCGCATTGCCCTGGCGCGCGCGCTGGCGGTGGAGCCCAAGGTGCTGCTGCTCGACGAACCCTTTGGCGCCTTGGACGCCAAGGTGCGCAAGGAGCTGCGGCGCTGGCTGCGCCGCCTGCACGACGAGCTGCACGTGACCAGCATCTTCGTCACCCACGACCAGGAAGAAGCGCTCGAAGTGGCCGACCGCGTGGTGCTGATGAACAGCGGCGTGGTCGAACAGGTGGGCTCGCCGCAAGAGGTGTGGGACCACCCGGCCAGCCCCTTCGTCTACGGCTTCCTGGGCGACGTGAACCTGTTCCATGGCCGCGCCCACGAAGGCGAGATGCTGCTGGGCGACGCCGCCAGCGGCGTGCGCCTGCAAAGCCCGGAGCACGCCACAACCCAGGACAGCAAGGCGATGGCCTACGTGCGCCCGCACGACCTGGAAATTGCGCCCTACACCCCGGGTCAGGTGCACCAGGGCATTGCCGCCAAGCTGGTGCGCGCCATCGTGGTCGGCCCGATCGCCCGGCTGGAACTCGAACCCCATGGCGGCCAGGCCTCGGGTGCGAAGGACATTCTGGAAGCCCACCTGGGCGCCCAGGAATTCCGCGCCCTGGGTCTGAAGGAAGGCGACGACGTGGTCGCCACGCCGCGCAAGGCCCGCGTGTTCGTGCAGGACGATCCAGCCCTGGCTATTTGAATTGCTACTCTATTCATAGCTACACCCGCAGATCCGACGCGGGCTGAATGCCCGTTTGGCACCCAGCCTGGGCTCAGGGTGCGATCTTCTTTTTCAACGCCCGCGCCACCGGCTGCGGCAGATTGGGCAGCGAGCGCAGCAGCCAGGGCAGCACTTTGCGCTTGGCGCCCGACAGCGACTCGGGCACCACGGCTTCGATGAGGTGGGGGCCGGGTTGCGCCAGCGCATACTCCAGCGCCTTGCAGAACCCCTCGGCATCCATGGTGCGCACGGCGTGCACGCCCATGCCCTGCGCGAGCTGGGCAAAGTTCAGCACCGGGCCGCGCAGGTCCAGCTGCGATTGGGCCTTGGGGCCTACCTCCTGGGCGCCGACGCGCTCCAGCTCGACGTTGAGCACCGAGTAGGAGGCGTTGTTGAAGATGATGGCGGTCACGTTCAGGCCCTCGCGCGCCATGGTCCACAGCGCCTGGATGGTGTACATGGCGGTGCCGTCGCCGATCAGCGCAATCACCGGGCGCTTCGGGCAGGCAATGGCGGCCCCGATGGCATTGGGCAGGCCCTGGCCGATGGCGCCGCCGGTGAGGGTGATGAGGTCGTGGCGCGGCGCGCCCGCCGTCATGGCACCCAGCATCAGGCCGGAGGTGATGGCCTCGTCGATCAGGATGGCGTTTTCGGGCAGCAGGTGGCCCACGGCCTTGCAGACCTTGGCGGCGTTGAGCTTGCCACGCGGGCGCGTGGGGCGCTGCGGGGCCTGCAGCACGGGCTGGGCCTGGGCCGCGCCCAGGGCCTGCGCCAGCTTGTCCAGGCTGGCGCGCGCATCCTGCGCGGGAGACGCCAGGGTGTGCACGGCGCAGCTGTCGGGCACCAGGTAGCTTTTTTTGCCGGGGTAGGCAAAGAAGGACACGGGCGCCTTGGCATCCACCAGGATCAGGTGTTCGATGTCGGCCAGCTGCACCCCGGCCATTTCGGCCAGGTAAGCGATGCGCTCCACGGCGGGCAGGCCTGCGCCGCGCTCCAGCCGGGTGGGGAAGACTTCGGCCAACAATTGCACCCCGCTGTGGGCGGCGATGCGCGCTGCCGCCAACAAGGCGCCTTCGCGCAGGGCGCGCCCACCCAGCAGCAGGGCCGTCTTGCGCCCGCCGCGCACGGCCTGGGCGATGGCGGCCACCGTGGCGTCGTCGGCCACCGCAGGTGCCGCCGCTGCGGGCAGCACTGCGGGCACGCCGCCCTCGCCCCAGGAGACATCGGCGGGCAGGATCAGCGTGGCCACCTGCCCCGGCAGGCCTTTGGCAGCCGTGATGGCGTCCACCGCGTCCTGGCACAGCGCGGCGGTGCTGCGCGCGGTGCGCACAAAGCCGGGCGAGACATTGCGCGCCACGGTTTCGATGTCGCTTTGCAACTGCGCATCAAACTGCGTGTGGGTGGTGGCGTGGTCGCCCACGATGTTCACGATGGGCACCTTGCCCTTGCGGGCGTTGTGCAGGTTGGCCAGGCCGTTGCCCAGGCCGCAGCCCAGGTGCAGCAGGGTGGCGGCGGGTTTGTCCGCCACGCGCGCGTAGCCGTCGGCCGCACCCGTGGCCACGCCCTCGAACAGGGCCAGCACGGCGCGCATGCGGGGCGCGCTGTCGAGCGCGGCCACAAAGTGCATTTCGGAGGTGCCGGGGTTGCTGAAGCAGACCTCGATACCGGCATCGACCAGGGTTTTCATCAGCGCTTGGGCGCCGTTCATGGGGGAGGTGGACATAGGGATTCCTGGTTCTGTGAATTTCAGCGGGCCATGGCGCCCACGGGGGTGGCGGGGGCCATGGGCAGCAAGCGGCGCATGACCAGCGCGAACAGCAGCCCCCCGGCATACATGAGCACGCCGTAGAGCGCACCGGGGATGGCCATGGCCTCGGTCTTGAGCACCGTACTGGCAATTACCAGCGCCAGGGCGGCGTTCTGCACCGCGGTCTCTATGCCCAGCGTGACCGACTGGCGCCGCGATAGGCGTGCACTCCAGGCCACTGCAAAACCCACGGCCAGCATGCCCACATTGAGCAGCAGCGCAAAGGGCGCCAGGGTGGCGAAGTTGTCGCGCAGAATGGCCCAGTTCTTCAGTACCGCCAGCACCACGATGAGCACGAACAGCACCGTGGCCACGCGCGTGGCGCGGCGTTCAAAGCCCTGCGCCCACACGGCCCAGCGCTGGCGCACGAACATGCCCAGCCCTACCGGCAGGCCCAACACCAGAGCGACCTGCCCCATCATCAGGCCGACTGGCACATTCACCGCGCGCTCCGCGCCCAGGTAGTGGCCCAGGGCCCAGGTGACGATCAGCGGCAGAGTAAAGATGGTGGCCACGCTGGCCACAGCGGTAAAGCTCAGCGCCAAGGCCACGTCGCCGCGTGCCAGATAGGTGAGCAGGTTGGAGGTGGACCCCGTGGGGCAGGCCGCCAGGATCATGAAGCCCACCGCAAACACGCCCCCCATGCCCCAGGCACTCAGCAACAGGTAGCAGGCCAGGGGCAGCAGCACAAAGTGGCACAGCACCCCCACCAGCAATGCGCGCGGCTGGATGACGATGCGCCGGAAGTCGCCCGGGGTCAGCCCCAGCCCGAGCGAGAACATGATGAACGCGAGGATGAGCGGCAGCAGCACGGTGGATACGACGTCGCCTGGCATGGAGGTCTCCTGTGGTTTTCTGGTGGGTCAGGTCTTGGGCGGGGTTTAGCCGCCGCCCGCCATGGCGCGCACGGCGGCGCGCGCGGTGAGGATGCAGCCGGGCAGAAAAGTGCCTTCCAGCGAGCGCTTGCCGCTGGCGCCGCCGCCGCCAAAGCCGGCCGCCTCGCCCACGCAGTACAGGCCGGCGATGGGCTGGTTCTGGGCGTCGAGCACGCGGCTGTGCAGGTCGGTGCGCAGGCCGCCCAGGCTCTTGCGCGTGATGAGCTGCATCTGGATGGCGATATACGGCCCGGCCCCCTGCATCTGCAAGGGCGCGGGCGCGCAGGTGCGCAGTTTGTCCGGCCCCCACTGGCGTGCGTGCAGGATGCGGCGGATCTGGTCGTCGTTGTGCAGCTTGTTGCCGTTGGCAAAGTTGGCATCGAAGGCGTCGGCTGTGGCCTGCAGCGTGGCGGCATCCACGTCGTGCGAGCAGGTCAGCGCATTCATCTTGGCGGCTAAGCCCTCCAGCGTGTCGTCCACCAGGAAGTGGCGGCTCTCGCTCGCCATCTGCTTCACCAAGCGGTGGTTGCCCAGCAGGGTTTCCTTCAGGAACAGCGCGAACTGCTGGTCGCGGATGCGCTGGTTGTGCTCCGCGCCCGAAATGGCGAACTCTTTGGCCGCGATGCGCCAGTTCAGCAGGTGCCAGGTCCAGGGCTTTTCCTGCTCGGCCACGCGCTGGCACAGCCAGTGGGTGTCAAACCCCGTCACCAAGGGCTCGGGGCCAATGCGTCGCCCAAGGTGGTCGAGCCACAGCGCGGACTTGCAGGGAATGCTGGAGAGGCCGTGGCCCTCGAAGTGCGGGAAGGGGTGGGGGAAGCCTGCGGCGTAGTTCCACATCTCGCCCGCGTGGGTGATCTGCGCCCCAAGCTCCTGGGCGGCGGCGTGGTGCAGTGCGCCGTCAGCAAAGGGGTGGGCGCCGTTGAGCAGGGTGGCGGGCAGGGGTCTGTCCTTGGGCCAATTGGCGCGGGTCTGTTCGTGACCGCCGTTGATGCCGCCCATGGCCAGCACCACCACGAGGGCCTGCACGTGCCGATCGGCGCCAGTGCTTTCGTCGGTGACCCAAGCGCCGCTCACGCGCCCGGCGCTGTGTTCCAGACGGGTGGCGCGGTGCTGGTGCAGCACGGTCAGGCGCCCGCCCGGGTCGGCGGCGCGCATCTGGGCGATCATGCGCCGCGTGAGTGCGCGCGAAGTGCCCCACACCACGTGGTAGCGCGGCAGGCTGTTGCCCTCGCCATGCAGGCCGCGCTCGACCCAGTTCACGGCGGGCATGAACTTCAGGCCCTCGCCCACCAGCCAGTCGTACACCTGGGCGCGCGAGTGCTCCACGTAGTAGCGCGCCCACTGCTGGGGGTAGGTGTCGGCGGGGTCCATCTCGCCAAAGCGCAGCCAGTCGCGCAGGGCGATTTCGGGGGTGTCGGGAATCTTCATGCGCGCCTGCAGCGGCGTGCCCACCAGGGCCATGCCGCCAAAGGCCCACAGGGCCAGGCCCCCCAGTCTGCTGGGGGTGTCGCGGTCCACCAGCGTCACGCGCTGACCCGCGCGCAGGGCTTCCAGGGCGGTGACGATGCCGGCCAATCCGCCGCCAAGGACCAGAACGTCCGATTGCAGTGCTGCCATGCGGCTGTCTCCTAGGGTTGCGGCGCCATGCGTGCGGCGCCCTTGTGTGTGCCCGCAAAGATAGTCCGCTATCATCCCGGTCGATTGACTTTGCAGGACAAGCACATTGACTTTGCAGGCCACTGTCTCCATGAGCTGGGTCAACACCGTGCTGGGCGCTGCCGAGCGGCTGGGGGTAGCGCGCGCCCAGGTGCTGGCGGCGGCGGGCTTGGAGCAGGCCGACCTGCAGGCCGAGCGCTGGCCCATAGACCACATCACCCGGCTGTGGCGCGCGGCGGTGCAGTGCACGCAGGACAGCGGCTTTGGCCTCAAGGCCGGTGTCCTGGTCGGGCCGGCCAGCTTCAACGTGGTGAGCTACCTGCTGCAGTCGGCCCCCAGCTTGCGCGCCGCCATCGCCTCGGTGCAGCAGTACCAGCGCCTGATTTCGGACGGCGGGCGTTTCCAGATGCTGCCCGGTGACGCCGCCAGTTGGGTCATTTACCACCCGCGCCAGGGCAGCCTGGCCTTCAGCCCGCACCAGATCGAGGCGGTGCTGGCGGCGGTCGTGGCCTTTGCGCGCTGGGTCACGGCGCAGCCGGTGCGCCCGGTGCGCGTGCAGTTCAGCCAGGCCCAGATCGGAGCGCTGCAGGGCTACCGCGACGCCTTTGCCTGCCCGGTGGAGTTCGAGCAGGCCTTCAGCGGCGTGCTGCTGGACAACACGCTGCTGGATGCCCCCCTGCCGCAGGCCGACGCCCAACTGGCGCAGGTGCACCAGCAATACGCCAAGACGCGCCTGGCCGCCCTGTCTGGCGAGGAGCCCCTGGCCCAGCAACTGCGCGGCTGGATCGCCCAGCAGCTGCCCGCTGGCCTGCCCCAGCGCGCCCACGCGGCCAAGGCGCTGGGCCTGGGCGAACGCACCCTGGCGCGGCGCCTGCAATCGCAGGGCCTGGACTTTGCCACCCTGGTGGACGAAGCCCGGCGCGACGCCGCCCTGCAGGCCCTGGCCCACAGCCCACGCGCCCTGGCCGACATTGGCCAAAGCCTGGGCTTTGCCGAACCCAGCACCTTCTGGCGCGCCTTCAAACGCTGGACCGGGCAGACACCGGCGCAGTGGCGCCGCCAAGCGGGTGTGTGACGTGCCCTGGGTTGCTATAATTTTAATAGCAATGAATCAATATTCCACGCGGGCCAATGGCATATTTTGCCAAGCAAAAAGCCCACACCCGCGCAGCAGCAGCTGCACCACGTGCTCGGTGGCACGCTCGTGGTCGGCGCTGCCCAGACGCGGCTTGCCCAGCACGGCGCAGACCTGCACGCCGAAGTCGGCATAGGTCTGGGTGGCGGCCCAGATGGTGAAGAACAGGTGGGTGCCGTCCACCGGCGCCATGCGCCCGGCGTCCACCCACTGCTGCACCACGGCGGCTTTGTCCTGCACCAGGGCGCGCAGCTCGGTGCGCAGCAGCTCTTTGACCACCGTGGCGCCGTGCAGCAGCTCGTTGGCCCAGACCTTGGAGGCATCGGGGCGTTGGCGCGTGAGCGCCATCTTGGCGCGGATGTAGTGCTCCAGCGCCTGGCGCGGGTCGGCATCGGCGCGGATGCCGTGCGCCGGCGCCAGCCACTCGTGCAGGATCTCGGCCAGCACGGTGCGGTACAGCGCCTCCTTGGAGCCGAAGTAGTAGTGCAGATTGGCCTTGGGCAAATCACTGGCGGCGGCAATGGCGGCCATGGTGGCCCCGGCAAAACCGTTGCTGGCAAACACGGTTTCGGCCGCGCGCAGGATGCGCGCCTGGTTGTGCGCCCGGATGCGGCCCTTGGCGGCGATCGCGCTGGCGGTCGGCGCCCCGCTCACGCGCTCTCTCCCTTGCCGCTGGGTGCTGCCGCGCCGCTGGCTGGCGCGGCCCCCATGGGCAGCAGGCGCCCGAGCTTGTGCGCCAGCTCGATGGCCGACTCCACCCCCATTTTTTCGAAGATGTTGGCGCGGTGGAACTCCACCGTGCGCGCCGTGATGCCCAGATGGTCGGCAATGTTCTTGTTGTAGTGCCCGCGGATCAGTTCGTCGAGCACCTCGCGCTCGCGCGGGCTCAGAGAAGCCAGCGCCTGGCGCAGGCGCGCGGCCTCGCGCTCGGCGTCGGTCTGGGCCAGCGCGGCCTGCATGGCCTGCTCCACCCGGTCCACCAACACGTTGTCCTGGAAGGGTTTTTCCAGAAAGTCCCAGGCGCCGTTCTTGACCGCCCCGACCGCCGTGCCCACGTCGCCATGCCCGGTCAGGAACAGCACCGGCCAGGGGCAGCCCAGCGCCTTGAGCTGCTCGAAGGTGACCGGGCCGGACAGCGGCTCCATGCGCACGTCCAGCAGCACCACGGCCAGCCCCCACTGGCCTTGGCGGGCACGCGCCGCTTCCAGCAAGGCGGGGCCGCTGGCCCAGCTGCGGGCCTGGTAGCCGCGCGAGTCGAACAGCCAGGCCAGGCCGTCGCGCACGTCGGCATCGTCGTCCACGATATGGATGTCCACGGCTCGCAAAGCGTCGTTCATGGTGGGCGGTCAGGCAGGCTCGTTGTCGGTCATGGGGGCGGCCAAGGGTAACTGAACCGTGAACAGCGCGCCACCGAGCAGCGCGTCACGCCCGACCTGGATGCGCCCATGGTGCGCCTCGGCGATGGAGCGGCAGATCGCCAGCCCCATGCCCATGCCGCCGTCCTTGGTGCTGAAGAAGGCGTCGAAGATGCGCGCCTGCTCGGCCTCGGGCACACCGGGGCCGCTGTCGGCCACCTCCAGGGCCACCTGCACGCCAGCGCCCAGGTGCAGGCGCACCTGGGCGCGCTGGGGGCCGCGCTGGGCCCAGTCCAGGGCGTTGGAGCACAGGTTGTGCACCAGGTGCTCCAGCAACAGGGCGTCGGCCTGCACCCACACGGCTTGCTGCGGCAGCTCCAGCCCCACGGCCACGCTGTAATACTCCTGCACGCCCGCCACCGCGCGGCGCACCAGGGCCACGAGGTCGACCTGCATCAGGCGCATTTCACGCTTGCGCGCAAAGGCGTTCACGCGCTGGATCACGCCCCCCGCGCGCTCGGCCAGATTGGCCATGCGCTGCACCACGGGCTGCATTTCCTGCAAGCTGATGGAGCCGTCACGCAGCCGGTTGATCAGCCCGTTGGAGAAGCTGGCCAGCGCGCCCAGCGGCTGGTTGAGTTCGTGCGCCAGGGTGGAGGCCACCTCGCCCACCGCCACCAGGCGCCCCGAAGCTTCGAGCTTTTCCTGCTGCAGCGCGGCCAGCAGTTGGGCGCGCTTGCGCTCGCTGATGTCCAGCACCGAACTCATCCAGCCCAGTTGGGCGCCGTCGGCGCCGGTCAGGGGCGCTTCGTGGATGAGCACGTCCACGCGGTGCCCGTCGCGGTGCTGGAACTGCACCTCCACCCCCTGCGTCTGCGTGCCCTGGCTGATGACGGCGCGGTGCAGCACCGCCAGCTCATCGGCCTGATCCGCAGGCCAGTAGGGCAGCGGCGCGCTGGCGCCGCGCAGCTCCTGCGCGCTATAGCCCACCATGGCGCAAAAGGCTTCGTTCACATAGAGGATGCGTCCGTGCATGTCCCAGGCACGCAAACCCGTGGTAACGGAACGCTCCATGGCCGAGCGCAGCGCCACCTCGGCCTGCAGCCGCTGCTGCACGCGCTGGCGCTTGATGAAGTCACGCCGCAACGCCGCCAGGCTCACCAGCATGCCCAGCAGAAACAACAGCGCCACGACAAAGAAGATGCGCGGCACCGGCGACGCCTGCGGCCCATGGGGCACCACCTCCAGCAGCAGATCGGTGCCCGGCAAGTTCATGACCGCGCGGTACGGGCGCAGCGCGCTGGGCGCGGGCGCCGGTTCCGGCTCCACCGCATCCACCACCAGGCGCACCGCCTGGTTCTGCGAGAACCAGGCCGGCAGCAGCGCATGCACCGCCTGGCGCATGGACAGCGCGGCCACGTACATGCCCACATAGCGGTTGCCGTCGAAGTAGGGCACGGCCAGCCAGACCCGCTCGCCCGGGGTGCCGTCGGGCCCGCGCATGGGCCCGGCGTAGCTGGAGCGGCGCAGCCCGCGCACGATGTCCTGCAAGGTCTGCAGGGCCTGGCGGTTGCCCTCGTGCAGGAACTGGTCCTGCTCCCACATGCGCACGTCGCCGCTGCTGTCGGCTGTGGCCGCAGCCAGCCAGGCATGCGCCACCACCACGCCGCTCTCACGCCAGAGCATGCCAAAGGGGGCGCTCTCCTCGTCGCCCACCCCGGCACGGCGGCGTGCCTGAGCGCCGTCCAGCGCCGCCTGGCGCGCCAGCGCGGCCAAATCGTCCTCCAGGCGGCGGAAGTGGAACTGCACGCTTTGCTCCAGCCACTGGGCATCGGCGCCGCGGCGGCGCTCCTCTTCCTCGGTCTCGAAGCTGTTGAGGTACCACACCAGCGCCAGCACGGCGGTGACGATGAGCACGGCAAAGCCCATCATCCACAGCACGGTCCAGCGGCTGCGGTCGCTCATGGCGCCCTTGCTGGCGTGCAGCAGGGCGAAGTCGTCCAGAGGCTGGGGCGGGGTCGGCACGGTGGTGGTCCAGAAGGCGGCTCACCATAATACCGGCCATGTGCACCGCCGCCGCCTTGACCCGCCGCCACGCACTGCAGGCCCTGGCCGCAGCGGCCTGGCCATGCGCGCATGCCGCCGCACCGCAGGGCATCACCATCCGCCTGTCGCACGTGGTGGCACACCAGACCCCCAAGGGCCTGGCCCTGCAGCGCTTCAAGGAGCGCGTGCAGTCGCTCAGCGAAGGGCGCATCCAGGTGGTGCTCTACCCCAACTCGGTGCTCTACGGCGACGCCGACGAAATGCAGGCGCTGCAGCTGGGCGCGGTCGACATGCTCGCGCCCTCCTTGTCCAAGTTCGGGCGCATGGGCTTTCCGGAGTTCGAGCTTTTTGACCTGCCCTTCCTGTTCGCCAACAGCCAGGAGGTGCGCCGCGTCACCGACGGCCCGGTGGGCCAGCAGCTGCTGGCCGGGCTGACGCGCCAGCGCATGGTCGGCCTGGGCTTTCTGGACAACGGCTTCAAGCACATGAGCGCCAACAAGCCGCTGCTCGAACCGCCCGACTTCACCGGCCTGCGCATGCGCGTGCAAAGCTCGCGCGTGATCGCGCACCAGATGCGCGCGCTGGGCGCACAGCCGGTGGTGCTGACCTTTGCCGAGACCCGCCGCGCCCTGGCCACCGGGGTGGTCGACGGCACCGAAAACCCGGTCTCCAACTTCTGGACCCAGCGCATGCACGAAGTGCAGACCGACCTGAGCCTGACCCAACACGGCTACCTGGGCTATTGCCTCGTGGTGCACCAGCGCTTCTGGGACAACCTGGCAGAAGAGGACCGCGAGCTGATCCAGACCGCCCTGGCGCAGGCGCTGCACTGGGGCAATGCCATCGCCCAGCACGAGAACGACCAGGCCCTGGCAGCCCTGCGCGCCAGCGCCACCACCCGCATCCACACCCCGGCCAGCGCGCAGCGCGAACGCCTGCGCCAGGCCATGCAAGGCGTCTACCTGGGGCTGGAAGGGCGCATCGGCCGCCCCTGGATGGAACAGGTCTACGCCGCCTTGCGCGCACCGGCCTGAACCCCCGCAGAGACCGCCCACAGCCCATCAGGGTAAACCCTAGCTGTGGAAGGCCACAGTTACGCGCATGGTACGCACAGCCTACAGTGCGCCCCATCTTCACCCACCCTCAATAAGGAGACCTTCATGCAATTTCCCGTGAAAAAGGTTCTGGCGTGCGCCCTGATCGCCCTGGGCGCCAGCATGGCCCATGCGCAGCAGATCGTGATCAAGTTCAGCCACGTGGTGGCCCAGGACACGCCCAAGGGCAAGGCCGCCGAGTTCTTTGCCAAGAAGGCCGCCGAGCTGACCAAGGGCAAGGTCAAGGTCGAGGTCTATGCCAACAGCGCGCTGTACAAGGACAAGGAAGAAATGGAAGCGCTGCAGCTGGGCTCGGTGCAGATGCTGGCCCCCTCGCTGGCCAAGTTCGGCCCGCTGGGCGTGAAGGAATTCGAGGTGTTCGACCTGCCCTTCATGTTTGACAACCGTGACGAACTGCACAAGGTCACCGGTGGCCCGGTGGGCGAGCGCCTGTTCAAGAAGCTCGAAACCCGCGGCATCACCGGGCTGGCCTATTGGGACAACGGCTTCAAGGTGTTCTCCGCCAACAAGCCGCTCAAGGCCGTGGCCGACTACAAGGGCCTGAAGTACCGCATCCAATCCTCCAAGGTGCTGGAAGAAGAGATCCGCGCCCTGGGCGGCATCCCGCAGGTGATCGCCTTCGGCGAGACCTACCAGGCGCTGCAGACCGGCGTGGTGGACGGCACCGAGAACCCGCCTTCGAACTTCTTCACGCAAAAGATGCACGAAGTGCAAAAGCACGTGACGCTGACCAACCACGGCTACCTGGGCTACGCGGTGATCGTGAACAAGAAGTTCTGGGACGGACTGCCCGCCGACGTGCGTGACCAGCTCACCCAGGCCATGAAGCAGTCCACCTTCTACGCCAACCAGATCGCCCAGGACGAAAACGACCAGGCGCTCGAAGGCGTGAAGAAGAGCGGCAAGACCACCATCTACACCCCCACCAAGGAAGAGCGCCTGGCGCTGAAAAAAGCCCTGGTGCCGGTGCACGAGAAGATGGCCGAGCGCGTGGGCAAGGACACCATCAAGGAAGTCTACGAAGCCACCGGCTTCGACCCCGCCAAGCTCTGATCGCCACCCGCACCCCACGGCAGGCAGCACACACCGTGTAAGCCCCTGCCCTCCCAGGGCCCGCGCGCCACAGTGCGCCGCCCTGGACGGAGGGCGCCGCCGCGCCAGCGCGCGGCGGCGCTTCCAACGACCTCACCGGAGAAACTGCCATGAAATTCCTGGATCACCTGGAAGAGTGGTTCATCACCTTCCTGATGGGCGGCGCCACGCTCATCGTCTTTTTCGCGGTGCTGCACCGCTACATGGCAGGGTTTGCCATTCCCGGCCTGCAGGACTGGCTGCTGGGCCTGAACATGACCTGGGCGCAGGAGCTGACCATCATCATGTTCGTGTGGATGGCCAAGTTCGGCGCCGCCTACGGGGTGCGCACCGGCATCCACGTCGGGGTGGACGTGCTCATCAACCGCCTGGACGATCGCAAGCGCGGCAAGTTCATCATCTTCGGCCTGGCTGCGGGCGCCTTGTTCACCGCCATCGTCGCCACGCTGGGCGCGAACTTCGTGTGGGAGAACGGCGCGCACTACGGTTTCTACAAATTCTTCGGTCTGCCGATTGAAGACCTGATCGAAGGCCCCACCACCCCGGACCTGGAGTGGCCCACCTGGGTGGTGTACAGCGCCATCCCGCTGGGCACCAGCCTGATGTGCCTGCGCTTCCTGCAGGTGCTGGTCGGTTTCATCCGCACCGGCGAGCTGCCCCACCACGACCACGGCCATGTGGACGGGCTCGACGAAGAAGGCGCTGGCGAAGGCGGCGGCGTGCCCTCGCGCTTCAACCCCTACGGCCTGCGCGACAACCTGCACCCCGACGACACCCACCACAACGGGGGAGAACAGAAATGAACGCCGCCATCATCTTTGTCATTCTGCTGGTGCTCATGCTCACCGGCATGCCGATCTCGATCTCGCTCGGCCTGACGGTGCTGACCTTCCTGTTCGGCTTCACCCAGGTGCCGCTGGAGTCGGTGGCCCTGAAACTCTTCACCGGCATCGAGAAGTTCGAGATCATGGCGATCCCGTTCTTCATCCTGGCCGGCAACTTCCTCACCCACGGCGGGGTGGCGCGGCGCATGATCAATTTCGCCACCGCCATGGTGGGCCACTGGTACGGCGGCCTGGGCCTGGGCGGCGTGCTGGCCTGCGCCCTGTTTGCCGCCGTGTCGGGCTCCAGCCCGGCCACGGTGGTGGCGATCGGCTCCATCCTGCTGCCGGCCATGGTGCGCGCGGGCTTTCCGAGCAAGTTCGGCGCAGGCGTCATCACCACCTCGGGAGCCCTGGGCATCCTGATTCCCCCCAGCATCGTGATGGTGATGTACTCGGTGGCCACCAACACCTCGGTGGGCGCGCTGTTCATGGCTGGGGTGATTCCCGGCCTGGCACTGGCCGCCACGCTGGGCGGCGTCACCTACTGGCGTGCCCGCAAGTTCAACTACCCGCGCCTGCCCAAGGCGAGCTGGCCGCAGCGCCTCAAGGCCTTTCGCGAATCGGCCTGGGGCCTGTTCCTGATCGTGGTGGTGATGGGCGGCATCTATACCGGCATGTTCACCCCCACCGAAGCCGCCGCCATGAGCGCGGTGTATGCCTTCTTTGTGGCGGTATTCGTCTACAAGGACATGGGCCTCAAGGACGTGCCCAAGGTGCTGCTGAACTCGGCCAACATGAGCGCCATGCTGCTGTACATCATCACCAACGCGGTGCTGTTCAGCTTCATCATGACCAACGAGAACATCCCCCAGGCCCTGGCCGACTGGATGCTGGGCAATGGCTTGGGGCTGATCAGCTTCCTGCTGGCGGTGAATGTGATCCTGCTGCTGGCGGGCAACTTCATGGAGCCCTCCTCCATTGTGCTGATCTTCGCGCCCATCCTGTTCCCGGTGGCGGTGAAGCTGGGCATCGACCCGGTGCACTTCGGCATCATCATGGTGGTGAACATGGAAGTCGGCATGTGCCACCCGCCCGTGGGCCTGAACCTGTACGTGGCCTCGGGCATCACCAAGATGGGCATCACCGAACTCACCGTGGCGGTGTGGCCGTGGCTGCTGTCGATGCTGGGCTTCCTGATCGTGGTGACCTACTGGCCCGCCTTGAGCCTGTGGTTCCCGCGCATGCTGGGGATGATCTGAGCATGGCTGCGCGGCACGTCAGGGCAGCGGTCGTGGCGTGCGTGGCGGCCCTGGGGGCCCACGCCGCCAGCGCGCAGATCCGCATCGGGCAGACCGTGGGCGTCACCGGCACGGTGGCGGCCACGGTGAAGGAGTCCATGCTGGGCGCGCGGCTCTACCTGGACCACATCAACGCCAAGGGCGGTGTGGGCGGCGAAAAAATCGACGTCATCACCCTGGACGATGGCTTCGACGTGAAAAAGGCCGAAGCCAACGCCCGCACCCTGATCGAGGAGCGCGGCGTGCTGGCCCTGTTCATGAGCCGGGGCACGCCCCACACCGAGGCCATCAACACGGTGCTGGAGCAGCACCGCGTGGCGCTCATCGGCCCGTCCACCGGCGCCATGGTGCTGCACCAGCCGGTCAAGCGCTATATCTTCAACGTGCGCGCCACCTACCAGCGCGAAGCCGAGCGCACCATGGCGCACCTGGCCTCCCTGGGCGTCAAGCGCGTGGCGGTGGTGCACGTGGACGACAGCTTCGGCGCCGATGGCCTGGAGGGCGCGCGCAACGGCCTCAAGGCCGCCAAGCTGCAGCCGGTGGTGGTGGCCAAGTTCGACCGCGCCAAACCCGACTTCGGCCCCATGCTGCCCACCCTCAAAGGGGCTGAGCCGCAGGCGGTGCTCATCATCGGCTCGGGCACGGCGGTGGTCGAAGGCATACGCAGCTTCAAAGCAGCGGGGATCGGGGGGCAGTACCTGACCCTGTCCAACAACGCCTCGGGCGGCTTCATCAAGCTGCTGGGCGAACTGGGCCACGGCGTGGTGGTCAGCCAGGTCTCCCCCGCCAGCCAGGGCTTCACCCTGGTCAAGGATGCGAACCAACTGGCCAAGGCGCAGGGGGTGGACGAAATCAGCCCGGCCATGCTGGAAGGCTTCGTCTCGGCCAAGGTGCTGGTGGAGGCGCTACGCCGGGCCGGCCCCAAACCCACCCGCGCCAGCCTGCACCAGGCGCTGGAGAACCTGGGCCGCATTGACCTCGGCGGCCTGTCGCTGGACTACAGCCCCAGCGACCACACCGGGCTGGACTTTTCCGACCTGTCCATCATCAGCGCCAGCGGCAAGTTCCGGCGCTGAAAACCAGGCGGCCCCGCCGCGAAAGCGCTTGCGCCCCCCGGGCCCAGGCGCTACCCTGGGGTTGCCCCCAATGCAGCACGGATGCGGGGCTGCCAATAATGGCCCGCACGCGGCTTTTTCATAGCGGCAAGGAGTCAGTCATGCGTATCAACGACATGCGAATTTCCACCCGGCTGCTGGCGGGCGCGGGCCTGCTGGGCCTGCTGGTGCTGTCCATGGTGACGGTGGTCCTGGTCCAGGTCTCGGCCATGACCGGCCTGTTTGGCGATATGGCCGACGTGCGCATCCCGCGCATGACGGTGGCCAACGCCATCAAGGAAGACGTGCAGACCATCTCCAGCAGCGTGCGCAACATGATCCTGATGAGCGACTCGATGCGCATCATGGCCGAGGCCGACAACATCAAGCGGCTGCAGGCGCGCATCGACCAGCGCTACGGTGAACTCGAAAAGCTGCTCTCCGGCGACAGCGCGGCCCAGGGCAGCCTGACCCAGGTGCAGGCGGCACGCAAGCTGTTTGAGCCGCTGCAGAACGAGACCCGCGACCTGGCCAGCAGCGGCCAGATTTTCGAGGCCAAGGACATCCTCATCGACAAGATGCACCCGGCCCAGCTCAAGTACTTTGCCGCCATGGACACGCTGCTGCAACAGCAGCAGCAGCAACTGGCCCAGGCCACCGAGGCCACCGAGGGCGCGGCCAACAGCGTGCGCGGCATGCTGCTGGTCACCACCCTGGTGGTGATGGGCGTGGGCGGGCTGCTGGGCTGGTGGATCATCCGCTCCATCACCGTGCCGCTGCGCCAGGCGGTGCGCGTGGCGCGCTCGGTGGCGGCGGGCAACCTGCGCGAGCCCATCGAAGCCGATGGGCGCAACGAGGTGGCGCAGCTGCTGCTGGCGCTCAAGGAAATGCAGGGCGCCCTGGCCAGCGTGGTCACCAATGTGCGCCAGGGCTCGCAAAACGTGCTCGGCGCCAGCGCCGAAATCGCGCAGGGCAACATGGACCTGTCCAACCGCACCGAGTCGCAGGCCGGCGCGCTGGAGGAGACCAATGCCTCCATGCAGGAGCTGCGCGACGCCGTGGCCCACAACGCCGACAACGCCCACCAGGCCAACAGCCTGGCGCGCAACGCCAGCAGCGTGGCCGAGCGCGGCGGCGAGGTGGTGAGCCAGGTGGTGGAGACCATGCGCGGCATCAACGAGTCCAGCCGCAAGATCGCCGACATCATCAGCGTGATCGACGGCATCGCCTTCCAGACCAACATCCTGGCCCTGAACGCCGCCGTGGAGGCGGCACGCGCAGGCGAGCAGGGGCGCGGCTTTGCCGTGGTCGCCAGCGAGGTGCGCGCGCTGGCGCAGCGCAGCGCCGAGGCGGCCAAGGAGATCAAGAGCCTGATCACCGCCAGCGTGGAGCGGGTGGAACATGGCTCTACCCTGGTGGACAAGGCCGGCAGCACCATGCAGGAGGTGGTGGGGGCGATCCAGCGCGTCACCTCGCTGATGGGCGAAATCAGCAGCGCCAGCGCCGAGCAGCGCTCGGGCGTGGCCCAGATCGGCGAGGCGATCACGCAGATGGACCACGTCACGCAGCAGAATGCCGCGCTGGTGGAGGAGATCGCGGCTTCGGCCAGCAGCCTGCGCCAGCAGGCCCAGGAGCTGGTACAGGCCGTGGCCGTGTTCCAGGTCGAGGGCGCGGGCGCCGATGCCCCCCGGCTGGCGATGCGCTGAAGCCCCGGGGGCGCGGCGCATAATGCGGCGCGCTTTGCGCTGCGCACGCTGCCCCTGACCCGATTTGCCCCCCCATGCACAGCCCCCTGCCCCCTTCCCACCGCCCCACCCCACCTCAGCCCGCGCCGCAGCGCGCCCGGGAGCCCGCCCTGTTCCCCCGGGCCCGAGCGCTGCTGCTGGCCCTGGGCCTGCTGGCGCCGCTGGCCGCCGCCGCCCAGGGCGTGGGCACGGTGGACAAGCTGGTGGGGCAGGCCGAATACCGCAGCCCCGGCGGCGCCAGCCAGCCCCTGCGCGAAGGGCAGAGCGTGCAGGTGGGCGCCAGCATCGTCACCCAGGCCCACAGCGAAGTGCACCTGGACATGGCCGATGGCGGCGTGCTGGCAGTGCGCCCGCTCACCCACTTCACGGTGCAGCAGTACAACGCCGACAAGGGGCCCAGTGCGCGCATGGAGCTGTCGCTGCTGCAGGGGGCGCTGCGCTCCATCACCGGCTGGATCGGCAAGTTCAACGCCCCCGGCTACCGCATCGCCACGCCCACCGCCACGGTGGGCATCCGCGGCACCGACCATGAAGTGACCGTGCTGCTGGCGCCCGACGGCGACGACGGCGCAGGCACCTACGACAGCGTGCTCGAAGGCGCCACCGTGCTGCGCAGCCATGCGGGCGAAGAGCTGGGGCTGCAGGCGGGCGAAGACGGTTTTGTGGATGCGGCCCAGCCCGCGCCACGGCGCCTGGGCCAACGCCCGGGCTTTTTCCTGCGCCGCCAGCTGCGCCTGGAAGAGCGCCTGGAGGAACGCCGCGCCATCGTGCTGCAGCGCCTGGTCGACGCGCTGCAGCAGCACCCGGAGAAGGCGCGCGACCTGCGTGAGCGCCTGCAAAAACTCAGCCCCGCCCAGCGCGAAGCGCTCAAGCGGCACCTGCGCCGCCAGCAGCCCGCGCGCACGCGCGGCGATTGAACCCGGGTGCGCCCACCCCGCGCCCGGCCCCCTGCACACGCCTGTCCCGTGCCCTCCGCCCTCCGTCCCGCGCTTCTCGCCCTCCCCAACCCAACCCCGCATATGCCGCCCATGCCCCCCGATTCCGGCTGCCACAGCCACCGCTCCCCACTCCGCACGTGGGTGCCGCGCGCGCTCCTGACGCTGGCACTGGGCCTGGGCGGCGCCGCGGCGGCGCAGGGCCTGGACTACAGCCTGAGCGGCTCCAGCGGCGACTATGTGGCGCACCAGGTCGGCCTGGGCCTGCAGGCCGCCAAAGACTGGGACCTGTATGCCAGCGCAGGCCAGGGGCGCAGCGGCGATCGCGAAACCGACACCCACCACGCGCTGCGCCTGCAATGGCAGGCAACACCCCTGTGGTCGCTGGCGCTGAGCGTGGACCAGAGCCAGGATGAAGTGCTGCGCTCGCAGGGAACGGGTCTGGAGGCGCGCCTGGCCCTGGACGAGTGGGCGCAGTGGGAGCAGCGCGCCAGCCTGGGCCTGGCCTGGCGGCGCGGCTACAACGGCCTGCGCGATGCCAGCGTGGCGGCCGGCAACCTGGTGCCCGACCAGAACGCCTGGACCCTGAGCTGGTCGCAGGACCTGGGCGAGCGCTGGGGCTGGGACTGGGACGGCACCTGGACGCAGTACAGCTCCGACCCGGTGGCGCTGGCGCGCGCGCTGCTGGTGCGCCGAGTGCCGCGCACCGCCGCTGCGCTCGCCCTGACCGGCTTCGCCGAGCGCAGCCAGCGCCTGGGCCTGCGCTGGCAGGCCACCGACACGCTGCACCTGAGCCTGTCGGCGCAGTACAGCCAGACCGTGGTGGGCCAGGTGCAGCGGGGCCTGCAGTGGAGCCTGTCGCTGCCGGTGGGCAAGCAGGGGCTGGCGGGCCTGAACCTGGGCCAGACGCGCAGCGAGGCCGTGCTGCGCCCCAACGGCACCGAGCTGCAGGCAGCCCAAACCAGCCATACCGTGGGCCTGAGCTACTCCTGGCAGTGGGAGTAACCGCCCAGGCCTGTCCCCTGCGCGACCGCGCCCAAAAACCCTGGCACGCACTGCGTATAGTGCGGTGCAGGAGGACTTGCACCCATGGCTATCTGGAAACACCCTGTTTCCCTGGAAATTCTCAAGCGCGTCAGCGACAACACCGCCGTCACCCACCTGGGCATTGAATTCCTGGAGATCGGCGACGAGTACCTGGTGGCGCGCGTGCCAGTGAACCGGCAAACCTGCCAGCCCTATGGCCTGCTGCACGGCGGCGTCTCGGTGGTGCTGGCCGAGACGCTGGGATCGTGCGGCGCCGCCTTCACCGCCCCGAGTGGCCACCGGGTGGTGGGCCTGGACATCAACGCCAACCACCTGCGGGCGGTGAGCAGCGGCTGGGTCACCGGCACGGCGCGGCCCGTGCACATCGGGCGCACCACACAGGTCTGGCAGATCGACATGCGCGACGACCAGGGGCGTATGAGCTGCGTCTCGCGCATCACCATGGCGGTACTGGCGCCGCAGGACGAGACGGCTGTGGCCTGAACTCCCCCACGGTGCGCCGATGGGGCGCCCCTTTGCGCCGTGGTTCCTGTCCGGGCCGGGGCCACAATCCGGCTCTCGTCAACGGATCCGCCATGCCCTCATCCAACACCTCCCCCATCCTGCAAGCCCTGGAACAAGGTTCAGAGACGTCTGCTGCATCAGCTGCTGGAGGCGCGCCCGCCGGGCATTTCTGTGCCGAGGGTCGCCTCGCGCTGGACGCGCTGGGGGTGGAGGTGTGGGGAGTGGGGCAACTGGGCTACCCGATTGCCCCCGAGCGGGCGAGCGCACTGCACGCCACCAGCACCCCTGCCCCCTACGGGCGCAGGCAGGAGACCTTGCTGGACACCGAGGTGCGCGATACCGGAGAAATCGACACCCAGGCGCTGCAACTGCACTGGAGCGACGGTGCGCTGGCGGCACTGCAGACCGAAGTCGCGCATGCTCTGGGCCTGCCCGAGGTGCGCGCCCACCCGCACAAGCTGCTGGTCTACGGCCCGGGGCAGTTCTTCAAGCCCCACCAAGACACCGAAAAGCAGCCCGGCATGGTGGCCACACTGGTGCTGGTGCTGCCCTCGGCCCACATCGGCGGCAAGCTGTGCATCTGGCATGGTGAGGAGAGCGCCAGCTTCGCATCGCAGCACCTGCAAACCAATGCCCTGCGCTGGTTTGCCTTTTATGCCGATTGCAAGCACGAGGTGCGGGAAGTGGGCGAAGGCTGGCGCATCGTGCTCACCTTTGACCTGGTGGTGCCGCAGCGCGCCGCCGCGGCATCGCCACCCCCGCCTGCCGCGCTGTTGGCGGCCTTGCGTGCGCGCTTTTACCCGGCGGAAGGCCCCACGCTGCGCCCCTGGGCACTGCTGCTGGAACACGAGTACACCGAACACGGTTTGCGCTGGCATTTGCTCAAGGGCGAGGACCGGCCTCGGGGGGCGGCCCTGCGCAGCGCCGCCCAGGCACTGGGGTTGAGCTGCCACCTGGCCTTGACCGAGATCCACCAGCTGTGGAGCGCTACCGTGGAGTACCGCGATCGGCGTGGAGGCCGGGAATCGGTGGAGCCGGATGAGTTGATCGAAGAAGAGTGCGCGCTGAACTTCTGGGTGGACGCCGACAACAAGCCCCAACCCTGCCCGGCCCTGCCGATGGCGATGGCGGACTGCGCCAGCTTCACAGACACCGACGAGAGCTTTCTGGTGGACGAAGAGTACCAGGGCTACATGGGCAACTACGGCGAAACCCTGGACTACTGGTACCGCCGTGCGGCGCTGGTCCTGCAGACCCCGCTGGCCCGGGAGGCCGCGCGCTTTGCGGCCGACTTCGATGGCGCGCTGACCGACGCTCTGGACCTGGCCCGCACCGGGCAGACAGCAATGCTGGCGCAGCGCCTGCAGGCGGCCGCTCGCACACTGCAGGACCGGGCCCGCAGCCAGGGCCGGACCCTGCTGGGCCGCTATGCTGAGCTGGCGTGCGCGCTGGCGGACGCGGCCCAGGCCCACACCCTGCTTTCCAAGTTTGACTGGCGCGGCTTCGAGCCCCAGGACGCCGAGGCGCTGGCCCGGCTGCAGGGGCGCTGGGGCAGCACCTGGATGCAATCGCTGCTGCCCGCCTGGGCCCAACCGGGTCTGCAGGAGTACCGCAACCCTTGGAGCAGCGCGAAAGAACACACCCTGCCCTGGCCGCAGCCACTGGCACCCTTCATCCACGCCTGCCAGAACGCCGCGCTGGCGCCGAGCGTGGTCGATGCCATGCTGACACACTGCGGCAACGCGGTAGACGCCTGCGACGCTGCTTGCGCGTCGCAAACCCCGGCCCAGCGCATGGCCAGCCAAACGCCACGCATGAAGGCACTGTGTGAGCTGGTGGAGGCACTGCAACGCTCCCCGCAGGCGCAGCGGGCGCTGGGTGAGCGCCTGCGCTCGGTGCAGACGCGCGCCACGCTGTACCCCCTGCGCGGCCTGGGGCCACTGGTGCAGCGCTTTCCCCGGCAGAGGCCGGAAATGGCGGCTTTGCGCGACGCGGTCGTGGACGCCTTGCGCCGCGCCCTGGCGCAACCCGAATCCGGCGCCGACGACCACCGCCTGAACGACATCGAGTGGACCTGCCGCTGCGCCGACTGCAAGCCGGTGATCGACTGGGCCAACTCGCGCGGTGCCGAGGCACTGACGCTGGCCCTGGCCGAGATGCGGCGCACCCACATCCAGTCGCAGCTGGGCGCGGCAGGCGCGCCGGTACGCACCGAGATCGTCAAAAAAGGTTCGCCCTACAAACTGGTGCTGCACAAGCCGACGGATTTGCATGCCCGGCGTGTGGCGCAGCGGCAGGCGTGGCGGGAGGATTTGGCCTGGCTGGAACAGAACACACCGTAGCACGGGCTTGGCACCCCATTCCATCGACAAGAAGGCCCCTGGGATCCTCCGGGCCCTGGCAGAGGGCGCGGGTGGTTGCCGCCCGAAGCACCTGCTTTCTGGATTGGATGCACGCCTGCGGATTGCTGTCGGCTGGTAGGTAATTCCATTTCTAATTCATAAATGAAATCAATAGGCTCCCCACGATCCATGACCAGGATACGATGGAGGCGATCGTTGCGGGGTCTTGTTCCGACGACCTGAGGGCGTCAACAAGATGGACCTCC
>JBQTHH010000016.1:0-89072 GCA_052390055.1 Rhodoferax sp.
TGGAGGTCCATCTTGTTGACGCCCTCAGGTCGTCGGAACAAGACCCCGCAACGATCGCCTCCATCGTATCCTGGTCATGGATCGTGGGGAGCCTATTGATTTCATTTATGAATTAGAAATGGAATAAGTACCTGTACCTGTTGTTCAAAGTCTCTACGGGGCCACGCCTGCCCCCCGAAAAGGCACTTGCCCCGCGGGTGGGGCCGGAACCGGGATGGGTGGGCCCCTGCGGCCTGCTGTTGACGGGCTCAGTGCCCTTCGAAATCGACCAGTGTGAACAGCGGCAACCCCGCTTGGCGCAGTTTGCGGGACCCCCCCAACTCGGGCAGATCGACGATGGCGGCGCCCTCGGTCACGGTGGCGCCGAGTTTCTCCAGCAGTTTCTTGCCCGCCATCATGGTGCCGCCGGTGGCGATCAGGTCGTCGATCAGCAGCACGCGGTCACCGGCCTGGACGGCGTCGGTGTGCAGCTCCACGGTGGCGCTGCCGTACTCCAGCTCATAGGTTTCCTCCACGGTGGTGAAGGGCAGCTTGCCCTTCTTGCGGATCGGCACGAAGCCCACACCCAGCTCATAGGCCACCACGGCGCCCAGGATGAAGCCGCGCGCGTCCAGCCCGGCCACCACGTCCGGGCGCAGGGCCGCGTCCATATAGCGGTGCACGAAGGCGTCCACGAGCACGCGAAACACCTTGGCGTCCTGCAGCAAGGGGGTGATGTCGCGGAACTGGACGCCGGGCGCGGGCCAGTGGGGCACGGTGCGGATGTGATCGCGCAGGAAGTGGCTGACGCTTTGCTGGTGCATGGTGGGACGGTGGGTGGTACGAGGGGGAGGGGAGCTTAGTCGATGTCCGCGCGCCCCAGCAGCAGCCGTTGTTCGGCCAGCGCCAGATTGTGCGCGTAACCCGACAGCACCAGGGTGTCGCCGCCGTGCAGCAGCAGCTGCGGCTGCACGGGCTCGGGCCTGCCCTGCAAGCGGCGCAGGCTGATGACGCGCACGCCCAGGGACTCCAGCGCGAACTCGGCCAGGGGGCGTCCATGGGCCGGGCTGGGCTGGGGCAGGTTGACGCTGTGCAGGCGTTCGTACTGGCCTTCGGCGCCGGGCTCGGCATCGTCGGCGCCGTGGAAGTAGCCGCGCAACAGGTTGTAGCGCGCGTCGCGCTGGTCCTGCACGATGCGGATCACGCGGCGCATGGGCACACCCACCAGGGCCAGGGCGTGGCTGGCGAGCATGAGCGAGCCTTCGATGGATTCGGGCACCACCTCGGCGGCGCCGGCGGTCTGGAAGCGCTCCAGGTCGTGGTCGTCCTGGGTGCGCACGATCACCGGCACCTGCGGGGCGTGGGTGCGCACGTGGTCGAGCACCTTGAGTGCGGCGGCGGGCGCATCCAGGTAGGTGATGACGACCGCGCTGGCGCGTGCCAGGCCGGCCGCCATGAGCGACTGGATGCGCCCGGCGTCGCCATATTCCACGTTGTGCCCGGCCTGGGCTGCCTTCTGCACGCGCTCGGCGTCCAGGTCGAGGGCCATGTAGGCGATCGACTCGGACTCCAGGATGCGCGCCAGGTTCTGCCCGCAGCGCCCGAAGCCGCAGATGATGACGTGCTGGCTGGTGCCGATGGACTTGCGGGCGATGCGCGTCATCTGCAGCGATTGCTGCAGCCAGTCGCTGGCCACCAGCTTGAGCACGATGCGGTTGCTGTGCATCACGACGAAGGGCGTGGCCAGCATGGACAGCACCATGCTGGCCAGGATCGGGGTCAGCAGGGCGCTGGGCAGCAGGCGCTGGTCGTGGGCCAGGGCCAGCAGCACGAAGCCGAACTCACCGGCCTGCGCCAGGTACAGCCCGGTGCGCAGCGCGGTGCCGGTGGAGGCGCCCAGGCCGCGCGCCAGGGCGGTCACCAGCGCGGCCTTGAACACCGTGGGCAGGGTCACCAGCACCAGCACCAGCGCCCAGTGCTCGGCCACGGCGCGCCAGTCCAGCATCATGCCGATGCTGATGAAGAACAGGCCCAGCAGCACGTCGTGGAAGGGGCGGATGTCGGTTTCCACCTGGTGCTTGAATTCGGTCTCCGAGATCAGCATGCCGGCGATGAAGGCGCCCAGCGCCAGGCTCAGGCCTGCCAGTTCGGTCAGCCAGGCCAGGCCCAGGGTGATGAGCAGCAGGTTGAGCACGAACAGCTCTTCGCTCTTGCGCCGCGCCACCACGCGCAGCCAGTAGCGCAGCACCTGCTGGCCGCCGATCAGCAGCAGCCCCACCAGCACCGCGGCCTTGAGCGTGGCCCAGCCCAGCGCGGTGCCGAGGTGTTCGCTGCGCGCGCCCAGCGCCGGTATCAGCACCAGCAGCGGCACCACCGCCAGGTCCTGGAACAGCAGCACGCCCATCACGCGCTTGCCGTGTTCGGACTCGACCTCGAGCCGCTCGGCCATGAGCTTGACCACGATGGCGGTGCTGCTCATGGCCAGCGCGCCCGACAGCGCGAGCGCGCTTTGCCAGGTCAGCGCGCTCCAGTAGTGGAAATAGCGCGCCAGCCCCAGGGTGCCTGCCGCGACCGCCACCATGGTGATGAGCACCTGCAGCGTGCCCAGGCCGAACACGTGTTGGCGCATGGACCAGAGCTTGTGCACGTTGAATTCCAGCCCGATCACGAACATCAGGAACACGACGCCGAACTCGCCCAGGTGGCGCACGCCGTCGGCGTTCTGCGCCAGCGCCAGCGCGTTGGGGCCGATCAGCACCCCCACCACCAGGTAGCCCAGCATGGGCGGCAGCTTGAGCGAGCGGCACAGCACCACGCCGGCCACGGCCGCGAGCAGGTACAGCAGGGTGATTTCCAGTCCTGACATGGGCGAATCCTAGCAGCCCAGGGGGGCGTGGCCCGTAAAATCCCGGCCCATCATGACCCTGACCGCTCCCGCATTGACCCCGGCGCAGGCCCAGCGCGCGCTGGCCCTGGCCCACGAGACATTCGACATCGAGGCCGCCGCGGTGCAGGGCCTGCGCCAGCGCCTGGGCGCACCGTTTGCCCAGGCCGTGGGCCTGGTGCTGGCCACGCGCGGCCGGGTGGTGGTGATGGGCATGGGCAAGAGCGGGCACGTGGGGCGCAAGATCGCCGCCACCCTGGCCTCCACGGGCACGCCGGCGCTGTTCGTGCACCCGGCCGAGGCCAGCCATGGCGACCTGGGCATGGTGACCGTGCAGGACGTGGTGCTGATGCTGTCCAACAGCGGCGAGTCGCAGGAGATCAGCGCCATCCTGCCGGTGCTCAAGCGCCTGGGGGTGCCCATGATCGCGATGAGCGCCAATGGCGACTCCACCATGGCGCGCCATGCCGATGTCTGGCTCGACAGCACGGTGGACAAGGAGGCCTGCCCCCTGAACCTGGCGCCCACGGCCAGCACCACGGCGCAGATGGCGCTGGGCGATGCGCTGGCGGTGGCCCTGCTGGACCTGCGCGGTTTCAAGGCCGAGGATTTCGCGCGTTCCCACCCCGGCGGGGCCTTGGGGCGCAAGCTGCTCACCCTGGTCAGCGATGTGATGCGCAGCGGCGAGGCGGTGCCCAAGGTGGCGCCGCAGGCTTCGTTTTCCGAACTCATGCGCGAGATGAGCGCCAAGGGCCTGGGGGCCTCGGCCATCGTGGACGAACAGGACCGGGTGCTGGGCATCTTCACCGACGGCGATCTGCGCCGCCTGGTCGAACAGGGGCAGGACCTGCGTGGCAAGACCGCCCGGGAGGTCATGCACCCCGGCCCCCACACCGTGTCCGCCGATGTGCTGGCGGTGGAGGCGGCCGAGCTGATGGAGCGCATGCGCATCACCAGCGTGCTGGTGGTCGATGCGCAGCAGCGCCTGTGCGGCGCGCTCAACAGCAACGATCTCATGCGTGCCAAGGTGATCTGATGGGACCCCAGATGCAACACGATGCCGCCTTGCTGCTGCGCGCCCAGGAGGTGCGGGTGCTGTTTCTGGACGTGGACGGGGTGCTCACCGATGGCGGTCTGCTGTTCGGGGACACCGGCGAGGTGCTCAAGCGCTTCAACACCCTGGACGGCCACGGCCTCAAGCTGCTGCAGCGCGCGGGCATCACCCCGGCGGTGGTCACCGGGCGCGATTCCCAGGCCCTGCGTGCGCGCTTGGGCGCGCTGGGCATCGTGCACGCGCATTTCGGCACCGAGGACAAACGCCCCGCCGCCCAGCAGACGCTCGATGCCCTGGGCCTGCAGTGGTCGCAGGCCGCTGCCATGGGCGACGACTGGCCGGATCTGCCGGTGATGCAGCGCTGCGCGCTGGCCTGCGCCCCGCGCAACGCGCACCGGGAGGTGGCGGCGCGGGCCCATTTCCTGACCCAGGCTGCGGGCGGGCACGGGGCGGTGCGCGAGGTCTGCGACCTGCTGCTGTGCGCGCGCGGCGCCTACGCTGCCGCCCTGGAGCCCTACCTTGCCTGAGCGGCTGGCCTTGCTCGGGCAGCCCTTGTGCGGGAAGGCGCGCCCATGAACCTGCTGCACCGCCTGGCCGACCGCTTGCTGCTGTACCTGCCGCTGCTGTTCGTGGGCGCCCTGGCCCTGGGCAGCTACTGGCTGGTGCGCACGGCCGATCCGGTGGCTCCGCCCGAGGCGGCGCCCGCGCCGGTCAGCGGGCCGGATTACCGGCTTTTCGCCTTTGTGCTGCGCGCCTTCGATGCCCAGGGGCGGCTGCGCAGCGAGGTGGTGGGCGAGTCGGCGCTGCACGATCCCCAGCGCCGCGAGTTGCAGCTGCGCGCGCCGCGCCTGCGCAGCCTGGGCGACGACGGGGCCCTGACCACCGCCATGGCCCAGCGCGGCGTGGTGGACGATGCGCAAACACGCCTGGAACTGATGGACCAGGCCCAGGTGCTGCGCCACCTGGCGCCGCAGCCCGATACCCGCTACCAGGGGGCCTACCTGATGGCCGACCTGCAGGGCGATACCCTGCGCAGCGACCAGCCCGTGCAGCTGAGCCGCGGGCGCGACCAGCTCAGCGCGCAGCGCCTGCACTACGACCAGCGCCAGCGCGTGCTCCAACTCGATGGCCGGGTGCGTGCGCAACTGCACCCGCAGCCTGGGGCCGCTGCCGGGGGACAGGGGAGTCGGCCATGAACAATGACGCACCCCTGGTGTTCATCACCGGAGCCTCCAGCGGCCTGGGGCAGGCCCTGGCGCTGCACTATTACGCCCAGGGCTGGCGCCTGGCGCTGGTGGCGCGGCGCAGCGCTGCGGTGCAGGACTGGGCCCGCGAGCAAGGCTGGCAGGCGCAGCGCCATGCGGTGTACGGCGCGGACGTGGCCGACACCGACAGCATCGTGCGTGCCGGGCAGGAGTGCCTGCGCCTGCAGGGGCTGCCCGATGTGGTGATTGCCTGCGCCGGTTTCAGCACCGGGGTGGACACCCGCTACCGCGAGGACCTGAACGTGATGGCGCGCACCTTCGCCACCAACAACGTCGGCATGGCCGCCACCTTTCACCCGTTCATCGCACCCATGGCGCAGCGTGGCGGCGGTACCCTGGTGGGGGTGGCCAGTGTGCATGGCATCCGCGGCATGCCCGGGCATGGCGCCTACTGCCCGAGCAAGGCGGCGGTGATCAGCTACTGCGAGGCCTTGCGCGGCGAATTGCGTGCCAGCGGTGTGCGGGTGGTGACGCTGGTGCCGGGCTACATCGATACGCCGCTGACGCAGCACAACACCTATGCAATGCCCTTCCTGATGCCTGCGCCCCGCTTTGCGCAGGTGGCGGCCCGCGCCATCGCCGCCGGGCGCAGCTACCAGGTGATCCCGTGGCAGATGGGGCTGGTGGCGAAGTTCCTGCGCCTGCTGCCCAATGCGGTGTTTGACCGCTTGTTCGCGTCGCGCCCGCGCAAACCGCGCGCGGCGCCGCCGCCGCAGTAGGCCGCCCTGTGCCCCAAGGGGGCGGGGAGGGAGCGCCCGGCCATGAAAAAAAGCCTGCGCATGCGCAGGCTTTTTTTCATGGGCTGCCTCTCGCGCAGCACACGCAGCCACCCGCAAGGGGCGGCTGCGCAGGGGGCGCGGAAAAAAGCGTGGGGTTCAGTAGCTGCTGCCGCCGCCGTAGCCGCCACGGCCACCGCCACCGAAGCCACCGCTGCGGCCACCGCCGCCGCCGAAGCCGCCGCTGCGGCCACCGCCACCACCGAAGCCGCCGCCACCGCTGCGGGGAGGGCGCGGTTCCATCGGACGTGCTTCATTGACCACCAGGGCGCGGCCGCCGATCTGCTGACCGTTCATGCCGTTGATGGCGGTTTGGGCTTCGGCATCGCTGGCCATTTCCACAAAGCCAAAGCCTTTGGAGCGGCCGGTGTCGCGCTCCATCATGACCTTGGCGCTGGTGACGTTGCCGTGCGCAGAGAAGGCCTGCTGCAGGTCGTTGTCACGGAAGGAATACGGCAGGTTGCCGACGTAAAGTTTGTTGCCCATGAAGGACTCCTGAAATTGACACTTAACGCGATGGAGTCCACAACCGTCACCAACAAACCATACGTATTGGGGAAACGCGTACTGACCATTCACCGCAGACTGTGTGGCCTGGCGCACCAGATCACTAACCCATTATGCGCCACTTTGTAAACGCCATAGCGACATTTTGACTAAGGGTTTTGCCCAGGGGGTAGGGATGTGTCGGATTCGCTGTAGTGGCGCCACTGGCCCATGGCGTGGCGCATGGTCAGCATCTGGCGCTGAAAGCGCGGGCAGGCCTTGCACACCGACAGGTGCAGGCGCAGGGCCAGGCGCTCGAGCCAGGGCAGGGCGCGGTCTTCCTGGGCCACCAGCAGGGCGGTGACCTGTTTGCAACTGCGTTTGAGCCATTTCATGCGGCCACCTTCTTGAACCAGTGCAGCTCCAGGCACTCGCGCAGGCGCAAGCGGGCGCGGTGCAGTTGGACGTAGAGATTGGTCGGCGTGAGTCCCAAGGCCTTACACACTTCGTCGCTGGACATCTCCAGCCACTCGCGCATCAGGAACAGGCGGGCCTGGGTCGGCGGCAGGTGTTCGGCGCAGGCTTCGAGCACCTCGAAGAACTGGCGCTGGCGCAGCTGCTGCTCGGGGTCGCCCCAGTCGGCGGGGGCTTGCTGGTAGTGCCCGTCCTCGGTGAAGCCCATGAGTTCCAGCGGATCGGTGCGGCTGTCCTCATCGTCTCCATCCAGGCTGAGTTCGCGCGCGTGCAGGCGCAGCGCGTCGACCACCTTGTGCTTGAGAATGCCCACCAGCCAGGTCTTGAGCTGGGAGCGCTGGCCGAAGGCGGCGGGCTTGGCCAGTGCGGCCAGCAGGGTTTCGGATACCGCGTCTTCGGCCCAGGTGTCGTTGCGCAGTTGCAACTGCGCAAAGCGCAGCAGGTAGGGGCGCAGGGCGCTGAGTTGCTGTTCGTATTGACCCATGGCGTGCGGCGTGTGGCAAAGGCGAGCAGTGTACGCAAGTGGGGGTATTGCAGCACGGCCTGCGTGTTTGGGGGCGGGCTGTAAGAATCCGGTGGCGCCCATCGACCAAGCCGTGTCCGGGCGTGCCAGCCACGGGGCCGCCAATGTGGCAACACCCCCACAGGAGAACCGCCATGAACCAACAACGTGCCTTGCTTGCCGCCACCGCGGCCTCCCTGGTGGCCTTGTCGCTGGGGGCCGCCCCGGCCATGGCGCAGGAGAAGGAGAAGTGCTTCGGCATTGCCAAGGCCGGGCAGAACGACTGCGCCAACATCGCGGGCACCCATTCGTGCGCCGGGCAGTCCAAGGTCGATATGGCCAAGGACGACTGGAAGTACGTGCCCAAGGGCAGCTGCAAGGACCTGAAGGGCCTGGGCATGAACGAAGCCAGGAAGCTGCTCAAGAGCTGAGCCTGTGAACAAATCCCTCACACCCGCCTTGCCCACCCCCCTTCCTCGCTGCTGTACATGCGCGCCCTGCCCAGCCACTCTGCAGCCCTGCCGGCGGTCGGCATCGGCTGGCGCCAGCCGCACTATGGCGCCTTGCTGCAGGAGCGGGCGGCGCTGGACTTCGTCGAGGTGCATTCGGAGAATTTCTTTGCCGAGGGCGGCGCGGCGCTGGCGGTGCTGCTGCAGGGGCGTGAGCGCTACGGCGTAAGCCTGCATGGCGTGGGCCTGTCGCTGGGCAGCGCCATGGGGCTGGATGCCTGGCACCTGGCCCAGCTGCGCCGCTTGGTGCAGCGGGTGCAGCCGCTGCGCGTGAGCGACCACGCGGCCTTTGCGCGCGCGCCCTACCGCCAGGGGCATGCGCATGCGGCCGATCTGCTGCCCCTGCCGTTCAGTGACGAGGCGCTGCGGGTGCTCAGCCGCAATGTGCAGCAGGCGCAGGAGGCGCTCGAACGCCCGCTGCTGGTGGAAAACCTCTCGGCCTACCTGCACTGGCGCGTCCCTGCGGGCGAGCGCGCCTGGCAGGAGGCCGATTTTCTGGTGGAACTGACCCGGCGCAGCGGCTGCGGCCTGCTGGTGGACCTGAACAACCTGCTGGTCAATGCGCGCAACGCCCAGTGGGGCGGCTGGGGCGGCGAGCCCCTGGCGGCGTGCATGGCCTGGGTCGACGCCGTGCCCGCGCACTGTGTGGGCGAGATCCACCTGGCCGGGCACTGTGTGGTGCACGACGAGGAGCCGCCCATGGCCATCGACGACCATGGCAGTGCGGTGAGCGATGCGGTGTGGCGCCTGTACCGCCACGCCCTGCGGCGCTGGGGGCCGGTGCCGACCCTGATCGAGTGGGACACCGATGTGCCAGCACTGGCCGTGTTGCTGCAGGAGGCCGAGCGCGCACGTGCGCATGCGCGCCAGGCGCTGCAGGAGGGCGTGCCATGCGCCTGAGCGAGCAACAGGGCGCGCTGCTGGCGGTGTTGTTCGATGGGCAGCCCCAGAATGCTATTGAAAATATAGCGAATGAGCTAATGAATACGCGGGCCAGGGGCATAAAAGCCTACCAATCCAACGGCCATGCGCTGGCCCAGCGGGCTTTGCAGGCGGCCTACCCGGTGCTGCTGCAGCTGCTGGGGCCGGAGAGCTTTGCCGAGCTGGCGCGCGCCTATTGGCACGCCGAGCCGCCGCGGTGCGGCGATGTGGGCTGCTGGGGCGAAGGGCTGGCCGCTTGGGTGCAGGACGACGCGCAACTGGCCAGCGCGCCCTACCTGGCCGATGTGGCGCGTTGCGAATGGGCGCTGCACCGTGCCGCCTTGGCCGCCGATGCCGCGCCCGACGCCGCCAGCCTGGCCTTGCTGGCCCAGCACGACGCGGATGGCCTGGGGCTGGCGCTGGGCCCGGGCGCGGCGCTGGTGCGCAGCGCCTGGCCGGTGGCCACGCTGTGGGCGGCGCATCAGAGCCAGCCGCCGGATTTGGCCCAGGCACGCCAGCGCCTGGCGCAGGGCGTGGCCGAAGACGCGGTGGTGTGGCGCCAGGGCTGGCGTGCGCAGCTGCGCCTGGCCTGGCCCGGGGAGGCGGCCCTGCTGCAGGCGCTGCTGGCAGGGCAAACGCTGGGGGCGGCACTGGACCAGGCGGGTGACGCGCTGGACGTGGCGCAGTGGCTGCCCATGGCGCTGCACAGCGGTTTGGTGCTGCGCGCGTACCGACTGGGCGCCTGCGCCGACGGCGTGGAGCACGGGTCCCATGCCCCTGCCAGCTTGTCGGCAGGGGCGCACGCCGTTAGCATGCCCGGTCATGACCCCCACGTCTGACCCCCCCGCAGCGGCGGCTGTGCCGCCGCCCCCCCCTGTCCCCAGCCGCAGGGGGCTGTGGCACCCGCGGCGCATCGGATGGCGCCTGGCATTGGGGTTCGGCATCCTGGTGCTGGTCATGCTTGGCGCCCTGGTCAAGGCCAATCTGCACATCCACCTCATCACCGAGCTGACGCAGCGCTTTGCCACCGCCGACCTGCCGCGCCTGCTGCGGGTGCAGGCGCTGTCGCTGCAGACCGAGGGCGTGGCCGGCTCGCTCACGCGGCTGATGTATGCGCCGCGCGCCGCGCGCGAACAGGAATACGCCCATGTCGATGGGCTCAACCGCAATATCCAGGGGCTGATCGAATCCCTGCAGTCCGACGCCGACACCGCCCACCAGCAGCAGATCCTGCAGCGGCTGGTGGCGGCGCGCGCGGTTTACCAGCAGGCTTTCCTGGCCACGGTGGACGAGGTCGAGGCGGACAACCTGCCGGGCGCGGCGCGGGTGCTGACCGAGGCGGTCAATCCCGCGCTCAAGGACATGCTGCTGCACTCCAATGCCCTGCTCGACAGCGAGCGCGTGCGCATCGAAGAGGCGCTGGCCCAGGCGCAGCGCACCTTCACCCAGGTGGCGGCGTGGCTGGTGGTGCTGTCGGCGCTGGCCATCGTGCTGGCGCTGTGGCTGGCGGTGCGCACCACGCGCGCCGTGGTCGGCCCGCTCGGGGTGCTGGAGGCGGCCGCGCGGCGCATCGCGCAGGGCGACTATGCGGTACAGGTGCCGCCCACCCGCGCCGAGGAGGTGGACCGCGTCGGGCAGGCGCTCAACGCCATGGTCGCCGCCATTGGCCAGCGTGAGCAGCAGATCACCCAGCTGGCCTACTACGACGCGCTCACCGGCTTGCCCAACCGCACGCGGCTGCTCTCTGACACGCCGCAGTCGCCGCCGCAGCAGGCCACTTTTGATGGCGTGGTCCTGCTGGACCTGGCGCGGCTGCGCACCGTGAACGAAACCCTGGGCTTTGCCACCGGCGACCAGCTCATCCGCGAGACCGCGCTGCGCATCCGCCAGCAGTTGGCGCAAAGCCCGGACATGGCGCAGGCGGTGGCCGTGCGCCTGTCCGGCGGCACCCTGGCGGTGGCCTGGAACGCCGTGCCGCGCCAGGCGGTGATGCATTGGTTCGAGCGCCTGTGTACCGCCATGGCCGCGCCCGTGCACTGCGGCGGCTACAGTGTCGATGCCAACCTGGTGGGGGGCTTTGCCGACGCTGCGGATGCGCCGGAGCCGGTGCCGGCGCAGGTGCTGATGCGCAATGCCGATGTGGCGCTCAACGCCGCCAAGCGCAGCAAGTCGGACCACGCCTGGTACAGCGCTTCCATGGACGCGGCGCGGCTGAGCCACCTCAGCCTGGTGTCGGACCTGCGCCAGGCGGTGGCCGAGTCGCAGCTGCAGATGTGGCTGCAGCCCAAGTTCGACCTGCACAGCGCGCGCCCGGTGGGCGCCGAGGCGCTGGTGCGCTGGCAGCACCCGCAGCGCGGCTTCATCTCTCCGGCGGAGTTCGTGCCGTTTGCCGAGCAGACCGGCTACATCAGCATGGTCACGCGCTGGATGCTGGAGCGCGCCCTGAACACCCTGGCGGCGTGGGAGAAAACCCACCCGGAGCTGTACATCGCCGTCAACATCAGCACCCACGACCTGCGCAGCACCGACTTTCGCAACGTGGTGCGCCTGCTGCTGGAGCGCCACGGGGTGGACCCGGCGCGCCTGCGCCTGGAGATCGTGGAAAGCGGGCTGATGGACGACCCGCAGGCCAGCGTGGCCGAGTTGCGTGCGCTGCGCGACATGGGCGTGGGCCTGTCGATCGACGACTTCGGCACCGGCTACTCCTCGCTGGCCTACCTGCAGCAACTGCCGGTGAGCGAGCTCAAGATCGACCGCAGCTTCGTCAGCCACATCGATGCCCAGCCCACCACCCAGCGCCTGTTCAAGACCATGGTGGACATGGGCAAGGGCCTGGGCTTGTCCATCACTGCCGAAGGGGTGGAGACCGAGGCCGAGCGCGCCACCATCACCAGCCTGGGCTGCGAGGTGATGCAGGGCTACCTGGGCAGCAAACCCTTGTTCGGCGCCAGCCTGCAGGCCTGGCTGGCGGCGCAGCGCGGGGTGCTGGACCTGAGCCTGTAACCTCCCCCTTGCGGTGCGGTGCGGTGCGGTGCGGTGCGGTGCACGCCATCGCGGCGTGGCCAGCGCCCTCGCGCGCGGATTCCCGGCTCCGGTCCGGGCCCTGCCACGGGGTTCAATCGGACGTGGGCGCGGGGTCTGGCGTGGCGGGTGGGGATGGGCTTGTGGCGTCGGCTCCGGGCTGTGCCGCATCGGCCTGCGGCCCCCAGTCCTGCCAGTCCGGCCCGAACAGTTCCGCCGGGTGCTGGGTGCGGTCCGAGCCGTTGCCGCAGCGCATGGCGTCGGCGGCGCAGTATTGGTCGCAGCCCCAGCAGATGCGCTCGGGGTTTTTCGGGTGGGCAGGGAACTTCTTGGCCATGGCGTGGCACCAGCATGCGTGGCAATGGCGCCAGTGTAGCCCCGCCAGGGCTGTGCCGGGCCCCGGCACAGGGCGGCCACAGGGTGACCAGTCGCTGCCCAGGGGGGCCTGTGTTACCAGTTCACCTCGCGCTCGGGGGTGGCGCTGATCTTGTGGATGGAGAGGTCGGCGCCGTCGTATTCCTCTTCCTGGCTCAGGCGCAGGCCGGTGCTGGCCTTGAGGGCGCCGTACACCAGCACGCCGCCCAGCAGGGCCCAGACCACGCCCAGCGCGGTGCCGGCCACCTGGGCGCCCAGCGTTACGCCGCCCAGCCCGCCCAGGGCCTTGCTGCCAAAGATGCCGGCGGCCACGCCGCCCCAGGTGCCGCACAGGCCGTGCAGGGGCCACACACCCAGCACGTCGTCGATCTTCCACTTGTTCTGGGTCAGGGTGAACATGAACACGAAGATGGCGCCCGCCACGGCCCCCACCACCAGTGCACCAAGCGGGTGCATCAGGTCGGAGCCCGCGCACACCGCGACCAGGCCGGCCAGGGGGCCGTTGTGCACAAAGCCGGGGTCGTTCTTGCCCAGCACCAGGGCGGTGAGGGTGCCGCCGACCATGGCCATGAGCGAGTTCACCGCCACCAGGCCGGAGATCTTGTCCAGGGTCTGCGCGCTCATGACGTTGAAGCCGAACCAGCCCACGGTCAGGATCCAGGCGCCCAGGGCCAGGAAGGGGATGCTGGAGGGCGGGTGGGCGGACATGCCCCCGTCCTTGCGGTAGCGGTTGGCGCGCGCGCCCAGCAGCAGCACGGCCGGCAGCGCGATCCAGCCGCCCACGGCGTGCACCACCACGGAGCCGGCAAAGTCGTGGAACTCGGCCCCGGTGGCGTCTTTCAGCCAGGCCTGCACGCCAAAGTGCTGGTTCCAGGCGATGCCTTCGAAGAAGGGGTAGAAGAAGCCCACGATCACGGCCGTGGCGATGAGCTGGGGCCAGAACTTGGAGCGCTCGGCAATGCCGCCCGAGATGATGGCCGGAATGGCGGCGGCAAAGGTCAGCAGGAAGAAGAACTTGACCAGCTCATAGCCGTTCTTGGCGGCCAGCGCTTCGGCGCCGACGAAGAAGCTGCTGCCGTAGGCCACGCCGTAGCCGACCACGAAATAGACCACGGTGGAGACGGAAAAATCCACCAGGATCTTGACCAGGGCGTTGACCTGGTTCTTGCGCCGCACCGTGCCCAGCTCCAGAAACGCAAAACCGGCGTGCATGGCCAGAACCATGATGGCGCCCAACAAAATGAACAGGGCGTCTGCGCCCTGCTTTAGTGCATCCATGACAACCTCGGGGAAAGAAAAGAACTAACTTGGTGCATTTGTGGTGAAAAGCACCGCCACGCACCGAATGCAAGCAAAAATCGCGCCAGAATGGTGTGTGTGCTTTTGCAATGAACCAATACGGCGCATGACGTGCCCCATGTGGGGGATGGCAGGGGTGGGCGGCAGTGGCAAGGGGGGCCTGGGTGCGCCAAGGCGGGGCGTGTGGCGCCCAGCCTCTCAGGGCGGGCCCGGGCGGGCGCTGCGGTAGATCAGGTGGTAGCTCAGACCCACCAGCACGCTGCCCCCCAGCAGGTTACCCGCGATGACCGGGGCCAGGTTGCCCACGAAGCCCCCCAGGCTCACGGCCTGGGCGGGTGCGGCAGCGCCTTGCTGCAGCAGCCAGGCCAGCGGAAAGATGTACATGTTGGCAATGCTGTGCTCGAAGCCCGCCGCCACGAAGGCGGTGATGGGCGGCACGATGGCCACGAACTTGTCCACCACGGTGTGTCCGGCCATGGCCAGCCACACCGCCAAGCAGACCAGCACATTGCACAGCACGCCGCGCAGGAAGGCTTCCCACGCGGGCAGGGCCTGCTTGGCCAGCGCGCTCTTGAGCACCGCCGCTGCAATGGCGCCGCCTTGCCCCTGGGGGTGGCCGCTGTAGTACACCAGCACCGCCAGGCCCGCCGCCCCGACCAGGTTGGCGGCGCACACCAGGGTCCAGTTGCGCAGCACTTCGGCGCTGCGGATGCGGCCATCGGCCCAGGCCATGGCCAGCAGGTTGTTGCCGGTGAAGAGTTCGGCCCCGGCCACCACCACCAGAAACAGCCCCAGGGAAAACACCAGGCCGCTGCCCAGCGCCGCCACGGCGGGCGAGAGGCTGGCGTCGGCGCGCACGATGAAGGACGACAGCGCCCCCAGGCCGATGAAGGCACCGGCCAGCACGCCCAGCATCAGCAGCGGCAGCGTGGCCATGCGCGCCTTGGCCACGCCCACGGTCTCGATGCGCCGCGCGATCTCGGCGGGGGTGTAGGCGTCCAGACTGAAGGGGTCGGGCATGGTCGGCGATGGGCAATAGGCCGCAAGGCACGGGGGGTTTTCACGGCGCACCGGCCTGGGTGCGGGCGATTTCGCGGCACAGTATGCACGAGCCTGCCCCCTCTGTGCAGCCCGTGCCCCGCCGCAGCCGCCTTTTGCCATGACCTCCGACGAGTTATTGCACGACCCCAGTGTGCTGAACTACCGAACCGCTGCCGAGCGCGTGGTGCAGTTCCACGAACAGCTGGCGCTGCAGGACCTGCGCCGCCTGGACGGGCTGTATGTGCCCCAGGCCTTGTTCAAGGACCCGCTGTACGAGGCGCGGGGCATTGCCGCGATCCAGGCGCTGTGGACGCGCCGCCTGCGCCTGCTGGGCACGGCACGTTTTGCGGTGCAGCGCCGGCTGGTGGATGGCGCGCACTGTTTCCTGGCCTGGGAGTGCCACTTCCAGGCCCCCGATGGGGCGCGCATGCGGTGCGTGCAGGGCGGTACGCTGCTGCAGTTCGCCCCGGATGGGCGGGTGCTGCTGCAGCGTGACCATTGGGACCAGCCGGAGGTCTTGCGCGATGTGCCGCCCAGGCGGCGCTGGTGGCAGCGCTTGCCCTTCCCCCCCGGATGAGGCGCTATACTGCCGCCTCAGCGCCGATTTGCCACCGCTTGCGGGCGCTTTATAAGTTCAGCTAAAGACCGCGCCCACCCGGCACTGCCCTTAGTTGATAAGCGAGCACTGCCGGGTTTGTTTTTTTCTATGTACGCCACGCCCCAGACCATGCACTTCGAGGCGCCGCTGCCATTGCAAAGCGGCGCGTCCATCCACGGCTACCAGCTCATGTACGAGACCTATGGCACGCTCAATGCCGATCGGTCCAACGCCGTGCTCATCTGCCACGCGCTCAACGCCTCGCACCACGTCGCTGGGCGCTACGAAGGGCAGGACAGGAGCGAGGGCTGGTGGGACAACATGATCGGCCCGGGCAAGAGCGTGGACACGGAGCGCTTCTTCGTCATCGGGGTGAACAACCTGGGCTCGTGCTTCGGTTCCACCGGCCCGATGCACAGCCATCCCGACACGGGCCAGGTGTACGGCGCGGACTTCCCCGTGGTGACGGTGGAGGACTGGGTGAATGCCCAGGCGCGGCTGCTGGACGCGCTGGGCATCCAGACCCTGGCCGCCGTGATGGGCGGCAGCCTGGGCGGCATGCAGGCGCTGAGCTGGACGCTGCAGTACCCGCAGCGCGTGCGCCACGCCGTGGTGGTGGCGAGCGCGCCCAACCTGACGGCGGAGAACATTGCCTTCAACGAGGTGGCGCGCCGGGCCATCGTGACCGACCCGGACTTCCATGGCGGGCATTTCTATGCCCACGGCGTGGTGCCCAAGCGCGGCCTGCGCATCGCGCGCATGATCGGGCACATCACCTACCTGAGCGACGACGTGATGAACGAAAAGTTCGGGCGCCAGTTGCGTGATGCGGTGCTGAGCCAGGCGTCCGGCGCCGATGCCCAGCCTGAGAATGTGGCGGGTGCGGCGCCCTACAAGTACAGCACGCAGGACATCGAGTTCCAGATCGAGAGCTACCTGCGCTACCAGGGCGACAAGTTCGCCGAGTATTTCGACGCCAACACCTATTTGCTCATCACCCGCGCGCTGGACTATTTCGACCCCGCGCTCCGCTTTGGCGCCAGCCTGACCCAGGCGCTGGCGCAGGCCACGGCCAAATTCCTGCTGGTGAGCTTCAGCACCGACTGGCGCTTTTCACCGGCGCGCAGCCGCGAGATCGTCCAGGCCCTGCTCGACAACCAGCGCGAAGTCAGCTACGCCGAGATCGATGCCCCGCACGGGCACGATGCCTTCTTGCTGGACGACGCGCGCTACCACCGCGTGGTGCGCGCCTTTTTTGACCGCATCGACACCGCAGGAGCCCTGGCATGACCGAACTGCACACCTTGCAACGCATTGCCGAACTGGTGCCGCGCGGCAGCCGGGTGCTGGACCTGGGCTGTGGCGACGGCCAGATGCTGGACTACCTGCAGCGCGAGCGCGGTTGCAGCGGCTACGGCATCGAGATCGCCGACACCAACGTGCTGGCGTGCGTGCGCCGGGGCGTGAACGTGATCCAGCTCAATCTGGAAGACGGCCTGGCCATGTTCGACGACGCCAGCTTCGACGTGGTGCTGCAGATGGACACCCTGCAACACCTGCGCAACGCCGAGGTGATGCTGCGCGAGACCGTGCGCGTGGGGCGCGTGGGCGTGGTGGCCTTCCCCAACTTCGCCCACTGGCCCAACCGCCTGAGCATTCTGCGCGGGCGCATGCCGGTGACACGCCGCCTGCCCTACCAGTGGTACGACACGCCCAACATCCGCGTCGGCACCCACGCCGACCTGGGGGCGCTGGCTGCACGCAATGGCCTGAAGGTGCTGGACAGCTTCGGCCTGCAGGGCCAGCGCACCGTGCGCTGGTGCCCGAACCTGCTGGCGGGGACCTCGGTGTATAAGCTCGCAAGGTAGATAGACATTTGGTGTTCGTGCGCAAGAAGTCAAATCGGAAGAATCATGTCTGATCGTCCATGGACGCGCGATGAAGTTCTGCTGACCATTCGGCTCTATTGCAAGCTGCCGTATCGCAAACTGCGGCAGTCGACCCCTGAAGTTCGCGACCTGGCGTCGTTGCTGAATCGCACCCCCTCGGCAATTTCAAAACGATGCTGTAACTATGTGCAGTTTGATCCAGTGGAGTCCCAGCGCGTCAAAGGTTTCACGCGTGCCGCCAAGTTGGACAAGTTGGTTTGGTCTGAAGTCAGTGCAGACTGGGAGACCTTTGCCATGGAGGCCGAACGCCTGGAGCATATCGCCCGCAAAAGGCGGTTGACAGAACCAGTCGAGGAAACAGACGTATTGCGGACGGGCGACAGTCCCTTTCCTATTGGGGCCGAAAGGGAGCGACAAGCCTGCGACCGAATTGGACAGCGCTTTTTTCGCGAAGCAATATTGACCGCTTATGACCACCGTTGCTGTGTGACAGGTATCGCGCACGACGCTCTTCTCGTCGCAAGCCATATCAAACCATGGAAGGTCAGCGACCCAGCCACAGAGCGCACGAACCCCCACAACGGCCTGTGCCTTAGCCCCTTGTACGACCGAGCATTCGACGCCGGTTTGATGACCGTCGATGAGGATTACAGAATCGTTTTCTCTTCCGCTGTATTGCGGAGCGTGCCCGAAGAAATAGCGCACCAGTATTTCCATCGCCATCACGGCAGGGAGCTTGCGCTGCCAGATCGGTTTTCGCCGGAGCAGCGATTTCTTCGATACCACAGAGACAGCGTCTTCATTCCGTAAGCGGTTCGTGTAGGCATCAGTACACGCTGCATTGATCATCGTGGCACGATTCACGCCTGACGCGTCCGCCCTTCACTTTTCTGGCGGCGCGCTGCATGTCCGCCAAGGAGCCGCCATGAACGCCCGCATCCCGGCCAAGCCCCAGCCCGTCCCTGCCTGCGGGATTTCTAAGGAAACTTGGGCTTTTGTGCTGGAGCGCAACGGCTTCACCTGCCAGATGTGCGGTGCGGTGGCCGGTGAACCGCACCCCTACGACCCCGGGCGCAAGACCCGGCTGCATATCGGGCACGTCATCGACAAGAGTTTGGGAGGAAGTGACGACCCGGGCAACCTCAAAGCCGTGTGCTCGGTGTGCAACGAGGGGGCGGCCAATATCTCGCCCCAGCGGCCCGACCTGATGAAGCTGTTGGTGCAGGTTCGCCGCGCAACAGCAGCCGATCAGCGAGAGGTACTGCGCTGGTTGCAAACCAAGTTCAAAGAGTAGCGCGGCAGCGGGGGAAAGCGCCGCCCCCGTACCCGGGCCAGCGCAGGCATGGCAAGATGGCACCCCCATGCGCGCTGCTGCGCCCTACCCGGGCGTGTGGCGCGGCACTGATCGACCCGACCCTTGGGGGCGCCCACCGGCGCGACCCCGCCAGGAGCCCCGCCATGAACGCCCGTTTGCCCAGCACCGCCTTTTCCCCCGCCACCGCCCTGGAGCAGGTCAGCACCCAGTGGGACGCCGACATCGTGGCGCGGCTGCAGGACTACATCCGCATCCCGGCCAAGTCGCCCATGTTCGACAGCGCCTGGGCCGAGCACGGCCTGCTCGATCGTGTGGTGTGCGACGCTGCGGCCTGGATCGAGGCGCAGAAGGTGCCGGGCCTGCACCTGGAGGTGGTGCGCCTGAGCGGCCGCACGCCGGTGCTGTTCTTTGAGGTGGCGGCGACCCAGGCCGGCGCCGCGCCCACGGCGCTGGTCTATGGCCACCTGGACAAGCAGCCCGAGTTCAGCGGCTGGCGCTCCGACCTGGGCCCCTGGAGCCCGCGCATGGAAGACGGGCGCCTGTATGGGCGCGGTGGCGCCGACGATGGCTACGCGGTCTATGCCGCCATTGCCGCGATCCAGGCGCTCAAGGCGCAGGGCACACCGCACCCGCGCATCGTGGGCCTGATCGAAACCGGCGAGGAAAGCGGCTCGCCCGACCTGCGCGCCTACCTGGACGTGCTGGGCCCGCGCCTGGGCGAGGTGGGCCTGGTGGTGTGCCTGGACAGCGGCGCGGGCAATTACGACCAGCTCTGGCTCACCACCAGCCTGCGCGGCATGGCCAGCGGCGTGCTCAAGGTCGAGATCCTGACCGAAGGCGTGCACTCGGGCGATGCCTCCGGCCTGGTGCCGTCGAGCTTTCGCATCATGCGCCAGGTGCTGGACCGGCTCGAAGACAGCGCCAGCGGGCGCCTGCTGCCAGCCAGCTTCCATTGCGAAGTGCCGCCCGAACGCCTGGCCCAGGCGCGCGCCACGGCGGCGATTCTGGGCGACGAGCTGTTCCAGCGCTTTCCCTGGGCGCACCACGACTGCGGCGGCTCCACCGTCTTTGCCCTGCCCACCACCACCGACCCGCTGCAGGCGCTGCTCAAGCGCACCTGGGAGCCCACGCTGAGTGTGACCGGAGCGGAAGGCTTTTCCGACATTGCCAGCGCGGGCAACGTGTTGCGGCCCTACACCGCCTTCAAGCTCTCGCTGCGCCTGGGGCCGCTGGTGGACGCGGCGCAGGCGGCGCAGGAGCTCAAGGCACTGCTGGAGGACAACGCGCCCTACCAGGCCAAGGTGACGTTCCAGGGCCTGTCGGCGGCCACGGGCTGGAACGGCCCGGCGCAGACCGACTGGTTCACGCAGGCGCTGGACGCGGCCTCCACGGCGCACTTTGGCGCGCCCTGTGGCTACATCGGCCAGGGCGGCACGATTCCGCTCATGAACATGCTCAGCCAGGGCTTTCCCCAGGCGCAGATGATGGTGTGCGGCGTGCTCGGCCCCAAGAGCAACGCCCACGGCCCCAACGAGTTCCTGCACGTGCCCTATGCCAAGAAAATCACCGCCGCCGTGGCCCAGGTGCTGGCGGCCATGCCCGCTGCCTGAAATGGGACACGATTTTGGCCACTGGCCCGCGTGGAATATGCGGATACAGCTATCAAAACAATAGCATATGGCGATGCGCATCCTGTTGGTGGAAGACGAGCCCGCGCTGGCCAACTGGCTGGTGCAGGCGCTGCGCCAGTCGGACTTTCAGGTGGACTGGGTCAACGACGGGCGGCTGGTGCTCGCCAGCCTCAAGGGCACGCGCTACGACGCCGTGGTGCTGGACCTGGGCCTGCCCGGGCGCGACGGGCACGACGTGCTCGATGGCCTGCGCGACGCCGGGCACCGCCTGCCGGTGCTGATCCTGACCGCGCGCGACTCGCTCATGGAGCGCGTGCACACGCTCAAGGCCGGGGCCGACGACTTTCTGGCCAAGCCCTTCGAGCTGGCTGAGCTGGAGGCGCGGCTGCTGGCCCTGGTGCGCCGCGCGCGCGGCAGCGAGCACCCGCGCTTTGCCTGCGGGCCGCTGGTGTACGACCCGCTGAGCCAGCAGCTGCTGCTGCGCCACCAGCCGCTCAAGCTCACCCCGCGCGAGCACGCGCTGCTGCGCGCGCTGGTGCAGCACAGCGGCGAGCCCCTGTCCAAGCGCGAGCTGCTCGAGCGCGTGTTCGCCGACGAGGCCGACGTGCAGCCCGAAGCGGTGGAAGTCATGGTGCACCGCCTGCGCAAGCGCCTGGACGGCAGCGGCGTGCGCATCAGCACCCTGCGCGGGCTGGGCTACGTGCTCGAAGCCGAGCCCAGCGCGGACGGCAACGCCAACGCCCCATGAGCCGCTGGTCGCACTGGAGCCTGCGCCGCACGCTGCTGGCGGTGCTGCTGCCGGGGCTGCTGCTGGTGATGGGGCTGGAGGTGGTGGTGAGCTGGCGCAACGCCCTGGCCGCCGCCAATGCCGCCTTTGACCGCTCGCTGCTGGGCGCCATCAAGGCCATGGACGCCAACATCTCCACCGCCAGCGGCGGCCTGGCGGTGGAGTTGCCCTACCGCATGCTGGAGTTCTTCGAACTCACCGCCAACGGCCAGGTGTACTACCGCGTGGCCAGCGGTGACGGGCTGGTGGAGATCGGCAACGCCGAGCTGCCCTGGCCCACGCACACGCTGGTGGACGGGCAGCCCCTGTTCCAGGACACCGACTACTTCGGCACCCCGGTGCGCCTGGGCTCCTACGCGCGCCGCCTGGACCGCCCGCTGTCGCAGGGTTCGCAGTCCGACCGCGTGCTGATCCAGGTGGCCGAAACCCTGGAAAGCCGCCAGGAGTTCACCCGGCGCCTGGTGCTCGAAGCCGTGGCGCGCGACGCGCTGCTGCTGCTGTCGGCCCTGGCCCTGGTGACGCTGGCGGTGCACGCCGGGCTGCGCCCGCTCTCGCGCCTGCGCGCCGAAGTGGCGCAGCGCCGCGACGACGACCTCACCCCGATGCAGGCGCACCAGGTGCCCAAGGACGTGCGCCCGCTGGTGGAGGCCATCAACCTGCACATGCAGCGCACCCAGCAGGTGCTGCACCAGCGGCGCCAGTTCATAGACGACGCCTCGCACCAGCTGCGCACGCCGCTGACCACCCTGGCCACCCAGACCGCCTTTGCCCTGCGCGAGGCCGACCCGGCGCGGCGCGAGGCCGCGCTGCAGGCCATCAAGGCGCAGGTGGACGACGCCATTCGCCAGACCAACCAGATGCTGGCGTTGGCGCGCGCCGACGCCATGGAACTGCAGCCCGAGGCCCTGGACCTGCTGGCGCTGGCCGAGCGCGTGACGCGGCGCCTGTGGCCGCTGGCGCGTCAGCACGGCATCGACCTGGGGCTGGAGCCGCTGGGCGATGCGCCCGAGCAAGCCCCGGCACGTGCCCCTGGCGCTGCGGCCGCTCCCACCCGCGCGCCCGCGCAGGCCTGGGGCCACGCCGCGCTGCTCGAAGAAGCCCTGGCCAACCTGCTGCACAACGCCCTCACCCACACGCCCTGCGGCGGCCAGGTCACGGTGCAGGCCGGGGTGCGGGCCGGCCAGGCCCTGCTGTGCGTGGCCGACACCGGGCCCGGCATGCCGGCGTCGGACCGCGCCCGCGTGGGCGAGCGCTTTTTGCGCGTCACCGGGCCGGGTGAGACACCCCCTGCGGCCGAGGCTGCCTTGGCCCCGCAGGGCGCGCCCCACAGCAACCCCGCGGGGGCCGCCGCCCCGCGCGGCAGCGGCCTGGGCCTGGCCATTGCCCACGCCATCGCCCAGCGCCACGGCGGGCAGCTGCGCCTGGAAGAAGCCCACCCGGCCCAGGTACCGGCGGGGCTGCGCGCGGTGCTGCAATGGCCGGTGTAGGTTTCTAGAACCCGGCTTCCTTCTGGTGCCGCACCGCCAGCAGCACGATGGTGTCGGCCACAACGCGGTAGCGTACAAGGTAGCCGCTGTCGCCAAAATCAATGACCCACTCCCGAAAATCCTCCGGCAGGCCTTCCACCGGGCGACCCAGGCGTGCCTGCTGGCCCAGTGCGCGCACGCCCTCTCGCAGGGCGCGCACCGCACGGCGGGCGGCGTCGGGATTCCTGGGTTCCAGAAAACGGTACAGGCGCTGCACATCGCGCAGCGCCGGGGGGGACCAGATCAGCCGTGGCATGGGGGCGGTTCAGTGTCCTGGCCTTGTTCGAGCTGCGCCATCCACGCATCGGCTTCTGCGCTGCTGGCATGCATGCCGGTGCGACGGTACGCGTCCCACGCCTGGAGGGTGTCCCGGCGAAACGCTTCGCGCTTGTCCTCGCGCTCCACGTATTGGGCAATGGCCTCGCGCATCAGCCAATGCGGGGTGCGCTGGCGTGCATCGGCCAAGGCCTTCAAACGGGCCTTGGTGTCGTCATCGAGCTTGATGGTGACCGGGCGAACGGCAGCGGCGGTCATGGCGGCCTCCAAAGGGTAGTGGTTGGTACTACCTCATAATACCCGCTGCTGGCATCGGCCTCCAAGAACGCTGGGGCCGCCAAGGGTAAACCCTGAAAAATCCCCCTGTCTCCTGAAAGCTGGCGGAAAGCCGTTTTTTTCTACAGTGCGTCCACGCCCCACCGCAGCAGTCGGCTGCGTCAGGGTGTTTCCACCATTACAGGAGACCTTCAATGACCGTGCGTATGTCCTTTGCCGCGTGGGGCGCTGCCGCCGCGCTGGCCGCTTCGCTGGCCCAGGCCGGGCCGTTTGAAAAGACCGAGTGCATTGCCCCGGCCAAGCCCGGTGGCGGCTTTGACCTGACCTGCAAGATCGCGCAAAACGCCCTGCAAGAGGGCAAGTACATCAGCGACCCGATGCGCGTGAGCTACATGCCCGGCGGCATTGGCGCCGTGGCCTACAACGCCGTGGTGGCGCAGCGCCCGGCCGAGGCCAACACCATCGTGGCCTTTTCGGGCGGCTCGCTGCTGAACCTGGCCCAGGGCAAGTTTGGCCGCTACAACGAAAACGACGTGCGCTGGCTGGCCGCCATCGGCTCCGACTACGGCGCCGTGATCGTGGCGGAGAACTCGCCCCTCAAGAGCATCAAGGACCTGGTGGCCGCGATCAAGGCCGACCCCTCCAAGGTGGTGTTCGGCGCCGGTGGCAGCGTGGGCAGCCAGGACTGGATGAAGGCCGCCTTGACTGCACGCTCCGCGGGGCTCGACCCCAAGGCCATGCGCTTCGTGGCCTTCGAGGGCGGCGGTGAGGCCATCACAGCCTTGCAAGGCGGCCACGTGCAGGTGTATTCGGGCGACGCGGCCGAGGCCGAGGAGCAGATGCGCGCGGGCGCCAAGATCCGGGTGCTGGCGGTATTGGCAGACAAGCGCCTGGAAGGCCCCCTGTCCAACGTGCCCACCATGAAGGAGCTGGGCTACAACGTGCAGTGGCCCATCATCCGCGGCTTCTACATGGGCCCCAAGGTGAGCGACGCCGACTACAAGGCCTGGAGCGACACCTTTGCCAAGATGATGGAAACGCCTGCCTTCAACAAGCTGCGCGACGAGCGCGGCCTGTACAAGTTCGCCATGACCGGCAAGGAACTGGACACCTTCATCAAGGTGCAGATGGTGGCCTACCGCCAACTGGCCGCCGACTTCAACCTCAAGGTCGCCCAGTAAGCCTTTTTTCGTGCCAAAAACCAGGGCTGGCCCGCGTGGGATGGACCTGGTTTGCTATCAATATAGGAGCGCATCGTGAGCGATCGCATTTTGGGCCTGCTGTGCCTGGGCTTGGCCGCGGCCATGGCCTGGGCAGCCCAGGGCTACGTGGCCGAGTATTCGTATGAACCGATTGGCCCGCGTGCCTTCCCCACCCTGCTGGCCGCCGTGATGGCCCTGGGCGGCCTGTGGCTGGTGCTGCGCCCGGCACCGGCGCGCGCTGCCGTGCCGGAAGAGGGCCAGCGCCTGGCGCTGGGCCTGACGGTGGGGGCCATGCTGGCCTACGCCCTGCTGTTCCAGTGGCTGGGCTTTGTGCTGGCCACGGCGCTGATGGCGCTGCCTGTGGGGCGCGCCTTTGGCGGGCGGCCCCTGCCCTTGCTGGCCACTGGTTTCGGCTTGGGCCTGGGCCTGTTTTTCCTGTTCGACAAGCTGTTCGACGTGGTCCTGCCCACGGGCATGCTCGCATTCATTCTGGGAGGGCGTTGACATGAACACGCTGGAACATCTGCTGCAAGGCTTTGGCGTCGCGCTCGCGCCCATGAACCTGCTGCTGGGCCTGATCGGCTCCTTCATCGGCACCGTGGTGGGCATGCTGCCGGGGCTGGGCCCGATCAACGGCGTGGCCATCCTCATGCCGCTGGCCTTTGCCCTGAAGCTGCCGCCCGAGTCGGCGCTGATCCTGCTCACCGCCGTGTACATCGGCTGCGAATTCGGCGGGCGCATTTCGTCCATCCTTATCAACGTGCCCGGCGACGCCGGTGCCATCATGACGGCGGTGGACGGCTACCCCATGGCGGCCAAGGGCCAGGCCGGGGTGGCGCTGTCGATCTCGGCGTGGTCGTCCTTCATCGGCTCCTTTGTCGCCTTCGTTGGCATCGTCATCGCCGCGCCCTGGCTGGCGCAGTGGGCGCTGGCCTTTGGCCCGGCGGAATACTTTGCGCTGATGTGCTTTGCCTTTGCCTGCATCACCGGGCTGATGGGCGACGCGCCCATGAAAGCGGTGCTCGCCGCCGTGCTGGGTCTGGCGCTCTCCACCGTGGGGCTGGACAGCAACTCGGGCGTGTACCGCTTCACCTTTGACAGCGTGCACCTGTCCGATGGCATCCAGTTCGTGGCAGTGGTGATCGGCCTGTTTTCGGTGAGCGAAATCCTGCTCATGCTGGAGCAGCACCTGGGCCAGGTGCCCGCCATCCGCGAGGTCGGGCGCAACCTGTTCAACCGCGCCGAGATGGCCCTGACCTGGTGGGGCACGGTGCGCTCCTCGGTGCTGGGCTTCTTCGTCGGCGTGCTGCCCGGCGCGGGCGCCACCATCGCCAGCGCTATGGCCTACACCATGGAAAAACGCCTGTGCGACACCGAAGGCACCTTTGGCAAGGGCGACATCCGTGGCGTGGCCGCACCCGAGGCGGCCAACAACTCCTCGGCCAACGGCTCCTTCGTGCCCATGCTCACCCTGGGCGTGCCGGGCTCGGGCACCACGGCGGTGATGGTGGGGGCGCTGTCGCTCTACAACATCACGCCCGGGCCCGCGCTCTTCACCCAGCAGCCCAACCTGGTGTGGGGCCTGATCGCCTCCATGGCGGTGTGCAACGTGCTGCTGCTCATCATGAACATCCCCCTGATCGGGGTCTTTACCCGCATGCTGGCGCTGCCCAACTGGATTCTGGTGCCCGGCATCCTGGCCATCAGCGCCGTGGGGGTGTACGCCATCCATGCCACCACCTTTGATCTGGTGCTGATGGTGGCGCTGGGCGTGGTGGGCTACCTGCTGCGCAAGAGCGGCGTGCCCATGGCACCGCTGATCCTGGGCTTTGTGCTGGGCGACATGATGGAGCAGAACCTGCGCCGCGCGCTGTCCATCACCAATGGCGAGCTGTCCATCCTCTGGGGCAGCCCCATCGCCCTGGGCCTGTGGGTGGGCGTGGCCGCCATGCTGCTGGTGCCGCCGCTGTACCGGCGCTTCGCCCGCCGCCCCGTGGTCGTGGCCGCCGCCTGATGGTGGGGCTGGCGCAGGCCGTGGGGGCGCGCTGGGCGCTGCTGGGGCTGGGCAGCGCACTGCTGTCGGCGCTGCTGCTGGCCCTGCACGTGCCCGCCGCCGTGTTGCTGGGCTGCATGCTGGTGGGTATGGCGCTGGCCCTGCGCGGTGCGGCGGTGGTGGTGCCGCGCACCCTGTTTGGCGCCGGGCAGGGCCTGATGGGCTGCCTCATGGGCCACAGCCTGCAGCCGCAGCACCTGGGCGCCGTGGTGCAGAGCTGGCCGGTGTTCCTGGGGGCCACGGTGCTGCTGATCGTGGCCAGCACCGCGCTGGGCGTGTGGCTCACGCGCCGCCAGCTCATGCCCGGCACCACCGCGCTGTGGGGCATGACGCCGGGTGCCGCCACCGCCATGGTGGTGATGGCCGAAAACTTTGGGGCCGATGCGCGGCTGGTGGCCTTCATGCAGTACACCCGCGTGCTGGTGGTCACCCTGGCCTCGGCCCTGGTGGCGCGTGCCGTGCTCGGCAGCGCCCCCGAGGGCGCAGCCAGCGTGCCGCTGTGGGCCGGTGCCAGCGCCGGTGGCCTGGCCACCACGGCCGCCTTGGTGCTGGGCGGCATGGGTCTGGCCGCGCGCCTGCCCCTGCCCGGCGGCGCCCTGGTGCTGCCCCTGCTGGGCACGGCGCTGGTGCAGGGCCTGTGGGGGCTGGAGCCCGCGCTGCCGCCCGCGCTCATGGCGCTGGCCTATGCCGCGATCGGCTGGAGCGTGGGGCTGCGCTTCACGCCCGCCATCCTGCGCCACGCCCTGCGCACGCTGCCGCAGGTGCTGCTGTGCGTGGGCCTGCTCATGCTGGTGGGCCTGGCCACGGCAGCCGCGCTGGTGCTGGGCACCGGCATGGACCCCTTGAGCGCCTTCCTGGCCACCTGCCCTGGCGGCGCCGACTCCATGGCCGTGATCGCCGCCACCAGCACCGTGGACACCGGCTTTGTCATGGCCATGCAGCTGGCGCGCTTTCTGCTGGTGCTGGTGCTGGGGCCGCCGCTGAGCCGGGCGCTGGCGCGGTGGCAAAACGCGCCAAGGTCGTAGCCATAGCTTGCACTTGAGGGAATGAAAAATACTGCTCCTGCTTCTTCCCTCCTGCTGCACGCCGTTGCCGCACCCCGATCTGGACAAACCCGGGGTCAATTCCGTCCCATGTACCCACTGCGGCGCATGATGGCCTCCACTTCTTGGGTGGCGGCACCCAGTGCCTTCGCCGGCGTTTGAAGCCCACGCAAAACGCTGTCGATGGCCACGCCCAGTACTTTGGTGTTGATCTCGTCCCACTCCGGGATGACGGGCCGCCAGTCCGGGTCCACGTCGCGCAGCTGCGAGCGCAGCGTCAGGTATTCCGGAAACTGCCGTGCCAGCTCCTCGTCGTGCAGCGTGGACATCCGCGCGGGCAGGCCGCCCAGGCGGCATACCGCCTTGTCCTGCGCGGAGGAGGTGAGCCACTGCATCAGCAGGAATGCCGCCTCCGGGTTGGCCGAACGGGAGGGAATGGCCAGCCCCAGGCCGCCCGACTGCGAAGCGTGCTTGCTGGCCTTGGGGTGCCGGGCAAACGCCACCTTGCCAGCGACCCGGGAGCGTTTCCTGTCGCGAATCGCGCCAAAAACAATGGTGGAGTCCAGATACATCGCGGACTCGCCTTCCAAAAAGGACTGCAGCATCTCCGCTTGCCCGAAACCGCCGCCCCCGCGCGGGCCAGTTTCGACCACCTGGCGCAAAAAGCCCAAGGCTCGCTCACCCGGGCGGTCGTTGAATATGGGCCGCCACCGGGCATCGAATACTTTGCCGCCCATGGGGTTGAAGTGCAGCAGCCAGGCATGCACGCACTGGTGGCCCATCTGGCTGCGGGTGCACAGCGACCCCAAACCGGTTTTTTGCCTGACCGCTTTGAGCAGGTATTCCAGCTCGTAGTATGTGGCGGGCGGCGACAGATCGTGCTTGGAAAAAATATCGCTCCGATAGGCGAAGATAGATGTTTCCGCGCCATAGGGCAGCCCATACAGCTTCGCGTTGGGCCCTTGCAGATAGCCCCTCCACCCACCCACCAGGCCAATCGTCTCCAGGTAGTCGGGTGAAATGTCCTTGATGTGGTAATCGGGATCGGCCAGCGCCTGATCCTGCAGGAACGGCGAGATCTCGCGGATCAAGCCCTTTTTCACATACTCCCCTTTCCACATCCCCACGTACGAGATCAGGTCAACATCGGACTGCGCCTTTTCCATGGCGGCCATCTGTTTTTTCTTCAGCTCCGCCAGCGGAACCTGCTCCAGGCCGACCTGGATGCCATACCGTTCGGTAAATGATGGCAGCAACTGCACCGCCGCGTTGTAATGCGGGTGGATGGGAACGCAGATATTGATCTTGGTGCCGCGCAATTTGTGGACGGTATTTTCTGCCCCGGTGGCGATGAAGGGAAAGGTGGGAAATGCCACACCGCACGCCACGCCCAGAAGCTGCCGTCTTTTCATGATCACCGATCCGTATCAATAATATAAATTCCGGACGAAACAAACGTTTCGCCCACGCGCTGAACATAGGCCTTTTTCGCCATGGTCTTCTGGGTAACCGGATTCAGTATGTGATACGGCGGAGACCACCCGCACTCGGACTCGCGGGCGATTCTCAGCGAGTTCTTGATGATCTCAACGCCGTTGGCGTCCTTCATGTCGATCAGAACTTTGCCCACATTATTGGAATTGGCGCCGTGGGCCAGGTTTCTGCCGTTGAAATCGTAAACCGTGATATACAAATCCCGGTCTTTGAAGGAAGTGCCGTGCGTGAATTCCTGGTACGCCTTTTCCGGCCCCACCCGGCTGATCAAGTCCACCGCCCCTTGCACTTGTTCTTGCGCCTCTCTCGGGGAACCGTTCAGCCGAAATACCTGGACCGACTCCACCAAGCGTGCCGCCTGGGTACGGAGTTGTTGCGAGGCGGCGGCGGTTTGTTCTACCAGTGCGGCGTTCTGCTGCGTGGTCTGGTCTATTTGGTCTATCGTGGCCACCATGCCGCCCACCACCTCCAGCTGGGATTGGCTCGACTGGGCAATATCCGATATGACGTGGGTGAGTGCGCTGACGGCATGGGTCATACCCCCCAACTGCTCTCCCGCTCCTTGCACCAAAGCGACCCCGCTGCCCACGCGCATATTGCTGGAGGTGAGCAGCTCCTTTATCTCTTTGGCCGCAGAGGCACTGCGTTTGGCCAAGGTTTGCACTTCGCTGGCCACCACAGCAAACCCGCGCCCGTGCTCTCCCGCCCTGGCCGCCTCCACGGCGGCATTGAGCGCCAAGATATGGGTTTGGAATGCGATTCCATCGATGATGGAAATAATGTCCAGAGCGCGCCCGGAGTCTTTGGATATGGCCTGCATCGTGTGCTGTACCGAGGAAAACGCGGCGATCCCGTCCGTACCCGCCCGTGCGGACTCTTGTGCCAGGGTATTTCCAGTCCCGGATTTTTCGCCAATTTGGTTGGCGTTTTCCGAGATGTTTTCCATGGCTGCGGACGCATTGCGCAGGGAAAGCGCCTGCAATTCCGTGCGCTGCGACAAATCGGTATTGGCCTGCGATATTTCATCGCTCGCTAGAGATACTTCCTCGGCCCCCATCCGAACTTTGGTGACGATCTTGGTCAGCGCCTCCTGCATATCGCGCATGGTGGCAATGAGGGGCGTAAATTCGTCGGTACGGGGGTCGTGAATCAGGGTGGTCAGATTGCCCACGCGAACATCGTCCGAAAATCGGCATGCCACGGCAACCCGCGTGCGCAGCTCTCTCCCGACCCACCAGATCAGCAGAGGCATTCCAATCACCAGCACACCCCCCAGAAACCATATGCCGGTTTTTATATCGTCAATGCCTGAGCGCAGCACGCCCAGACCGCTGGAGGGCAAGTCGATCCGGGCCATCTGGTCGCTGACACCGAATAGGTAATACAGCCCCCACTCCGTGGCCAGCAATAGCAGCAGACCGAAGCACAGCAATTTCTGCGAAATGCTCAGTTTGTGGTGGAGGTTTTTTATTCCCATGATCCTGCGCTGCTTCAAAGCTGCCAATCAGCCCTTGACCGCCCCGGCCGTGAGCCCGGTAATGATCTGCCGGGCGGCCACGAAGGTAAAAATCAGCGGCGGGATCGCAATCAAACTGCCCATGGCCATGACGCGCCCCCAGTCCACGCCGATGTCGGTGATGTAGAGGGATGCGGCCACTGGCAAAGTCCGGGTGCCGCGATCCGTGAGCACCAGGGCCAGGATGAACTCGTTCCACGCGATCCGGAAGGTGAAAATGGACGCGGCCGCCAGCCCCGGCGCCATCAGGGGCAGCAGCACCTTGGTGAACACCCGCAACGGGCCGCAGCCATCAATCGCCGCCGCTTCCTCCAGCTCCACCGGCACCTGCAATACAAACCCGTACAGCAGCCAGATGGTGAAAGGCAGGTTCACCGCCACGTACAGCAGCACCAAACCCCACAGGCTGTTCACCAGGTGCCACTCGCTCCAGATCATGAACACGGGAATGGCCAGCACCGCCAGCGGAACGGTGCGCAGCAGCAAGGTCGTGTAGGCCACGGCGGTGCGGCCTGGGAAGCGAAACCGCGCCAGGCCATAGGCCGCCATGCACCCCAGCACCAGCGTCACGACGGTGGACACCAGCCCCACGAACAGGCTGTTCCACAGGTAGCGGTCAAAACGGTCTTCCTCCAGCACCGCGCGGTAGTTCTCCAGCGTGGGGACGAAAAGAAAGTTCAGCGGATCGGCAAAAATGTCTACCTGGTGGCGCAGGCTGGTGGCGAAGATGACGGCAATGGGCGCCACGCACAGCAGCGCCAGCGCGATGAGCGCCGCGTAGTGCAGGGTGCTGATGAGGGGGGATCGTTTCATGGCGTACTACCGGTTGTCTTTGAGGGGGTTGGACAGGCGCAAGGCACCCCAGGAGAGCAGCGCCACCACCAGCAGCAGCAGCACCGATATGGCGGCGGCAACCCCGAGTTGCTGGCCCACAAAGGCCGTCTTATAGATGTGCAGGGCCAGGATTTCCGTCGAATCCCCGGGCCCGCCGAAGGTGAGCACGTACACCACCTCCAAGACCCGAAAGGCATCGATCAGCCGCATCATCAGCGTGATGGCGATCACATGGGCCACCATGGGCAGCTTGACCATGAAGGTCATCTGCCACCAGCGCGCGCCGTCGATGCGCGAGGCCTCGATCACCGAGCTGTCCACATTGGCCAGGGCCGCCACCATCATGATGAAGACGAACGGCGTCCACTGCCAGATGTCCGCAATGACGATGGCGATGAACGCCAGGGTGGGCTCGGCCAGCCAGGCCATGGGCGCGATCTTGAAGAGCGCCAGCACGGCATTGATCAGGCCGAACTGGGCGTCAAAGATATAACGCCAGACCAGCCCCACCGCGATCGGGGCGATCATCATGGGCAGAATGAACAGCGTGCGAAAGAAGGCCGTGCCCCGCACCGGGCGCTCCAGCGCCAGCGCCAGGGCGGTGCCCAGCACCATTTCGGCGCTGACGCATACGGCGGCAAAGAGCAGCGTGGTCCACAGCGAAGACCACACCCGCGCGTTGCCGAAGGCGGAAACAAAATTGTCGAACCCGACCCAGCGCGCCTCGCTCCAGGGCGTGCCCATGCTCCAGTCGAAGAGGCCCAGGTGAAAGGCCGACAGAACCGGATACAGGCAGGCCGCCGCCATGATCAATACCGCCGGCCCCAGATACAGGGCGGGCACCCAAGAGGGAGTACGCATGGGCCGGCCTCTTAAATCTTGTAGCCCGCTTCACGCATGATCTGCGTGACCTGGGGCACCATGTCGTTGAGCGCGGCCTCGGCGGTTTTCTTGCCCGTCAGGGCCTCCGAGATGCCGACCCCCAGGGCCTGCACATTGATCTTGTCCCACACCGGGATGATGGGGCGCCAGTCGGGGTTGGAGTACTTCAGCGCTTCCTTGAAGGTGATGAACTCCGGGTACTTGCGCACCATGTCCACGTCGCTCAAGGTGGAGTTGCGCGTGGGAGCGCCCCCCGCGGCGGTGACCGCCTTGTCCTGCGCCTTGGAGGTGAGCCATTGCATCAGCAAAAAGGCGGCATCCGCATTCTTGGCATTCTTGGCGATGGCCAGGCCCAGCCCGCCGGATTGGGACGCGCGGCGCACCCCCATGGGATGCAGGGCCCAACTCACATTGCCCACCACCTTGGACTTGGCGGGGTCGTTGACCAGACCGGCCAGCGAGGTGGAGTCCAGGTACATGGCGGCCTGGCCCTGCAGGAAAGCCGTGTTGCTCTCGCCCTGGCCGTAGCCGGGAATGCCTGCGGGGCCGGTGGCCACCACCTCCTGCAGAAACTTCAGCGCCTCCACCCCCACTTTGTCGTGGAAGCGCGGGCGCCACTGCTCATCGAACACGCTGCCGCCCAGCGGGTTCAGGTGCAGCAGCCAGGCGTGCACCGCCTGGTGCCCGGCCTGGCCGCGCGAAGCCAGGGCGCCAATGCCTTCCTTCTCTTTGAGCACGCGCAAAAGCGCGCGGAACTCGGCATAGTTGGTGGGAGCACTCAGGTTGTGCTTGGCAAAAATGTCGCGGCGGTAGGCCAATACCGAGGTTTCTGCGCCGTACGGCAAACCGTAGAGCTTGGCGCCCGCACCGGCCAGATAGCCCTTGGGGCCGCCCACCATCCCGAGGTTTTCCAGGTAAATCGGAACGATGTCCTTGATGTCAAAGTCCGGATCCGCCAGCGCCGCGTTCTGGAAGAAGGGTTCCAGCGGATGGATCAGGTTCTTGGCGACGTATTCGCCCTTCCACATCACCACATAGCAGCCCAGGTCATAGTCGCCTTGCGGCTTGGCCATTTCGAGCAGTTGCTTTTCCTTCATCCGGCCCATGGCCAGCTTGTCGGTCTCGACCTTGATGCCGGTTTCCTTGGTGAACTGGGGCAGGATCTTGAGCATCGCGTCGAAATGCGGGTGGGCAGGGATGCTGAACACCACCGTCTGGCCCGCGTACTTGGCATAGCGGTTTTGCGCCATGGCCCCGCTCAGCGGCAAACCGGCGCCGAATACGGTAATGGCAGTGCCCTTTACAAAATCTCGTCTTTTCATGCTTGTCTCCTGGGGTTGGTGAGGGGGAAATCAATGGCCAGCGCCGCGCAGGCTGCGCCCGCTTTGCGTGTCGAAGATGTGCAGCTCGTCCACGCTGAACTCCAGCGCCATGGTTTTGTGGAGCTGGTCGTGGGCATCGCCTGCCACCATGGCGGACACGCGTTGCCCGCCGGGCGTGTTCAGGTGGCCCACCACCTGGCTCTCCGTGCCCAGGTACTCGACCACGTCGATCAGCAAATTCAGCCCATGGGCTGCATCGGCGCCGTCGCGCAGCGGACGCAGGCTTTGCGGGCGCAGGCCCAGGGTCAGCGCCTGGTCGGGCCGGGGCGAGTGGGCGGCCAGCCAGGCCGGTGCGGGCCAGGCAAAACCTTCGCCCCGCAGCACGGTGGTTCCGTCCTCCACACTGGCGCGGGCCTTGAAAAAATTCATGGTGGGCATGCCGATGAAGCCCGCGACGAACAGATTGGCCGGGCGGTTGAACACCTCCGACGGGGTGCCCACCTGCTGGATGCGCCCCTTGTCAAAAATGACGATGCGCGACGCCAAGGTCATGGCCTCGATCTGGTCGTGCGTGACATACACCGTGGTCTTGCCCAGGCGCTCGTGCAGCATCGCCAGCTCGGCGCGCATGTGCCCGCGCAGTTTGGCGTCCAGGTTGGACAAGGGCTCGTCGAACAGGAACACCTGGGGTTCGCGCACGATGGCACGCCCTATCGCCACCCGCTGGCGTTGCCCGCCCGAAAGCTCCTTGGGCTTGCGGCGCAGCAGGTGCGTGATGTTCAGGATGTCGGCAGCGGCCTGCACCTTGGCCTCGACCTCTGCGGCCGGGCGTTTGGCCAACCGCAGCGCAAAGGACATGTTCTCCTCCACGTCCATGTGCGGATACAGGGCGTAGCTCTGGAACACCATGGCGATGTCGCGCTCCATGGGCGCCAGGTGGGTCACATCGCGCCCGCCAATGCGTATCTGCCCCTCAGTGGCATCCTCCAGACCCGCGATCATGCGCAGGGTGGTGCTCTTGCCGCACCCGGATTCGCCCAGCAGCACCATGAACTCCCCCTCTTGCACGGTGAGGTTCAGTTGCTCCACCACGGTCACATCGCCAAAGCGTTTGACCACATTGCTCAGTTCCAGTCCAGACATGGTGTCTCCAAGTAGTTTTCAGTGGCGGCTCTGCGGCCGACCCAGGTTTTGTTTCCAGCTCGCGGCGGTGTAGCGGCGCACGCCCCACCCCACGGGGGGTATCCGATGGCCGGGGTGGGATGCGTCGGGGCCCCATATGGCCTGGTAGGTATCCATGCACCGGCCCGCAAGCTGCATCCGCGCGAACCAGAGCCCCAGGGCCACCCACCAGACGGCCAGCACCACGGCCATCCAGCGTGGCGCATCCGCCGCGACCAGGCCCAAGGCCACCGTGGGCACGGCACACAGCACCGCCACCCAGCCCATGCCTTTGTGCCAACGCTCGAACACCAGGCGCCAGGGTGTCATGTCGTAGTGGTCGCCACGCATCCGGGTGTCGGTGGGGCCGCCTTTGCTGCCGCGGTACAGGCCCAGCAGCAACTGCCCCCAGCCCATGGCGCAGACGGCCCAGCCCAAAAGCCGGTGCAAGGACGCGCTGGCGTTTTCCAGCCCCGCTGCGCCCACAAGAGCGAGGGCCGCGCCGATGCTCATGAGCACGACCCCCGAGATCTGTGACCAACGGTGGGTATGCCACCACCGCTTGTTGTCCAGCTCCTGCGGCCAGTTCTGTGCCTGCGTGACTTTGTAGAAGCGCGCCACGATGGTGCCCACGGGCAGCAGAATTCCCCAGGCCAGCACCATGAAGCGCGCGTGCCAAGCGATCCAGGGCGCAATGTGGTGGGTGCTGGCCCCCGACAGGGGTGTTTGCAGCCATGACAGGAGGATGTCGAGCATGCGCGTCACCGTAGCCAGTGCGGTGCGTCCTGCAGGCACACGGGGCGGACAAAACGCAACCAGGCGGCATCGCCCACCGACGTGCTCTCCGAACGCGTGCTGCTGGGCCAAGGCCCACCGTGCTGCTGGGCCGCGCTGACGGCCACCCCCGTGGGCACCCCGGAGAACAGCACCCGCCCCGCCACGTTCATGGCCTTGCGCACCAAGGAAGCGGCCCAATCGCTTTCTTGCTCCACGCCCCACAGGGTGACGGTCAAGCTGCCGCCCACCGCATCGAGCACCTGCAGCAGCTCCGCACGGTGGGCGGCACGCACCACCAGGCAGGCAGGCCCAAAGACTTCGTGGCGCAGCGGCTCCTGTGCCAGGAATTGCTGTGCGCTCACCAGGCCCAGCACGGGCCTGGGCGGCTGCGATGGAGGCGTGGCTTCATGCGCCAAGCACTCCACACCACTGCGCTGCCACTGGGCGACGGCCCCATCAAATGCCTGGCGCATGCCCGGCGTCAGCATGGGGTGCGTTGGCTGCTCCCGCAGGGCGCGCGCCAACTGGGCCGCAAACGCGCTGTTGGTGGCCGCAGCGTCCAGCGTCGCCAAGGGTTCGTCCAGCAACAGCAACAACCCAGGGCTGGTGCAGAACTGCCCACAGCCCAGGGTGATGGACGAGGCCAGCACCTGGGCCAGTGCACTCGTGTCCGCCGCAAGGCGCTGTGGCAGAGCAACCACCGGGTTGACCGAGCCCAGCTCGCCAAAGAACGGCACCGGCCGGGGCCGGGCTGCGGCCAGGGCGGCCAGGGCCGCGCCCCCTTTGGTGGAGCCGGTGAATGCGCCTGCGGCGATGGCAGGGTGTGTGATCAGGCGGCACCCCACCGCAAAGCCGCCGTCCTGCACCATGGCCAGCAAGGCGGCGGGCAGCTTCTGCTGCGCAAGCACCTGCTGGGCCAGGCCCCACACGTGCTGGCTGGTGAGCAAATGCCCGCTGTGGGCCTTAACCACCACTGGGCATCCGGCCGCCAGCGCGGACGCCGTGTCGCCACCCAGCACGGAAAATGCGAACGGGAAGTTGCTCGCCGAAAACACCGCCACCGGCCCCAGGGCCACGTGGCGCCGTTGCATGGCGGGGTGGCCTGCCGCAGGGGCGCCCGGCACTGCCGGGTCGTCCAGCACGGCGTGGAAGGTGCCTTGGGCCGCCATCTGTGCAAAACGGCGCAGCTGGAAAGCCGTGCGATCCAGCTCGCCGTTCAAGCGTGTTGGCCCCAACGCGGTTTCGCTGTCCGCCACCGCCACCAGGGCCTCGCGTTCGGACTCCAGTGCAGTGGCCAGCGCGTGCAGCAGCGCCGCACGCTGCGCGCCGGTGCTGGCCTGCCACGCGTCAGACGCGGCAGCGGCGGCCTCACAGGCGCCGTCCACTTCCGCAAGGGAAGAGGCGCTCACCTGGCCGATCGACTCGCCAGTGCGCGCATTGAGGGAATAGAGCATGTTCATGTCCAGTTTCAGTGGGCCCAGCGCAACACCAGGGGATCGAGGCGGCGGGCGGCATCCAGAAGGCCTGCACGGACAGCCGGGGACAGGGCGGGAAATGGGGCGCGCGGCGCATCACAGGCGATCACACCGCCCTCCCGCATCAGCGCCTTGGCGGTGAGAATGCCGCCTTGGCGGTTCTCGTAGTTGATGAGCGGCAGCCAGCGGGCGTACTCGGCCACGGCGGTTTCACGGTCGCCGCCAAGGTAGGCGTCCACGATGCGCCGGATGCCGTCGGGGTAGGCGCCCCCCGTCATGGCGCCCGTGGCGCCCGCGTCCAGATCGGCCAGCAGTGTGATCGCCTCCTCACCGTCCCACGGCCCCTCGACCGCATCGCCGCCCAGGGCAATCAGTTCGCGCAGCTTGCTGGCGGCGCCTGCGGTCTCGATCTTGAAGTAGGACAGGTGTTCGATGTCGCGTGCCATCCCGGCCAGAAAGGCGGCCGACAGCACGGTGCCGCTGGCGGGAGCGTCCTGCACCATGATGGGAATGCCGATCGCATCCGACACCTGGCGGTAAAACGCCGCGATGCCCGGCTCGGCCACGCGGAAGGTGGCGCCGTGGTAGGGCGGCATCACCATCACCATGGCCGCGCCCATGTCCTGGGCCCGGCGGCTGCGCTCGGCACACACGCGGGCGCCGTAGTGCGTGGTGGTCACGATCACCGGCACCCGTCCGTCCACGTGTTCGAGGGTGGCGCGGGTGATGGTTTCGCGCTCTTCGTCCGAGAGCGAAAACTGCTCGGAGAAGTTGGCCAGGATGCACAGCCCGTGGGAGCCGGCGTCGATCATGAAGTCGAGGCAGCGCTTCTGGCTCTCCAGGTCCAGCGTACCGTCCTCATGGAAGGTGGTGGGCACCACCGGAAAGACGCCCTTGTATGGTCTCTTCATGGCCTGGCTCACTCGATGATGTGGAACTGGTCGAGGTAGTCGGTCTTCAGCGTCAGCCCCAGGCCCGGCACGTCATCGCGCAGTTGCAGGAATCCGCCCTGCGCGACCGGATCGCCGTCGAAGATGTAATAGAACAGCTCGTTGCCCACCTCCACGTCGTGGATCGGGAAGTACTCGCTCATGGGGCAGTTCAGGCTGCTCATGGTGAGGTGGTAGTTGTGCATCTGGCCCGCATGCGGGATCACCGGCACGCTGTAGGCCTCGCACAGCGCATTGATCTTGTGCGCCATGGTGATGCCGCCCACACGGTTGGTGTCGTACTGCACCACGCTCACAGCCTTTTTGTCCAGCAGCTGCTTGAAACCGTAGAGCGAGAACTCGTGCTCGCCGCCCGAGATCGGGATGCTGGTGAGCTGGTTGAGTTCGGCGTAGCCGTCGATGTCATCCGCAATCACGGGCTCCTCCAGCCAGCGGGGCTGGAATTGCTCCAGCTTGGGCAGGATGCGCTTGGCGTACTCCAGGTTCCAGCCCATATAGCACTCCAGCATGAGATCGTTGTCGTAGCCGATCACTTCGCGCACCGCTTCGACCGATTTCAGGTTCTCCACCACGCCCTGCTGGCCGTGCTGGGGGCCGTAGCCAAAGCGCATCTTGAAGGCGCGAAAGCCCTGGTCCAGGAACTTCTTTGCCTCGGCCTGCATCTCCCCCAGGTCGGTGCGGTAGAGCTTGCTGTAGTAGCACGGGATCTTTTCTTTGGTGCGGCCACCCAGCAGCTTGAACACCGGTTGCTGGACGCTCTTGCCCAGAATGTCCCAGAGGGCGATGTCCACGGCCGAGATGGCCGCCATGCCCACGCCTTTGCGGCCCCAGGCGTGCGTGGCGCGGTACATGCGCTGGTTCAGGTATTCGTAGTCCCAGGGATCCTGCCCGAGCAGCAGGGGCGTGAGGTACTCGTCGATGATGGCCTTGGCGATCTTGGGGGCCAGGGCCACATTGCCCAGGCCCACGATGCCGTCGTCGGTCTCTACTTCGACCACGGTCCAGCCGTGGAAGCGGAAGGTGTTCATGGTGTCCCGGCCCGACGCATGGCGGCTGGCGCCGTTGTCGTAGACCAGATCCATGGCGTTGGAGCAGAAGTTGCCTTGCGGTGGAACGGTCTTGCCCTTCCATTCAAAAACGCGGGCGCGGACGGATTGGATTTTCATGATTCGAACCTCAGGAGTTGGGGGTGGTGGAGCCGAACAGCGATTGGCCCGCCCGGTAGGCGCGGCCCATGCGGCAGGCAATCTGGAATGCGTTGGCGGTGGCGTCTACGTTGGCACGGCCCAGCCCCGCAATGTCGTAGGCCGTACCGTGGGCGGGGGTGGTGATCGGGATGGGCAAGCCGCCCTGGACCGTGACACCCTGTGAAAACCCCATCAGCTTGATCGCGATCTGGCCCTGGTCGTGGTACAGGGTGACGATGGCGTCGAGTTCACCGTCTCTGGCCTTCAGGAAGATGGTGTCGGCAGGGTAGGGGCCCAGCACCGGCAGGCCCGTCGCATTGAGTGCGCGGATGGCGGGCTCAATAGTGTCGATTTCCTCGCGCCCACAGGTGCCGCCATCGCCGTTGTGCGGATTGAAACCTGCCACCGCCACCCTGGGGTGGGCCACGCCATTGGCCTGTAATGAGCGGTAGATCAAGGTGGCCGCATCCATGATGCGCGCCTTCTCCAGGTACTTCGCCGCATCCTTGAGCGGCACGTGCGAGGACACGCGCGAGGTCCACAAAGCGCCCAGGGTGTTGAACTCGCAGAAGTAGTTTTTCACCCCCAGGTAATCGGCGAAGTGGTGCAGCTCGTCTTCATGCTGCAGCCCCCCCTGCTTCATCGCGTGCTTGTTCAAAGGCGCGAAACAGATGGCGTCGATCTCGTGGGCCAGCGCTGCGTCCATGCATTGGTCCAGAACCGCGAGTACCGAGGCACCCCCGGCAGCCTGGGCTTGCGACATCGCCACTTGCGCGCTCCGTACCGTGTCCATGGCCAAAAATGCGGGGGTGGCGGTGTGGCGCCGCGTGCGCACTTCGGCCAGGGAGGCCACCGGGGCGGTCTGGACAGCGACCCCGGCAATTTCCTGGCCTTGGCTCCACAGCCAGGGGTCTCCCACCACCACCACATTCGCTTGCGCCGTGCGGTCGGCCTGTGCCAGCAGTTTGGCAATCAGTTCCGGGCCTATGCCGGCGGGGTCTCCCAAGGTCAGGGCGACCACGGGCAAAGTGGGGGTGTGGGGTTCCATCATGGCAAGGGGCTCGATAAGGGGTTCGATACGGGGCGGGTTTACAGCAACACGGCCTTGGAGACGTCGGGCTCGCGCTGCGTGGCGATGAAGCGCTCGAAACCGCCGGTGTCGACGTTGAAGACCCCCACGCGGTCATCGTCCAGCGACACGTAGGCCAGCGGGCGTGTGGGGTGGAAGGACAGGGCGATGGCGCGCGCGCCGGTGGGCACGTGCAGGTGCTCCTCCAGCGTGTCCGGGTCGATGACGGACAGGCTGCGTTCGCCGTAGTTGGTGACCAGGATGCGGCCATCGCGGTAGCGGTACAGGCGCGTGGGATCGTCACGGGAAGGCGCCGTGCGCGTCACGGTCATCGTGTCGGTGTCGATGGCGGCCAGGGTGCGGCTCCAGCGGTTGGTGACGACCAGGGTCTTTTCGTCCTCGCTGAGGCAATACCCTTCCGGCTTTTCCCCGGGGTGGCACAGCACGGGCGCGGCCAGCGGATCCCAGGGCCGCACCTTGGCCACGGTGTGCGACAGCAGGTTCATGCAATAGGCCGTCTGGCCGTCGCGGGTGAGGGCAAAGAGGTGGCTTTTGATGCCGCCACTGCCTACGGCGCGCTTGGGCGCGGTGTCCACCTGCGGCTGGTCCAGCACCAGCAGGGTGGACTGTTCTTCACTGAGCGCATAGAGCCGGTCTTGCGCGTCCATTTGCAGGCCATGGATGCGGTTGAAGGGCGACAGGTCTATAGACCGTACCAGTTTGGACGAGCGAATATCGATCTGGAAAATCGAGTGTCCCCCCTGGCCGGCAATGCCCGAGTGCTCGACCCCGTAGTGGCCCACGTAGGCGTAGCGGTGGGTGCTGTCGGTGACGAACTCGTGCGGGTAGTCGGGCAGCGGCACCGAGGCGATGCGCTCGCCGCTTTCCAGGTCGTAGGTGCTGAAGCAGTGGCTGCATTTTTCGACCAGCAGCAGCACTTCGCGGGGGGTATGGGGGCTCATGGGTGTGCGCGTCCTTGGGTGTGGAGGGGGATGCCATACAGGGAGGTGCTGGCACAGATGAACAAGTGGTTGCCGTCGGGGCCGCCAAAGGTGAGGTTTCCGACCTTTTCCGGCACCGCGATCCGGGCCAGGCGGGTGCCGTCGGGGTGGTACACCTGCACGCTGTCCGCGCTGCTGGTGTAGATCCAGCCCTGCACGTCCACCCGGAAACCGTCGGGCAGGCCCGGCGATACCTCGGCAAACACCCGGGGCTGGGCCAGGCTGCGGCCCTCCACTACGTCGAATGCGACGATGTGGTGGTGGCCACTGCCGTCGCTGCGCAGTGCGGCGGAGGTGTCGGACACGTACAGGATCGATTCGTCGGGCGAGAACGCCAGGCCATTGGGCTCTTCCACAAAGTCGCTGACGATGGTCAACTGCTTGCTGGCCGGGTCGAAGCGGAACACATAGTTGTCGCCCAGCTCGGATTCGGCCCGATGCCCTTCGTGGTCTGACAGGATGCCGTAGGGCGGGTCGGTGAACCAGATGGTGCCGTCGGACTTCACCACCACGTCATTGGGGGAGTTGAGGCGGCGGCCACCGTATTCGTTGGCCACGATTTCGTCGTGCAAGGGGCGCAGCTGGGCGTCAAAGCGCGTGCGAACGATGGCGCGCAGCCCATGCGAGCAATGCAATAGGGAGCCATCGGCCTCGCGGGTGTGGCCATTGGTGAACTCCACCTGGTCGCGCCACACTTCCAGGCCGTCGCAGGCATGCCAGCGCAGCATGCGGTTGTTGGGGATGTCGCTCCACAGGACGGACTGGTCTTCCGCCATCCACACCGGCCCTTCGCTCCAGCGCGCCCCGCTGGCAAGCCGTTGCAGCCGGGCGCCATCGGGAAACAGATGCTGGGCGCGCGGGTCGAATACTTCGATGTCAGCCATGGAAGTTGCCCATTTCTGTCAGTGTGGTTTGGCGGACCTGCTCCAGGTGCCCTTGCATGGCCTTGACCGCCAGCTCAGGCTGGCCGGCCTTGAGGGCGTCCACGATGGCGCGGTGTTCGCGCACGCTGTTGGCGATGGCGCCCTTTTTTTGCAGCGCACGCCGACGGTATTCGAGCGCGTAAGCGTAGAAGTCCGACACCACGTCGGCCAGCAGGCCGTTGCCGCAAGCGCGGTACAGCGTGGTGTGGAATTCCTGGTCGGATATCTGAAAGCGCACCGGATCGGAAATCATGCCCTGCTGGTCGGACACCAAATCCTCCAGGCGCTTGATCTGTGCGGCGCTGATGCGCTGGGTGGCCAGCCAGACCACCTGCACTTCGACCGCAGCGCGGGCCTCCGCCACTTCTTCAAAACTGCGGTTCTTGAGATCGCCCAGTGTGCTGACGGACTCGTGCAGCTGAAAGGGGCCGGTGCCCAGCACCCGGGTGCGTGCGCCCTGGCTGACCTCCACCATATGGCGGGCTTGCAGCACACCGATGGCGGAGCGCACGGTTTCCCGGGATACCCCCAGCGTGGCAGCGAGATCCCGCTCCGAAGGCAGCTCGTCGCCCGGCTGCAAGAGGCCGGAATGGATCATGTAAGCGATCTTGTCGCTGATCTGGTCCTTGACGGTGCGTTTTCCGATCGGGCCTTTGTCGCCGGGAATGCGTTCTATGAGTTCCATGATGGCAATGTGGTCTACTGGTATGAACTGTAGACCAGTTGAAGGAAAAACAAACCAGGGTAAACCCTAAGTTATGGGGTATTCGAGCCCATGGCGCGTGGCGCGCCTCAAGCGCCGCTCTGGTCGCAACAGCATCCGGCGGCACCGTGGCGCAAGGCATGCGCCAGCGCCGCGTCGATGGCGGCCTTTTGCAGCCCGGGCCAGCGCACCAGCACGTACACCAGTTGCGCCTGCGCCAGCACCTGGGCGCTGGCGTGGTGGGCGAAATCAATGGCCACGGTGAACGAGGTGTTGCCTACGCGGGTGCAGCGCAGGCGCGCCTCCAGCACCTCGTCAAAGCGTGCCGGGGCGCGCCAGTCGATGGCGTAGTGCACCACCTGGGTGTCCAGCCCCTGGGCGTGCAGGGCCTGGATGCCGCCCAGCGCGGCGCGCAGGTACTCGGTGGCGGCCAGGTCGGCGTAGTCGCCCCAGCGGGCGTTGAACACCACCATCTGCGCGTCGCACTCGGCGTAGCGCACGCGAAAGCGCAGCGCAAAGGGGGCGGGTTCGTTCGGGGTCATGGCTCACTCCCAGGTCAGGGGCGCTCCGGCGCAGGGCCGCAGACGGCACAGGCACAAGGGCGGGAATACAGCAGCTGCATGGACACGGTTTCAGCCCCGGCGGTGCGGGGCTGGGTAGCTGGGCGGGCGCTTTTCCAGAAAGGCGGCTATGCCCTCCTGCGCATCGTCGCTGAGGATGGCGCGCGCCATGGTGTCCTGTGCGATCGGGTAGGCCTGCTCCAGCGGCAGGCCCAGGTGCTGGTAGGCGCACTGCTTGCCCAGCGCCTTGGAGGCGGCGCTGCCGCGGCTGGCGCGCAAGGCCAGGGTGCGGGTGGCGGCACTCAGGTCGGCATCCGGCACGACCTGGTTCACCAGGCCCCACTGGCAGGCGGTGGCGGCGTCGATGGCATCGCCCGTGAAGGCCAGCTCCAGCGCGCGTTTGGGGCCGATGGCCTGCAGCACCGGCACCAGCGGGGTGTGGCAGAACAGCCCGGCCTTGCCCCCGGGTAGGGCAAAGCGCGCGCTCTCGCCCGCCACCGCCAGGTCGCAGCTGGCCACCAGCTGGCAGCCCGCCGCCGTGGCCAGGGCGTGCACCTGCGCCACCACGGGCTGGGGCAGCGCGCGCAAGGACTGCATCAGCGCCGTGCAGGTCTGCAGCAGGGTGCGCGCCTGCGCCGCGTCGGCACCGGCCATGTCGGAAAAATCGTGCCCGGCGCTGAACACCGGCCCCTCGGCCGCCAGCACCAGGGCGCGCGCGCCGCTGGCCCCCACCTGGTGCACCGCCTGCTGCAGGGCCTGCAGCATCTCCAGCGAGAGCGCGTTGCGTTTGGCGGGGTGGGTGAGGGTGAGGGTGGCCAGTTCCTCGTCAAACACCAGCCGGACCAGGGGGTTTTGCATGCCTGCCATTGTGGCAGCGCCAGGGTCTGCCACAGGGTCGTTGGGGCGACAAAGGCGCTGCGCACGGAGGCTGGTCGTTGGGCGACCGGCGCCCCTCACAGAACGCAGAACGCGGGAGTGGCGGCGCTAGGGAGGGCGCCACTCCTTGGCCTACAGCAGCGTCCAGTGCGCCGCCAGCACCGCCAGCGCGGCGGTTTCGCTGCGCAGCACGCGCGGCCCCAGGCCCAGGGCGCGTGCGCCGTGCTGGCGCGCCAGGGCTTCTTCGGCGGCGCTCAGGCCCCCTTCCGGGCCGATGAGCACGCTGCGTGCACCCTGCAGCGCGGGCAGCACCGTGGCCAGGGGCAGGGCGTCGTCCTGCAGCGAGGCCACCCAGCGCGCGCCCAGCGCGGGCGTGGCCAGCCACTGCGCCAGGGAGCGCACCGGGTGCAGCGTGGGCACGCGGTTGCCGCCGCACTGCTCGCAGGCGGCCACGGCCACGGCCTGCCAGTGGGCCTGCTTCTTGGCGGCGCGCTCGCCTTCCAGGCGCAGCACGCTGCGTTCGGTCATCAGGGGCTGGATGCTGGCCACGCCCAGCTCGGTGGCTTTTTCCACCAGCCAGTCCATGCGCTCGTTGGCCGGCATGCCCACCGCCAGGTGCACCGCCACCGGCAAGCCGCGCTCCACCGCCACAAAGTCGTGCACCTCTACCGCCACGTCCTGGCGCCCCATGCGCGTGATGGTGGCGCTGTATTCCCCGCAGGGCGCACCCTCGGGTACCGGGCCGAACAGCGTCAGCGCCTGCCCGGGCTGCATGCGCAGCACCTGCACATGGCGCGCCGCGCCGGCGGGCAACTCCAGCACGCTGTGCGCCTGTAGGGGTTCGCTGCAGTAGATCCGGGGCATTTCAGTGTGCTATCAAATACGTAGCAATGAATTCAATATCTACGCGGGCCAAGTGCCAAAACGGCACATCAAACCCGGCCAAAGGCGTAGCCGCTGGGGGCTTCGATGCCTTCCAGGTTTTCCACCAGGCGCAGCAGCGGCTTGAGTTCGATGTAGCGCGCGCAGGTGGCGCGGATGTAGGCGATGAAGCGCGGCGCGTCCGCCAGGTAGCGTGGCTTGCCGTCGCGCAGCGTCAGGCGCGCGAAGATGCCCGCCACCTTGAGGTGGCGTTGCAGGCCCATCCACTCCACGCTGCGGTAGAAGGCGCCAAAGTCGGCGTCCACCGGCAGCCCCGCCTTGCGCGCCTGCTGCCAGTAGCGCACCACCACGTCCAGGCAGAAGGACTCGTCCCAGCTCACGAAGGCGTCGCGCACCAGGCTGGCAATGTCGTAGCTGATGGGGCCGTAGACCGCGTCCTGGAAGTCCAGCACGCCCAGGGCTTGCCCCCCGGGCGCCAGCATGAGGTTGCGCAGCATGAAGTCGCGGTGCACATAGACGCTGGGTGCGCTCAGGTTGTCGCGCACGATGCGGGCAAAGGCATCCTCCAGCACGCGGCTCTGGGCCTCATTCAAGGCCACGCCCTTGTGGCGCCCCACGTACCACTCGGGGAACAGGCCCAGCTCGCGGCGCAGCAGGGCCTCGTCATAGGCGGGCAGCACCCCGCTCTGGGACGCACGCTGCCAGGCAATCAGCACCTCCACCGCCTGCAGGTATTTGTCCAGCGGCGGCGTGCCCTGCGGGTCCACGGTCTGCATCAGGGTGTGCGAGCCCAGGTCCGACATCAGCATGAAGCCCTGGGCTTCGTTCCAGTCCAGAATCTCGGGCACGCGCAGCCCCGCCTGGGCCATGAGCCGGTCCACCGCCACGAAGGGCGCGCAGTTTTCCTTCTCGGGCGGGGCGTCCATGACGATGCGGCTGCCCTGGGGGCTGTCCACGCGCAGGTAGCGCCGAAAACTCGCGTCCGCACTGGCCAGGCGCACGCTGTGCAGGTCCAGCCCGTGCTGGGGCGCCAGGGCCTGCAGCCAGTGCAGGAAATGCTGTTCGCGTTGCGGGTCGGCCCAGGCCAGGGGGGCATTGGGGGTGCCGTGGTCGGCAGGGGGTGGGAGGCTGTCGGGGGTGTCGCTCATGGATAATCCATTGTACAAAGCCGCTTCTTGGCCTTCGCCGGTGCGCCCCAGGGCGCTGCTTGCCTGTTTTTCTGCCCATCCGCCCTGCCTTCATGCGCCTTCCCCGGCCCGTGCCTTTGATTCGGCCTTTGCCCGCCCGCTCCCGCCAGGGAGCCGGTTCGGCGTCGGGCGTTGCTTGGCAGCCGACGCTGCTGCGCTGCGCACGGCCCCTTGTCTTGGCCCTGGCTGCGGCCTGCCTGGGGCTGGCCGCACAGGCGCAAGAGCTGCTCCCGGCACCAGCCCCTGTTGCGCAACCAAATGCAGCTCCGGCTGTCCTGGAGCCGCCTTCAGGGGAGGGCGGGGCGCAGGCCGACCCTGCGGGTGCCCAGGAGCCCATGCCGGGTCTGCGCGGCACGGCCCAGTTGCAGGAGCGGCCCAGCGACGCGCAGTTGCAGCAGGCCCCGGTGTTCCTGGAAGGCGAGCGCCTGCAGGGCAGCCCGGATGGCCGCACCGTGATCGAAGGCGGCGCCGTGCTGCGCAAGGCCGGCACCACCATCCGCGCCGACCGGCTCGAATACGACCAGCCCAGCGACACCGCGCGCGCCAGCGGCGCGGTGCGCGTGAACCGCATGGGCAACGTCTACGAGGGCCCCGCGATGGAGGTGCAGGTGCAGCGCTTCCAGGGCCACTTCACCGCGCCGCGCTACGAGTTTCTGCAAAACGACGCCCACGGCGAGGCCGCGCGCGCCGAGTTCATCGACCAGGACCACACCGTGGTCTATGGCGCCAGTTACACCACCTGCCGGCGCAAGCCGGGGCCGGACTGGCTGCCCGACTGGATCCTGCGCGCCGAACGGCTGGAGCTGGACAACGAGCGCGACGAAGGCGTGGCGCATGGCGCGGTGCTGAGCTTCAAGGGTGTGCCGCTGCTGCCCGTGCCCGCGCTCGCCTTTCCCCTGAGCGACAAGCGCCGCTCCGGCTTTCTGCCGCCCACCGTCACCGCCGACAACGTCAATGGCACCGAGGTCGTGCTGCCCTACTACTGGAACATCGCCCCCAACCGCGACGCCACCATCACCCCCACGCTCATGACCGCGCGCGGTGTCGACGTGGGCGCCGAATTCCGCTACCTGGAGCGCGGCTACCAGGGCAGCGCACGGCTCAACGCCATGCCATCGGACAAGCTGCGCGCCATGGACCGCTGGGGCGTGGCGCTGCAGCACAGCGCCAGCGTGCGCACCGAGGCCTTGCCCGCCCCCGTGAACGTGAGCTTCATGCTCAACCGCGTCAGCGACAACGACTACTGGAGCGACTTCACCCGCTCGGCCGGCAGCCTCACGCAGCGCCTGCTCTCGACCCAGCTCAGCGCCAGCGCCGCCCATGGGCCCTGGAGCTGGTCGGCCACGGCGCAGAGCTGGCAGACGCTGCAAAGCAGCAGCGCCCCCATCGTGCCCCCCTACGACCGACTGCCCCAGCTGCAGCTGCGCTACGGCCTGGACAACGACGCCGGGTGGGACTGGTCGGCGCAGACCGAACTGACGCGCTTTTCCTCCGACCCCGCGCTCACCGGCCAGCCCAATGCCCAGCGCCTGATCGCCCAGGGCCAGCTGGCGCGGCCGCTGGTGTTCGACGCCGGCTCGCTCACCCCCAAGCTGCAGTGGCACGGCGCCAGCTACGACTTCAGCAGCCCGCTCCCCAGCGGCGCCAGCACCCAGGGCGTGGCCGTGCCCAGCTTCAGCCTGGACGGCACGGTGGTGTTCGAGCGCCAGGCCCGCTACCTGGGCCAGGACTTCGTCCAGACCCTGGAGCCGCGCGCGCTGTACGTGCGCACCCCGAACGTGAACCAGTCCATGCTGCCCAACTACGACACCGCGGCGCAGGATTTCAACTTTGCCAGCATCTACGGCGACAACAGCTTTGTCGGCCAGGACAAGGTGGCCGACAACCACCTGCTCACCCTGGGCCTGGGCAGCCGCCTGATCGACCCCGACAGCGGCGCCCAGGTGCTCAAGCTGGCGCTGGCGCAGCGCATCCGCTTCGAAGACCAGCGCGTTGGCCTCAACTCCAGCGCGGCAGTGGCCAAGGCGGGCTTGAGCGACGTGCTGCTCGGCGCCGTGGCCAATGTCTCGCAGCGCTGGGCGCTGGACGCCACCGCCCAGTACAACGCCAACACCGGCCTGTCCGAGCGCTCCACCGTGGCGGCGCGCTACCAGCCCGGCCCCTACCGCGTGCTCAACGCCGCCTACCGCTTCACCCGCAACCAGAGCGAGCAGATCGACCTGAGCTGGCAGTGGCCGCTCAACGCCGGCGCCATGGACAGTTTGCTGGGCGGGCGCGGCCTGGGCGAGGGGCGCTACTACGCCGTCGGGCGCATGAACTACAGCATGAACGAAAGCCGCCTGGTCGATACCGTGCTGGGCCTGGAGTACGATGCGGGCTGCTGGCTCAGCCGCGTGGTGCTGGAGCGCATCTCCACCAGCACCAGCAGCGCCACCCAGCGCCTCATGTTCCAGCTGGAATTCGTGGGCCTGACCAAGCTCGGTTTCAGCCCGCAGCGCACGCTGACCTCGCACATCGCGCGCTACCAGGAACTGCGCGAGACCAGCACCAACAACAGCCGATTCAGTAACTACGATTGACTATGTCCATGTTCTTGCGGGCCTGCGCCCTGATGATTGCCTGTGTGTTGGCCGCTCCTGCGGGGGCCCAGGCCAGCCGCAGCGCCGACTACATTGTGGCGCTGGTCAACTCCGAGCCCATCACCCATGCCGAAGTCCTGGCCGAAGTGCGGCGTACCCAACAGGCCATGGCCCAGGCCGGGCAAAAGGCCCCGGCCGCCGATGCCCTGCGCACCCAGGTGCTTGAGCGCATGGTCAACGAGCGCACCCAGTTGCAGCTGGCGCGCGAGCTCGGCTACCGGGTGGACGATAGCCTGCTCGACGTGGCCGAACAATCCATCGCGCGCCAGAACGGCATCGACCTGCCCGCCCTGCACCAACGCCTGGCCAGCGAAGGGCTGGACCGCGCCAGCTTCCGCGCCCGGCTGCGCGACCAGCAACTGCTGTCGCAGCTGCATGGGCGGGAGGTCGAATCGCGCATCCGCATCAGCGAAACCGATGTGGACGACCACCTGCGCCAGCTGCTGGCGCAGCAGAACGGCCCCCTCACCCAGGAAATCAACCTGGCGCAGCTGCTGATCGCCCTGCCTGAGAAAGCCAGCGCCGAGCAGGCCGCGCAGCTCTACCTGCAGGCGCAGCGCCTGCGCGAACGCGCCCTGGCGGGCGAAGACTTCGCGCAGCTGGTGCAACAGCACTCCGGCGCCGAGCGCAAGGACGGCGGCGCCATGGGCCTGCGCCGGGGCGACAAATACCCCGAAGCCTTCCTCCAGGCCGCCAAGGACCTGCCCGTGGGCGCCGTCTCCGAGATCGTGCGCACGGGCGCCGGCTTCCACATCCTCAAGGTGCTGCAGCGCCACGCGGCCAGCAGCGTCACACGCAGCATCGTCCAGACCCGCGCCCGCCACATACTGCTGCGCCCCAGTCCGACCCTGAGCCAGGCGGCTGCGCTGGAGCGGCTGGCAGCGGCGCGCAAGCGCATCCTTTCCGGCGCCACCAGCTTTGCCGCCGCAGCGCGCGAGATGTCGCAGGACGGCAGCGCCGACAACGGCGGCGACCTGGGTTGGGCCAACCCCGGCATGTTCGTGCCCGAGTTCGAAGAGGTCATGAACCGCCTGGACGAACTCCAGGTCAGCGCCCCGCTGGTGTCGCGCTTTGGCGTGCACCTGATCCAGGTCATGGAGCGCCGCCGCGTCGACCTGAGCCCGCAGGAAGTGCGTGAAGTCGCGCGCATGGAGCTGCGCGAGCAGCGCTACGACAAGGCCCTGCAGGCCTGGGCGCAGGACGTGCGCAACCGCGCCTTCATCGAATACCGGGAAACGCCCCAGTAAGGCGCCCCACTTCCCGCAAGGCCATGGCCCACATACCCCGCAAACGCTTCGGTCAGCATTTCCTGACCGATGCAGGCATCATCGACGCCATCGTCCAGGGCATCGCCCCGCGCCCCGGCGACTGCATGGTCGAGATCGGCCCCGGCCTGGCGGCCCTGACCCAGCCCCTGGTCGAGCGTGTAGGCCAATTGCACGTGGTGGAGCTGGACCGCGACCTCGCCCAGCGCCTGCGCGCCCACCCGCAGCTGCGTGTGATCGAATCCGACGTGCTGCGGGTGGATTTCCGCGCCCTGGCGCAGCAGTGGCCGGATGCGGCGCAGACCCCGGTGGCGCTGCGCATCGTCGGCAACCTGCCCTATAACATCTCCACCCCCATCCTGTTTCACCTGCTGCAGTACGTGGACGTGGTGCGCGACCAGCACTTCATGCTGCAAAAAGAGGTGATCGACCGCATGGTGGCGCAGCCCTGCACCGCGGCCTACGGGCGCCTGAGCGTGATGCTGCAGTGGCGCTACGCCATGGAAAACTTCCTGTTCGTGCCGCCCGAGAGCTTCGACCCGCCCCCGCGCGTGGACTCCGCCGTGGTGCGCATGGTGCCGCACGCACAGCCTGCCACTGTCGACGTGGCGCGGCTGGAAGAACTGGTGCAGGTCGCCTTCAGCCAGCGGCGCAAGCTGCTGCGCCACAGCCTGGGGCGCTGGCTGGAGGCGCAGGCTTTTGCGGGCAGCTTTGACCTGCAGCGTCGCGCCGAAGAAGTGCCGGTGGCGGAGTACCTGGCGCTGGCCCAGTCCCTGCCCGCCTTGGCGGATTGAGCCGCCCAACGCAGCGGTTGCCCCCGACACCACCGCCAGGCACTGGACCAGGGCCAGGAAATGTGCCCCTGTCTGGCGCAACTGCGGCCCAGATGCAAAAAACCCGCCGGGCGCGGTGCGCACAGCGGGTTTTCTTATCACCTGTGATGCCGGCGCCTGTACAAGGAGCCGACGGCCAGGGTGTTTTAGGCGGCGGTGAGCCAGTAGCCCGAGTTGAAGGGGCTGCTCATGCGCAGCGCCAGGGGCGACACATCCACCAGTTTGTCGGTGGGCATTTTCTCGCCACCATCATCGAGCTTGTCGCTGGCCGGTGCCACGATGGCATCGGTTTGAGCCTCGTTCGCCCGTTCTGCTTGGCCGGTTTGTGCAGAACGGGCTACGGAAAAGAATAGAAGCACCGGAAGGGAATTTTTCGGTCCCCCCAGTAATCGGCGGTGTCGCGGAAGATGTCCAGCAACTGCTCGCGGGCTTCCTTGTCGAACTTGACGTTGGCCGGGATGTGCTCCAGTACCACGATGAAGCCCGGCTGCGGGCCGGACTTGTGCACCGGGTCGGTGAGGCTGTCGTACAGCGCGTCGAAGTTCTTGCCCTGGTGGATGGTGAGCATGAACTGCTGGCCGATCAGGTCCAGCACGTCCTGTTTGCTCTGGGCAGCACCCAGGTTCGCATACAGGAAGTGGTGGCCCAGAGCCCTGGCAGAATCCTGCAGGTCCTGCACCCTAAAGGCGCGGATCGACTGCACGATGTTGCTGCGCACATTTTTCAGCGGAGTGTCCGCCAACGCGGCGCTGGCGGGCGCTGCGTCCTGACGAAGTGGCATCTTCATTTCCCCTTCAGTTCCTCTTCACACAAAAGCCTAGGGCACGATCCTGCGAAAGCTGTCGTAGTGATCGGCCGTGTAATAACAGGCGTCGGGCTGGGTGATGACCAGACCGCCGCAGACAATGCGCCGTGCTCCCCGATGGCTCAGCCCCGGCGTGGGCACGGTGTATTCCCGGTAATAGCCCCGTTTGTACGGAGGCAGCAGGCGCTCGCGGTTGCCAAACACCGTGCCATCCTTCTCATAAGGAAAAGGGCCGCCTTGGCGGATCCGCTGGTAGGTGCTTTGGGCCTGGGCGTTGAGGGCCTGCAGGGTGACGGTCTCGGCCCCTGTGCTGGCAGGGGACTCCTTACCCAGCGCGGGATGGCCCCATGCAGCGGCCAGTGCCAGCGTGCCGGTGAGTACCAAGCGAGACAGCCCTGCGCGCACCGCGAAACCCTTATTCCTATTCGGGTAAACCCGAGAACTACAAGGTGCGTAGTGTCAGCGATTTGGTGTTAAAAAGCAAGACCTTGCACAAAAAACAGGCACCCGGGCCGGGTGCGCGGGTGCCTGTGGCTCAGCGCACGGCGTTGGCGTCGGCCACCGTCAGCGCGGTCATGTTGACGATGCGGCGCACCGTGGTGCTGGGGGTCAGGATGTGCACCGGCTTGGCGCAGCCCAGCAGTACCGGGCCGATGGCGATGTTGCCCCCGGCGGCGGTCTTGAGCAGGTTGTAGGCGATGTTGGCGGCGTCGATGTTGGGCATGACCAGCAGGTTGGCGTCGCCTTGCAGGGTGGTGTTGGGCATGAGCGCCTGACGCGCGGCGCCGTCCAGGGCCACGTCGCCGTGCATCTCGCCGTCCACCTCCAGCCAGGGGGCCTGCTGCTGCAGCAGCTCCAGGGTCTGGCGCATCTTGACCGCGCTGGGCTCGTTGCTCGATCCAAAGTTGGAGTGGCTCAGCAGCGCCACTTTCGGGACCAGGCCAAAGCGCTGCAGTTCGTGCGCGGCCATGATGGTGATTTCCGCCAACTGCGCCGCACTCGGGTCGTAGTTGATGTGCGTGTCCACCAGAAACACCTGGCGCCCGGGCAGCATCAGCCCGTTCATGGCGGCGTAGATGCTGGCGCCCTCGCGCTTGCCCACCACCTGGTCGATGTAGTTCAGGTGCAGTATGTGGCTGCCCCAGGTGCCACAGATCAGGCCGTCCACATCGCCCTTGTGCAGCAGCATGGAGCCGATCAGGCTCAGGCGCCGGCGCATTTCGATCTTGGCCATGGACTGGGTGATGCCCTTGCGCTCGGTCATGCGGTGGTAGGTCTGCCAGAAGTCGCGGTAGCGCGGATCCTGCTCCACATTGACGACGTCGTAATCGCGCCCCTCCTGCAGGCGCAGGCCGAATTTCTCGATGCGCTGCGCGATCACGCTCGGGCGCCCGATCAGCGTCGGGCGCGCCACGCGCTCGTCCACCACGATCTGGGCCGCGCGCAGCACGCGCTCGTCTTCGCCCTCGGAGTAGGCGACGCGCTTTTTGGTGGCGCGCTTGGCCGCGGCAAAGATCGGCTTCATGGTGGTGCCCGACGCATAGACGAAGGTCTGCAGCTTGTCGCGGTAGGCCTGCAAGTCGGTGATCGGGCGCTTGGCCACCCCGCTGTCGGCCGCCGCCTGGGCCACCGCCGGGGCGATCTTCATCATCAGGCGCGGGTCGAAGGGCTTGGGGATCAGGTATTCGGGTCCAAACGCCAACTGCTCGCCCGCGTAGGCGGCTGCCACCACCTCGCTTTGCTCGGCCTGCGCCAGCTCGGCAATGGCGTGCACCGCCGCAATCTCCATCTCCAGCGTGATGGTAGAGGCCCCCGCATCCAGCGCGCCGCGGAAGATGTAGGGAAAGCACAGCACGTTGTTGACCTGGTTCGGGTAGTCGCTGCGCCCGGTGGCGATGATGGCGTCGTCGCGCACCGCCTTGACCTCCTCGGGCATGATCTCCGGGGTCGGGTTGGCCAGCGCGAACACCAGCGGGCGCGGCGCCATGCGCGCCACCATGTCTTTTTTCAGCACACCGCCGGCCGACAGGCCCAGGAACACGTCGGCGCCCTCGATCACCTGCGACAGGGTGCGCTGCTCGGTGGGCTGCGCGAACTGCGCCTTGTCCTCGTCCATCAGCTCGGTGCGGCCCTGGTACACCACCCCGGCCAGATCCGTCACCCAGATGTTTTCGCGCGCAATGCCCAGCTTTACCAGCAGCCCCAGGCAGGCCAGGGCGGCGGCACCCGCGCCGGAAGTCACGAGCTTGACCTTGGCCGGATCCTTGCCTGCCACTTTCAGGCCATTGAGGATGGCCGCGCCCACGCAGATGGCGGTGCCGTGCTGGTCGTCGTGGAACACCGGAATGTTCATGCGTTCGCGCAGGCGGCGCTCGACGTAGAAGCAGTCCGGCGCCTTGATGTCTTCCAGGTTGATGCCGCCAAAGGTCGGCTCCAGCGCGGCAATGATGTCCACCAGCTTCTCGGGGTCCTTTTCATTGATCTCGATGTCGAACACATCGATGCCGGAGAATTTCTTGAACAGCACGCCCTTGCCTTCCATCACCGGCTTGCCCGCCAGCGGGCCGATGTCGCCCAGGCCCAGCACCGCCGTGCCGTTGGTCACCACCGCTACCAGGTTGCCCCGGCTGGTGTAGCGAAAGGCCGCCGCCGGATCCTTGACGATTTCTTCACACGGTGCCGCCACGCCCGGCGAGTAGGCCAGGGCCAGGTCGTGCTGGTTGACCAACTGCTTGGTGGGTGTAACCGCGATTTTCCCCGGGCTGGGGAATTCGTGGTAGTCCAGCGCCGCCTGGCGCAATTCGGCACGTTTGTTGGCAGCGTTGGCCGGGGAGGTATCGGTGGGCATCGGAACCGTCCTTGTCTCGTGGGAGGCTGTGCGTGGCAGTGTATGTCTGCGCAGCGGTGAAAGGGGAGCTGGATTGTAGGGATTCAATCCATAAAGTAAACTGACGTTCCATAATGCGGAAAATTGGCCGGGCATTCGATCCCGTTCCAGATGCTGCGCGCGGGCGGGCCCGTGGCGCGGCGTACACTCCCCGCGGGGCTGCCTGGACAAGCCCTTTTTTTCAATGGGGGCGCACATGCATCTGGTGGTGTTCAATCAAAAAGGGGGGGTGGGCAAGTCCACCATCGCGTGCAACCTGGCGGCCATCAGCGCGCACGAGGGGCTGCGCACCCTGGTGATCGACCTGGACGCACAGGGCAATGCCACGCGCTACCTGCTGGGCCACGATCTGCCCGACGACCTGCCCACGGTGGCCGACTTTTTCGAGCAAAGCCTCAAGTTCACCCTGCGCGACAAGGGCCCCGAGGAATACACCGTGGCCTCGCCCTGGGAAAACCTGGACGTGATGCCCTCCGGGCCGGGCCTGGACGAGCTGCACGGCAAGCTCGAATCGCGCCACAAGATCTACAAGCTGCGCGACGCGCTGCAGGCCCTGTCCACCACCTACGACCGCATCTACATCGACACGCCCCCGGCGCTGAACTTCTACAGCCGCTGCGCGTTGATCGCCGCGCAGGGCTGCGTGGTGCCTTTTGACTGTGACGACTTCTCGCGCCGCGCGCTGTACACCCTGATGGAGAACGTGCAGGAAATCCGCGCCGACCACAACGAAGACCTGCAGGTCAAGGGCATCATCGTCAACCAGTTCCAACCCCGCGCGAACCTGCCCGCGCGCATGGTGCAGGAACTGCGCGACGAGGGCCTGCCAGTGCTGGAGCCCTACCTGAGTGCTTCCGTGAAGGTGCGCGAGTCGCACGAGCGCGCCACGCCCATGGTGCACCTGGATCCGAAGCACAAGCTCACCCAGGAATACCTGGCGCTGCACGAGGCGATTGCGGCGGCGTCCGCCGCCACGTAGCACGCGGCCTTGTGCGCCGTGCGGCCGCGCTAAACCGACGGTCCAAACAAATCCCCGGGGCCATGCAGCGCCCCTTCGATCTCCAGCAGGCGCAGCTTGGTGCGTTCGCCGCCGGGCGCGGAAAACCCGCCGCTGGCGCGGCCCTGGGCCAGCACGCGGTGGCAGGGTACCAGGGGGGCAAAGGGGTTGGCGCCCAGGGCCTGGCCCACGGCGCGGGCGGCGCCGGGGCTGCCCAGGTGCTGCGCCACCTCGCCGTAGCTGCGCGTCTGGCCCCAGGGGATGGCCAGGGCGTAGCGCCACACGCGCTGCTGAAAGGCGCCAGCCCAGTCCATCTCGTAGTCCAGTGCAGAAAAGTCGCTGGGCTGCCCCTGCAGCGCGCGCTGCAACTGGGCCGCAACGGCCTCTACCCAAGCGGGCGGCGGGACGGCGTTGGCCTGGGGAAAGCGCCGCGCCAGGGTGCGCAAGGTGGCTTGCTGGCTGGCCTCGGGCAGTTGCGCGCCGCACAGGCGCTGCGCGCCCCAGGCCAGCCCACAAGCGCCCAGGGCGGTGTCGACGAGGCAATAGCCGGTGGCGGCGCGCGATTCCATGCGTTCTACAGGGGTCTGGCCCGCGTGTTTATTGAATATGTCGCTATATTATTAATAGCAATTCGCGGAGGGCGGAATCACCAAGGCGACAAACGCCAGACCGCGAATGGCCCACGCGACTCTACACTGGCCTCCCCTGGCCGAGGGCTGGGAGTTGCCATTGGAGTTCGAGAGCATGTCCGCTGCGTCCCCCCTGTTCACCCCTTTCGCGCACAAGTCCCTGCGCCTGCCCAACCGCATCGTCATGGCGCCCATGACGCGCTCGTTCAGCCCCGAGGGGGTGCCCGGCAGCGACGTGGCCGAGTACTACCGCCGCCGCGCCGAAGGCGGCGTGGGCCTGATCGTGTCGGAGGGGACGGTGGTGGAGCGCCCTGCTGCGCGCAACGACCCGCTGGTGCCGCGTTTCTGGGGGGAAGACGCCCTGGCGGGCTGGAAGAACGTGATTGAGCGCGTGCACGGCGCCGGGGGCCTGATGGCGCCGCAGCTGTGGCACGTGGGCTCGGCGCGCAACCCGCGCACCACCTGGGTGGCGCCGGGGCCGGTGGATTCGCCTTCGGGCCTGAGCCGCCCGGGCAAGGCGTTTGGCGCGCCCATGAGCGACGCCGACATTGCCGACACCATTGCCGCCTTCGGCCGTGCCGCAGCCGCTGCCCAGCGCATGGGTTTTGACGCGGTGGAGCTGCACGGCGCGCATGGCTACCTGATTGACCAGTTCTTCTGGGATGGCACCAACCAGCGCGGCGACGCCTGGGGTGGGGCCGAACTGCAGGCGCGCGGGCGCTTTGCGGCCGAGATCGTGCGCGCCGTGCGCGCGGCCGTGGGCCCCGACTACCCCGTGATCCTGCGCCTGTCGCAGTGGAAGCAGCAGGACTACGCGGCGCGCCTGGCGCACAGCCCGCAGGAGATGGAAGCCTGGCTGCGCCCGCTGGTGGACGCTGGGGTGGACATCCTGCACTGCTCGCAGCGGCGTTTTTGGGAGGCCGAGTTCGAGGGCTCGGACCTGAACTTTGCCGCCTGGGCCAAAAAGCTTACCGGCGTGCCCACCATCACCGTGGGTTCGGTGGGCCTGAGCGGCGAATTCCTGGCCTCGTTCGCGGGCGAGGGCAGCCAGCCCGCCTCGCTGGACGAGCTGCTGCGCCGTTTCGAGCGCGGCGACTTTGACCTGGTGGCGGTGGGACGCGCACTCATCACCAACCCGGACTGGGCGCTCAAGGTGCGCGAGGGCCGCAACAGCGAGCTGGGCGCCTATTCGCCCGCGGCGCTGGCGGAGCTGGTGTAGAGGGCGCTACCGGGGCCCCTGGCCGGCCTGCACCTGAAAGGCGCTGACCAGGCGCAGCAGGGCGCTGGCCTGGTCCTGGAAGCTTTGCGCGGCGGCGGCGCCCTCTTCGACCAGGGCGGCGTTCTGCTGCGTCATCTGGTCCAGCGCGGACACTGCCTGGTTGATGTGCTCCAACCCGGCGCTTTGCTCGGCGGAGGCGGTGGTGATCTGGCCGATGGTGTCGCACACGCGCTGCACCGAGGCCACGATCTGCGCCATGGTCGCGCCTGCCTGGTCCACCAGGGCGCTGCCTTGTTCGACCTTCTCCACGCTGGCGGTGATCAGGCTCTTGATCTCCTTGGCCGCCTCCGCCGAACGCCCGGCCAGGGCGCGCACTTCGCTGGCCACCACGGCAAAGCCGCGCCCTTGCTCACCGGCGCGCGCGGCTTCGACCGCGGCATTGAGCGCCAGGATGTTGGTCTGGAAGGCGATGCCGTCGATCACGCTGATGATGTCGCTGATCTTCTTGCTGCTGGTGTTGATGTCGTCCATGGTACTCACCACCTGGCCCACCACGGTGCCGCCGCGCTCGGCCACGCTGGAGGCGCTGGAAGCCAGTGTGTTGGCGTCGTGCGCGGCCTGGATGCTCTGGTGTACCGCTGCGGTCAGGCGCCCGAGCGCGGCGGAGGTGCCCTGCAGGCTGCTGGCGGCCTGCTCGGTGCGTGTGCTCAGCGACTGGTTGCCCGCCGCCACCTCGCCGCTGGAGACCTGGATGGTGTGCGCGCTCTCGCGCACCTGCCCCAGGGTGTCGCGCAGGCGCTGCACCATGTGGCGCATGGCGCCGAACAGCTGCGCCAGCTCGCGGCTGTGCCCGGCCGGGGGCTCGACCATGAGCTGGCCCTGGGCGATCTGCTCCATCAGACCGGAGGCCTGCTCCAGCGGCCGGCTCACCATGCGCCGCGCCAGCACGTACAGCAGCACCCCGATCAGCCCCAGGCCGCACAGCATCCAGGCCGCCAAGGCCAGGGTGTTGGCGCCGATGTGCTGGTCCAGCTGGTCCACCGGCACCGTCACTTCCACGATGCCGCGCACGTCGCCCACTTTCCAGTCGCGCTTGGGGGAGAGCGGGTGGCTGTTGTGGCAGGCCACGCAGGCCTCCTTCATGGTGTCGGCCACGGCATAGCGCAGCGACAGGCGTCCGTCCACGGCCTCGATGCGGTGCAAGGGGGCCTTGGGGTCCCGCTCCAGCGCGCTCAGGGCCTGCGATTGGAAATCGTCCAGCGTGGGGCTGGGGCGGCCCTGGAACGGGTGGCGCGACAGCAGCCGGATGTGGGTGCCGGGGTGTTCCTTCTCGATCTGCGCGCCCAGCACCTTCACGAAGGTCGCTGGCAGCGGCAGGGTGTTGTCTTTTTCGGCGAAATCAAAGCCCAGGCCCATGCCCGCCTTGCGCGCCCGGCTGGCCACCTCGGCGGTGTAGAAACCGCGCAGCACCACCACCTGGTTGGCGACCGCGCGCCCGGTGGAAAGGCCGGCCTGCTCGACCATCTGGGAGCGCGAGTAGCCCAGCATCAGCAGCACCCCGATGAGCACCAGCAGGCCGGTCAGGACCGAAGGAAGCAACAGCCGCAAGGCCAGCCGTTGGTTGTTCAGGATGTGCATGGGGCGCTCCTTCGCAGCGGTGGGGATGCTGCGGGCGCATGGTGATCCAGTTCCCCGCAAGTTGCAATTCCCTGGGGCTATGCCCGGATGGTTTGCTCCAGTACCCCGCCCATCGGGGCTGTGCGCGCCGTGCTGCGGCTGTTTCCCGGCGGCGAAGCCACGGGGCGGGTGGCCCCATGGGGCGTATGCGGGATGGCACGCGATAATCGCGTTTGAACCCGGCAGCTTGTCATGACAGAAATATCTCAACCCTTGGTTTCGATTGTGGTGCCCTTCTACAACGAGGGCGAAGCAGTCGGCGTTTTTTACTCCGAGTTGACAAGGGTGCTTGACGGGCTGCAGGGCTATCGGTTCGAAGTGGTGTGCGTCGATGACGGCAGCCGTGACGATACGCTGGAGCGTCTCAAGGGCCTGGCACAAAAGGACGCCAGGGTGCTGGTGCTCGAACTGTCGCGCAACTTTGGCAAGGAAGCTGCTTTGACTGCCGGGTTGGATGCATGCACTGGTGATGCCGCCATTCCCATGGATGCCGATTTGCAAGACCCCCCGGAGTTGATCGGTGCTTTGCTGCAAGCCTGGCGGCAGGGCTATGAGGTGGTGCTGGCCAAGCGGACCGACCGCTCATCAGATTCGGCGCTCAAACGCTGGACGGCCGCGTTGTTCTATCGTGTGCACAACCAGTTTTCCAGCGTCAAAATCCCCGAGAACGTGGGGGATTTTCGTTTGATGGACCGGGTCGTGCTGTCCGCACTGCAGCAGATGCCCGAACAGCACCGATTCATGAAGGGCATTTTTGCCTGGGTGGGCTTTCGTTCCACCACGGTGCATTACGTGCGCTGCGCGCGTGCCGCCGGGCAGAGCAAGTTCAATGGCTGGAAGCTGTGGAATTTCGCTTTGGAAGGAATTACCAGCTTCAGTACCGCGCCATTGAGGTTCTGGACTTATGCTGGCGTGGTGGGCGCCTTGTCGAGCCTGGGCTACGCACTTTATGTGATGCTGAAAACATTGTTGCTGGGGCCTGACGTGCCAGGTTATCCATCACTCTTTGTGGCGGTGGTTTTCTTCGGCAGTGTTCAGATGGTTGGAATAGGTATGCTGGGGGAATATATCGGTCGCATCTATATGGAGTCCAAACGGCGCCCCCTGTATTTTGTGCGCAAAAAATACACCCGCGATGTCCAGTGATTCGACCTTGGTGCGTTTTGTACGATTTTGCGTGACAGGGATCTTCAACACGGCGGTTCACGCCGCAGTGGCGACCGCCTGGATTCACGCGGTGCAACCGAAGCCAGCGGTGGCGAATGGGGTGGCTTTTCTGGTAGCAACCACCCTATCACTGCTCGTCAACACCCACTGGAGTTTCTCTGCCGCCTTGAGCCCCCAAGTCGTCCGGCGTTATGCCATTGTGGCGCTGATCGGGCTTGGATGCTCCATGGGCCTGGCAGGAGGGATGGAGTGGATGGGTTTTTCCTACCAGGCGGGAATCGTTGCGGTGGTATTGGTGATGCCGGTGTTGAATTTTACCCTGCACCATTTTTGGACATATCGGAAGTAGGAGTTTTATATGGCGAGTGAAGAGAGCAAACCCACCAGTTTCGTGACGAAAGCAGTGGTCAGTGCCGTGGCAGTGATCGCGGTGATTTCTTTTCTGACTCCGGATACGGACAAGCTCAAGCGTTTCGATACCCCCATCAATCAGATATTCCTGCTGTCTTTTGTCCACAATCCAGAGGGACTGTGGATGGCCAGTGAGATATGGGAGCAGGAAAAGCGCTATGACTTCGCCATCCGGGAGATGCGGATGGCGATCGGTCTGCTGGAAATGCACAATGCCGATGCGAAAGTCATCCAGCGTTACCGTGACCGGTTGGCAGAACTCAAGGCCAAAAACTAAAGCCCGGCTACCCAAAGCGGTAGCGATGGAAGTCGATGGTGTGGTCGCATTGCGCCGAGCCAATCCGGGTGGACTTGTAAATGACCGTGTAGCCAAGCTCCCTGGTCAGTTGGTAAGACCAGAAGGCATCGTCGCCAGAGACTTTTTCTGGTGCGCCTTTGGCGCAAAGACGCAAGGGCTGGTTTGGCGAGGGCAGGCTGCGCAAATCCCGTATCGCGTTTTTCCATAACTGGGCGTCTTTGCGGTTGGTGTCGGCGAGGGTCGCCCAGCGCAGCATGTTGTTGCTGGCCGATGCAGCCAGCACCGCGACCACCAGCAGCCAGAGAACCGGCTCCTGGCGGGCTCGGTTGCCTCCGACCAGCATGGACAGCGCAATCGCGCCCCACAGGGCCAGCGCAAAGGAGCTCAGGTAGTTCCCCACGTAGTGGGGGTCTTCGGCGGCCCACTGGCGGTAGCCCTCCACAAACCCGTGCAACAGGTTCGGGCTCAGCAGGAAGAATGCCAGCACCGCCAGGCTGGCAGGGTGCCGGATCAGTGCGTCTTCCCGGCGCTGGTCCACTGTGGGCAGCAATAGCCATGCGGCGATCGCAATGCACATCCCATAGGCCAGGGCGTAGGCGGTGGTGAACACGGGGGTGGTCCCGGCGACGCGCGCCCCCAATGGGTCAAAACCCACATGGAAACCATGCACGGAAAACCGAAAGATGGTCTTGGCGATCGCTGTCAGGTCCCCCAAACCATCCAGGCCGCGACCTGGTTGTGGCTGAAAGGACCGATAGATGAAATAGGTGGCGAGGTACAGCGCAACGATCAAGGGCAAGCCCCAGTTTGCACGCAGCCAGCGCATGAACCAGGCGCTGGCTGTCTGCAGCCCCACGCGCCACCCGTCTGTGCCGAAGGGGGCTTGACCCCGTTGGTGCTGAAACCACGCCACCGCAGGGTAGGTGGCAGAGAAAAAGAGCATGGGCTCATAGGCCAGCAGTGCAAATCCAAAAAGCGCATACACCGGGACCAGCGCCAGTCCTTGGCGTTTCTGGGCGAGCAGGCCGAGGTACCACCACAGGCTCAGGAACAAGACACCCATCTGGAGGTTGAACATCAGCAAAAAGCCATGGAAGGGGCTGTAGTAGCCTGGACTGACATCGGTCAGCGCGAGCCACACCAGCGCGCACAGCAGGGCAAAGGGGCGGTTCACCAGGCGAGCTACAAAGGCCGTGAACGCAAGCAGTGTGCCCGCGTTGACCAGCATCTTGGTCAATGCCCCGAGTTCAAACCCCCCGATGCGGTAGGGAAGACCCGCCATCCAGTTGATTGGAACCAGCCAGAAGCGCCCTTGCGCAGATGCGGCTTGCAGAATCTCCCCCCAGGTGGAACGAATGATCCAGGGGTCATCGGAATTGGACAGAAACATGCCCCAGTGTTGGGCGACCAACAGGCCCAAGGCCAGGGCAAGAAACGCTTCCGGCCACTGTCGGCGCGGGGAAGTTGTGGGCGGTGGGTACATGGCACGTGGCATACGCAATGGAAAACAGGTCCGGGCAAACAAAGTTCGCAACCCGGCTCACGGCGCCATCAGCGCCTCGATCTCCCCCACCTCCACCGGCACGCCACGGGTGATGAGCTCGCAGCCACCGGGGGTGAGCACGGCGTCGTCTTCGATGCGGATGCCCATGTGGTGAAAGGCCTCGGGCACGCCCGGGGCGGGGCGCACGTACAGGCCCGGCTCCACCGTCACCACCATGCCCGGGCGCAGGATGCGGCTGGGGCGCTGCACCAGGGTGGCGCCGGTCAGCGGGTCGGTGCGCTCGCGGGCCTGGTCGATTTCGCTGGGCTCGTCGTAGCCGCCGCAGTCGTGCACGTCCAGGCCCAGCCAGTGGCCGGTGCGGTGCATGTAAAAGGCGTTGTAGGCCTTGCGCTCGATGGCGTCGTCCAGGTTGCCCACCATGTTGGCGTCGAGCAGGCGCAGGTCCAGCAGGCCCTGGGTGAGCACGCGCACAGCCGCCTCGTGCGCGTCGTTGAAGCGCGCGCCGGGGCGGATGCATGCCACGGCGGCGTGCTGCGCGGCCAGCACCAGCTGGTACAGGTCGCGCTGGGGCGCACTGAAGCGCCCGTTGGCGGGGAAGGTGCGGGTAATGTCGCTGGCGTAGCCGTCGAGTTCGCAACCGGCGTCGATCAGCACCAGTTCGCCGTTGCGCACCGGGGCGCTGTCGGCACGGTAGTGCAGCACGCAGGCGTTGGCCCCGGCGGCCACGATGCTCTCGTAGGCCACGCCCTGGGCGCCGACACGGCGGAAGCTGTGGTTCAGCTCGGCGTCCAGGTGGTATTCGCGCACCTCGCGCCCGGCGCGCAGCCACTGGGCGCACTTTTGCATGGCGCGCACGTGGGCCCCGGCGCTGATGGCGGCGGCGGCGCGCATGGTGGCCAGCTCGCTGGCGTCCTTGGTGAGGCGCATGTCGTCGAGCACGGCGCACAGGTCGTGCTGCTCGGTGGGGCAGCGCGCGCCCTGGCGCGAGCGGCTGCGCACGCTGCTCAGCCAGCCTTCCACCTGGGCCTGCAGCGTGGGGTGTACGCCAAAGGGGAACCAGACGCTGCGTTTGCCGTCGAGCAGGCGCGCCAGCGCGGTGTCGATGTCGGCCACGCTCAGCGCGGCGTCCACGCCCAGAGCGGCCGGGGCCGCGTCCACGCCCAGCCGGTAGCCGTCCCAGATCTCGCGCTCCAGGTTTTGGGGCTGGCACAGCAGCGTGCTGCGGCCACTGCCCTCGATGGCCAGCCAGGCGTTGGGTTCGCGAAAACCCGTGAGGTACCAGAAGTAGCTGTCGGGCCGGAACGGGTGGTGGTTGTCGCGGTTGCGCACGCACTCCGGCGCGGTGGGGATCAGGGCGATGGCCTCGGCTCCGATGGCGCGCGCGACGGCGGCGCGGCGCAGGGCCTGAGGGGTGCTGGGCGACGGGGGGGGAATGTTCGCCATGGAAAACTCCAAAAACAGAAGGGGCGGAAAACGTGGCGCCGGGTGGCTCAGGCATTGAGCGCGGCCAGGCGCTCCGGTGTGCCCACATCGGTCCAGCGCCCGGTGTAGAGGCTGGCGCCCACGCGGCCATTGTCCATGGCGTGGCGCAGCAGCGCGCCCAGGGGGGCTTTCACCCCCTGCGGGTTGCCCGGCGCAATGCCGCACCAGGGCGGCGCAAACAGCGCAGCGCGGTACAGGCCGATGGTGCTGTAGGTGTAGCGCGGCCCAGGGGCGCCCGGCGCCAGGTTGAGCGCGCGCCCCTGCTCCAGGCCAAAGTCGCCGCCGGGGTGGTGCGCCGGGTTGGGCACCAGCCACAGGTGCGCCAGGTCGGTGCTGGCGGCAAAGCGCTGTACGGCGCCGGTGTCGAACACGAAATCGGGTGCGAACACGTCGCCCGCCAGCACCCAGAACAGGTCGCCCCCCGCCGCCGTGGGCTGAGGGCACAGCAGCGGCAGGGCCCGCGCAATGCCCCCGGCGGTCTCCAGCGCGCCGCCAAAGTCGCGCCCCTCGTGCGAATACTGCAGTGCCAGGCAGTGGAGTCCGAATTGCTCACTATTTGATAGCAAACTATCGTTATCCGACGCGGGCTGGGTGCCAATTTGACTCGCAAAAACATCGCCCAGGGCGGCGCTGATCTGCTCGCCCAGCCAGGCGGTGTTGAGCACGGCGCGCGGGCACCCGGCCTGCGCCAGGGCCTGCAGGTGCCAGGCCAGCAGGGGGCGGCCCTGCACCTGCAGCAGGGGTTTGGGGCAGGTGTCGGTGAGCGGGCGCATGCGCTCGCCACGCCCGGCGGCCAGCACCATGGCCGGTGGAAAGGGGAGCGTGCTCACTTGTAGACGAAGCTGATGGAGGGCACCTGCTTGACCCCGGCGTAGCCGAGCAGGGTGGCGCGCAGGGTCTCGGCCAGCTTGCGCTCGCACAGGGCGCAGACGGCGTCCTCATGGGCCATGGTCTCGGCCTGCTTTTGCGCGATGGCGATGAGCTTTTGCTGCACCTGTTTCACGGCCACGGGTTCGTTCTCCAGCACGCCTTCGTTGGTGATCTCATGGGCCAGCGGGCGCGAGTTGGCAATGCCTTGCAGGCTGGGTTTGCCGCCCAACTGCACCTCCAGCCCGCCCGGGGTCGCCACCAGGTTGAAGTGCTCGGGCTTGAGGTCGAAGGCAAACACCGCTTCGACCAGGTAGCGTTGGATGATGCACACCGGCGGCTTGGTGCTCTTGCTGTCCTTGCCAAACACCTCCACGTGGGTGAACTCGCGCGCCACCTTGGCGTGCAGCGCGCGCGCGTTGTCGGCCAGCGCGGCCTTGGCCGCTGGCAGGCACTCGCCATAGCGCGTGTAGCCCTGCAGCTCCTTGCGCACCGCGGCGGTTTCGGTCTGCATCTTGAGCAGGTGGTTGCTGGCCTTTTGGCGCTCTCCGAAGTGCTGGTATTCCATCACCACGTACACGCCCGCGGCGCACAGCAGGGCCGCGGCAATGCCAATGATCAGGGCGGTGTCCATGTTCTCTCGCAGAGGGGGATTTGAATCGCGAATGCAAGGCCGATGGTAGCGCCTCTTGGCCCCGGGGAAACTGCGGGAAAGCGCTCCCGCAGCCCGGCACCCGGGGGTATCATGCCCGCTCCAAGATACTCGTGGGAGCGCAGCATGGCCCTGATGGATTTCATCAAGAAGCAGTTTATTGACGTCATCCAATGGACCGAGGAGGGCGACGGTACCTTGGCCTGGCGCTTTCCCATGGCGGGCATGGAAATCCAGAACGGGGCCCAGTTGGTGGTGCGCGAGTCGCAGATGGCGGTGTTCGTCAACGAAGGCAAGCTTGCCGACGTGTTCGGCCCCGGCACCCACAGGCTCACGACCCAGACCCTGCCGGTGCTGACCTACCTGAAGAACTGGGACAAGCTCTTCGAGTCGCCCTTCAAGAGCGATGTCTACTTCTTCAGCACGCGCCAGCAGGTGGACCAGAAGTGGGGCACGCCCCAGCCCATCACCGTGCGCGATGCCGACTTTGGTGCCGTGCGCCTGCGCGCCTTCGGCAACTACGCCTTTCGCATCGCCGACCCCAAGAAGTTCCACACCGAAATCTCCGGTACGCGCGAGAGCTACAGCGTGGCCGACATCGACGGCCAGTTGCGCGGCCTGGTGCTGCAAAACATCAGCAACGCCATCGCCTCCAGCGGCATCGCGTTCCTGGACCTGGCGGCCAACCAGCTCTCCTTTGCCCAGGCGCTGACCCGCCAGCTCGTCCCCGAGTTTGAAAAGATCGGCCTGCAGCTCGACGGCATGACGGTGCAGAACGTCTCGCTGCCCGAAGAGCTGCAAAAGGTGCTGGACCAGAAGATCGGCATGGGCATGGTAGGCCAGAACATGCAGCAGTTCATGCAGTACCAGACCGCCCAGGCCATCCCCAAGATCGCCGAAGGCGTGGGCCAGGGCGGCAGCGGCATCGCGGGCGACGCCATGGGCCTGGGCGCGGGCGTGGCCATTGGTCAGGTGCTGGCACAAAACCTGGCCGCCGGGCTCGGTGGCGCGGCTGCCGTGCCAGCCAGTGCGGCGCCCACTGCTGCTGCCGGTATCAAGCCCGAAGAAATCATGGCCACGCTCGAAAAGCTGGGCGAACTCAAGGCCAAGGGCATCCTCACCGAGGAGGAGTTTTCGGCCAAGAAGGCCGAGCTGCTCAAGAAGCTGGTGTGAAGGCACCCGCCGCCCCCGGCGCGCTGGAACAGGGTCCCCCAGGCCCAGGCAGCGCCGACTGGTGCGCCGCCCCGGCCCCGGCGCAGGGCGGCTGCACGGCGGCCTTTGCGCCCCTGGCCCAGCATTTCGCGCTCAGCCTGCGCAGCGGCGCGGAAGTGGGTGCGGCGCTGTGCGTCTACCAGCACGGGCGCTGCGTGGCCGATCTCTGGGGCGGCTGGGCCGATGTGGCGCAGCGCAGGCCCTGGCAGGCCGACACCCTGATCGTGCTCTTCTCTGCCACCAAGGGCCTGGCCGCCATGGCGCTGAATCTGGCCGCCGAGCGCGGCGCCTTCGTCTGGGACGCACCCGTGGCGCACTACTGGCGCGGCTTTGCCGCCCAGGGCAAGCAGCACATCACCGTGCGCCAGCTCTTCAACCACCAGGCCGGCCTGGCCGCGCTCGACACCCCCCTGGGCCTGGCGCAGTGCTGCGACCCGGCCCAGGCCGCGCAGGTGCGCCAGGCGCTGGAGCAGCAGCGCCCGCTGTGGGCGCCCGGGCAGGGCCAGGGCTACCACGCGACCAGTTGGGGCCTGTACGCCAGCGCCTTCTTCGAGCAGGCCTGCGGCGAACCCCTGCACGCTTTTCTGCACCGCGAATACCTGGACCCGCTGGGGGCTGATGTGTTCCTGGGCACGCCTGCGGCGCAGGACGCGCGCATGGCCACGCTCTACCCCGGCAGCGACCGTGCGCGTGTGCTGCGCATGCTGGGCGCGGCGCTGCGCGGCGGCAGCACCGAGTCGCGCGTGGGGCGCGACTTCCTGCGCGGCGGCCTGGTGCGCCGCGCCTTCACCAACCCGCACGCGCCGGGCAGCCTGGCGGACTACCACCAGCCCCCGGTGCGCCGCGCCGCCCTGGCCTGGGGCGGCGCCACCGGCAGCGCGCGCGGCCTGGCGCGTGCCTACGTGCCCTGGTCCGTGGGCGGGCAATGGCAGGGGCGGCGCTGGGTCCAGGCCGACACCATCGCGGCCCTGCAGCCGCGCCAAAGCTGGGCCGCCCCCGACGCCGTGCTGGGCAAGTCCCTGGGCTGGTCCCAGGGTTTTTTGAAAGAGGAAGAAGGCGTGTTCTCGCCCGAGCCCGCCTCCTTCGGCCACAGCGGCACCGGCGGCACCCTGGGCTGGTGCGACCCGGTGCGCGCTCTCGCCATCGGCTACGTCATGAACCGCAGCGATTGGCACGTGCGCTCGCCGCGCGCCCTGGCTTTGTGCGATTTGGTGTATCGCTGCGCGGGGCGCTGACGGTACCTGTGCGCCGTGCTGGTGCCTGACGGAGCGCCGGGAACGCCCCGCAGCCCTACAGCGGCGTGGCTGCGGTAAAGACGATTTCCAGCAGGTAGTCCGGGCTGGCCAGTTCCGCGCAGACGCAGGCGCGTGCCGGGGCGCAGCCCTCGGGCAGCCAGGCTTGCCACTGGGCGTTGAACTGGGCGCGGTCGGCCATGTGCTTGAGGTAGACCGTGGCCATGAGCAGGCGGCTCTTGTCCGAGCCGGTCTTGGCCAGGGTGCGCTCGGCCTGGGCCAGCAGCGCCTGGCACTGGCTGGCGAAATCGGTGCCGCTTTCGGGCACTTCCACAAAATAGGCGGTGTGGCGGTGCACCACCGCGTCCGACCAGGTGGCTTGGGGGTTGATGCGGGTAATGCTGGACATGGGCATGCAATGGGGCAAAAAAGGGCAGTGTAGTGCCAGCTTTCGCCTGGCTTTCAGGCTGCGTAGGCGTTAGTCCCGTGGCCGGGCCGGGGCCGCGCTTTTACCATGCCTGGCATGCAACTGCTGTTGGTGGAAGACGATTTTGACCTCGCCCGGGCGCTGAGCACCGGCCTGGCCGCGCGCGGCTTTGGCGTGCACTGCTGCGCCACCGCAGCGGAAGCCCTGCAGTACGTGCGCAAGGGTGTGCCGGATCTGGTGGTGCTGGACCTGGGCCTGCCCGACATGGACGGCCTGGAGTGGCTGCAGCGCGTGCGCGACGGCGGCAGCCGCGTGCCGGTGCTGGTCTTGACGGCGCGCGGTGCGGTCAGCGAGCGCGTGGAGGGGCTGGTGCGTGGCGCGGACGACTACCTGCCCAAACCCTTTGACCTGGAAGAACTGGTGGCCCGGCTGCAGGCCCTGCTGCGCCGCCACGCCAGCGACGGGCGCCTGGTCTGCGGCGCACTGCAATTCGACCTGGCCCGCGCCGTGTGCCTGCGCCACCAGCGCCCGCTGGACCTGTCGGCGCGCGAGCGCGCCCTGCTCAAGGTGCTGCTCACGCGCGCCAACCAGGTGGTGAGCAAGGAGCAGTTGCACAGCGTGGTGTTCGAAGACGGCGAGGCCGCCAAGGCCGAGGCGGTGGAGGTGCTGGTGCACCGCCTGCGCAAGAAGATCACCGACGCCGGGGTCACGCTGCTGACCTTGCGCGGCGTGGGCTACATGCTGTGCGAAGACCGCAGCGGCGAGGGCGCGCCATGAGCGCGCCCAAGGATTGGCGGGCCGGTTTTTCGCCGCGCGCGCTGCAGGGTTTTGTCTGGTGGTGGTGGGTCGGCGCCGCCTGGGGCCTGGCGCTGCTGTGGTGCCTGGGCGTGGCCTGGGAGCAGCACCGCCAGTTGGCGGTGCTGCAAGACGCACGGCTGGTGGCGCGGGCGCAGCAATTGCCCGAGCCGGTGGCGCTGGAGGCATTGCCCTCGGCCCTGGGGGCGGGGCTGGCGCCCGGTGCCACCCCGGCGCCCGGTGCAGCCCCGCAGGGGCACTGGTGGCAGCTGAGCCGTTTGGGCGGGGAGATCGTGGCCGGGGCCCCGGCCCTGGAGCCCTATGCCCAGGGGGCGCAGGCCCTGGCACAGGCGCCACAGGGGCAGTTCTTTCTTACCCACGCCCAGGGCGTGCTGGCGCAGGCGCTGGCGCAGCCGCGCCAGGCCCGGGCGGCCGGCACGCTGGAGCCCCTGGTCTGGACCGTGGCCGAGCCCTGGGGCCTGCGCTGGCCCAGCCTGCAGGCCTGGGCGGCGGCACCGACCGTGCGCTGGGCCCTGGCCACGGCCTTGGCCGTGAATCTGTGGGCGCTCTTGGGCCATGGCGTGCTGGGCGCCTGGCTGCGCCGCACCCAGCGTGCGCTTTTGGCCACCGACCTGGCGCAGGACCGTGCGTGCGCCGCCGTACCGCTGGAGCTGCAGCCCGCGCTGGAGCGCCTGCACGCCCTGCAACAGCAGCAGGACCAATGGGTGCAGCAACAGCGCCGTTTTCTGGCCGACGCCTCGCACGAGCTGCGCACCCCCATGGCGGTGTTGCGCACACAGCTGCAGTCGGCCCTGGCCGGCCATGTGCCGGTGCACGAGCTGCTGCCGCAGATGCTGCACACCGTGGACCGCGCCGCAGGCCTGGCCAACCGCCTGCTGAGCCTGTCGCGCCTGGAGCAATTGCAGCAGTCCGGCGGCCTGGCCCCGGTGGACCTGCGCCAGTGCGCGCACGACACCGTGGTGGAACTGGCCCCCTTGATCGCCGCCAAGCGCCTGGACTTTGCCCTGGACGGGCCCGCGCTGGGCGTGCCTGGCGATGCCGCCATGCTGGGCGAGCTGCTGCGCAACCTGCTGGCCAATGCCATCCACCACACCCCGGCGGGCGGGCGCCTGGGCATCCTGCTGCGCGCCAGCGTGGGCGCGGTGGAGCTGCTGGTCTGGGACGATGGCCCGGGCCTGGACGACAGCCTGCGCCCGCGCCTGTTCCAGCCCTACAGCGCCAGCCCCGGTGGCGTCGGCCTGGGCCTTTCCATCTGCCAGCAGATCGCCCAGGCCATGGGCGCGCGCGTGCAGTTGTTCAACCGTTGTGACCGGGGCCGCACCGTCGGGGTCGACGCCCTGGTGCGCTGGCCCCACGCGGGCACCGATGACCCCTCTTCCTCCCCCCAGAAAAAAGGACCGTTGTGATGAAACCCTTGGCAACCACCACCGCAGCCGTGCTGCTGGCCGCCGCCAGCGCCGCCCAGGCCCAAAGCGAACCGACCCTGAACATGGTCTGTTCGGTGCAGGACGAATGGTGCTCGCTCATGAGCACCACCTTCGGCCGCACCACCGGCATCAAGGTCAATGTGCTCAAGCGCGGCAGCGGCGAAGCGCTGGCGCAGATCATGGCGGAAAAGGCCAACCCCAAGATCGATCTCTGGTTCGGCGGCACCGGCGACCCGCACCTGCAGGCCGCCGAAATGGGCCTGACGCTGGAATACAAGTCGCCCAGCCTGGGCCAACTGCACAAGTGGGCGCAGGACCAGGCCGAGCAGTCCAAGTGGCGCACCGTGGGGGTGTACACCGGGCCGCTGGGCTTTGCCTTCAACACCGAGCTGCTGACCAAAAAGCGCCTGAGCCCCCCGCGCTGCTGGAAAGACCTGTTGCAGCCCGCCTTCAAGGGCGAAGTCCAGGTGGCCAACCCCAACAGTTCGGGCACCGCCTACACGATGATCGCCACCCTGGTGCAGGTGATGGGCGAGGACAAGGCCTTTGAATACCTCAAGGGCCTGCACCAGAACGTGAGCCAGTACACCCGCTCTGGCACCGGCCCGATCAAGGCCGTGGCGCGCGGCGAGGCCACGGCCTCCATCAGCTTCGTGCACGACGCACCCGCCGAGCAGATGCAGGGCTTTCCAGTCGAAACAGCCACGCCCTGTGAAGGCACGGGGGCCGAGATCGGCTCCATGTCCATCATCAAGGGCGCCAAGAACCTTGACAGTGCCAAGCGCTTTTACGAATGGGCGCTCACCCCGTCGGCGCAACAGTTCGGCGCCGCGGCGCGCCAGTTCCAGTTGCCGTCGAACAAGCAGACCAAGCTCGACAGCCGCATCCCGGATTTCACCAAGATCAAGTTCGTCAAGTACGACTACGCCAAGTACGGCCAGTCGGCCGAGCGCAAGCGCCTGATCGAACGCTGGGACCGCGAAGTCAACAGCCTGCCGCGCTGATCCCCTTTGTTTTTTCCGCGCTCCCCGGGCGCTGCCGCAGCACGGCGGCGGGGGGCAGCGCACCCGCATGGACCGACTGGACACTTCTGTATGCACCACCCACCCAACCGCCCCGTGGCCTTGTGCGCCGCGTTTGGCCTGCTGGCCTTTGTCTTTCTGCCCTGGTACAGCGTGCAGGACGGCCTGTTCTCCCTGCACGGCTGGGGCGAACTGGTGGGCAGCCCGCGCCACGCCAGCGCGCTGGCGCAGTGGCTGGTGCATGGGCAGGCGGCCCTGGCCTGGCCCGCCCTTGCCCTGGTGGGTGCCGGGCTGCTGGCGCTCCTGGGTGCGTCGCGCCGCCAGGGCCTGGCACTGGTAGCGCTGGCGCTGGCCGCGCTGCTGGCCGTGCTGTGGCTGGCCTGGGGGGGCGGGGCCGCGCCCCTGCCCGGCGCAGACGCCGCCGAGAGCCCCTTGCCCGCCTTGGCGCTGGGCTGGGGCGCCCTGGGCGTGGCGCTGGCGCTGGTGCTGCTGCTGGCCTTTGGCTGCGCGCGCCTGGGGGCGTTTCGCGGCGACCTGTTCGTGGCCGGGGCGGTGTGGCTCAGCGCCGCCTTGCTGGCCCTGCTGGTGGCCTACCCGGTGCTGCGCACGCTGCTGTCGGCCTTTGCGGACGCGCAGGGGCAGTGGCAGTGGGCGCACGCCTGGGCCACCGTGTCCGACGCCCGCATATGGGGCTTGGGCTGCCTGGCAGGCGCCAGCCGCTGTGGCGTGGCCTGGAACACGCTGGCACTGGCCACCGCCACCGCCCTGGGCACCACGGTGCTGGGCTGCCTGCTGGCCTTGCTGGAAGACCGCAGCGACAGCCGCTGGCGCGTGGCCGTGCGCTGGCTCGCGCCCCTGCCCATCATCACGCCGCCCTTCGTGGTGGGGCTGGGGCTGATCCTGCTGTTCGGGCGCTCCGGCCTGGTCAACCAGGGGCTGGAATGGGCTTTCGGTATTCCGGCAGGGCGCTGGTTCTATGGTTTCTTCGGCATCTGGCTGGCGCAGATGTTTGCCTTCACCCCCATCGCCTACCTGATCGTGCGTGGTGTGGTGCAGGGCGTGAGCCCGACCCTGGAAGAAGCCGCGCAGACCCTGCGCGCCGACCGCTGGGCCACCTTCCGCAGCGTTACCCTGCCGCTGATGGGCCCGGGCCTGGCCAACGCCTTTTTGGTGGGTTTCATCGAAAGCATGGCCGACTTTGGCAACCCCATCGTGGTGGGGGGCTCCTATTCGGTGCTGTCCACCGAGATCTACTTTGCCATCGTGGGGGCGCAGTTCGACCAGGGCCGCGCCGCCGTGCTGGCCTGGGTGCTGACCCTGTTTGCCCTGGGCGTGTTCGCGCTGCAACGCGGCGTGCTCGGGCGCAAGCAATACACCACCCTCACTGGCAAGGGCGATGCGGGCCTGAAGGCGGTGCTGCCCACCGGCGTGCGCCGCCTGGCGCGCGCGGTGGTGGCCCCCTGGCTGCTGTTCACCCTGGTGGTGTACCTGTTTGCCTTCAGCGGCGGCTTCGTGCAGACCTGGGGGCGCAACTTCACGCCCACGCTGGCGCACTTTCGCACCGCCTTTGGCGTCGAATGGGCGGACGGCTGGCACTGGCTGGGGGTGGCCTGGCCCTCGTTCTTCACCACGGTGTCGCTGGCGGGGCTGGCCGCGCCGCTCACGGCGGGCCTGGGCCTGCTGATCGCCTGGCTGCTGTCGCGCGTGCCGTTTCGCGGCCAGGCGGCGTTCGAGTTCTCGGCCCTGCTGGCCTTTGCCATCCCCGGCACGGTGTTGGGCGTGAGTTATGTGCTGGCGTTCAATGGCGCGCCGATCGAACTCACGGGCACCGGGCTCATCATCGTGCTGTGTTTTGCCTTTCGCAACCTGCCGGTGGCGGTGCGCGCGGGCAGCGCTGCCTTTGCCCAGCTCGACAAGTCGCTGGACGAGGCCGCCACCATGCTGCGCGCCTCTACCGTGCAGGTGCTGGGAACGGTGGTGCTGCCCCTGCTCAAACCGGCACTGGCGGCGGCGCTTATCTACGGCTTCGTGCGCTCCATGACCACGGTGTCGGCGGTGGTGTTCCTGGTGACGGCGCAGACCGAGCTGTCCACCACCTTCATCCTGGGCCGCGTGGGCCAGGGCGACTACGGCGTGGCCCTGGCCTACAGCACGGCCCTGATCGTTTTCATGGCGCTGTGCACCAGCGCCATCCAGTGGCTGGTGGGCGAGCGCCGCATCGGGCGGCGCACCAGCGTGCCCGCGCCCGCCGCTGCACCGGCCATTCCCTCTCCCACCCCTTCACTTTGACGGACGGCTCCCATGAACGGCATCGAATTCCAGCAAGTCTCCAAACGCTACGGCAGCAGCGCCGCCTCCCCCCTGGTGGTGGACCAGATCAGCTTCCGCGTGCCCAAGGGCAGCCTGACCACCATCCTGGGCCCCTCGGGCTGCGGCAAGACCACCACCTTGCGCATGATCGCCGGGCTGGAGCGCGCCACCAGCGGCACCATCCTCATCGACGGCCAGGACGTGACCGCCCTGGGCCCGGCGCAGCGCAACGTGAGCCTGGTGTTCCAGAGCTACGCGCTGTTTCCCCACATGAGCGTGCTGGACAACGTGGCCTATGGCCTGCGCATGGGCGGGCAAAAGGGCCCGGCGGCGCAGGAAAAGGCGCGCGCCATGCTCGACACCGTGGGCCTGCACCAGTTGGAGCAGCGCATGCCCAGCGAGCTTTCGGGCGGGCAGCAGCAGCGTGTGGCCCTGGCGCGCGCGCTGGCGCTGGAGCCTGCCGTGCTGCTGTTCGACGAGCCGCTGTCCAACCTGGACGCACGGTTGCGCCGCTCCATGCGCGAAGAGATCCGGGCCCTGCAGCAGCGCCTGTCGCTCACCGTGGCCTATGTCACCCACGACCAGTCCGAGGCTCTGGCGGTGAGCGACCAGATCATCGTCATGGACCGGGGCCGCATCGCCCAGTGCGGCACGCCCGCAGAGCTGTACGAACACCCGCGCAGCGACTTCGTGGCCGGTTTCATGGGCGAGGCCATGCTGTTCGACGGCGTCAACGACGGCCTGGGCCGTTCCCGCCTGGGCCCCCTGCAACTGCCCGCCCCGGCGGCGCTGGCCGCAGGCCCGGTCAAGGTGGCGGTGCGGCCCGAGGCCTGGCAGATCGGCGCGGCCAGTGCGCAGGGCCTGGCGGCGCGCGTGCGCAAGCGCGCCTACCTGGGCGGGTACATGGAGTACACGCTGGAGACCGAACTGGGTGATATCTTTGTGGTCAGCCCCCACGTGCGCCAGATGCTGGAGCTGGGCGCCCCGGTGAGCCTGAGCCTGGCCGACCATGGGGTCTCGGTGCTGAGCGCCCAGGCTTGACGCCATCGGGGCGGGGACATTTTCCCCATCCCCGAAAGACGCTATGAATTATGTAGCATAAACATCAATGAATACGCGGGCCAGTGCCCAAAAACACTGTGAATCCGGGCGAGATCCGCCCTATGGCTTGCGCTGCAGCCGCTGGCGGGCCTCGTCGATGCCGCCGCAGTTCTGCGCCTTGTGGTAGCCCATGCCCTGCAGCGTGTGCCCCCAGGTATGGCATGCTCCCGCGCCATGCCCACCCTCTTCGACCACCGCTGCAAAAACTACCCCGCGCACGCCCCCGCCATGACCAGCGCCGAAATCGGTGCGCGTGGCTGGCACGTTCTGGGTGACGACCTGCCTCTGCCCCAGGCCGTGCTGGACGAAGAGGCGCTGGCCCACAACACCGCCTGGATGCAGGCCTGGGCCACGCGCCAGGGCGTGGCGCTGGCGCCGCACGGCAAGACCACGCTGTCGCCCGAACTGCTGCGCCGCCAGCTCGACGCCGGGGCCTGGGGCCTGAGCTTTGCCAGCGTGTGGCAGGCGCAGTTGGGCGTGGCCGTGGGGGCGCAGCGCATCGTCATTGCCAACCAACTGCTGCACCAGGCGGAGCTGGACGCGCTGCATGCCCTGTGCTGCGCCCAACCGGCGCTGCAGTGCTGGTTTTTGGTGGACTCGACCGAGCAACTGGCCTGCCTGGAGCGCTGGCAGCGCGAGCGCGCCACGGCGCGGGTGTGGAACGTGCTGCTGGAGCTGGGCTTTGAGGGTGGACGCACCGGCTGCCGCAGCCTGGGCCAGGCGCAGGCCCTGGCGCGCGCCCTGCACGCCAGCCCTGCGGTGCGCCTGTGCGGTTTGGAGTGCTACGAAGGCCTGCTGGGCCGCTGCGAAAGCGTGGCCGACAGCCGCGCCGTCACCGCCCTGGTGCAGCAGGCGCTGGAGCTGGTGCGCTGGTGCGATGCGCAGCAGCTCTGGCAGTGCGGCGCCGTGCCCGCAGCAGGGCAGGGCATGCCGGGCGGGCGCCATGGCGAGGCGGTGCTATTGAGTGCCGGGGGTTCGGCGCTGATGGACCTGGTGCTGCCTTTGCTGCGCGGGCTGTCCCTGTCGCAGCCGGTGCAGGGCGTGCTGCGCTCGGGCTGTTACATCACCCACGACCAGGGGCACTACCACCGCTACTGGACCTTGGCGGCACAGCGCCAGGGCTGGGATGCGGACCCGCTGCGCCCCGCCTTGCAAGTGTGGGCCCTGGTGCAGTCCGTGCCCGAGCCGGGGCTGGCGCTGCTGGGCTGCGGGCGGCGCGATATTTCCTACGACATCGAGCTGCCCCTGCCCCAGGCCTGGGCGCGTGCTGGCGAGCGCCACGCCGCAGCGGCGCCGCTGCACTGGCGCATCAGCGCCTTGAACGACCAGCACGCCTACCTGCATTTCGACCCCGCAGGCGCAGCCCCCGCGGTGGGCGACCGCGTGGCCCTGGGCCTGTCGCACCCCTGCACCACTTTCGACAAGTGGAACTGGATGCTGCTGGCCCGCCCGGATGGCCGCATCAGCGGCGCGGTCTCGACCTGGTTTTGAAACAAAAAAACCTGTGACGGCCCTCCCGAAAGGTGCTATACAGATGCGCCGGGGAGTACTTCTGTTGCCGTTGGATAGTCTGGGGTGGCCCTATGAAAGCGATCACGCTCCTGCGAAAAACCCTTGCCATGGCCTTGCTGGCGCTGGCTTTCACGGCGCATGCCGGTCAGCAGGCAGATCAGGCCCTGGCGGCGCTCAAGCAGCTCATCAGCCAGGGTGAAATCAAGCCGGGAACCGTGCTGCGCCTGAGGGCCAAGCAGGGCAACGCGGTGTCCATGCTGGGGCGCGATTTCCAGCTGCAGCGCGAGTGGGAGTCGCTCACCGGGATCCCGATTGACGCCACGGTGATGCCCCAGCTGGACTCCCTGCAAGTCATCCGTGGCTCCGACGAGGTCGACATCACCGTCGCGCGCAACCACGAGCTGGCCGAACTCGGCGCCCTGGCCTTGATCGAAGACCTGACCCCCTGGCTCAAGCGCCTGGGCTTCGAGTTGGACGAAGGCCCGGACCGCGGCTACATGCTGCTCAAGCCCCAGGCGATGTGGGGTCGGCAGGTGGTGGCCATTCCCGCCGACTTTGACGCCGCCCTGCTCTTCCTGCGCAAGGACCTGATGGACGACCCGGCGCAACGCGCGCGTTTCAAACAGACCCACGGGCGTGAACTCGCGCTGCCCAGGACCTGGCAGGAATACCAGCAACTGGTGGAATTCTTCAGCCGGGTTGACGAAGGCTTCTTTGGCGCCGCCGAGCCGCGCGAAGTCGAAACCGCCTGGATGTACTGGTTGCCCCGCTACCTCAGCGCCGCGGTGCCCAACCAGTGGCTGTTTGACGACAAGATGCGCCCCCTGATCAATTCCCCGGCCGGCATCGCCGCCACCGAGAGCTATGTCGCCACGGTCCCGTACTCGCCCCCCCAGATCCTGCAGGAGGGCAAGGACTACAGCTACACCCTGCCCTTCTTCCTGCGGGGCAATGCCTTCTCCACGGTCCTGACCGCCGCCACCGCCAAAATCGCCAACCGCGAGGAGTCCGCGGTCAAGGGCAAGTTCATCGCCGTCCCCATGCCCGGCCACTGGGTGGGCGGCAAGCTCCACCACCGCACACAGTTCATCTATGGCAACAACCTGGTGGTGCCGCGCAGCAGCCCCAACAAGGCGCTGGCGCTGCTGTTCGCCCTGTGGCTGACCGACCCCGACAACTCGATCCGCTCGGTCCTGGCCAACGGCCTGGCCGACCCCTACCGGCTCCACCACCTGGCGCACGAACAGGTGCGGGCGGTCTACACCGGACAGGCCCTGGACGTGCTGCGCTCCGAGCTGCCCTATATCGCCCCCTCCGGCACCGGCTTGCCCGGCGACCACGACTACCTGGTGGCCCTGAGCAAGAACCTGTGGCTGGCCGCGGCCGGGAAACAAAGCGCCAAGGCCGCCATGGCCAACACCGCGCAGGCGTGGGAGGCCATCACCGAGCGCCTGGGCCGTGCCAGCCAGATCGCCCATTGGCTAGCCGCCAAGGCCAATTACCCCAGCACCGCGCCGACGCGCCCTTAGGAGGCGCCCACCACGGAGAAAGGCCATGACAGCCGCGCGTCGCATCACCCTGCGCGCCAAACTGTTGGCAAGCTTTGTGGGGGTCGGGCTTTGGGTGGCGGTGCTGCTGCTGCTGGGCGAGTATTTCATCAGCGATGCCGTCAACCGCCTGGAAGCGGCACTCAAGGTACAGGTGCGGCCCCTGGCCCAACTCAACCGCCTGCAGTCCCAGATTGGGCGCATCCGTGTGCTGGAAGTCGAGCTGCCGCGCCAGAGCGACCTGTTCGCGGTCTCGGACCAGGTCGAACTGCTCAAGGCCGAAGCCGCCAGCTTTGACCGGGACCTGAACGCCTATCTCACCAGCTCCGTCGCCTTCGACGTCGGCGAGATGCAGCGGCTCAACGAAAGCTGGAACCGTTACCGGGCCGACCTGTCGCGTGTCGAGCGCGCGGCCCTGGCCATGCATTTGTCCGAAGTGCACCGGATCGCCACGTTTGATTCGGCGCAGCGCTTCAAGTCCGTCAGCCGGCTCCTCAAACAAGGCGCCGAAACGACCGAAGTCGAGGCCACCAGGGCCTACGCCGAAGCCGTCAAGGCCCAGGAGCGCCAGCGCCTGGGTTTTCTGGGGGCCTCCCTGGCTGGGCTGGCCTTGCTGGCACTGTGGTTTGGCGTGCTGGCGCGCTCGGTGACCCAGCGCCTGTCGCATTTGACCCACGCGGCCGAACGTCTGGCCGCCGGTCACCAGCAGCGCCTGATTGCCTTGACCGGCAACGACGAACTGGCCGACCTGAGCCAGGCGTTCAACACCATGCAGTCCAAAGTCGGCTCCCGGGAAGCCGCCTTGCGTGACGCCCAGGAGGCCCTGGAGGCGCGCGTGGCCGAGCGCACCGAAGCCCTGCGCCAGGCCAACGCAACGCTGCTGGTGGAGGTGGACGAACGGCGCAAGGCGCAGCAAATGCTGCAGTACCAGGCGCATTTCGATGGGCTCACCGGGCTTCCGAACCGTACCTTGGCCATGGACCGCCTGGAGCACGCGCTGCGCGCCGCGCAGCGCCAGCAGTGCCTGCTGGCGCTGGTGTTTGTCGATCTGGACGACTTCAAGAAAGTCAACGACAGCCTGGGGCATGCCGCTGGTGACGAACTGCTGGTACAGGCCGCCGACCGCCTGCGCGCAGCGGTGCGCGCCGACGACACCGTGGCGCGCTTCGGGGGGGACGAATTCGTGATGATTCTGAGCGGGCTCAAGAGCGCGGACGATGCCACGGTCGTGGTGGAACTGGTGTTGCGTGCCTTTGAGCCCGCGTTTGCCTTGCACCAGGAGTGGGTCACCGTCACACCCAGCATGGGGCTGGCGGTCTACCCCGTGGATGGGCTCGACAGCAGCGTCCTTCTGCGCAACGCCGACTTGGCCCTCTATGACGCCAAGGACGCCGGACGCAACACCTACCGCTACTTCAACCAGAGCGTGCAGCAACGCTCCCAGCGGCGAATCGAAATAGAAGCCGACCTGGGGCGCGCCGTGGCGCAGCAGGAACTCTGGCTGGCCTACCAGCCGCTGGTCGCTACCCAGGACCAGCGCATTCTCGGCTTTGAGGCCTTGTTGCGCTGGGCCCGGCCCCATGGCGACAAGGTGCCCGTTTCAGAGTTCATCGCGGTTGCCGAGGGCAGCGGCCTGATCATTGCCATCGGCAACTGGGTTCTGGCCCAGGCCTGCGCCCAAATCGCGCAATGGCGCGCGGCAACGCAGACCGACCTGTACGTCGCGGTGAACGTCTCGCCGCGGCAGTTCCACGATCCGCAACTGCTCGACACCGTGCGCTCCCTGCTGCAGCGCCATGGGCTGCCCGGCGCGTGCCTGCACATCGAAGTGACGGAAGGCCTGCTGCTGCGCAACGCCCACGACGTCAAAAGCACCATGCAGGCACTGCGGGCCATGGGCGTTGGTATCGCCATGGACGACTTCGGGACCGGCTACTCCTCCCTCTCCTACGTCAAACGCTTCCCCTTCGACACCATCAAGATCGACCGGGAGTTCGTTTGCAATCTGCAGGCCGATGCCGATGACCGGGCCCTGGTGTCGGCCGCCATCCGCATGGGCAAGAGCCTGGGTCTGCTGGTGGTGTCCGAGGGCGTGGAGACCGCAGAGCAATTCGATTTCCTGCAGCGCCAGGAATGCGATGTGGTGCAGGGTTTTCTGTTCGGCGCGCCCGCTACCGCGGCGCAGGTGGAGGACAGGTGGCTGCGCCAGCCCACCGCAGGCCACTTCTACGCACGGGCGCCCTGATCAAAGGCCCCAAGCACGCGCACACACCGCCAGCACCGCGCCTACAGCCCCAGCTGCTGCGCCAGCGCGTCCATGCGCTGGCGCACCTCGGCGTCCATGCCGATAGTGCGGCCCCACTCGCGCTGCGTCTCGCCCGGCCACTTGTGGGTCGCGTCCCAGCCGGCCTTGCTGCCCAGGCCGCTCACCGGCGAGGCGAAGTCCAGGTAGTCGATCGGCGTGTGCTCCACCAGCATGGTGTCGCGCGCCGGGTCCATGCGCGTGGTCAGCGCCCAGACCACGTCTTTCCAGTCGCGCACGTCCACGTCCTCGTCCACCACGATGATGAACTTGGTGTACATGAACTGGCGCAGAAAGCTCCAGATCCCCATCATGATGCGCCGCGCGTGGCCCGGGTAGGCCTTGCGGATGCTCACCACCGCCAGGCGGTAGCTGCAGCCCTCGGGGGGCAGGTAGAAATCCACCACCTCCGGGTACTGGCGCTGCAGCAGCGGCACGAACAGCTCGTTGAGCGCCACGCCCAGCATGGCGGGCTCGTCCGGGGGCTTGCCGGTGTAGGTGGAGTGGTAGATCGCATCGCGCCGGCGCGTGATGCGCTCCACCGTGAACACCGGAAACTCCGCGCATTCGTTGTAGTAGCCCGTGTGGTCGCCGTAAGGGCCCTCCAGGGCATGGGCAAAACCGCTCGGGTGGCAGGCGTCGGGCAGGATGCGCCCCTCCAGCACGATCTCGGCGCTGGCAGGCACCTGCAGATCGCAGCCCAGGGCCTGCACCACCTCGGTGCGGCTGCCGCGCAGCAGCCCGGCAAACTGGTATTCCGACAGGCTGTCGGGCACCGGCGTGACCGCCCCCAGCATGGTCGCCGGGTCGGCCCCCAGCGCCACGCACACCGGATAGGGCGTGCCGGGGAAACGGCGCGCATGCTCGGCAAAGTCCAGTGCGCCGCCGCGGTGCGGCAACCAGCGCATGATGAGCTGGTTGTGCGAGAGCCGCTGCTGGCGGTAGATGCCCAGGTTCTGGCGCGGCTTGGCGGGCCCGCGTGTGATCACCAGGCCCCAGGTGATGAGCGGCGCCACGTCGCCCGGCCAGCAGTGCTGGATCGGCAGTTCGCCCAGGTCCACCTCCGCGCCCTCCTGCACCTGCTCCTGGCAGGGTGCGCTGCGCAGCACTTTGGGTGCCATGGCCCACAGGGTCTTGAGCAGGTTGCCCATGCCCATCAGTTCCTTGAAGCCCTTGGGCGCCTCCGGCTCCTTGAGCGCGGCCAGCACCTGGCCGAACTGGCGCAAGGCGCGCGTGTCCGCCACCCCCATGCCCAGCGCCACCCGCTCGGGTGTGCCAAACAGATTGCCCAGCACCGGCATGCGGTGGCCGGTCGGGTTCTCGAACAGCAGTGCCGGGCCGCCCGCGCGCAGCACGCGGTCGCACAGCGCCGTCATTTCCAGGTGCGGGGACACCGGCTCGGCAATGCGGCGCAGCAGGCCGCGCTGCTCCAACTGGGCCATGAAGTCGCGCAGATCGTGGTAGGCCATGGGGGTGCAATACGGCGTTGGTGCGGGAGCAGCCCACCCGGCTCAGGCGCTGGCGGGGTCGGTATCCATGCCCTGCCAGCGCGGTCCGCTGGAGGGCAGGCCCAGCAGGTCCACCACCCGCGCCGCGCTGTGCGAGACCATCTCCTGCAGGCTGTGCGGGCGCAGGTAAAAGGCCGGTACCGGCGGGAAGACGATCGCGCCCATCTCCGTCACCGCCGTCATATTGCGCAGGTGCGCCAGGTTCAGCGGCGCCTCGCGCGCCACCAGCACCAGGCGGCGGCGCTCCTTGAGCATCACGTCCGCAGCGCGGGTGATCAGGTTGTCGCTCAGACCGTGGGCCACCGCCCCCAGCGTGCGCATGGAGCACGGCGCCACCGCCATCGCCTGGGCCTGGAACGAGCCGCTGGCAATCGCCGCCCCCACCTCGTGCACGTCGTACACCGCATCGGCCAGGGCGGTGATCGACTGCTCGTTCAGGTCCAGCTCCTGGCGCAGGTTCAGCCAGCCCGCGCGCGACACCACCAGGTGCGTCTCCACACCGGGGATCTCGCGCAGCTGGCGCAGCAGCTCCACCCCGTAGACCGCGCCGCTGGCGCCCGATATCGCCACCACCACGCGCCGCTGCGGCACTTGGGCGGGCACGGCGTGCAGCGGGCTCATGGCTGCAGCTCCGCGCTGCGCAGGCCTGCGCCCAGCTCGGTGCACAGCAGCTCCAGCAGGCGCTGCGCGTCGCGCGGGTCGAAATCCTCGTGGTTGCGTTTTTTCACGCCGTGTTCGTGCAACTGGTAGTGGTGCGTGGGCTGCAGGCCGTGGCGCTGCAGGCAGCTGTGCACGCACACCAGCGGGCAGCCGTCCAGCGCCACGATGGGGCGGCGCGAATGCGCCATCCTGAGCAGGTGCGGCACATCGCCGCCGACGCCTGCGATGCACGACATCTCGGCCACCCCGCGGCGGTCGAGCTGCACTGCCAGGTGGTTGGCCAGCTGCGCCGCGCTGGAGCAGCCGGAGCAGGAATACACCAGGGGGCGCTGGGTTGCGGGCATGACCGACTCTCCCGCCGTCTCAGGCGCGCCGGGGCGCCAGGCGCTCGCGCAGGCGCGCCAGCACCTGCGCGGGCCGCAAGTGCTGTGGGTCGAACACCGGCAGTTCGATCGCGTCGATGGTGTTCTTCACCAGCAGGCCCAGCTCGGTGTCGCCCTCCATGCTCAGGCGGCGGCTGAAAAACAGCGTGTCCGGGTCTTCTTTGCGCTGGGCCAGCAGCACAAAGTCGTGCGCGCTGGCGCTGATCACCAGATCCGCCGTACCCTGGGGCTGCTGGGCCACGAAGCGGCCACGCACCCAGGTGAAGTCGAAGGCCACGCGCGCGTCGTTCACGCACAGGCGCAGCCTGCGCCCCTGCAGCATGGCGGTCACGTCGGTGGCCAGATTCCTGGCCAGGGCCAGGTTGAGTGCCGTTACGAACAGCAGCGAGCCGGGGTAGGCCGGGAGTTTGGACAGGACTTCGCCCACCGGCTTGGGCAGGACGAGGGCGGCGGCTTGGGCCATAAGGTTCTCCGAAAAATGCCGCTTCAGGCCGCGGCGGTCCGTTGTTCCAGGGTGCCGTCGGTGTGCTCGGTCCAGGTCTCCAGCCCCGGCTTGCCGTGCCAGTAGCCATTGCAGCCCTGTGCCGGCATGAGCGGCGCGAGCGCCGCCTGTGCCTGTGCGGTATCGAGCCGAGCGTCCATCACCTCGCGGAACAACTGCGCGATGGCGCCAGTGTGCTGCGATTGGGGGCTGATGCGCAAGACCTCCACGCCCAACTGGCGCAGCTGCGCCACTTCGGGCAGCAGGTTGTAGACCCGCGCCGACTGGGTCTGGATGCCGTTGAGCACCAGAAAACCCTCCTGCTCGCGCGTGCGCAGCAGCAGCCCGTCGGGGTGGGCGATGCACAGGAACTGGCAGTCGTCCTTGGGCAAATTGTTGTGGCGCGCGGTAAAGCAGCGTGCCGAAAACGCCAGCGGCATGCGCCCGTAGGCAAACACCTCGGTCTGCACCCCCTGGGGGCGCCCCGCCTGCACGATGGACAGGTCCCGGGCCGACATCTCCAGCGGCGCCACCCAGCGCTGCACCCCCAGGGCGCTGAGCCACCGCAGCGTGGGCAGGTTGTAGATGTTGCAGTGCGGCCCGGCCACGAACGGCGCCTTGCCCTCCAGGCAGTGCACCGCGCCCATGTCGTTGGCCTCGACCGTGTACAGGCCGTTGCCGGTGATCTTGTGCATGGTGGTGACGTCCGCGCCGGACTCGATCAGCACCTGGGTCGACAGCACCACCTCCTTGCCAGCCTCGCGCAGCATCTGCGCCACGTCCAGCCAATCGCTCAGGCGCAGTTCCTTGCGCCGCGAGCACACGGCCTCGCCCACGTAGACGATGTCCACCGGCATGCGCGCCACTTCGGCGTAGAAAGCCAACACGGTGTCCCGGCCCCAGTAGTACTGCAGGGGGCCCAACGATAGTTTCATGGCGTTCATTTCCAGGAGCGGTGGTAGGCACCGAGGGTGTGTTGCTGGCCCTCGCCCACCTTGTCCAGGTCGGCCATCCAGGCCGGGCGGGCAGAGTAGCGGTGCGGGTTGGCGCGGCAGTTGTCGATGGCCTCGCGCCACACCTTGGTGACCTGGGCCACATAGGCCGGGCTGCGCTGGCGTCCCTCGATCTTGATCGCCCGCACCCCCATCTTCATCAGCTTCGGCAGCAGCTCCAGCGTGTTCAGGCTGGTGGGTTCCTCGATCGCGTAGTAGTTCTCCTCGCCGCCCACGTCAAAGCGTCCCTTGCACAGCGTCGGGTAACCCGCGTTTTCGCCCGGCGCGTAGCGGTCGATCAGCACCCCGTTCAGGCGCGATTCGCGCCCCTGCGCGGTCTCCACCCAGCGCACCGCCTTCGGGGGCGAGCACACCCCGTTGGTGTTGGGCGCTTCGCCCGTCACGTAGCTCGACAGGGCGCAGCGCCCCTCCACCATCACGCACAGGCTGCCAAAACCGAACACCTCGATTTCTACCGGCGTCTTCTCCAGCACCTGCTCCACCTGGGCGATCGAGAGCACGCGCGGCAGCACCGCGCGCTGGATGCCGAAATGGCGGTGGTAAAAGTTGATGGCCTCGTAATTGGTGGCCGAGCCCTGCACCGACAGGTGCAGGCGCAGTTGCGGCTGCTTGTGCGCCGCATAGGCCATCAGGCCCGGGTCGGCCAGGATCACCGCGTCCACCCCCGCACTGGCGGCGCGGTCGATGGCTGCCTGCCAGGTCTGCGGGCAGGCGGCCTGGGGGTAGGTGTTCAGGGCCAGCAGCACCTTGCGCCCACGCTGGTGGGCATAGGCAATGCCCTGCGCAATGGCGGCTTCGTCAAAGTTCAATCCGGCAAAGTTGCGTGCGTTGGTCGCATCGCGGAACCCCAGGTACACGCAGTCCGCGCCGTGGTCCACGGCGGCCTTGAGCGCGGGCAGGCTGCCCGCCGGGCACACCAGCTCCATGGGTGTGCTGGTTGCCGCTTCGGTGGGGGGGGAGGTCATGGCAAAAACACGAGCCCAAAAAAGCGCGGACCTTAGCAGGGTGTCTCGCCATTGGATTTGATCTACATCAAGAAAAAAACAATGCACGCGCTCCCGGCAGGGTTTTGTACTGCCAGGGGTATCATGCTGGGTCAACCCCGGCTTTGGGGCGCTGCTTTTTCCTACTGCAGGAAGGCCCTCCCATGAACCGCAACGTCTGGCTGCTGGCCCTGTGCCAGGGCCTGTTCCTTACCAACAACGTCACCTTCATCGCCATCAACGGTCTGGTCGGCTTTGCCCTGGCCCCCTATGGCTGGATGGCCACCCTGCCGGTCATGGGTTACGTGGTGGGCGGCGCCCTGAGCACCTCGCTGGTGGCGCGCACCCAGAGCCGCTGGGGCCGCAAGGTCTCGTTCCAGATCGGGCTCGCGGTGGCCGTGGCCTCGGCCCTGCTGGGCGCCTGGGGCGTGGCCGAGAAGCAGTTCTGGGTGGTCGTGGCGGCCACCGTCATCGCGGGCTACTACAGCGCCAACGGCCAGCTCTACCGCTTCGCCGCCGCCGAGCTGGTGGGGGCGAGCGTGCGCGAAAAAGCGGTTTCCCTGGTGATGGCCGGAGGCCTCATCGGCGCCGTGATCGGCCCCAACCTGGCCGCCAAATCGCGCACCCTGATGGAAGTGCCTTTTGCGGGCGCCTATGTGGCATTGGCCGCAGTGGCCCTGCTGGCCATGGCGCTCATGGCCTTCGTCCAGTTTCCGCAGCACCAGGCGCCTGCCGCGGGGGCGGCGCGCGGGCGCAGCCTGGCCGAGCTGGCGCGCCAACCCGCTTTTGTGGTCGCCGCGGGCAGCGCGGCGCTGAGTTTTGGCGTCATGAACCTGCTCATGGCCGCCACCCCGCTGGCCATGCAGCAGTGCGGCCTGGGCTTTGACGACGCGGCCCTGGTGCTGGAGTGGCACGTGATCGGCATGTTCGCCCCGGGCTTTTTCACCGGCCACCTGATCAAGCGCTTTGGTGTGCAGGCAGTCATGTGGGCGGGCGTGCTGCTCAATGGCGCCTGCATTGCAGTGGCGCTGTCCGGGGTGGAACTGCACCAGTTCGTCGCCGCCCTGTTCCTGCTCGGGGTGGGCTGGAACTTTGTCTTCACCGGCAGCACCACCTTGTCGCTGGGCACCTACCGCCCCGAAGAACGCGACCGCGCCCAGGGCGCCATCAACTTCGGCGTCTTCGCCCTGACCGCCCTGACCTCCTTCGCCTCTGGCGCGCTGGTCACGACCCAGGGCTGGAGCCTGCTGAACTGGGGCTCCCTCTTCCCCGTGACCCTGATGGCGCTGGGCCTGTGGTGGCACGCCAGCCAGCGCACGCGCGCCCTGGCCTGAGTGGGGTTGCGGTGCGTGTGTCCAAGGCGTGTGCGCTTAGGGCGTAGCGCTTGCCATGGGGGCGACCGCCGCTGCGCGACGGTTGCCCTGCGGTGCTCGCGGCAGGCGGGCGCCGCGCAAACTCGCTGTGTTCGCTGCGCTCTCTCCGCTCAGACATGCGCGGCAAGTTTGTTGACGAAGCGCTGCGCGCCCCGCCCGCCGCTGTGCTCCTCGGCGCCCCCAAGGCCAGCGCTACGCCCTAGGCGCACACACCTTGGAAGTGGCGGTGTTGGTTGGCGTGCAGGGAATTCCATTGAGGCGTGTACCACAGCCTTTCTTTGCTGAGGCAGGCGCTGTCCGGGGCGGGCGACTTCTGCGGCGGCCGTGGCAGAGGTTCGGGGGCCAGGCGCGCGCAAAGCGCGTGCTTCGTAATCTGGCTCGCGGTGATTGTCCGAGCGCAACGCCCGCAGGGCGTGGAGCGAGTTTCACCGCGCTGGCCCCCGAGCCTCTGGCACGGCGGAGTCGGCGCAGCCGACCGCAGCAGCAGGAGCGCGCACCGGGCAGCGCCTGCCTCGGCATGGACGGGACAGCAGTGTGCCCCCTGCAGAGCCCGCACTGGGTAACACTCGCCACAGCATGGACGGGAAAGACAGGCATTGGCCCCTGGCGAACGGTTCGGCGCGGGCCTTAGCAACGCGGCGCTTCGCCCAGGCGCCGCTGGGGCAGCAGGGCCTGGGCCAGGCGCGCGTCCAGCGGCCAGGGTTCGCCGTTCCATTGCGCTGCCAGCAGCTCGGCGCACAGGGCTGCCAGGCTCAAGCCGCGTGAGCCAAAGGCGGCGCACACCCACAGCCCCGGTTGCGCCGCGTCGGCACAGCCCAGCAGCGGCAGGCGGTCGGCGCTGACGCAACGCTCCCCTTTCCAGGCCTCCAGCCCATCGCGTTCCAGGCTGGGCGCGAGCGCCTCCAGCAGCGCCGGGGCCAGGCGCTGCAGGCGCAAGGCGTTGGCACCATGGTTCTTGTCATCCGGCCACTCGGCCTGCCCCGGGTGTACCGGCTGGTAACTGGCGCCCACATACCAGCGCGGGCCCTGTGCGCTAGGCACATGGCATACCAGGCTGCCATTGCCGTGCCAGGGCACGCCGGGGTAGGGGGCGTCGGGTGCGCGCGATTGCAAGGCGCTGCTGACCAGACCGCGCACCGCGTGCAGCGCAGGCCAGCCGCGTGCCGCTACCGCCGTGCGCGCCAGGGACTGGCCGCCGTGGGCGTTGGCCAGCACCACGCGCTCGGCGCGCGCCAGTACCTGCCCCTGCGTGCTGCGCAGACACCAGCTCTGCCCGTCGTGCTCCAGCGCGGCGACGTCCGCACCAGGGAGCCACTGCACCCCGGGCGTGGCCAGCCAGGCCTGCACCAGGGCGGCCGGGCGCACCCAGCAGGCGTCGCTCTGCCAGCGCAGCGGCGGGCCCAGATCCCAGGCGCCGCTGGGGGACCAGTCCTGTCCGCTGCGCAGCAGGGCTTCGCAGTGGGCGTGCAGCAGGCGCACCCCGGCGCGGCTGAGTTGCGACAGCGCGTTGTCGTCGGCGCTGGCCAGCGGCGCGGCCAGGCCCACCGGCAGGCCCGAGGCGCCCTGGGCCGGGTGGGCGCTGCGGTCCAGCACCTGCACCTGCCAGCCCCGGCGCGCCAGCGCCTGCGCCACCGCCGCCCCGGCCAGCCCGGCGCCCACCACGGCGCAGCGCTGCGGTACGGACCACCAGTGCCGCCAGGCCGCGCGGCCATGCTGCTGCGGCCAGGGCGGGTCCCAGCGTATGGCCGGGGGCTGGCCATCGGCGCCCGCCACAAAACCCTGCGAGCGCCAGGCGCTGCGCTGCAGCCGCTCGCCCTCCAGACCCCAGATGCGCGCGCCGCGTTGGCACAGCCGCGCCAGGGGGGCCGCGTGGGCGTCGTCCAAGCACGCTGGCAGGTACACCTGCTGCGCTTGCAAGCGGGCCTGCGCCAGCAGCGGCGCCAGGTCCCCGATGCCGACCGTGATTCCCGCGTCCAGGCCGGGCAGCGCCAGGCGGTGCCAACCGGGGCCGTGCAGGCGGGCGAGTCGGCGGCGCAAGGCCTCCCAGGCGGGGCGCCAGGCCGCATGCGCGGGGCAGCGCAGCTGCTGCGCCCATGCCCAGGCGCCCTGCGCGGCCCAGAGCACGTGGTGCGGGGGTGCATCCGCCGCCCGCGCTGCATCCTGCAGGGCCTGCCACAGGCGCGTGCCATCGCCCGGGTCCAGGTCCAGGGTGCACGCCATGCCTTGCGGGGGCTGGAGCGGGGGCGGGCAAGTGGGAAGGGGCATGGCGTGGGGCAGGGGGCGCGGCGGGATTATCGGCGGCTGCGCTACCGCAGCCTGGGGCCGGGGCTGGCGTGCCTGGGAATCCCCCAATTGGGGGATTCCCAAGCCCAGTGTAGTAAGCCCCCCTGGGCTTGGGAATACCCCAATTTGGGGATTCCCAAGCCCCCCACGGCGTGGGGCTGCCCCCA
>JBQTHH010000017.1:0-28115 GCA_052390055.1 Rhodoferax sp.
GTCTATCAGGCGCTCGGCTCGCGCGTGAAGCTGCTCTCCGGCTGCAACCTCGCCGAGAAGCGCCGGCCCCAGGACGGCCGCATCAAGCGCGATCAGGGCGGGGGCGAGATCGAGCTGCGCGTGTCCACCATGCCGACCGCCTTCGGCGAGAAGGCGGTGCTGCGCATCTTCGATCCCGACATCCTCCTCAAGAAAGTCGACGAGCTGGGGTTCTCCGCTCAGGACCTGCCGAAGTTCCACGACTTCCTCTCGAAATCGACCGGCATCATCCTGGTCACCGGGCCGACGGGCAGCGGCAAGACGACCACGCTCTACTCGGCGCTCAAGCACCTGTCCAAGCCCGAGGTCAACATCATCACGATCGAGGACCCGATCGAGATGGTCTTCGAGGACTTCGACCAGGTGGCGGTGCGGCCGCAGATCGAGATCACCTTCGCGAGCGCGCTGCGCACGGTGCTGCGCCAGGATCCCGACATCATCATGGTCGGCGAGATCCGCGACCTGGAAACCGCCGACATGGCGGTGCAGGCGGCTCTGACCGGGCACCTGGTCTTTTCCACCCTGCACACCAACGATGCGCCAGCCGCCGTCACCCGGCTCATCGAGCTGGGCGTGCCACCCTACCTCATCAACGCCACCGTGCTGGGCGTGCTCGCCCAGCGCCTGGTGCGCACCCTGTGCCGCCAGTGCCGCGTGCGCGACGAAACCGCCAGCAAACAGGCCCTGGACGACATGGTCAAGCCCTGGCACATCAATGGCCACTACCAGCCCTACCGGGCAGTGGGCTGCGTGGACTGCCGCATGACCGGCTTTCGCGGCCGCATGGGCCTGTACGAACTGCTCACGGTCAGCGAAGAATTCCGCACCCTGGTGGCCCAGGGCGCCACGCTGGACGCGCTCAAGCGTCAGGCCGTGGCCGACGGCATGCGCCCGCTGCGCCTGGCTGGCGCCCTGCGCGTGGCCGAAGGCGTGACGGTGATGGAAGAGGTGCTCGCCGCCACGCCGCCCCTGCGTTAATAAATCAATGACCACCGCCTTGCCCCAGCACCCCGACCGCCTGGCGCTGCACAACGAAGTGCACGCCCGCCCGCCCGAACCCATGGAGGCGCCGCTGGCGCTGTCGCACATCGTCATGGTGTGCGACGCGGCGCAGCGCGAAGCCAGCCGCGCCCACCTGGCCGCGCTGGCGCGCAACCACCACCAAAACGCCCCCGACACCCACAGCATCCACGCCCGGCTCGACTTTGGCGCCTTTCGCCTGCGCTGGGAGCTGCACACCGAATTCGTCACCTGGACCTTCATGGCCCCCCTGCTGCACCAGGACTTTGACGAACGCGCCCCCGAAACCGCTGCCGCGCGCGTGCCGCGCGAGTGGCTGGCCGCGCTGCCCGGCGCGTGCCTGGCCGCCATGCACCTGTGGGCGCTGCCCACCAAGACCTATGGCACCGGCTCACTGGTCAAGACCGTGCTGCACGAAGACACCCTGGTGGCCTCCACCGTGGCCGACGGCTTTGGCGAGGTCTACACCGACTTTGCCGCCCACGCCGACGGCTTCTCGCGCATGGTGCTGCTCACCGGCGGCCTGGCGCCGCGGCGCCTGGGCCGCCTGGTGCAAAGCCTGCTGGAGATCGAAACCTACCGCATGGCCGCGCTCTTGGGCCTGCCCGCCGCGCGCGCCGCCGCCAGCGTGCTGGCCAGCGCCGAGCGCGAACTGGCCGAGCTGGCCGAGGCCATCCGCAGCGCCACGCGCGAGCGCGAGCCCGAGCTGCTCGACCGCCTCACCCGCCTGGCCGGGCAGGTGGAGAGCCAGCATGCCGCCACCCACTCGCGTTTTTCTGCCAGCGCCGCCTACTTCGAACTGGTGGACCGGCGCGTGGATGACATCGCCGAATCGCGCCTGAGCGGGCTGCAGACCATTGGCGAATTCATGCAGCGCCGCCTTACCCCCGCGCGCAGCACCTGCGCCTGGGCTGCCCGGCGGCAAGACGCGCTCTCGCAGCGCGTATCGCGCATGAGCAACCTGCTGCGCACCCGGGTCGAGATCGAGCAGCAGCAAAGCAGCCAGCAGCTGCTGGCCACCATGAACAGCCGCCAGGACCTGCAGCTCAAACTGCAATCCACCGTCGAAGGGCTCTCGGTGGCGGCCATCAGCTACTACATCGTCGGCCTCGTCAGCTACCTGGCCAAAGGCGCCCAGTACGCCGGCTGGCCGCTCAGCGCCGAACTCACCGCCGCCCTGGCCATCCCCTTCGTGGTGGGCGGCGTGTGGTGGTCGCTGCACCGCCTGCACCACTCGCTGTTCCAGAAAGCACGCTGAATCCGCCCGCGCGGCCTGCACCCGGGGCGCCCCCAGGGCCTCGGGCTGCACTGCGCCTGCGCGGGTGGCGCTGCCCTTGCACCCAACCCAGCCCAACCAGCCCCGCGTGGGCGCAACGCCATAGTTTTTGCCAACGCCATTGATTGGGACAATCAAAAGCAAGGTTTTGATAGCGGTCGTAAACTTCACTCCGTTCCCTGTAGAACGCAACTTGTGAGGAAAACACCATGTCCCTGATCAACACCGCAGTCCAGCCCTTCAAGACCACCGCCTTCGTCAACCGTGGCGGCAAGGGCGAATTCATTGAAGTTACCGAAGAAAGCCTCAAAGGCAAGTGGTCCGTGCTGATCTTCATGCCCGCCGCCTTCACCTTCAACTGCCCCACCGAAATCGAAGACGCCGCCGACAACTACGCCGAGTTCCAGAAGGCCGGTGCCGAGGTCTACATCGTCACCACCGACACCCACTTCTCGCACAAGGTCTGGCACGAAACCTCGCCCGCCGTGGGTAAGGCCAAGTTCCCGCTGGTGGGCGACCCCACCCACGCCCTGACCAACGCCTTTGGCGTGCACATCCCCGAAGAAGGCCTGGCCCTGCGCGGCACCTTCGTCATCAACCCCGATGGCGTTATCAAGACGCTGGAGATCCACTCCAACGAAATCGCCCGCGACGTGTCCGAGACCCTGCGCAAGCTCAAGGCCGCCCAGTACACCGCCGCCCACCCCGGCCAGGTGTGCCCCGCCAAGTGGAAAGAAGGCGCCAAGACCCTGGCTCCTTCCCTGGACCTGGTCGGCAAGATCTAAGCCAGCTCCCCGACTCGGCACGGTGCCCCCACCCGGGGCACCCCCCAGCCGGACAGCGTCAAGGTGCGCCTGCGCCTTGCCGTCCGGCTTTTTTGTACCCAAAAATAGGCATCTGGCCCGCGTGGATATTGGGTTTGATGCTATCAAAATGCTAGCATACTGGAGCCCATCATGCTCGACCAAGACCTGCAAACCCAGCTCGCCGCCTACCTGCAGCGCGTGACCCAGCCCTTCGAGATCGTGGCCAGCCTCGACGACAGCGACACCAGCCGCGACATGGCCACCCTGTTGCAAACCATCCAGCGCCTGCGCGCCGACAAAATCCAACTGCGTCTGGACGGCAGCGACGCACGCAAGCCCTCTTTCAGTCTGCAGCGCGTGGGCAGCAGCGGCCAGCCCGCCAATTTGCGCTTCGCCGGCCTGCCCCTGGGGCACGAATTCACCTCCCTGGTGCTGGCCCTGCTGTGGACCGGCGGCCACCCCCCGAAGGAAGAGCAAGACGTCATCGACCAGATCAAGGGCCTGGATGGCGACTACCACTTCGAGGTCTACATGGGCCTGGACTGCCACAACTGCCCCACCGTGGTGCAGGCGCTCTCGCTCATGGCCGTGCTCAACCCCCGCGTCACAACCACCGTCATCGAAGGCAGCGCCTTCCAGCAGGAAGTGACCCAGCGCGACATCATGGCCGTGCCCATGGTCTTTCTCAATGGCCAAATGTTCGCCTCCGGTCGCATGGAAGTGCTTGAGATCGTCGCCAAGCTCGACACCCGCTCCGCCGCGCGCGACGCCGCCAAACTCAGCGCCAAAGAGGCGTTTGACGTGCTCATCGTCGGCGGCGGCCCCGCCGGTGCGGCAGCCGCTGTGTACGCCGCGCGCAAAGGCATCCGCGTGGGCGTGGCCGCCGAGCGCTTTGGCGGGCAGGTCAACGACACCCTGGGCATTGAAAACTACATCTCCATCCAGGAAACCACCGGCCCCCGGCTCGCCGCCGAGCTGGAGGCCCACGCCCGCGCCTACGGCGTGGACATCATGAACCTGCAGCGCGCTGAGAGCATCGTGCCCGCCGCGCAAGCCGGGGGTCTGACCGAAGTGCGCATGGCCAATGGCGCCAGCCTGAAGGCCAAGACCGTGATCCTGAGCACCGGCGCACGCTGGCGCAACGTGAACGTGCCCGGCGAAGCCGAGTACAAAAACAAAGGCGTGGCCTACTGCCCGCACTGCGACGGCCCCCTGTTCAAGGGCAAAGACGTGGCCGTGATCGGCGGCGGCAACTCGGGCGTGGAAGCCGCCATCGACCTGGCCGGCATCGTGCGCCACGTCACCGTGGTCGAATTCATGCCCGAACTCAAGGCCGACGCCGTGCTGGTGAACAAGCTCAAGAGCCTGCCCAATGTGACAGTGCACACCAACGCCCAAACCACCGCCATCACCGGCACCGACGCCCAGGGCGCAGACACCGGCAAAGTCACCGGCCTGCGCTTCAAAGACCGCGCCAGCGGCGAAGAAACCCTGCTACCCCTGCAAGGCGTGTTCGTCCAGATCGGCCTGGTGCCCAACACCGAATTCCTGCGTGGCACGCTGGAACTCACCAAATTCGGCGAAATCGTGGTGGACGCCAAAGGCCACACCAGCGTGCCCGGCGTGTTTGCGGCAGGCGACTGCACCACCGTGCCCTACAAACAAATCGTCATTGCCGCAGGGGCCGGGGCCACGGCAGCGCTGAGTGCGTTTGATTATTTGATTCGGAACTGAGGGGGCGGGGGGCGCTCGCGTGGGCGTGCTCGCCCAGCGCCGGTCCTGGCCCACAAACGCGTCGCGTCCGCCCAACACCGGCGCCTGTAGAGGCGCTGCGCACCTGAGCAGGGCGCCCAACGGTGCACTCCTGGCGCCATAATGGGCACAAGCAGCGGGGGAGTGGAGGATCAATCCCCTATAAGAAAAACCCACACACGCCAGCGCACCAGGTGGCGCTTCAGTTCAACATGGTTCATCTGCCGCGACCACCATTGCTTGCCTTGCGCACTGTGCTGGCGTGGCAGATAAACGCTGAGTGTTAGGCTCAATATGCGATCCGACGACCTTCGAGTTCAAGGTGTCAGCGGCTTACTGATCACCTATGCGTCCATCCTCCACATCCTCCGAACTCGCGGGATCATCCGTTCCTTCAATAGTCCTGTGGCAGATATCGCGGAATGGCTCGTTTCCAAGAAGCTCGGCCTGACGCTCGCGCCAAAGTCGGGCAAGTCGTTCGACGCAACCGATTCGAACGGGAAGCGATACCAAATCAAGGGCCGGTGGCTTGCCGGCTCCAACAGGTCCACGCAGCTCAGTGCGATTCGTGACCTAGATGCCGATCCGTTCGACTTTCTTGTTGGCGTCGTATTCGATGAAGACTTTCGTGTCGACTATGCTGCGATCGTCCCGGTCGCTGTCGTCCGTAGTAGGAGCAGCTTCGTGGCGCGTACCAATTCGCATCGCTTCCTGTTCCCCAGGAGTCTGCTGTCAATGGCGGGCGTGACTGACATCAGTGACAGTCTGCGCGTCTATCCTCCCACTAAGGAGGAAGAGAAGATGCTTGCCGCCCTGGCTTCGGTGGACGTCCATGGAGCCAACATGGCGGTCGAGAGGGGCGGTAAAAATGCTGCGCATTTTTACCGCCCCTCTCCTCTACGTTAAATCTTTCAAGTGTTTCGTATGTTCAAGTTTGAATGGGACGCTCAGAAAGCTGCGAGCAATTTGTTGAAACACGGGGTATCGTTCGACGAGGCGGTGAGCGTTTTTGGGGATAGACAGGCATTAACTTTTTCCGACACCGATCACAGTGAATTCGAAGATCGCAGTCGAACCTACGGAATTTCCAGTAAGTCACGACTCTTGGTTGTCGTTCACACCGAACGCCGAAACGGCATACGTATCATCAGCGCCAGAAAGGCAACGCGATATGAAAAAAGCATCTACGAAAATGGCTGACCTGGATATACCAGAACTGAAGCGCGATGAGCTAGGTAAAGGTGTAAGGGGTAAGTACCACAAACACTTTACGCAAGGCAGTAATGTCGTGGTGCTACAACCAGAAATCCAGAAGGCATTTCCTACTTCTGAGGCAGTCAACAAGGCTTTGGCTAGCATGCTAGCTTTTGCGCAGGAAACGCAGGGTTTAACAGGTCGCCCACGCCGGACAACGCGCAAGCGCACCGCCGTGTAGTTTCGATGCCAATCCTCACGAAATGTTCTGTTTCGTGCACCGGATGGGCGAAATGTTGGTTACTGGACCGACAGCCCACAACCTTTCCCGCTCGCCGAGTTTTAGGTGATCGATAGCAGCGCGTATCAACAACGAAGGAGAGGTCAATAATGCCACCCATAATCGCAGGGCTCCTGGCGCAGGGTTTGAATCTTGTCGCGAACGCGGTTTTGGCCAAGGGCAAGGCCTATGTCAAGGAGAAGACCGGCGTTGACTTGGAGAAAGGCGAACTGACGCGGCAGGATCTGGTCAAATTAAAACAGTATGAGGCTGAGCATGAGGAGGAACTTCTCAAGCTTCGGCTGGAAGAAGACAAGCTGAACCTCGCCGAAGCGCAGCTTTACATGGCGGATGCGCAGAATGCCAGAAAGCGCGAAATAGACATCGCCACATCGGAGCATGCGCCTTGGTACAACAAGGCCATCACATCATTCCTGGCGGTGATTACGGTGATGCTGACCTTTGGCGCATTCACGCGCATGACGATTCTGTCGGATGACCCGCCTGCAGCCTATCAGCCACTCATGGTGGCTCAAGCACGTCTGGATAAACTGCTTGAAGAAAAGGCCCCGCACGATCAGCTCCAAGCTGGCATGCGCGCTGTTGAATCAGCAGAAAAAGCCGCCATGGCGGCCACCGCGCAAAAGGCCACGCAGAAAGAAATCATGCTCTATATCCTGGGTGTTTTGTCCGCAATCGCCTCGCAAATCTATGCCTACTATTTCGGCAGTTCCCGGGGCAGCGCGCGCAAGGACGAAACAATCGCCGCATTTGCGGGTACCAAGGGGGAATAGCCATGTCGCTGGTAAACGAACAGGCTGCTTTTCTGCTGGATGTGCTCAAACTGGTTCAGTTTGCTACCGGCGAAGGCTTTGTTGTCACGGGTGGCGAGTTGTTCCGACCGCCCGAAATGCAAGAGATCTACGTGAAAACGGGGCGTTCAAAAACGATGAACAGTCGGCATCTTCAGCGCTGTGCCATTGATTTCAATTTTTTCGTTCAGAGGAATGAAAAGTTGGAACTGACCTATGACGTACAGGTGCTTAAAAAGGTGGGGGACTATTGGGAGTCCCTCAACCCCCTGAACTCATGGGGAGGCAATTGGAACACGTTCAAAGACGTCCCCCACTTTGAGCGCCGGGTGTAGTTGGACGCCAACATGCGCCACCTGCTCGTGATGGCGGCGCAGCGCGGTTCCACCTGGTTCATCTGCTGCGATTGACAGGAGAAAATATCAATGAACAACCCCGAAAATGAAACCTTGTCTGGATACGCGCTCGCTGTCCGGGCAGAGCGAATCGATGCTGACAATTGGATCGATGACTTCGCCCATGCGCCATCGCACGTGGCCAAGGCTTTGGGCTTGGCCACCAGTCAGCAGGGCGATTTGAAAATGGTGCGCAGCCATGTGCCCTTTAGCCACTTCAACATGGTCATGACACTCGGTTGCCCAGCGGCGCCGGGCCATCAGATTCTCGATGCCATAGAAGATTTCTACGCGCAGGGTGGGGTGCATCGGCACTGGGTTGTGGTGAACGACCACAGCCAACCGCATGACCTTGCGCAAACGCTGGTCGCACGCGGCTACGAACCCGACGGTGCCTGGGATCGGGTGGTGCTACAGGGGGTTCCTGAGGATTTGTGGGCCGAGTATGCGCAGGGCTGCGAAATCGTCACGCCATCGAACGCCAAGGAGTGGAGCCAGTTCCTTATGGATTGCTATGGCATGCCGCCTCTGATCGGTGAATGGCTTCAAGCGCTCGTCGGGGTGCCCGGCTGGACACACGCAATCCGGCGGGAGGGTGGGCAGCCAGATGGCAAGGTCGTCATGGCACGCAGCATCTATCAAGACAAGGAAGGTTGGGCCTGGCTTGGCATTGATGCCCCCGTACCCGGCGTTATGGCGCCGTGCTTTGAAGACGATCAGAGGGTTGTCGCAACCCTGCTGGCCCATGCAGCCTCTTGTGGAGCGCGTGCATTTGTGAGCGACATAGAGGTGCCAAGCCCCTCGCGCAACAGCGAGGCGTATCGGCGCTGGGGCCAGCTCGGGTTCGAAGCGGTCTATCTGCGCACGCTGTACGCGAAGACCCGGCGATAGCGCCAACGCCACCTGGCACGGCTCGATGGCAAGTGTCCAAGTTGCTCAGGCGAGTTGCTTGCTCATCTCCATGAGGACGGTGTGCAAAATGGCCCTGAGGCAGCGGGATTCCCCTGCCATCGTGGCGGACAGTTCAGTGCGCGCATGGGCGATCTGGGTATTTTCGGCTTCGACCTCGGCGTAAAGCATCTCCGCCTCCCGCACCGCGCGGCTGCGCAGGTTTTCCAGCAGCCGTTCGGCAGTACCTTTGGTCAGATTCAATGTCGCGCCAGCGTCGAGTAGCAGCCCACGGTGGATGTCTGAAAAATGGTGTACACCCAGAATCGGCCAGGCCAGTCGGGTTTGTGCTGGCCACCCCTTTTTATCGAAGGCGGGCGTCTCATACGTAGCCACACTGAGCAGGTCATAGAAAGGCGCCAACTGAACGCCCTCATGCGAGACCAGGAAGCTCAGGTTTTTCAAGTGGGCGTCGCTGTTGCCCACGAGCACATTGAACACCAGCCAGGCAAAGAGCCGGGAGCGTGCGACTGCTGGACTGCGACAGGCATTGGCCAGCGCTGCCAGACTCTCCATGCTGCCCTGGCTGTACTTGAAGCTGCGATCCAGCCCCAGCAACTGGCAGGCGTCGATCACATGCCGGCGTTGCCAACCCGTCGCATCTGGAGTCCGATCAAAGCGATCAACCAGATACACCGGCGAGGGCACATAGCGCCGATGCACCGCAGGCACATCCAGGCCCAGTCGCTTGGCCAAGCGCATCACGAACCATTCATTGATGACAGAGTGGGAGTAGTCCTCATCCGGGTGATCTGGCTTCAGGATATGGGTGGATGGGGTGGCGCCTACTGGTTCAAACAGCGCGCCATCTTGCAGGACGACCGCCAGCTTGTGCTGGGCGCCCGCCAGCGACATGCGCTTGCTCGCAGCATGCGTTAGCGGTGCCTTGGGCAGCTGTCGAATGCGGCTCTCCAGGGCATCGTCCGGCAACGAGCGCAGTGGCTCAGCGGTTTGCGGCTCCGCATCCGGTGGCAACAAGGTCACGGACCCTGCCGATTCCGCACCGTACCAGGCCAGCAAGCCGAAAGCGTCTGCAGCATCCAGCTTGGCATCTCCGGCCAGCAACACACGTTGCCCTTCCTCCGGCAGCAGGTTGTCGAAATACCACTGCACAGGGCGCTGGCTTGCGCCGTCCAGTAAAGGTCCTGCTGACAAAGGAAGATGCGGGCTGAGTGCGAAGCGCTGAAGATTGCCCAGCCAAGCACCTGCGTATTGAAAACTCCAGAGCCCGCCCACCTCTTGCAGGGTGCCAACTTCGGTCTGATTGATGGAAGCGCGCAGGGACCGGCCGTTCATGGTTTATTCCTGCTTGGATCGTTCAAATAGGCGACCACGCTTTCCGGAACATCCACCAAGACACGGACACCCAGCCCCTCAAGAACTTGAAAGAGCTTTCCCCATTGCACGGATTCACCGCCGCGCTCAATCTTGCCAAGGAAGTTCTCGCTGACGCCGATGCTGCCCGCCGCATCGTCCTGGCGAATCTTCTGCGCCTTACGGCTGGCACGCACCACCTTGCCGATGGCGGCTGCGTTGTCGATGGGTATCTTCATGGGTAATCCTCGCGCTTGTGCGGATTGTGCGCCAAATCAGCGCGTTGGGTAAAAAATCCTTGCTTTCGTGCGGATTTCAAGAGAGAACGACGATTCCTTCGCGGGGTAGACGCCGCTGTGGATCAAGCGCGCGGTGCTGGCGCGGCATGCACAACGCTTTTGCGCGTGCGTATCCGACGGTTGTGCTACCGTTGACTCCGAACTTTGGAAAGGGTTTGTATGGCTTTTGAAAATTACATCGCATTTTTCCTCGCCTCGCTTATTGTTGTGCTGATCCCCGGGCCAACCGTCATGCTGGTGGTGAGTCAGGCACTGTCGTCAGGCAGGCGTTCAGTGATTCCCTTGGCTGCTGGTGTCGGCCTGGGCGATTTGCTGGCAATGTCATTGTCGTTTGCCGGCATTGGGGCTGTTTTGGCCACTTCCGCATTGCTGTTTTCAGTGTTGAAGTGGATTGGTGCCGGTTATCTTGTTTATTTGGGCGTCAAGGCATGGAGAGCGCCAATATCAGTTGGTGGCGAAGCGCAAAAGTCAAGCAGTGGCCGTTCTCAATTCGTGAGTGCATTCCTCACCACGGCACTGAACCCGAAGAGCATCATTTTCTTTGTGGCATTCGTGCCGCAATTCGTGGCGCATTCGTCCCCTGTGCTGCCGCAGTTCATATTGCTCGGTGCGACATACCTTGCCCTTGGCATCCTCAATGCCGCCGCATATGCGGTTTTCGCTGGACAACTGCGTACCTTGCTCAAGGAGCCGAGAGCAATCAAGCATTTCAACCGCGTCGGTGGCTCTGTGTTGATTGGCGCGGGCCTGCTTACCGCCACAGCTAAACGTGGTTGATATTCCAATGCAGCGTTCCCGCTGGTCGTATCAGCCCCACCCCGGCTCGCTGCACCAGCCGTTTTTTCGCCAAGACGCCCCATGCATTTCGTCCTCGTCAGTTCCTGCCTGTTGGGGCATCCGGTGCGCTACAACGGGCAGGCCAAGCCAGCGGGCAGTGGGGTTCTGCAGCGCTGGGTGGCTGAGGGGCGTGTCGTCGCCGCATGCCCAGAGGTGGCCGGTGGGCTGCCGGTGCCCCGTCCCGCGGCCGAGATCACTGCGGGGGCCGGTGGCACGGCGGTTCTGGCGGGCCAAGCCACGGTGCGGGATGCGCAGGCCAACGATGTCTCGGCCCCGTTCATGGGCGGCGCCCACCATGCGCTGCACCTGGCCCAGGCCCGCGGGATTCGTGTCGCCGTGCTCAAAGAGGGCAGCCCTTCTTGCGGCTCTGGCTATATTTATGACGGCACGTTCAGCGGCCACAAAGTGCCAGGGCAGGGCGTAACGGCGGCTCTGCTGGCGCGTGCGGGCATCCGGGTTTTCAGCGAGGCGCAGTTTGACGCGGCAGACGCCTTCCTCTTGGGCCTTGACGACCGGCGCTGATCACCGCATGAGCGCCAGCCGCACTTCCTGTCGTGGTGAGTTTTTTGCTGAGCTGAGCCGTTTTCTCCAATGACGCCTATGGTTTCCGTCCCCATGCTTGCTTCAGGCTGCTTCCAGATCCGTCCATTCATTGAATCCGATATTCCCTCTTTTGTCGAGGCCGTTCGGGAGTCGGCAGCCACGGTGGGTAAGTGGATGTCTTGGGCGCATGCCAATTACACAGCGGCCGATGCCGCATCCTGGTTTGCTCATTGCGAGGCGGAGCGCGAGAGCGGCTCCAGCTATGAGTTCGGCATCTTCGATGCTGAATCAAATGGCCTTGTTGGTGGCTGCGGTCTTAATCAATTCAACTCGGTCAACAGATTTTGCAACCTCGGCTATTGGGTCCGTCAGTCCTGCCAGCGCAAGGGCGCGGCGCTCGCAGCCATTCATGCGCTCAGTCAGTTCGCCTTTGTTGAACTCGGGTTGGGCCGTATTGAAATTGTCGTTGCCGAACACAATACCCCCAGCCTCGCGCTGGCAGAGCGATCGGGTGCAGTTCGGGAGTGCCTCGCGCGAAATCGGCTCGTGCTTCGTGGTGAGTTCGCCAATGCCTATGTCCTCTCCCTCGTCCCGTCAGGCGTCTGACGGGTAAGGACGGGCACGCCACGCCACGCCCTGGCCCGGTTGCTGGACGGCCCCGGTGAAGCCGTGGGAAAACCATTGGCGTTGAGGGCTGGATTCGAGCGCCATGCGTGAATGGCCATTCTGGCCTATGATGATTCGCTTTGTAGGTGGGAGGTATCGATGGGATTGAGAACAGAAATAAACAAACGATTGGCAGAACGGCTGCTTGAATGGAATGCAAGGTATTTGAACCATAAATCGCCGTTGTCTGAGGAAAACATTGCCGAGATATTTTCAGAGAACTTTATCGTGAGAGCCAATGGCCGGGTTCATAGGGCCAATCACGGAAACTACAAGGAATTTCTGGATGAATTCAGAAGAAATATTGAGTCCATTGAGTATATCGTCCATGAAATGGTGTCTGAGGATCGCTCCGTGGTGGTCGCCATGAAGGCGAAGGTAGTGCGTGTGGGTGGGAAGGAGGATATTTTTGAAGCCATGCTGCTGTTGGCTTTCGATGCACAAGAAAAGGTGTCCCTCTGGCATGAGGTGTATGTCTCAACTCCTGCTTCGGTGTAGGCATTGAAGGAGGTTGCGATGCCCGTGCACATCCACACCGCCCCCGCCGACTTTCAGACCTGGAGCACGCTGCTGGCGCTTTTGCAAGACGCCTTTGCCTACATGGACGCGCGCATCGACCCGCCTTCGTCGCTGCGCGGCATGACGGCAGACGACCTGCGCCGCAAAGCCCAGGCCGAAACCTTGATATTGGCCCAGGAGGGCTCGCAACTGCAGGGCTGCGCCTTTGCAGCGCTGCGGCAGGACTGCGTGTACGTGGGCAAGGTGGCGGTGGCCGGGCATGCGCGGGGCCGGGGCATTGCGCGTGCGCTGTTCGATGCAGCCGAGCAACTGGCGCGTCAGCACCAGCGCGCGTTTCTGGAGCTGCAAACCCGTGTCGAATTGCTGGAAAACCACCGCACTTTTGCTGCGCTGGGGTTTGAAAAGGTGGCCGAGACCGCGCACCCGGGCTACGACCGGCCCACCAGCATCACCATGCGGCGCGCGGTGCGCTTGTAGGGAGTTTTTCTGCATGCGGTGGGACAGAGCAGGATTCTTCGGGGCGCCTGGGGCAGGCGTTCGGAATCAATGAAGCGGTGAATGCGGGTGGGCCAGGGGCGCACCGGCGCTGCCGGTGGCACTGGAGCTGGCGTTGGCGCTTGCGCCGGAGTACCCACGCAGTTGGGCGTAGTGCGCGTTCTGCTCGGCGCTGAGGATTTTTACCTGGGCCAGATGCGCTTGCAGGTGCGCTGCGCGCACTTGGGCTTGCAGTGTGCCAATGGTTTGCAACGACTGGGTCAGCAGTTCCGGTGTGATCGCTTGGCTGGCAAACAACTGGTCCAGCGCGCGCTCCGCCTCGACCAGGGCGTGGCCCAGGGGAATGGCCTGGCGCTCCATGGCTGTGAAGAGGGCCTGTGTCTGGGCTTGCTGCTCGGGTGTGAGTGCCAGCGCGGCGCTCAGCTCCAGCACGTGCGCCGGGCCAGCGTAGCCGTTGAGTTCGGCGGCACGGGCCAGCCCCAAGCCCTTGCCCGCCAGCAGGCTCTGGACCTCGTCTGCCGACAGCGCCTTGATGGCGCGTTTTTCCTGCCCCGCGTAGGCCGATGCAGGGGGCGTTGCCTGTGCCAGGGGCGTGCCCAAAAGCAGGGCGGCAAGGATGCTGGGAACGGTGGTGTGGCGCATGGGGGGCTTTCTGTGAAGGTGCGGGAAGGTGCGTGGGTGCGGGGCATTGTCCCGGCGGGCCTTGTGCCATGGGTATGATTTGGATCATATGAATTCCCCCGCGCCGCTGCTCCCTGCCGCCTTGCATGCCCTGCTGCCCGCGCACCTGCGAGCGCAGGCCAGGCCCCTGCCGGTGAAGAGGGGGGAGCGCTTGTTTGTGCAGGGCCAGAGGCCCGCGCGGATGTTTTACGTGGTCAGCGGCGAGGTGGTGTTGCAGCGCCCGGGCGTTCAGGGGGAAAACGTGGTGTTGCAGCGCCTGCGCCAGGGTTTTGTGGCCGAGGCCAGCCTGCAGTCGTCCAGCTACCACTGCGAGGCGGTCCAGACCTTGGCGGGCGAGCTGTTGGCCCTGCCGATTGGCGCGGTGCGCCAGGCGCTGTTGGAAGACCCCGCATTCGCCACCCGCTGGATCGGCATGCTCAACCACGAACTCAAGCGTCTGCGGGCCCAGTGTGAGCGCCTGGCGCTGGTGGGTGTCAAAAACCGGGTGCTGCACTACCTGGAGACAGAGGGCGAGGGTGGGGCTTTGCAGCTCCAGACCAGCCTCAAATCGATCGCCGCAGAGATCGGTGTGACCCACGAGGCCTTGTACCGCACGTTGGCCGCGATGCAGGCGCAAGGCCTGCTGCACCGTGCCAACGGCCAATTGCGCCTGGGCAAGGCAGGCTGATCCTTCGCCTTGTGGCGCTGCCCTCTCGGATGGGCGTGGTTGCAGCGGTGCCAGGCGCGCAGGAAGGGGGTCGATCGTCCTGCGCGACAATCGGGCGCCCCTGTGTCCGCTACCGCCCCCTTGCCTGCTTCCCCACCCCTGCGCATCTACCTGGCCCCCATGGAGGGGCTGTTGGACTTTGTGCTGCGCGACATCCTCACCCGCGTGGGCGGGGTGCAGCGCTGCGTGTCCGAGTTCATCCGTGTCACCCACACCTTGCAGTCCGAAAAGGCCTTGCTGCGCACCGTGCCCGAGCTGGCGCAGGGCGCACGCACCCCGGCCGGGGTGCCGGTGTGGCCGCAGTTGCTGGGCTCGGACCCGGCCTGCCTGGCCGACAACGCTGCGCGCCTGGCGGCCATGGGGGCGCCGGGGGTGGACCTGAACTTTGGCTGCCCGGCCAAGGTGGTCAACCGCCATGGCGGCGGCGCCATGCTGCTGCAATACCCCGATCAACTGCACCGCATCGTGGTGGCGGTGCGCGCGGCTGTGCCCGCGGGCGTGCCGGTAAGCGCCAAGATGCGCCTGGGGTATGAGGACGACGCCCTGGCGCTGGACTGCGCCCGGGCCCTGGCCAGCGGCGGCGCGGCCGAGATCGTGGTACATGCGCGCACCAAGGCGCAGGGCTACAAACCCCCGGCGCATTGGCACAAGGTGGCCGCCGTGCGCGCGGCGGTGGCGGTGCCGGTGGTCGTGAATGGCGAAGTCTGGAGCCCGCAGGATGCGGCAGCCGCCCTGCGCGAGAGCGGCTGTAGCGCGCTCATGCTGGGCCGTGGCATGGTGGCCCGCCCGGCGCTGGCCTGGGCGGTGCGCCAGCACCTGGGCGAGCCGGGCGTGGCGCCGCCTGCACTGGACGCGCACTGGGAGCAACTGCACCCGCTCATGCGGGCCTTCTGGCAGGTGGCCCACACGCGGCTGGAGCAGCGCCAGCAGGCCGGGCGCGTCAAGCAATGGCTGCTCTACCTGCGCCGCCACTACCCGCAAGCGCAGGCCGCGTTTGACGAGGTGCGCACCATCACCCGGCCCAGCGAGGCGGATGCGTGGGTGCGAGAGCGGTTTGCGGGTGCCGGGTAACTGCGAATTCGGTGACAAAAGGCACACGTTTTCGTACACTGCTCTTATGAAGTTTTTCCGCTGGGGCCACGAAAAAAACGCTACCCTGAAACGCGAGCGGGGTGTTTCCTTTGAGGAAATAGTGCTGGCAATTGAGGCGGATGGGGTGCTGGATGAGTTGCAACACCCTAATGTCCAACGGTATCCGCATCAGCGCATTTTGGTGGTGGAGTTGGCGGGTTATGCCTACTTGGTGCCCTTTGTGGAGGACGAGGAGAGTTTCTTTTTGAAGACCATCATTCCCAGTCGCAAGGCGACACGGGACTACTTGGGTCCAGGAGCAAGCCATGAACAAACCGACACCTGAGGAATCCGAACTGCTGCAGTCCTTTGACGAGGGGGAATGGCGCTCCGCCGCGCCTTCGCGTGCGCGCCTGGGGGTATTTCGTGCCGCGGCGACGGCCACGTTTGCCAAGGATCGCCGTGTCAACATCCGCATGTCCACGCCCGATCTGATGGACATACAAGCCAAAGCCCTGGAAGAGGGCATGCCGTACCAAACCCTGATTGCGAGCGTCCTGCACAAATACGTGAGTGGGCGCCTGGTGGAGGCACCGGCACCCACCGCGTCCCCCGCACGGGTGCGTCGCGCTAGGGTGTAACTACGCCCACAGGCTTTCCAGCCCGCCTTCGGGCTCGAAGCGGCGCTGGCGCACCAGCAGCCGGGTGGGGCCGGGCAGGGCGCGTTCACTTACCGAGTGCAGCGGGTCGCCGGGGTAGCACAGCGCCATCCCGCCCTGGTCGGCATGGCCTTCGGGGCAGATGCAGGGGGGCGTGCGTTGGGCGGCGTCGGCCAGCACCTCGTGGGCGCGGGCAAAGCGCGCCAGGTGGGCCAGGCTCATGATCTGCGGCGGCGCCATCTCGATGCTGCCTTCGGCGTAGCGCTGCAGCGCCGCGCGCGGGCTGAGCCAGGCGCTGGCGGTGGTCTCGAAGTCGTCGTGCCGGGCCTCCTGGTGGGCCGGGGCCAGGGCCACGAAGAAGCGTGTGTCAAAGCGCTTTTTGCTCATGGCGGCCAGGCGCGGGGTGATCCAGCGCGACCAGGGCTGCAGGGCGCTGGCCCGCAGGCGCGGGTGCTGGCTGTGCAGCCACTGCTGCCAGTGTTCGGGTGCGGCGCTGTGCGGGCGCGTGTCGCTGTGCGCCAGCAGCACGCCCGATTCTTCGAACAGCTCACGGATGGCGGCCACGAACAGGCCCGCCGCGCGCTCGGGGGCCAGCGCCGGTTCGCCCAGGCGCGGCGCCAGGGTGGCGGCGGGGGTGTCCAGCAGCGCGGTGACCTCGGGGGCGAGGTCGGCGGGGTCGAGTTTGCCGCCGGGAAAGACATAGGCGGCGCCAAAGGCGTCCGACAGGCCGCTGCGCTGCATCAGGAACACTTCCAGCCCCTGCGCGCCGTCGCGCAGCAGCACGACGGTGGCCGAATCTCGGGGAATGATTTCTTCGGGGGCGGTCTCCTGCAGCACGGTGGGGGCCTTCGGTGTGGTGGTGGTGGGGGCAGACTACCAGATTCGCCGTCGCCGGGCCGTGCCAGCGCAGACAGGGGGAGCGGGAGGAATGGTGCTCAGCGCGCCGGGTCGGCGGGCGGGTCGGGGTGCTGCAGCGCTTCTTCCCAGACAAAGCGCGACACGTGGGTGCTCAGGCGCTCGACGGCGCTGGCCACGAAGTCGGGGTGCAGTTCGTGGCCGATGAAAGGCAGCACTTCGGCAGTGAGGTCGCCGCCCAGGTCGCGCACGCGGTGCGCGGCCTCGACGGTGTGGCGGTAGGGCACCACGGTGTCGGCCTTGCCGTGCAGGAAGTGGATGCTGCCCCGGTAGCTGAGCTGCGTGGGCAGGGCGGCGTAGTGCCCGGCCATGGCCACCACGCGCTGCGCCGGGGCATGCTCCAGCAGGGTGGATTCCAGCACCAGCGTGGCGCCCTGGCCAAAGCCCACCAGGGCGGTGGCGGCGGCGTCCAGGCCGGTGTGGCTTTGCCAGTAGTGCACGGCCTGCACCATCAGGGCCAGGCTGGCAGCGAGCGCGCCCGCACTGGCGGCGGTTGCGTCGGGCGTACCGGGGGGCAGTGGCGCGGCGCCAGGGCTGCCGGACGGTGGGTGGGCCTGGACGGGCAGCCAGCCGTGGGTGTGGGGCAGGGTGCCCGGGTGGGGCCCCTGGATGCTGGCCACCAGGGCTTGGGGAAAGGCCGCCGCCAGCGCCAGTGCGCACCCGCGCATGGCCTGCGCATCGCTGTCGGCGCCGTGGAACAGCAGCACCAGTTGGGCTGCGGTGGTGGGTCGCTGCACGACCAGGGCTTGCAAGTCCATTGAAATCTCGCCCGCAGGCGCCATATGGGTCAATTCCGTAATGGTAGGGCCTGGCGTAGGTGCTTGGCTGCCTGTGCTACCGTTGCGCCCCCTTTTGATTTTTGCGACCGGAAAGGGTCTGCCATGGACCAATCACCGAAGGCCCCCGATGGTTTGGATGCCCAGCGCCTGCGCGGCATGCTGCGCGGCGTGGAAAAAGAAAGCCTGCGCGCGCTGCCCACCGGGCAACTGGCGCTCAGCCCGCACCCGCAGGCCCTGGGCTCGGCCCTGACGCACCCGCACATCACCACCGATTTCAGCGAATCGCAGCTGGAGCTGATTACTGGCGTGCACCCCAGTGCGCAGGCCTGCGAGGCCGAGTTGCGCACGGTGTCGGCCTTTGTGGCGCAACACCTGCCCCATGACGAACGCATGTGGGTGTCGAGCATGCCCTGCTGCCTGCCGGGCGACGACGAGATTCCGCTGGGCCAGTACGGCACATCCAACGTGGGGCAGGCCAAGACCGTGTACCGCCGCGGCCTGGGCCACCGCTATGGGCGGCGCATGCAGACGATTTCGGGCATCCACTACAACTGGTCGCTGCCCGGGGTGGACAACGCGGGTTACTTCGGCCTGATCCGCAACTTCCGCCGCCGGGCCTTTTTGCTGATGTACCTGTTTGGCGCCAGCCCGGCGGTGTGCACCACTTTTGTGGCCGGGCGCCAGCACGCCCTGCAGCCGCTCACCGCCCACACCCTGCACCTGCCCTACGCCACCTCGCTGCGCATGGGGCGCCTGGGTTACCAGAGCGAGGCCCAGGCCTCGCTGGCGGTGAGCTACAACTGCCTGGGGGGCTATGGCCGCACGCTGGAGGCGGCGTTGACGCAGCCCTATGCCGCTTACGAGGACTTGGGCACACGCGACGGAGACGGCCAGTGGCGCCAGCTCAACACCCACCTGCTGCAGATTGAGAACGAGTTCTACGGCACCATCCGCCCCAAGCGCGTCATCCGCAGCGGCGAGCGCCCGCTGCACGCGCTGCGCGAGCGCGGCGTGGAGTATGTGGAGGTGCGGGTGATGGACCTGGACCCCTTCGAGCCGCTGGGCATCAATGCGCGCACCATGCGCTTTCTGGACCTGTTCCTGCTGCACTGCCTGCACAGCCCCAGCCCCGAGGACAGCCCCGAGGAAATCGCCGCCCTGGGGCGCAACCAGCAGCTCACGGCCGAGCGCGGGCGCGAGCCGGGGCTGTGGCTGGAGCGCGGCAGTGAGGCGGTGGAGCTGGTGCAGTGGGGCCGCGAGATCGTGCAGGCCCTGCAGCCCTACGCTACCGCCATGGACGGCGTGCATGGCGGGCAGGACTATGCCCAGGCCCTGGCGCATGCGCGCCAGATGCTGGATGCGCCCGAACAAACCCCGTCGGCACGGGTGCTGCAGGCCCTGCGCCAGGAGCACGACGGCTCGTTCGTGGGCTTTGGCAAGGCGCGTTCGGCCCAGGTGCACGAGCAACTGCGCGCCCAGGTGCTGGATGCCGACACGCTGGCGGCGCTGCGCGGGCAGGTGCAGGCCTCGTTTGACCAGCAGGACGCGACCGAAGCGGCGGACACGCTGGGCTTTGACGACTATCTGGCGCAGTACCTGGCGCCGCAGAAGCTGGTGCCATGAAAAAAGCCGCTCTGTAAAGAGCGGCTTCGGCTGGGCGGGAACACCCAGGCGCGGCAGGCGCGCCTTTCGCGGCAGGCCCTTGCGGAGGGCGCCTGCCGGGTGTTAGGCGCTGGCTTGTTCAGCAGCCACGTCGGCCTTGGCGGCCTTCTTGGGGGCGGCGGCTTTCTTGACCACTGTCTTCTTGGCAGCGGGCTTCTTCACCACGGCGACCTTGACCTTGGCCTGCTTGCCGGCGATCTTGTTGGCCAGTTCGCTGGTGCGTTCTTCGAGCTTGGAGGCCACTTTGGTAGCGGCTTCGGCTGCGGGAACGGCCACTTCGGCGACCTTGCTCAGGGTGGTCAGGCCGGTGGCTTTTTCAAAGCGGCTGGCGTTGGCGGCGACTTGTTCCACGCCCTTGCCGGCCAGCTCCACGGTCTTGTTGACGGCGATTTCGGCGCTTTCAGAGGTGATTTCCACGCCTTGGGCGTACAGCGAGGTGACTTTCTTCTGGGCGGCGATGGCGTTGCCGGCCACGTCGGCGCTCAGGCGCTTGCCGGCCTTCTTGACCGCGCTGGCCCAGCGCTGGTCCACGTAGCTGATGGCGCGCTCGTTGCCGACACGGTAGGCGGCGATCACGTTCTTGGCGGTGTTGCCGTAGGTCTCGATCAGTTCGTTGGTAACAGCAGCCAGGTTCTTGTTCGACATTGTGTTCACTCCTTGTGGGTTAAAGACAAAGGCCATTCTCAGGATTCGCCCTAGTGGCGGCACCTTAAATCCTGGCTGTTTCCTAGAGGGGGGCGTCTAGGGCGGAGGGGTTCTCGCGCACAATCGCAGGCTGTTTTGCCAGGTGGTAAAACGCTTGATGGAGGCTTGAACAATGAAACTGGAAACCCTGGCCGTGCATGGCGGCTATACGCCGGACCCGACCACCAAGGCGGTGGCGGTGCCCATTTACCAGACCGTGGCCTATGCGTTTGACAACACGCAGCACGGCGCCGACCTGTTCGACCTGAAGGTACAGGGCAATATCTACAGCCGCATCATGAACCCGACCAACGGGGTGTTGGAGGCGCGCGTGGCGGCGCTGGAGGGGGGCATTGGCGCGCTGACCGTGGCCTCGGGCATGGCGGCCATTGCCTATGCGATCCAGACCATTGCCGAAGCCGGGGACAACATCGTTTCCAGCTCCACGCTGTACGGCGGCACCTACAACCTGTTTGCCCACACCTTCCCGCAAATGGGCATCGAGGTGCGTTTTGCCGACCCGCGCGATCCGGCTGCCTTTGGCAAGCTGATCGACGAGCGCACCAAGGCGGTGTACTGCGAGTCGGTGGGCAACCCGCTGGGCAATGTGACCGACCTGGCCGCGCTGGCCGAGGTGGCGCATGCGGCCGGTGTGCCGCTGATCGTGGACAACACGGTGCCCAGCCCCTACCTGTGCCGCCCCTTCGAGCACGGGGCCGACATCGTGGTGCATTCGCTCACCAAATACCTGGGCGGGCATGGCACCAGCATTGGCGGCGCGATTGTGGACAGCGGCAAGTTCCCCTGGGCGCAGCACAAGGCGCGCTTCAAGCGCCTGAACGAGCCCGACGTGAGCTACCACGGCGTGGTCTATACCGAGGCGCTGGGAGCGGCGGCCTACATCGCCCGTGCCCGCGTGGTGCCGCTGCGCAACATGGGCGCGGCGCTGAGCCCCATGAACGCGTTCCAGATCCTGCAGGGCATCGAGACCCTGGCGCTGCGCATGGACCGCATCTGCGCCAACACGCTGCAGATTGCGCAGTACCTGCAAAAGCACCCCAAGGTAGCGTGGCTGAACTATGCCGGTCTGGAAGACCACCCCGACCACGCGCTGGTGCGCCGCTATATGGGCGGGCGCGCCTCGGGGCTGATCAGCTTTGGCATCCAGGGCAGCGACGCGCTGGCAGCGGGCGGACGGTTCCAGGATGCTCTGCAGCTCTTCACGCGCCTGGTCAATATTGGCGACGCCAAGTCGCTGGCCTGCCACCCGGCCAGCACCACGCACCGCCAGCTCAACGCCGAAGAACTGGCCAAGGCCGGGGTCAAGCCCGAGATGGTGCGCCTGTCGGTGGGTATCGAGCACGTCGATGACCTGATCGCCGACCTCGAACAGGCCTTGGCTGCGGCCTGAGCCGGGTCTTGGTGGAGCTTGCACGATGGCGATGATCCAGTGGTTTCCCGGGCACATGCACCTCACGCGCCAGGCGATTGCCGAGCGCATGAAGGCCATTGACGTCGTCATTGAGTTGCTCGACGCGCGCCTGCCCGGTTCGAGCGCCAACCCCATGCTCTCGGGCATGACGCGCGGCAAACCAGCGCTGAAGGTGCTCAACAAGCAGGACCTGGCCGACACCGCGCGCACCGAGGCCTGGCTGGCGCACTACGGCGCCCAGCCCGGCGTGCGCGCGATTGCGCTGGATGCAGGCAACCGCGCGCCGGCCAAGGCCCTGGTGGCGGCATGCCACGAACTGGCGCCCAACCGGGGCGGGCTGGTCAAGCCCATGCGGGTGCTGATCTGCGGCATCCCGAACGTGGGCAAGTCCACGCTCATCAACACGCTCAAGGGCCAGCGTTCGGCCAAGACCGGCGACGAGGCCGGGGTGACGAAGCTGGAGCAGCGTGTGGCGATTGCCGACGACTTCTACCTGTACGACACGCCGGGTGTGCTGTGGCCGCGCATCATCGTGGCCAAGAGCGGCTACAACCTGGCCGCCAGCGGCGCGGTGGGGCGCAATGCCTTTGACGAGCAGGAGGTGGCATTGGAGCTGCTGGACTACCTGCGCCAGCACTACGCGCCCCTGCTTCAGGCGCGCTACGGGCTGGAGCAGGCCCATACCCTGAGCGACGAGCAGTTGCTGGAGGCCATAGGCCGCAAGCGCGGCGCGCTGCAGGCGGGGGGGCGGGTGAACCTGCAAAAGGCGGCCGAGCTGGCCATCATGGACTTTCGCAGCGCGGCGCTGGGGCGCGTGACACTGGAAACGCCCGAGGAGTTTGCACGCTGGCTGGCCGAGGGCAAGCAGCTCGACGCCGAGCGCCAGTTGCGCAAGGATGCGTTCGAGCAGGAGCGCCTGATGCGGCAGAAAAAGCTGCCGCGCCCGCCACGCCCGGGAAGCCGCGTGCCCAAAGCCTGAGAGCGGCCAAAAAATAGGGCAAAAATAGTGCTCTAGCCCGCATGGAATGGTCCTTTGGTGCTATATATTTTGTAGCAACTGGGGGCCTGCAGGGAAAACACGGAGGTCGATTTTGACCTGCATCAAGGTATAAACGGGGCGCGGCTTGCACCATGGCGGTGCAGGTTTGCAGTTCCCCGCCACCGCCTCACCGTGGCGGCATGGTGTCCAAAGGGGGGCTGCGGCCATCGACTCACGAGATCGACCACTAGCAAAGAAAGCGAGGCAATTCCATGTTCAAGAACATTCTGCTGGCCACCGACGGCTCTGCCGCATCCGAGCACGCTGCGGCCCTGGCGGTCAAGCTGGCGCGTACCCATGGCGCCAAGCTCACTGCCCTGTATGCCGTGGATCCCTACCCCTATGTGGGCTTGGGCGAGGTCAACCCGATGGGCTTTCAGGCCTATATGTCGGCGGCCCAGGAGCATGCGGCCCAGGCCCATGCCCATGTGACGGAACTGTGTGGCGGTGGGGAGAAAGTGGCCCTGGAGGTGCGCATGGTGGAAGACGTGTCTGCGGCCAGCGGCATTGTGCAGGCGGCGCGTGACATGGGGGCCGACCTGATCGTGGTGGGCTCGCACGGGCGCACCGGCATTGCACGCCTGATGCTGGGCAGCGTGGCCGCCAAGGTGGTGGCGGAGTCGCCGGTGCCGGTGCTGGTGACGCGCTGAGACGCTGGCGTGGCGCCACCCCGGGCAAGGGGCTGGCGCCGCTTTACGGGCCCGGGCGCGCCGCAGCGGCGCGGATGCGGCCGCTGCCGGAATGCATGGCTTCTTCCTCGGCCTGGCGCAGCACGTCGTTGGGGTCCTGGTTTTCCGGGTCGGTGGAGGCCACCGACAGGCCCCAGCGGGGCCGGAACTCGTGGTATTGCTGGCCATAGCCCAGCACGTGCACGGGCTTGCTGATGATGTGGCGCAGCCGGGACACGAAGTGCTGGATCTGCACCGGCGTGGACGGGCGCGCGACCTGGATCACGGCCACGAAGCAGCGCGCGTGGTACAGCCCCACCAGGCAGCGAAAGCCCACCGCCCGGCGTATGCGCGCGCTCATGGCGATGGCGATCTGCTGCTCCACCCCGTGCCCCGCGACGTCGGAGAGTTCGTACAGGTTGTGCAGGTGCAGGCAGACCACGTTGCAGGCGTTGCCGGTGCGCGCGGCGCGCCAGAAGGCGTCGTCCACCTTGGACAGCAGCGCGGCGCCGGTGGGCAGCCCGGTGGCCGGGTCGGCGCCCAGCTTGAGCCCGGCCAGGCGCTGCAGCCGTTTGGCCTCGCGCGTGCGCACGATGGCCAGCGTGGTGACCAGGAGCAGGTAGGCCACCATGCCGGCCCCGGTCAGCGCCTTGGCCCCCAGGGTCATGACGCCGGGCCAGAGGTTGATGGCGAACATGCCTGCGGCAGTGATGCCCAGCGCCACCGCGGCCGGCCCGATCCAGATCGCCAGCGGGTCGCCCAGCATGTGGGCCCGCCAGGCGCAGAACACGCTGGCGGCGATGGTGGCGAAGCAGGCCAGGGCCGAGGTGACGTAGAGCCCGAACATCTGCGCGGGCTCGGCCAGCAGCGCCAGGCCTCCCAGCGCCACCGTGGTCAGCGACATGGCTGCGCTGCCCCACAGCACGGTGCGCATGATCCATTCATCTTCGGCGCGGTGGCCCAGCCAGCGCCCCAGGTAGACCAGCGCCATGGCGCTGCCCAGCGGCCCCAGGCTGACCTTGAGCACGTGCAGCGCGGTGGCGGGAATGCCGGGCAGCACGGTGTGCGCCAGCCCGCTCATCAGCACGGCGTACAGGCTCAGGGCGGCCACGAAGGACAGCGCCAGAAAGGCCTCCAGGCTGCGGCTGAGGACGGTTTCAGCCAGCGAGGCCAGGCATATCGTCAGCAGGCCGCCAGCCATGCACGACCAGATGGCAAGTTCGGTAGGGGTCACAGGCACTCATGCGAAGGGCGAGCGGGGCCCGATGCCACGGATGTTACAGTTTTTTACAAACAACGGGCCTGGACCGGGGTCAGTCCTTGTAGCCCTGCTGCAACACCAGGTCGGAGCAGGGGTAGGCCACGCAGGGCAGCACGTAGCCCTGCGCCTTTTCTTCCGGGCTCAGGCCGGGCCATTCGATGTCGTAGCGCACCTGGCCGCTGTGCAGGTGCCCGATGCAGGTACGGCAGTTGCCGTTGCGGCAGGAGCTGGGCCAGTTCACCGCGCCCATTTCCAGGGCGGTGAGCACGGTGTGGCTGGCGTCCAGGTCCACCTGCAGCCCGTCGGGCACGGTGCGTGCCACCCAGAAGGGGGTCTGGCCCATGGGTCAGGAAAGCGCGTGGGGCACAGGGGGCTGGGGCGTCTACTGCAGGCCCACCCAGCGGGCCAGGGCCTCGGTCTCCATGGCGCCGGAGTTGGACACGACCACGCCGCTGCTGGCGTTCTTGGTGGTGAGGTAGGGCACGGATTCCTGCCCGATCTCGTTGAAGACGGCGGTGTTGGCCTTGATCGCGGCTTCGACGTCAGCGGGCAGCGTGCCCATGGCGCTGATGCCGCCCTGGCGGGCCAGCAGGGATTCTTCGTGCTGGGCCATGGCCTCGGCCGGGTTGGGCGCGCTCAGTATGGTGGCGCCCTGGGCGGTGCTCTTGTCGCCCATGATGGCCACTGGAATCCAGACGAATTTGACCTTGCCCAAGAGCGGCTGCGAGGTCTGCCACAGGCGGCCGCAGTGCGGGCACTGGGGGTCGAACAGCACGTAGACGGTGTGCGCGCTCATCAGGGCGCCCACGGTGAAGCCCTTGCCGCCCTTGCTGATCTTGTCGAACTTGTCCGCATCGCTGAGGGCGGCGCTGGCCGCAGGGGCGGCGGTTTCGGTCTTGGAGCATGCGGCCAGGGTGGCAGCAGCGGCGATCAGGCCCAGAGAGAACTGGCGGCGGTCGAGCAGGGTGTGCGGCATATCCAATGTGCAGGGAAGTGTCAGACAGCCGCGCACTGTACCCGATTCGGCTACGGGCCCAAAGGCCGTGGGGCTTGCGGCGGGCGCTACAGTGCCTGCCTGTTTTGACCACGGACCGCCCCATGCCACCTGCCGCACGCTCCCCGCACCCTGCCCAAAAGTCGGGCAACGCAGCCAAAGCCAGCACTGGCGCGGTTTGGGCGGCTTGTGCACCGTCTTATCCACAAGGCCATCCACAGGCCTTGGGGGTAAGTCTTGCGCCGGGCGCACCCGTGGCGATCGGGGCAGCGGCGCGCGCCTGCGGCGCCAGCCCCAAGGCGCTGCGCTTGTACGAATCCATGGGCTTGCTCGGGCGCGTGCAGCGCATCGGGCGCTACCGGGTGTACAGCGCGGCGCAGCTGCGCCGGGTGGTGCTGGTGCGCCAGGCCCTGGCCCTGGGCGTGCGTCTGGCCGATCTGCGCCAGGCCTTGGGCGTGGGGCATGCGCCGGATTGGCAGGCCCTGGCGGCCCTGGTGCAGGAGCGCGCGGCCCAGCTGCAGGCCGGCATGCGCGCGCTGCGCACCCAGCACACCCAATTGCAGGCCATCCACGCAGCCCTGTTGCAGTGCGATGGGGTGGACGGCGCCGTTGCCGGTGCCGCTGCCTGACCCTCAGCGCGCATGGGGGCTTGACTCTGCCCCAGGGGGCAGATCTACAAGGCGGGGGCGGTAAGGCGATGCCTGCGGATGTCCCGGGTGCGTGTGCCGCAGGAAAGGACGGGCCCAACATGGGAAAACGGGTTTTGGTGGTGCTGGGGCATCCGGCACAGGACAGTTTGTGCGCCGATCTGGCGCACGCCTATGCGCAGGCAGCGCAGCAGCAAGGGCACGAGGTGCGCTGGCTGCGCCTGGGGCAGATGGCCTTCGACCCGGTGCTGCACCAGGGCTACCGCGAGGTGCAGCCGCTGGAGCCCGATTTGCAGGCCGCGCAGCAGGCGCTGCAGTGGGCGCAGCACATGCTGTGGGTGTATCCGGTGTGGTGGGGCAGCGTGCCCGCGCTGCTCAAGGGTTTTCTGGACCGCGTGTTCCTGCCCGGGTTTGCCTTCCGGTTCCGTGACGGCAAGCCCCTGCCCGACAAGCTGCTGGCCGGGCGCAGCGCCGACCTGCTGGTGAGCATGGACACACCGCCGTGGTACTTCCGCTGGGTCTACCGCATGCCGGCCATCGCCCAGATGAGGCGGCCCACGCTGGAGTTGTGCGGCATCCGCGTGCGCAAGACCCTGGCGCTGGGGCCGGTGGTGTCGTCCACGCCCGCGCAGCGCGAGCGCTGGCTGCGCCAGGCGGGCGCGCTGGCGCGCGGGGTCTAGACGCCTGGGTGCAGAAAGACATCGGCCACGGGTGCATGGCAAAATACACCACTGGCCCGCGCAGACATTGGGCCTGTAGCTATATATTTGGTAGCACACAAGGCCCGCCAGGGTTGCGGTGCCGCCACCGCCTGGAGTCCTGCATGTTGTTCAACCCCGATACTGCCGCCGTCACCCACGGCATCCAACTGGCGGTGGCGCCGGTGTTCCTGCTCACCGCCGTGTCGGGCATGATCGGCGTGGTGGCGCAGCGCCTGGCGCGCATCATCGACCGCGCCCGCGCAGTGGAAGAAAAGGCCCTGGACAGCCAGGACGCGCAGTTTCTGGAGCGCGCCGAGCAGGAGCTGGCGCAGCTGCGCCGGCGCGGGCGCCTGGCCAATGGCGGCATTGCGCTGCTGAGCCTGTGCGCGGTGCTCATCGGCGTGACCATCATTGCCCTGTTTGTGGGGGAGACCGCCGACGTGCAAAGCGGCCGCCTCGCCGTGGGCTGTTTTCTGGCCGGGGTGCTGAGCTTTTTGCTGGCGCTGGGCTGCTTTCTGGCAGAAACGCTCATCGCCACGCGCCTGCTCAACTTCCGCGTGCCCGCGCGCGCGCCCTGACCGCTTTTCACCACCCATTGCCCCCATCCGAAGGAGTGCATCCATGAAGCTCTATCTGCTGGGTTGGGCTGGGTTGTTGTTTTCGGTTTTTTGCTTTGGCCTGGGGGCTTCCTCACGGCGCCCACTCTCCCCCCGCCCTCTCGCCCGGCCGGGCGAGAGGGGGCCAACAGCCATCATTTGGCCTCGTGTGGAAGAGAAGAAGTACAAAGGGCCCCGCCGCGTGGGCGGTGGGGGATTGCGGCGCTATAAATTTTGTAGCTACGATTGCAATAATTACGCGGGCTGGAGGGTCAAAATGCTGGTGGTTTTTGGGGCCTGAAGCAAATACTTGCCCAGCCACCAGCCACCAGCCACCAGCCACCAGCCACCAGCCACCAGCCACCAGCCACCAGCCACCAGCCACCAGCCACCAGCCACCAGCCACCAGCCACCAGCCACCAGCC
>JBQTHH010000018.1:0-43545 GCA_052390055.1 Rhodoferax sp.
ATGACCGGCATACCGGTCACGTTCACCGGAATGCCGGTCACGATCCCGGAATCCCCCCGGTCACGTTCGCCGGAATCAGCGGTCACGATCCCGGAATCGCCGGTCACGTTCGTCCGGAATACCCAAATGGCCGAATGGGCCCGCATCGCAGGCGACACCCTGGCCGGCATGCGCGTGGCGGGCGGCAGCGTGCTGCCTTCGCGCCCCGTGCCCGGTAAGCGGGTGCGGCCCTGGATGGCCATCGTGCCTGAAGACCCCGAGGCGGCTGCCAAAGCATTTCGCCAATGGCGCAGGCAATGGCTGCCTGGCTTTGCCCTGGTGGGGCGAGATGATCTGCTGGCCGCACGGCTGCAGCACCTGCGCACCACCCAGCCCGGTGCCACGCTGCTGGACGCCTGGCTGCACGCGGCCCGCTTCAACCACCAGCCGCTGCCCAGTGCAGATGGCAGCACTGCGCCCGATGGCAAGGTGGAGTGGGGTGATCCACAGCGCAAGAAAGGCAGCGGTTGGGTGGTGCCCATCCCAGTGGGCTATGCCGCGCTGACGCCCCACCACGCTCCTGGCACCGTGCGCAATGCGCGCGATGCCATGGTGCCGCTGCGGTTTGTGGAGTCGGTCTATTCGCTGGGCGAGTGGATCAGCCCGCACCGGCTGATCCACCTGGGCCAACTGCTGTGGCAAGCCGAAGCCGACGAAGACAAAGGCTTGTACCGCTGCCGCAATGGCTACCAGCCGCCGCCAGCGGACGACGCCAACGCAGATGCCACTGCCCACACCGACACGCTGGACGAATGGGACGATGCCGAGGCCTATGAGTACACCTGAGCGCCGCACACCGGCCATTTCGCATTCAACACATACCCCGTTTTTTGAAAGATTGACACCATGACCGACAAACTCACCACCGCTTCTGTCCTAGCCTTTGAGCGCAAGCTGGATCCTTCTGACGCCGTGTTCCACGCAGGCCGCTGGGAAGACTGTGCCCAGTCGCACGCCTGGCAGCCCGTCACCATCAAGCCGAAGTCGGTGCGCGGCACCATCAGCAATCGTCTCAAGGCCAAAGACCAGGACCCCGCCAAGCTGGACGCCGCCATCGAGAACCCCAACCTGCAGACCGTGGACGTGGCAGCCTTGCCCCCGCAGGCCGACACGCTCAAGGTGCAGTTCACGCTGCGCGTGCTGGGCGGCGCGGGCACGCCATCGGCCTGCAACAGCGCGGCCTACCAGGCCAAGCTGATGGCCACGGTGGAGGGCTATAAGCAGCAACACAACTTTGGCGAGCTGGCCCGGCGCTACGCGGCCAACCTGGCCAATGGCCGCTTCCTGTGGCGCAACCGCGTGGGGGCTGAAGAGGTGGCCGTGACCGTGGAGCAGATGCAGAACGGCCAGGCTGCAAAAACATGGTCTTTTGATGCCCTGGCGCTCAATACACGGGCGGTAGGTGCTACCAATACAGAAGCAAAAGGGCTGGAGGAACTAGGCCAGGCCATTGCCGCTGGGCTGGCCGGATCGCAGCATGTGCTGCTGCGCGTGACGGCCTTTGTGCGTCAGGGTGCGGGGCAAGAGGTGTTCCCGTCGCAAGAACTGATTCTGGACAAAGGCAGCGCGGGCAAGAGCAAGACGCTGTACGACGTAAACGGTGTGGCCGCCATCCACTCGCAAAAGATCGGCAACGCCATCCGCACCATCGACACCTGGTACGAAGGCGCCGACGAACTCGGCCCCATCGCCGTGGAGCCCTACGGCTCCGTCACCACCCAGGGCAAGGCTTACCGCCAGCCCAAGCAAAAGCTGGACTTCTACACCTTGCTGGACAACTGGCTGTTGAAAGACCTGGTGCCGCCCGTGGAGCAACAGCACTTTGTGATGGCCGTGCTGATCCGTGGCGGCGTGTTTGGCGACGCGAGCTGATGTGCGAGGCGCTATGACCACGCATTACATCGACATCGCTCTGCTGCCCGACCCCGAGTTCAGCCACGCGCACCTGCTGGGTGCTTTGGTGGCCAAGCTGCACAGGGCACTGGTGGAAGGGCGCACCACCCACATTGGCGTGAGCTACCCGCAGCACATCAGCCAGCCTTTGAGCCACCGCACACTGGGTGCCGTGCTGCGCCTGCACGGCACTCCAGAGGCGCTGCAGCGCCTGATGGGGCAGGACTGGCTCAAGGGCATGCGCGACCATACGCGGGTGGGTGCGCTCAGCGCGGCACCCGTCACGGCGCAGCACCGTGCCGTGACCCGCAAGCAGTTCAAAACCAATGCCGAGCGCCTGCGCCGGCGCCGCATGCAGCGCAAAGGCGAAACTGCCGAACAAGCCCATGTAGCCATACCGGACAGCGTAGAACGCCGCCCAGACCTGCCATTCGTGCAATTGCGCAGCAGTAGCACGGGGCAGTCTTACTGCCTGTTTGTGCAGCACGGCCCAGTGGTGGCGCAGCCTTGCGCTGGGGAGTTCAACGCCTTCGGCTTGGGCCAGGGTGCTACCGTGCCCTGGTTTTGACCCTTTTTTCTGGTTGTGTCTGTGCGTCCTTGTAAATCAAGCACTTGCGGCGTTGAGCCAAAAAAGGGGATCCCCCCCTTTTTTGTCATTTGTTCTTTAATAATCAAACACTTACGCTAATGTCCGTCCAGTTCCCTGCCGCGTAGGCAGCTCAGAAAAACCGTGCCTCGGCCCAGGCCGGGCTGGAGGTGTTCCCTGCCGCGTAGGCAGCTCAGAAATTGTAGCCGAATGGGACGCGGCCGCCCGTAAAGTTCCCTGCCGCGTAGGCAGCTCAGAAAATCAACCGCCATATGTGACGATCGCTCACTTTGTTCCCTGCCGCGTAGGCAGCTCAGAAAAAACCCAGCGCTCGGGACGCTCGCAAATACTTGTTCCCTGCCGCGTAGGCAGCTCAGAAAATCCACCTGGGGATTGCTGTGGAACATCAGACGTTCCCTGCCGCGTAGGCAGCTCAGAAAAAGGAGACACGCCCAAGGCGTGCGCCCACTGTGTTCCCTGCCGCGTAGGCAGCTCAGAAACCGCCGGAGCCCTGCCCGGCCGCTGTGGCCAGGTTCCCTGCCGCGTAGGCAGCTCAGAAAATCCACGGGCGGCCCATGCTGCCCAGGTCATCAGTTCCCTGCCGCGTAGGCAGCTCAGAAAGAAATCTCCTTCGTCAGACTGCGGTTGTTCGCGTTCCCTGCCGCGTAGGCAGCTCAGAAAGTGAAAAAGGCCCAGGAAGGGGCCAAAAAGGCGTTCCCTGCCGCGTAGGCAGCTCAGAAATGGTCGGCAGGCTTGGCTTCCCGCGTCTTGTGGTTCCCTGCCGCGTAGGCAGCTCAGAAAATTTCCACAAAGCTCAGCGTGTTCGGGTGCGCGTTCCCTGCCGCGTAGGCAGCTCAGAAACACACCGGAAGTTCACCACCGTCTGCTGCTCAGTTCCCTGCCGCGTAGGCAGCTCAGAAACCGACCGCCTGGGCCTGAGCAAATTGGCCGTGGTTCCCTGCCGCGTAGGCAGCTCAGAAAAGCCCACGAACGCTTCATAGTGCCCTCACATCGTTCCCTGCCGCGTAGGCAGCTCAGAAAGATCAAGGCCAGAGATGCATCTGGGTGGAGTCGTTGCCTGCCGCGTAGGCAGCTCAGAAAATCGTCACCACCACATACTTGATGGCGCTTTTGTTCCCTGCCGCGTAGGCAGCTCAGAAAACAAACAGACCGGCATGAAAGCCATGCTAGGCGTTCCCTGCCGCGTAGGCAGCTCAGAAACAGGAGTGCAAGCAGGCCATGCGCGCCGGGCAGTTCCCTGCCGCGTAGGCAGCTCAGAAAACATCATCAAACCCAACCAACAGGAGAGCCACGTTCCCTGCCGCGTAGGCAGCTCAGAAACAGATTCAGCCCGGCGCCGGTGGATTGCACGGTGTTCCCTGCCGCGTAGGCAGCTCAGAAAACGTAGGTGGTGGCACCATCATTGCTCTTCAGGTTCCCTGCCGCGTAGGCAGCTCAGAAACCCAGGTGGCGCGGCTGGAGGCCGCTGCCACGGTTCCCTGCCGCGTAGGCAGCTCAGAAACGTGCCAGCGGCCAGCGCCTTGTGTTCCGCGTGTTCCCTGCCGCGTAGGCAGCTCAGAAATCGTACCGTTGCTGGCAGCATCCATGTCTATCGTTCCCTGCCGCGTAGGCAGCTCAGAAACGTGCCAGCGGCCAGCGCCTTGTGTTCCGCGTGTTCCCTGCCGCGTAGGCAGCTCAGAAAGCATCGGTGTCGAACTTCGCCGAGTTGGTGCTGTTCCCTGCCGCGTAGGCAGCTCAGAAATCCAAGCGCATCCATTGCGCGTCGGTGTACTTGTTCCCTGCCGCGTAGGCAGCTCAGAAATGTATCAGCCAGGGTGCATGCACACCCTGTATGTTCCCTGCCGCGTAGGCAGCTCAGAAAAGATCACCGTCTACGGCTGGGGTCGTGGCCTGTTCCCTGCCGCGTAGGCAGCTCAGAAAATAGCCAAAAAGCTGGTCGGCCACAGCGTTGTCGTTCCCTGCCGCGTAGGCAGCTCAGAAATGCAGACCCTGACCGCCCGCTCGCGCGACCTGGTTCCCTGCCGCGTAGGCAGCTCAGAAATGACTGTGGGTGCGCAGGTGTTCACGGCGCAGGTTCCCTGCCGCGTAGGCAGCTCAGAAATGGCCAAAAAGGTGCCAGACATGCGTCGTGGCGTTCCCTGCCGCGTAGGCAGCTCAGAAAAAATTCCTGCAGACTCCTGGGCGCTGTTTCTGGTTCCCTGCCGCGTAGGCAGCTCAGAAAATGCTGGGCATGTGTCCGGAACTGGGTCAACTGTTCCCTGCCGCGTAGGCAGCTCAGAAACGCTATGACGCGCTCCCGGATCATGGAGCGTTGTTCCCTGCCGCGTAGGCAGCTCAGAAATGATGGGCGGCGCCATGCAGACCATGCGCGACGTTCCCTGCCGCGTAGGCAGCTCAGAAAGCCTCAAGCCTTTGCCTTGGCGCCGCACCATGGTTCCCTGCCGCGTAGGCAGCTCAGAAAGCCGCCACTGCCCCAACCGCCATCCGGGTTGAGTTCCCTGCCGCGTAGGCAGCTCAGAAAACGTAGAGCTTGGGCGGGATGCCGCGCACGGGGTTCCCTGCCGCGTAGGCAGCTCAGAAAACCTCGCCGGTGAGCTGGTTGGTCGCCGTGACGTTCCCTGCCGCGTAGGCAGCTCAGAAAAGGCGGTTGGCATAGACCCGGTTGGCCAGGGCGTTCCCTGCCGCGTAGGCAGCTCAGAAATGAAAGAACAACAGTTGGCAGACACGCGCCGTGTTCCCTGCCGCGTAGGCAGCTCAGAAAACCCGCATCACTTCCCCGCCGCTGTTGTACACGTTCCCTGCCGCGTAGGCAGCTCAGAAAGTGGCGCGCACCTCGGCAGAGCCACTGCCCGTGTTCCCTGCCGCGTAAGCAGCTCAAAAATGTGCACAGGTAGGGAAGTCCTGGCCAATGGTGTTCCCTGCCGCACAGGTAGTTCAGAGAAGTTTTGAACGACGAGGCCCTGCGAGCGAGGGCCTGAGATTACTGCTTAATAGCGGTTGTTGCGCTGGCCGCCGTAGCCGCCGCCACCAAAGCCGCCCGTGCGCGGGGCGCGGGGTTCCTGGGGGCGGGCTTCGTTGACGACCAGGGCGCGGCCACCGATGGAGCGGCCGTGCAGGCCGTCGATGGCGGCCTGGGCTTGGGCGGGGCTGCCCATTTCGACGAAGCCGAAGCCTTTGGACTGGCCGCTGTCGCGGTCGGTCATGACGCGGGCGGAGACGACGTCGCCGAATTGGCCGAATTGTTCTTGCAGGTCGGCGTTTTGCACGGAGTAGGCGAGGTTGCCGACGTAGAGTTTGCTGTTGCTCATGGGAGTCTTTCAGAGAGAAAAAAGAAGCACTGCGCGCGGGTTTGCGCGGCGGCAGTGCGGGGGGTGACGCGGGCCGGAACTGGCCCTAGCGTGTGGGGCGCCGACGCTGGGCGGGCGCGCCACCGGCGCGGGGCTCCAGGTGGCGGAAGGTGATGCGGCCTTTTCCAAGGTCGTAGGGCGAGAGTTCGAGCGAGACTTTGTCGCCCGCGAGGATGCGGATGTGGTGCTTGCGCATCTTGCCGGCGGTGTAGGCGACCAGGGTGTGGCCGTTGTCCAGGGTGACGCGGTAGCGCGAGTCGGGCAGCACTTCGTCGACGACGCCGTGCATTTCAATGAGTTCTTCTTTGGCCATGCGGTTCCTTCAAATGGGCGATGTCGGCGCGGTGCGGGCGGGGCCGGGGGGCCTTGGGCGCTGCCTGCTTGCGCGGCGGCCCGGGCCAGGTGCGCGGTGCGCACGGCGACGAATCTGGGGGGAGCGGCCAGAAAAGGGGCGGGCCGCCAACGGGGGGAGGAGCTTGCCGAGGACGAAACGCTCACCGTTGGGGAGCGCCGAGGGTGGTCGTGGCCGCTGTCAAGGAAAGCAGGTGGCAGCAGGCCGCAGGAGTATACGGGGTTTGGGCGGGGCACTGTCGGGCCCAAAAAAACGCCGGTCGCCCATGGGGGGGACCGGCCAGAGCCTGTGGCGCAGGCTCTCAGGGGCTGGTAAGGCGGTTTGCCTCTCTTGCGTGGAGGTGTTCAGTGCTTGGTGGCGCAGGTGTTGACGCCAAAGATGGCGTAGGGCAGGCACCAGCCGATGGCGCCGGTGGCCAGCGGCACGATGCCGAGCCAGCCCCAGGCGCCGATGGTGCCGGTGAGGGTCAGGGCGATGAGCACCAGGCCGGCGGCGATGCGCACGCCGCGGTCGATGCCGCCAACATTGGTTTTCATGGATGGCTCCTGTGGGTGGTGGATGGCGCGATTGGGCCACCATACCCCATGCAGTGTCTGTGACCTAAGTCACCAAGCGGTCGGCGGGGCGGGGCGCCCACGGTCTTGGTGGGGTTCAGGGGCGATCAGCCCAGGGGCGCGGCCAGGGCGCGCAGGGCGGCGGGGTGGGTGATGTGGATGCACTCGCGCTCCAGGCGTACCCAGCCTTCGCGCTCGAAGCGGCGCAGCAGCCGGGTGACCATTTCGCGCACGGTGCCGAGTTCGTCGGCCAGGGCCTGGTGGGTGGTGTGCAGGGCCAGGCCGTGCCCGAGCAGGGCGGCGGCGAGGCGGCTGTCGAGCCGGTGGAAGGCGACGGCGTCGATGAGGGCGGCGAGGTCGGCCATGCGCTGGGCGAACAGGCCGAGCACGGCGTCACGAAAGGCGGGGGTGTGCAGCCAGGCGGCGAAGGTGGGCGCGCCGATGAGCAGCAGGGTGCTGGGCTGGCTGGCCACGCCGGAGGCGATGAGGGGCTGGGTTCGGAACAGCGCCGCGCACGAGGCCAGGCAGAGTTCGCCGGGCAGCACGCGGTACAGCTCCAGGCTACGCCCGTCGCTGGCGTGGCGGCTGACCTTGACCTCGCCTTCGAGCACCAGCGGAAAGCCCTGGCAGGGGGCGTTTTCGGCAAACAGCGCGGTGCCTGCCTCTACCCGCAGCGGGGCGTGGGCCTGGGGCAGGCTGTGCAGGGGCGGGTCGACCGCGGCCAGGGCCGGGTAGAGCTGCACCAGTGGCGCCAGCGGCTCGCCGTTTTCCATACTGATTTTGGCCTCTGGCCCGCGTGGAATATGCGGAGAATGCTACTGAATGTGTAGCATCAATCGGGCTGGACGCTGTAGCCTTCTTCGGCAATGGCCTGGGCCAGGGTCTGGCGGGCTTGTTCGCTTTGGACCTGCACCAGGTTCTGGCTGCGGTCGATCTGCACCTGGGCTTGCGGGTCCAGGCGGGTGAGGGCGCGGCGCACGGCCTGCTCGCAATGCCCACAGGTCATGCCGGTGACGGTAAAGCGCTGCTCCATGTTCATACTCCAGGGTAGTAATATGGGGAAGTTACCACACGAGAAGGGCGAGCGAGCATGGCCGAGGCAGCGCTGGAAGTGGACATTGGCATTGGTGGCATGACCTGTGCGTCGTGCGTGGCGCGGGTGGAGCGCGCCCTGGGGCGGGTTGATGGGGTGCAGAGCGCCGCCGTGAACCTGGCCACCGAGTCGGCGCGGGTGAAGCTGGCCGCGCCCATGGAAAACGCGGCAGCGCGCCTGGCGCGCGCGGTGCGCGACGCGGGCTACGAGCCGCGTGCCGCCAGCGCCGCGCTGGACGCGGCCGACGAGGGCCCCTGGGCCGGGTTCGCCCCGGTGGCTTGGGGCATGCTGCTGTCTTTGCCGCTGGTGGTGCCCATGCTGGGCAGCCTGGCGGGCAAGCACTGGATGTTGCCCGCGCTGTGGCAGTTTGTGCTGGCCACGCCGGTGCAGTTCGTGCTGGGCTGGCGTTTTTACAAGGGGGCCTGGCACGCGCTGGTGCAGCGCAGCGGCACCATGGACCTGCTGGTGGCCATTGGCACCACGGCCGGGTGGGGCCTGTCGGTGTGGCTGTGGTGGCGCACGCCGCAGGGGGGCATGCCGCACCTGTATTTCGAGGGCTCGGCGGTGGTCATCACCATGGTGCTGCTGGGCAAGTGGCTGGAGGCGCGCGCCAAGCGCCAGACCACGGCGGCGATACGCGCCCTGCACGCGCTACGGCCCGAGACGGCGCACCTGATCACCCCCGAGGGCGAGGTGGACGTGCCGGTGGCCGAGCTGCTGGCGGGCGACCGGGTGGTGGTGAAACCCGGCGAGCGCATCCCGGCGGACGGCTGGATGCTGGAGGGGCGCACGCAGGTGGACGAATCCATGCTCACTGGCGAGCCGCTGCCGGTGGACAAGCGCGGCCTGCCCATGGATGCGTTGTCGGCCCCGCGCGACCCGCTCTCCAGCCTGACCGGCGGCGCTATCAATGGCGACGGGCGCCTGGTGATGTACGTGCGCGCGGTGGGGGCTGACACGGTGCTGTCGCACATCATCCGCCTGGTGGAAGACGCGCAGGCGGCCAAGGCGCCGATCCAGCGCCTGGTGGACCAGGTCAGCAGCGTGTTCGTGCCGGTGGTGCTGCTCATTGCCCTGGGCACGCTGCTGGGCTGGGGCATGGGCTCTGGGGTGGGTTGGGAGGTGGCGCTGATCCGCGCTGTGGCGGTGCTGGTAATCGCCTGCCCCTGCGCGCTGGGGCTGGCCACACCGGCGGCGATCATGGCGGGCACCGGGGTGGCGGCGCGCCACGGCATTCTCATCAAAGACGCGCAGGCGCTGGAGCTGGCGCACAAGACCCGCATCGTGGCGCTGGACAAGACCGGCACCCTGACCCAGGGCCGCCCGCGCCTGACCGCGCTGCACGGGGTGGCGGGGGTGGACGAGGCCGCCTTGCTGACCCTGGCGGCGCGGCTGCAGGCGGGCAGCGCGCACCCGCTGGCGCACGCGGTGGTGCATGCGGCCAAAGAGCGGCAGCTGGCCTTTGTGCCCTGCAGCGAGGTGCAGTCGCTCAGCGGGCGCGGCGTGCAGGCGGTGGTGGACGGTCACCAGATCGTGATGGGCAGCCTGCGCTGGCTGCAGGAGCTGGGCCTGGGCGAGCACCCCTTGCAGGGCGAGGTGCGCACCTTGCAAGAGGGCGGCGCCACGGTGTCCGGCCTGGGCGAGCTGCGCGAGGGCGGCGGTGTGGCCCTGTGGGGGCTGCTGGCCTTTGCCGACCAGCCCAAGCCCGGCGCGGCGCAGGCGCTGCAGGCCTTGCGCGCACGCGGGGTGGCGCCGGTGATGGTCTCGGGCGACAACCGGGGCGCGGCGCTGGCCATGGCCCAGCAGCTGGGCCTGCGCGCGCAAGACGGCGAGGTGCTGGCCGAGGTGCTGCCCGCCGACAAAGCCGCCGTGGTGCAACTGCTGCGCCAGCAGGGCACGCAGGGCCTGCCGCGCGAGGGCGTGTTTGTCCCCGGCACCCTGGGTGCCAACAAGGGCCTGGGTGTGGTGGCGCGCCACACCGTGGCCATGGTGGGCGACGGCGTGAACGACGCGCCCGCGCTGGCCGCCGCCGATGTGGGCATGGCCATGGGCAATGGCACCGACGTGGCCATGCACGCGGCGGGCATCACCCTGATGCGCGGCGACCCGGCGCTGCTGGGCGCCGCGCTGGACATTTCGCGGCGCACCGTGGGCAAGATCCGCCAGAACCTGTTCTGGGCCTTTTTCTACAACGTGGTCGGCATCCCGCTGGCGGCCGCCGGGCTGCTCAACCCGGTACTGGCCGGGGCGGCCATGGCGCTCAGTTCGGTCAGCGTGCTGTCCAACGCGCTGCTGCTCAAGCGCTGGGCGCCTGCGCCAGTGGCTGCCGCTGTGGCGCAGGAATAGGCCTGTCCCACCGGCAGACCGCTCCAGGTGCCTGTGTTTGGGGGCAAAAACAGGCGCTGGCCCGCGTGGAATAAGCGGGTGCAGCTACAAAAATTATAGCAACTTGCTATTTGATCAAACCCTCGGCCAGCATCGCCGCCTGCACCGCCGGGCGCGCGGCGACGCGGGCGCGGTAGGCCTGCAGTTGCGGGTAGGCGTCCAGGCTGACGCCGACCAAGCGCCCCCAGTTGGTGACGGTGAACAGGTAGGCGTCGGCCACGGTGAAGTGCTCGCCCATGAGGTAGGACTTGTCGCCCAGCGGGCTGCCGCGAGAAGGTGGGGCGGCGTGCAATCAGTGCGCTAGCAGGGGCATCAGGGCCAGGATGTCGGACTGGGTCTTGAAGTGGCCAAATACCCTGGTGTCCTGCTCGCGCACGATGGGAAAGGTGTCGAGGATGTAGCGCGCGTCCTTGGGCGAAAGGTCGTAGAGGTAGAAGAACACGGCGTCCAGCGCTGCCATCCGGGCGCGGCGCTCGTCTTCGTTCCACTCCAGCGGCGGCAGCACCTGGCCTTGGTCGTCCACATAGCCCATGTCGCGGGCAAAGGGAGCCATGTCGTGCGCTGTGTAGGTCAGCGCCAGTACCTGGGGCAGCACGAAGTCGGCCACGGTGGGGTGCGGGTGGTGGCCGTTCATGAGTTTGGCGGAACGCATGGCGGTGGTGAAGGCGGCGGGCAGGGGTTCGTCGAAACGGGCTGGGGCGATGACGGGGAGTTGCTCCAGGATGAATAGATTGATGGTTTGCCCTTGCAGCTTCTGGCGCAATACAAAGTCAAACGCGAACACGTTGAAGTTGGCCACCAGCAAGCTTGCGACGCGGGCGGCCAATGGGGGGGTGTCTGCTTGCGGGATAAGCAGGGGCACCTTATTGCCAAACGCGACACCGGGCAGCATGGTTGCGATCATGCTGCGCACGTTGGTAGGGGCAGTGATCTCCTTGTAGCCCAGCGCCCATTCGTAAGGATTTGTCGTCACGTCGGATGCCGTGACATGAAACTGCGGTGCAGGGTAACGGTCGGGGCTAGCCTTTTCCACCTGCGAAATGGCTTCCTGCTGCGCCGCACGGTGCAGATTGGCTGCATTCACCACCACGTCCGCCGCCCGGTGGTCAAACATTTGCACCATCTTGCCCTCGTACAGGGGCACGGCCACCTGCGTGTCGCCTGCATCACTTGTTCTTTCCCAGCGGTTGTGCGCAGCGGGTGTCCAGCCCTGCCTTTTGAGTTCGCTGGCCTTCATGAACAGGTGCGAGTCGTTGGTCATGTGGAACATGGTTACGTATTTCACCGGCCACACCTTGGTGTCTGGCTGCTGGCCCAGTGCCTCGCTCATGGCACCGTGCTTCACCAGCACCGGGTGCTTGGCATACAGCTTCAAGGTGATGTCGGCATCGCGCTGGCTGCGGAAGATGGGGGAGGCCCCAGTGTTGGGGTTAACGCGAGCAAAGTCGTTGCTACTCAAGCTCAGTACCCGCCCCGGTTTGTCCAGCTCGGCCAGACTGTGCAGGTAAAACGCGCAGCGGCTGGGTAGGGGCTGTGGCGGCTCGGTGGCCGTCATGCGCGGGGCTTTGCCAAACACCAGTGCGCTGAACTTGAAGCGCGAATCGACATCGGGGAAGAACACCTTGCGGTTCTCAAAGTCAAACAGCGCGTGCAGCTTGCCCGTGCTGCTGATGGAGCGGAAGAACTCCGCCGCCCCTTTGTCGGCAGCAATACCGCTGGGGGTGATGAGCGCCACCACACCGTGGGGGTTGATCAGCGATTGGGCACGCTCCACAAACAGGCTATAGAGGTTGACATCGCCCCCGCCCAACAGCGGGTAGTCGCCGCTGCCGTGCTTGCCATTGCCCAGCACGCGGGCGTTGGCCTCGGCGCGTTCGCTGGCTTGCACATAGCTTTGCCACAAGGGGGACTTCTTGGTTTTCAGTTCGCCAATCAGGCGTTTGCGGTCGGCGGCGCGGGCCTGCGCCGCAATGTGTACGTCGCGTTCGGCAAACCACTCCACCTCTTGTAATTTGATGCGGTCCCACGGCGGGTTGCCAATGATGGCGTCAAACCCGCGGGGGGCGGTGTTGGCTCTGTCGCCACCGCCAAATACGGTCGGGAACTGTGTCCACCAGTGAAAAAAGGTCTCCCGTGTGGCCAACTGGCGGGCCTGCGCCATGAGGGCGCTGGCCGCTTGGTGGGCTGCGGTGCTGCCCGCAAGTTGGCCTGCGCCCAGCACGCTCACCAGGTTCAGGCTGGGATCCAGCAGTTGGGTAATGCCTTGCAGGAGCGGGTTGTCCTGGCCGTCCACCGGCGGGAGCAGCCGGGCTAGTTGGCCCGCCTTGGCGACCGGCCAGCCGGGCACCAGCCAGCGCAGGGCACGCCAAAAATCCAGCACTGCCAGGATGGGAGCCACCTGTGCCTGCGCTTCGGTGGCGAGGCGCTTGGAGAGATGGGCTTCGGCAATGTCTACATCGGTCAGGTCGGCCACCTGGGCGATGTTGCTGGCGGCTTTGGCCAGCCGGTCAAACTCGCTTTGCAACAGCAGGCTGCCCAGGTTTTGCAGGCTTTGCTGCACCTGGGGCAGTCGTTCGCCATGCAGGCTGTCGCCCACTTGCAGGTGGTGGTCCAGAAAGCTCAACGGCGCGCCTACGGTGAAGGTGTGCAGCCACAGCGCAGTCTTGGCCAACTCTACGGCCATGGGGTTCTTGTCCACACCGAAGATGGTTTTCTTCAAAATCATGCGGCGCACGATGTGGCGGTCGTCCAGCTGCGCATCGGTCACGGCCCAACCGTGGGTGTGGGCAGCGGTCTTGATGGAACGGCGGATGTGGCTGATGCGTGCGAGTACCGGGCTTTGCCACGGGCGGCCCGCTTCCACCAGGTGCGCGGCCCAGGGCTGGGCATTGACGGTTTCCGTGGCGGTGGCAATGGCTTCCAAAACGCGGTCGGCGATGTCATCCACCAGTGCCACCAGGAAGTGACCGCTGCCCATGGCCGGGTCGCAGACCTTGAGCTCCAGGATTTGGCTGGCCGGGTCTTTCGCGTCCAAGGCGTCCCAGTCACCGGGGTTGAGAGATGCCTTTTTGCCGAGTTTTTTCAGGTGGGCGGCAAAGCGGTCGTGCCGCTGCCCAGCCAGCTGGCCGATGGATTCGCGCAATATCAGGCGCACCAGATCGTCGTGGGTGTAGTAGCTGCCCGATACCTTGCGCGCAAAGCTGGCCGGTGCGGCCACGATGCGGTTGATTTCGGGCTTGTCTTTGTAGGTGTCGATGGCCTGCACTTCGTGCACCAGGCTGTACTCCAGCAAGCGCTCGTAAATGCCGCCCAGGTGCGCGACAGCAAGGTCGCGGTAGTTGATCCAGCCTTGCAGCACGTCTTCGGTACGCCTTGACAATGCGTCGATGATGGGCGCCATCACCTTGTCGGGCACCTTGGTGCGGGTCAGCAGGGCCGAGCGGGCACGGTTGAACAGGCCACCGTTGTACGCGGGCATGCCAATGTCGTCATCACCCTGGTCGATAAGCTGACAAACACCTTCGATATCGCGCCAAATATGGGTCATCGTGCTGGAAAACATGCCCCGCGCCTCCACCTTGTCGCGTACGTCCTGGCGGATGCGCCGGATGCTGTAGGGTGCATAGCGCGGGTCGCGCACCGGCAGCAGGTGGCGGTCTTCGGCGTAGAACAAGAACAGCAGGCGGTACAAGAGCACCAGTGCGGCTTCGCGCACCTCGTCCAGGTATTCGGGGGTGTACTGCGCGCGGGTGAACTGGCCGTAGCCAATGCTGTGGGTTTGGGCGTGCAGATCGCCTTTGGCCAGCGCGTCGGCCAGTTGGGGGAAGATGTCTTCAAATACCCGCTTGCCCAGGTCTTGCGACACTTTCTCTTCGTACAACCGGGCTTCGTTCAGGGCATAGGCGTGGAAGTTGCGCCCGGCATCGTCCCAGCTCTGGGGTAAAAATGCCCCTCGGTGGAAAAACAGGAAGAACAGGCGCAGGGCGTGGGCGGGGTCTATTTCATCCAGCTCGTGCTGGATGCCTGAGAGGCCCAGGGCCGCAGCCACATCTACCTCAAAGAATTCTTCGGAGCGCGAGCGGGCGTCCTGCCAGTACAGCCGCCACACATTGCCGTTGGTGAGTATGCCCCACTTGACGGCGCGGTCGGACACCACATCGGCACGGCTCAGGTAGCGCAGCATCTGGCTCGATGGCGCATCGGGGTCCAGGGCTTCGGTGCTGTCGCCCCGATCCAGCGGGCGTAGCCAGCGCTTGGCTTCCAGTATGGCCAGGCCGTGGCGGTAGCGTTGGTCGTCTTTGGTCTCTGCCAGAGCCAGCGCTTTGTGGGCACTGTCTGCAAACAAAAGGCAGTCGGGCACGTCTTCCCGACGTTTGCCAGACAGGTTGACCTGGGGCAAAAAGTCGTCACCCCAGCCCAGCTCCACCAGCACCTTGTTGATAACGACGCTCTCGGTTTGCGCTTCGTTGATGGTGGAGGAGGCGTCCAGCCCTGCGTACACCGCTCGCAAGGCGGTTTCGAAGCGTCCCAGAGCACCGCCGTCGTCCAGCGCGCGCGAGGGTTCGGTGTCGAGTACACCGCGGGTCAGGAAGTCCTGACTGAAAAGTTGGCCTTGCATGGGGATTCGCGTGGGGTGGTGGTCCAGATCGCCAAAGTGTAGACCGCCTTGGTGCTGTGTTTGTTCGGGTGGCCTTCTCTGCTGGTTAGCCCATGGGCTGCGCATTGGATGCAGGATGCGATGTGGCAGTTCCTGCTGGCCAAGAAGGGGCAGTTTATGGTGGACTGCCAGTTGGACCACCTCGCGCCCGGCGAGGCTGGTAGAGGTGCTCAGCTTCAGAAGCTAATAAAGCCCCCGCCGCTTGTGCGACGGAGGCCTTTTGCTATGCAAAAGATAGCAATTACTTGATCAAGCCTTCGGCCTGCATGGCGGCTTGCACTGCCGGGCGTGCGGCGACGCGGGCCCGGTAGGCCTGCAGCTGCGGGTAGGCGTCCAGGCTGACGCCGACCAGGCGGCCCCAGTTCGTGACGGTGAAGAGGTAGGCGTCGGCCACGGTGAAGTGTTCGCCCATGAGGTAGGACTTGTCGCCCAACTCGCCTTCGACCCAGGCCAGGCGGCCCTGCAGGCGCTCGCGCAGCACGGGTTTGAAGTCTTCAGGGGTGGCGGGCATGAACAGCGGCGAAAAGCCTTTGTGCAGCTCGGTGCCGATGAAGGTGAGCCATTCCTGCAGCTTGTAGCGTTCCCAGCTGCCATTGGGCGGCGCCAGCTTTTGCGCCGGGACCAGGTCGGCCAGGTACTGCACGATGGCCGGGCCTTCGTGCAGGGTGCGCCCGTCGTCCAGCACCAGGTAGGGCACGTAGCCCAGCGGGTTGACGGCGCGGTAGTCGCTGCCGTCGGGCAGCTGCTTGGTCTTGGTGGGCGCGGCAATGGCGGTGAAGGGCAGGCCCGCTTCGCGCAGCACGATGTGGGGCGAGAGCGAGCATGCGCCGGGGGAGTAGTACAGCTTCATGGCAAGAACCTCCTTGGGGTGGTGAAACCGGCATGCTACCGGCGCAAGCCGACTCGGTGCATGCGCGGGCTTGAACACGCTGTTGAAAAACACCGCAGGGTGCGGCGGGCCCGCTCCCTTGGCTGCCACGCGGGGCGCGCGTGCTGCAAGGGCTTGGCCGCCTGCACGGTGCCACTGGGGTGGTGCTAGGCCAGCGCCACCGCCGGGGCGCCCAGGCGCTGCACCAGTTGCTGCGCCAGGCGGTTGACGATGCCGTAGATGGAGAGCTGCGGGTTGGCGCCGATGCTGGTGGGAAACAGCGAGCCGTCGTGCACCGAGAGGTTCTCCAACTGCCAGTGCACGCCGTCGGGGCGGGTCACGCCGCGCTCGGGGCTGGAAGCCATGCCGCAGCCGCCCATGACGTGGGCGCTGCCCAGGCGCGTGATGAGCGGCTTCATGGGCAGGGCTTCGATGTCGGCCTTGGCCTGGGCCCAGGTGCTGGCGGCGCGGCCGAACTCGTGCCCCGGGGTGACGGACTGGGCCCCGGCTTCGAACTGGATCTGCGCCATGGCCAGCAGGGAGCGGCGCGCGCCGTCGAGCACATAGTCGGTCACGGGGTAGTCCAGGAGCGCGGAGCCGTCGCTGCGCAGCTCCACCGCGCCGCCTTCGGACTGGGGGTGGAAGCCGTCGCGCATCAGGGCCAGCATGACGTGGGCGTGCGGGTAGGCGCGCAGCAGCGGCGTGTGCTGCGGCCCCATGCCGGGCAGGTTGGCGCCGAAGAACACCGGGTGCAGGGGCGCGACTTCGAGCTTGAAGCCGATCGGTCCGTCGATGGGCTGGGTGTACTGGAAGTGGTCGGAGTAGATGGACTGCGGCGCCCCGGCCCAGGGCTCCACCCGCTGGGGCATGACGGCGGTGGTGATGGCCACCGGGTGCAAAAAGGTACGCCGCCCCAGGCGCTGGTGCGGGTCGGGGGCGTGGGAGCGCAGCAGCAGCCCGGGGCCGTTGATGGCGCCTGCGCTGAGCACGTAGTGGCGTGCGCGCACCGTGGTGCTGGCGCCGCTGGGGCGGCCGTCCAGGTGCACGCCCGCGCAGCGCAGGCCCTCGACCTTGCCGCCTTGCAGCAGCAGCTGCTCCACCCGCGTCTGCACCAGCAGCGTGGCGCCGTGGTCGAGCGCATAGGGGATGGTGGTGACCAGCATGGACTGCTTGGCATTGGTGGGGCAGCCCATGCCGCAGGAGCCCAGGTTGTAGCAGCCCTTGACGTTGCGCGGGATCACATGCGCCTCGATGCCGAGCTTGGCCGCACCGCGGCGCAGCAGCTCGTTGTTTTCGTTGGGCGGCACGGCCCAGGGGCTGATGTTCAGGCGCGTCTGCACCTGCTCGAAAAAGGGGTCGAGCGCGGCGCGGGTGTAGTCCTGCAAGCCAAAGCGCTGCTCCCAGTACTGCAGGGTGGACTCGGGGGTGCGAAAGGAGCTGGTCCAGTTGATGGTGGTGGTGCCGCCCACGCTGCGCCCTTGCAGGATGCTGATGGCCTTGTCCTTGGTCTTGCGCCCGGCGCACTCCTGGTACAGCTCGGTGTAGGCGGTGAATTCGTTTTGTTTGAAGTCCTGGCTGGAGCGCAGCGGGCCTTCTTCGATCAGCACCACCTTCAGGCCGACCTTGGTCAGCAGCTCGGCGGTGATGCCCGCGCCCGCGCCGGAGCCGACGATGGCCACGTCGCATTCGATGCGCGCGGGCACGGCGCCGTGCGAGGCGCCCAGGACTTTCCAGCCGCGCTCTAGGCCTTGGGCGATGGGGTCGGGAATGCTCATGGGTGTATCAGACAGAGATGGGGCCGGGGTAGCCCAGGGCCTTCCAGGCCTGGGCGCTGGCGAAGTAGGGCAGGCAGACCAGGTCGTGCAGGCCCTGGTAGGCCTGTACGCGCAGTGGCACGGACGAGGCTTGCATGCTTTGCAGCGCGGCCAGCACTTCGGCGCTGTCGGCCTGCTCCCAGGGCGTGGCCAGGCCCGCCAGGGTGCGCCGCCCGACGCTGGTGCCCAGCAGCGCCAGCAGCTGCGAGGCTTCGTCGCGGGCGGCAGCGGGCACGGCGGCCAGCAGGGCGTCGGTGCGCTGCAGGCTGGCGTCCAGCTCGGCGCTGCAGGCGGCGGCCTCAGTGGGCAGCAGGTCGGCCAGAATGGCCAGTGCCACGCTGCGCAGCACGGCGCGCGCCGGGGCGCTGAGCTTGCCGTCCACCACACCGGGCGTGGTCAGCAGCACGGCCGAGCCGCCTGCCACGGCCAGCACTGCGGCGGCGCCCAGGCCCAGGCGCAGGAAGCTGCGCCGCTGCAGATGGGGGGGGAGGTGCTTCGTGCTCAAGGCGTGCCCTTACTTGGTCAGAAAGTCGAGGTACTTGCTGGCGAACTTGCCATAGGGCGGCCACAGGAACTTCACCGCGCTGAAGGGCGCCTGGTAGAACACCGGGCGCATCTTGGAGAAGGTGACGAAGCCTTCGTAGCCGTGGTAGTGGCCCATGCCGCTGTCGCCCACGCCGCCAAAGGGCAGGTCGTGCTGGGCGACGTGGAACAGGCCGTCGTTGACGCTCACCCCGCCGGACATGACCCGGTGCAGGATGTCGTGCACCCGGCGCTTGTCGTTCGAGAACGGGTACAGCGCCAGCGGGCGGGCGCGGGCGTTGATCTCGCGGATCGGCTGCTCCAGGTCCTCGTAGGCCAGCAGGGGCAGCACCGGGCCAAAGATCTCGCGCGTGCGCAGGGCGCAGTCCTCCGGGGCATTGAGCACGATGTGCGGCGCGATGCGGTGCGTGGCCTCGTCCCAGGGCTTGCCGGGAATGAGCTGCACCAGCGTGGCGCCGCGCGCCTGGGCCTCCTGCATGGCGCCCAGCACGCGCTCAAACGAACGGGCGTCGATCATGGAGGTGAAGTCCACCGACTCCAGCGTGGGGTAGCGCCGCGTGACGATCTCCTTGGCCATCTGCACGAAGCTGTCCACCTTGGCGCGGGGAATGTAGGCGTAGTCCACCGTGGTGCAGATCTGGCCGGCGTTGAAGCACTTGACGAACAGCAGCCGCTCGGCGGCGGTGCGCAGGTCGAAGTCGTCGCACACGATGGCGGGCGACTTGCCGCCCAGCTCCAGCGTGACCGGCACCAGGTTGGCGGCAGCGGCGGCCATGACGGAGCGGCCGGTCTGGCCCGAGCCGGTGAACAGCAGGTGGTCGAACTTGAGCTTGGAGAACTCGATGCCCACGCCGCCGGTTTCGTCAAAGAAGGCGAGCTTTTCGCGCGGGAAGTAGGCGGGCGACTTCTCCATCAGCAAGGCGCACAGGTGGCGCGAGTTCTCCGACATCTTGACCATGGCGCGGTTGCCCGCGGCAAAAATGGCCGCCAGCGGCGCGAAGGACAGGTTGATGGGAAAGTTCCAGGGCACGATGCAGCCCACCACGCCCAGGGGCTGGGGGATGAGGCGGTTGCGTGCGCCAAAGAAGTTGCGCCAGTCCACGCCGCGCGCCTGCGGGCGCATCCAGGCGCGCAGGTGCTTCAAGGTGTGGTGGACGCCGTCCACCGCCGGGAACACTTCGGCAAACAGGGTCTCGTGGCGCGAGCGGTTGCCGTAGTCCTTGTGGATGGCGTCCACGATGGCGTCGCGGTGGTCCTGCAAAAAGCGGCGCAGCTGCTGGAGGTCGGCGCGGCGCTCGGCGTAGCTGGGGTAGGGGTGGGCGAGGTAGGCCGCGCGCTGCAGCGCCAGCGTGGCTTCGAGTTCGTTGCGGATCACGTCACCAGGGGTGACGGCGTGCAAGGGAATGGCGTTCATGAGGGGCCTCGCAAGGGGATGGGGGACGCGGCGGCGAAGAATACGCACGACCGTGCTGAATGCAAGACACCTACGTTACACCGCTTGTGGTGGGTACACTGTCAAAAATTTAACGATTTAGGGTTTTTACGGGGGTGAGGACGCATGGGCAATAGCAAGCAGGAGGCCTGGACCGTGTTCCGGCGCAACCCCTGGTTTTCGGCGCTGCCGGTGGCCGAGCAGCAGGCCCTGCTGGCCTGTGCCGAGGGGCAGCACCTGGGCCGGGGGGCGGTGCTGTACCGCAAGGGGCAGGACGGGCCGCAGTTCTGGGGCCTGGTGCAGGGGGTGGTGAAAATCTCCAGCGTGGGCGCGGACGGGCGCGAGGGCATTCTGGCGTTGATCGAGGTGGGCAACTGGTTCAACGAGTCCACCTTGTTGGACGGCGAGCCGCACCCCTACGACGCCACGGTGGTGGAGGACGCACGCTTGCTGGTGGTGTCGCCCGAGGACTTTGCCCGCCTGATGCAGCGCCCGGTGTTTGCCCATGCCGTGGCGCGCTTGCTGGCGCAGCGGCTGCGTGCGGTGTTCGGGCTGGTGGAAGACGCCATGCTGCGCTCCATGCGCACGCGGGTAGCGCGGCGCCTGCTGGCCTTGGCCCATGGCGACGCCACCATGGCCGAGCAGGCGCGCGCGCGGGTGCTGGTGTCGCAGGACGCGCTGGCCATGATGCTGGGCATCACGCGCCAGACCCTGAGCCGCGAACTCAAGGGCCTGGTGGCCGACGGCGTGCTGTCCCTGGGCTACGGCCGCATCGATATCCTGAGCGTGCCGGCGCTGCAGCGGTGTGCGGAGCAGGTGTAGCAGCGTCGGCGGCAGAAACCCATTTCGTCGTGCCAGCCGGTGGGGGCCCGTGGTGGCGGAGCGGGAGGGGTTTCACGTGAAACTACGCTGGGCGGCGGCTGGCGGCTGGCGGCTGGTGGCTGGTGGTGCAAGGTGCGTGGGACGGTACGTGTGCTCCAAGGCGGGTGTGCTGTGGGCGCTTGTGCGGGGTACGTGGGCGGCGCGTGTGCCCAGGGATGGTGGAGCGGTGGGTGGTGGTGCAAGGTACGCGGGGTGGCGCGTGTGCTCCAAGGCGGGAGCGCTGTGGGCGCAGCGCTGGGCCGGTGGGGGCGGCCACCGCTGCGCGTCGGCTTCCCTGCGGTGCTCGCGCCAGGCGGGTGCCGCACAACTCACTTCGTTCGCTTCGCTCTCTGCGTTCAAACATGTGCGGCAAGCATGATGGACGAAGGCGCGCTACGCGCGCCCCCCGCCTGGCGCTGCGCGCCTCGGCGCCCCCACAAGACCCAGCGCTGCGCCCACAACGCACCCGCCTTGGAAGTGGCGGTGGTGGTACGCCTGCGTATCCAGATGGAGCGCTGGTGGTGCGCCGACAGGAATTCCCACATATCCAGGTGAGGCGTTGGTGGTTCGCCCACAAAGTTCCCCATTCGCCGGGAAATGGCGCTGGTGGTGTGCCCCGTAAAAAGGGTGCGTGCACCACCCCCCTCGCTTTGCCGTGGCAGGCGCTGCCCGGCTCGGGCGACTTCTGCGGTGGCCGTGGCACAGGTCCGGGGGCCAGGCGCGCGTCAGCGCGCTTCGTCCACATACTCGCGGGGGCTGTCCGAGCGCAGCGCCCGCAGGGCGAGAAGCGAGTTCCCCCGCGCTGGCCCCCGGTCCTGTGCCACGGCGGAGTCGGCGCAGCCGACCGCCGCAGTGGAGTCCGAACCGGGTAGCGCCTGCCGCGGCTTGGACGGGACAGCCGTGTGCCTCAGCCCCCATGCAACACCAACTGCCATTGCCATGGTACGGACGGAACAGCCGTGTGCTCTGCATCAACCCCACCGCCAACCTATGCCAGGGCATGGGCGGAATAGGTGCATGCCCACGCAACAAGGGCAGCGCCTGCCACCGCATAAACGGGACAGCCGTGCAAAAACTCCGATAGATCAGGCGTGCAGACGCCGCGCCGCCCACAGGGTCTGAGCAACCACGGCCTGGACGCGGCTGCGGGTGGCTTCATTGACCAGGGCGCCTTGCGCGTCAAAGGCCTGGCCCGCGTGGCCCAGGGCGAAGCGGGTGGGGCAGACCCAGCATTGCAGATTGGCCAGCATGGGTGTGAGGTGGTTGAGCGAGCCCAGCCCGCCCAGCGCGCCGGGCGAGGCGCTCAGCAGCCCCACCACCTTGCCGCCAAAGGGGCGGCTGCCGTCGCTCCACTCGGGGTGGCCCTGCACCGGGCTGGAGGCCCAGTCCAGCGTGTTCTTGAGCAGGCCGGTGTAGCTGCCGTTGTATTCGGGCGTGCAGATGATCCAGGCCGGGTGGCTGTCCATGATGGACTTGAGCCGCAGCACGTCGGCCGGGGTGCCGCGCGCTTCCAGGTCGGCGTTGTAGAGCGGGATGTCGAAATCCGCCAGCTCCAGGTGGGTGACATCGGCGCCGGCCTGGGTGGCCAGTTCGGCGGCCACACGGGCCAGGCGGCGGTTGAAGGATTGTTGGCGGGTGCTGCCCGCGAAGACGAGTGTTTTCATGGGGGGTGATTGTGCGGCTTGGGCCGTGGGCTCTTGGGGTGGGCCCACGGTTTGGCGGACATGGGGCCCGCCGGTAAAATCGGCCCCTTCCCCTGTCTACCCTATTGGCGCCGCCCGCTGTGTCTGCCGGGCCTGCGCTTCATCCTGCACATGTTGTATCCACAAACGTTCGACGTCATCGTCGTGGGCGGCGGCCACGCCGGCACTGAAGCAGCCCTTGCCAGCGCGCGCATGGGCTGCCGCACCCTGCTGCTCTCCCACAACATCGAGACCCTGGGCCAGATGAGTTGCAACCCTTCCATTGGCGGCATCGGCAAGGGCCACCTCGTCAAAGAAGTGGACGCGCTCGGTGGCGCCATGGCGCTGGCGACCGACGAGTCGGGCATCCAGTTCCGCATTCTCAACAGCTCCAAGGGCCCGGCCGTGCGTGCCACCCGCGCCCAGGCCGACCGCGTGCTGTACAAGGCCGCCATCCGCCGCATGCTGGAAAACCAGCCCAATCTGTGGCTGTTCCAGCAGGCGGTGGACGACCTGGTGGTGGAAGGTGAGCGCGTGGTGGGGGCGGTGACGCAGGTGGGCATCACTTTTCGTGCCAGCACCGTGGTGCTGACGGCGGGCACTTTTCTGGACGGCAAGATCCATGTGGGCCTGAACCACTATGCGGCAGGGCGGGCGGGCGACCCTCCGGCGGTGTCCTTGAGTGCGCGCCTGAAGGAGCTGAAGCTGCCCCAGGGGCGGCTCAAGACCGGCACGCCGCCGCGTATCGACGGGCGCTCCATCGACTACCGCCAGTGCGCCGAGCAGCCGGGCGACGGTGTGCCCGGTGGCGAGCGCCCGGAGCAGGGCGTGCCGGTGTTCAGCTTCATGGGTACGGCGCGCATGCACCCGCAGCAAATGCCGTGCTGGATCACGCACACCAATGCGCGCACGCACGAAATCATCCGCAGCGGCTTTGACCGCAGCCCCATGTTCACCGGCAAGATTGAGGGGGTGGGGCCGCGCTACTGCCCCAGTGTGGAAGACAAGATCAACCGCTTTGCCGATAAGGAAAGCCACCAGATTTTTCTGGAGCCCGAGGGCCTGAGCACGCACGAGGTTTACCCCAACGGCATCTCCACCAGCCTGCCGTTTGACGTGCAATACGACTTGGTGCGCTCCATGAAGGGGCTGGAGAACGCCCACATCCTGCGCCCCGGCTACGCCATCGAATACGACTACTTCGACCCGCGGGGGCTGCAAGGCAACTTTGAAACCCGCGCCATCGGCGGCCTGTTTTTTGCCGGGCAGATCAACGGCACCACGGGCTACGAAGAGGCGGCGGCGCAAGGCCTGTTTGCCGGGGTGAACGCGGCGCTGCAGGTGCGTGCGCGTTCGATGGATGCGGCAGCGCGCATGGGCGCCGCCTGCGCCGCCGGGTCCATCTCTTACGAGGGGGAGCGCTGGCTACCCAGCCGCGACCAGGCCTACCTGGGGGTGCTGGTGGACGACCTTATCACCAAGGGCGTGACCGAGCCTTACCGCATGTTCACCAGCCGCGCGGAGTTTCGCCTGCAGCTGCGCGAGGACAACGCCGATGCGCGCCTGACCGAAGTGGGGCGCCGCCTGGGCCTGGTGGATGACGCGCGCTGGGAAACCTATTGCCGCAAACAGGAGGCTGTTTCACGTGAAACAGAGCGCCTGAAAAACACCTGGGTGAACCCGCGCAACCTGCCGCAGGCCGAGGCCGAGCGGGTGCTGGGCCGGGCCATCGAGCATGAATACAACCTGGCGGACTTGATGCGCCGCCCGGAGGCTGGCTACGCCAGCCTGATGGAGATGGACGGTGGGCGCTTTCGCAACCCCCAACTGCTGGCCCCTGTTTCACGTGAAACAGACCCGGAGGCCGAGGCGGCCTTGCTTGCAGCGGTGCAGGAACAGGTGGAGATCGGCATCAAATACGCAGGCTACATCGAACGCCAGCGCGGCGAGATCGAGCGCGCGGCGCACTACGAGCATCTGAAACTGCCGCCCGAACTGGACTACATGCAGGTGTCGGCCCTGAGCATCGAGGCGCGCCAGCGCCTCAACAAGTACCGCCCCGAGACCCTGGGCCAGGCCTCGCGCCTGTCGGGCATCACCCCGGCCACAATCTCGCTGCTGCTGATCCACCTCAAGAAGGGCAAGTTCAAGGGCTTTGCCGAGGGCGCCGATGCTGCAGCTGGTGGGGAAGGGGCCTGACATGCACGCGCTGGAAACACCACTGCGCCAGGGGCTCACGGGCTTGGGGCTGGAGTTGTCGGACGCGCAGGTGGGGCAGTTGCTGGCCTACCTGGACCTGATCGGAAAGTGGACCAAGGTCTACAACCTCACTGCTGTGCGCGACCCGCAGGAAATGCTCACCCACCACTTGCTCGACAGCCTGGCTGCTGTGCAACCGCTGCGCCGTCAGGTGCAGGCCCTGGGTTGGCAGGGCAGGGGGCTGAAGATACTGGACGTGGGCGCTGGTGCCGGGCTGCCGGGTGTGGTGCTGGCGGTGTGTGAGCCGCAGTGGCAGGTGCGCTGTGTGGACACGGTGGCCAAGAAGGCGGCCTTTGTGCAGCAGGCTGCTGCGGCCCTGGGGCTGCCCAATTTGCGCGGGCTGCATGCGCGGGTGGAGTCTTTGACCGAGCCCTTTGACGTAGTGACGTCACGCGCTTTCGCTTCGCTGCAGGACTTCACCACCTGGTCGCGCACAGCCCTGGCGCCGGGGGGGGTGTGGATGGCGCTCAAGGGCAAACACCCGGCAGAAGAAATCGCGGCACTGCCTGCGGATGTGGAAGTGTTTCACGTGGAACAACTCAACGTGCCGGGGCTGGACGCGCAGCGCTGCATTGTGTGGATGCGTGCTAGGGGCTGAAACTGCATTACGATCCCCAGGCTTCATGGGTTTGAGGCGCACAACACATAGGAGGGAATATGAAGAAGATGGTGCTTGCGTTTGCAGGACTGATGGCGGTTACGTCGGTCATTGGTGGTGAGCTGTTCACTGGATGGACCAATGAGCCGAAGATGTATCAAGTGGGGGAGCCACTTGAGATGGGTGCAATGATCGGTGGTTACCCTGTATGGAATGGCGAGGGGAAGTGGCGGGTGGTGGAGGTGAAGAAGACTTCTACTACTGGCACGGGTACTGCAATGGGAGAGTTGAGCGCATTTCAGACAGAAGGCGGAAAGTTTGTTGCGTCCTTGTGGACGTACGCCAATTTGGCGCAGTCCAACTCGGGAGATTGGACCGATGAGCCTTGCAAGAGAGAGGACTATCTTTTCAAGGCTTCGCTTGGGGGTGTGTTTCGAGACGTGAATTGCGTATCGATTAACCACATCGTGAAATACCCGGGTAACCCTGGAGGAAAGCAGGCGGACTTGTACGCCATGCTCAAAGCGGAGGGGGTCGATACTCCTCCGACGGTGTTGCGGGTGATTTGGACACGCTATTCGAGTGGCAGCCGAAAGCTGGTGCATTCCCTAACGATCAATCCGGAGTTGGCCGGGTTCTCTCGTGAGAGCGAAGCGGAGTGGGGTCGCAACTCGTGGCACAAAGCCCAGGTTGCCAACGATCCTGCAAAGAAAAAGTTTATCGAAGACTTGTCGGCGTGGGCGTTGACGTTTGCCAAACAAATGGAGCCTGCGTTTCGACAGCAAAAAGATGCATTCCAATCCATCCCAAGTTGGCGTGTCGTGTACGACCCCAGCGGCAAAGTGACCGAGGAAAAGGTCAGCGCATCGAACTAGGGATCTTCCCATTCGCAAACAGCAGGGCGTCGTTAGTCGCCCAGAAAGGTTCCCCATGTTCGGCGTCACCGACTACTTCACTTTCGTCGTCACCGTCATCGTCTTTCTGGCCATCCCCGGCCCCGGCAACCTGGCGCTGGTCACCTCCACCTCCAAGGGCGGAATCCGGGGGGGGCTGGCGGCCACGCTGGGCGTGATCGCGGGGGACCAGGTGCTGATGTGGTCGGCCGTGGCCGGGGTGGCGGCGCTTTTGCATGCCTACCCGGACGCCTTTGCCGCCGTGCAGTGGCTGGGGGCCGCCTACCTGGCCTGGCTGGGCCTGAAGATGCTGCTGGCCAAGCCCGGTGCCGCCCCGGTGCTGAACATCACGGCGGGGCACTACCTGCGCCAGGCCTTGCTGATCACCGTGCTCAACCCCAAGGCGATCCTGTTCTACATGGCCTTCTTCCCGCTGTTCGTCGACCCCGTGCGCCAGCAGGGCCTGTTCACCTACGCCGCCATGGCCGCCACCATCGCCGTGCTGACCTTGGCCTATGGCCTGGGCGCCACCTTGCTCACGCACTTCCTGGCCGAGCGCGTGCGCGCCAACCCGCGCATTGGGCGCGGCCTGGAGAAGATCGCCGGGGCGTTCCTGCTGGGCTTTGGCGCCAAGCTCGCGGCTTCGCAATAAGCCGCTCCGGGGCCGCCCACGCACGCGCCAGGCACTTCGGGCCGGGTACACCTTCCACACATTCCCAACGCACCGCGCACCATGGCAAGAATCTTCTGTGTCGCCAACCAAAAAGGGGGGGTGGGCAAAACCACCACCACCGTCAACCTGGCCGCCGGGTTGGCCCACATCGGCCAGCGCGTGCTGATGGTGGACCTGGACCCGCAGGGCAACGCCACCATGGGTTCGGGGGTGGACAAACGCCAATTGCCGCTGACGGTGTACGACGTGCTGCTCGAAAACGCCAGCATTGCGCAGGCGCGCGTGCGCAGCGACAAGCTGGTGCAGGCCGGGTGCGGATACGACATCCTGGGGGCCAACCGCGAACTGGCTGGCGCCGAAGTCGAGCTGGTGGAGCTGGAGCGGCGCGAACGCCGCCTGCGCCAGGCCTTGGCGGCGGTGCAGGACGAATACGACTTCGTACTCATCGACTGCCCCCCGTCCCTGAGCATGCTCACCCTCAACGGCCTGTGCAGCGCGCACGGCGTGGTGGTGCCCATGCAGTGCGAATACTTTGCTCTGGAAGGCCTGGCCGATCTGGTCAACACCATCAAGCAGGTCAAGGCCAACCTCAATGACGATTTGCAGATCATCGGCCTGCTGCGCGTCATGTTCGACCCGCGCATCACGCTGCAGCAGCAGGTCAGCGACCAGCTCAAGGGCCACTTTGGCGACAAGGTGTTCAACACCATGATTCCGCGCAACGTGCGCTTGGCCGAAGCCCCCAGCTACGGCCTGCCCGGCGTGGCTTTCGACTCCGCCTCCAAGGGCGCGCAGGCCTTCGTGGCCTTTGCGCAGGAAATGGTCGAGCGCATTGCGTCGATGTAAGGGCCCGCGCCATGGATGCGACACAGGTGCTGTTGCTGCCGGGCTGGCAGAACTCTGGGCCCGACCACTGGCAAAGCCGCTGGGAAGCGCTGCACGGTTTTGTGCGCGTGCAGCAGCACGACTGGGACCAGCCCCTGCGCGGCGACTGGATCATCCAGCTCGAAGAGGCAGTGCTGGCGCGCCCCGGCCCCTGCCTGCTGGTGGCGCACAGCCTGGGCTGCCAGTTGGTGGCGGCCTGGGCCGCGGTCTCGCGCAGCGCCGCGCGGGTGCAAGGCGCCTTGCTGGTGGCCCCGGGCGACCCCGAGCGCGAGGAACTGCGCGGCGTGCTGCGCAGCTGGGCGCCCGTGGTGCGCACACGATTGCCCTTTGCCAGCCTGTTGCTGGGCAGCAGCAACGACCCCTATTGCCAGTGGGAGCGCGCCCAGGGCTTTGCGCGCGACTGGGGCAGCCGCTTCGTGGACTATGGGGCGCGCGGCCACATCAACGCCGAGTCCGGCCTGGGCGACTGGCCCGAGGGCTTGGACTATCTGCACCGGGTAGTCAATAATGACTACCATGTATGAATGGGAGCACGCCATGCCCAGCCCCACTGAAAAAACCATCGCCACCAGCCTCAAGCTGCCCGCAGACGTGAAGGCGCAGATCGACCAGGCCGCCGAGCAGGCGGGGCTGAGCGCGCACGCGTACATGGTGCGCACCCTGCAGCGCGCAGCCGAGCGGGCGCGGCTGCGCGCGCGGTGGGACGCCGACACCCAGGCCGCCTGGGACGAATTGCAGCGCGACAACGCGGTGTACGACTTCGACGACGCGCGCGCCTACTTCGCCGCCAAGGCGCAGGCCCGCGAGAGCGGCGCGCCCATGCCAGAAAAACCGCAGCCCAAGCCCTGGCGCAGCGACCCCGCCGTATGAATGCGCCCCAGGTGCGCCTGGGCCTGCACCCGCAGGCATGGGCCGACATCGAGCGGCTGGAAGAATTCCTGCTCGCCACGCAAGACCCCTTGCAGGGCGCTCTGGTGGATTTTCTGTTGGAGGGCATGGCGGTGTTGCGCTGGCAGCCCGCCATCGGTCGGCCCGTCATGGCCGGTCTCTACCGCGAATTGATCGTGGAGCGCGGGCGCAACGGCTATCTGCTGCGCTACCACTACGATCGCGCCCTGCAGCGGGTGGTGGTGCTGCGCATCCGCCACCAACGCGAGTGCGGCTACCTGGAAGCCGACGCCGCCGACGATATCGACAACGAATAGGACAACACAACCCACCATGGCCACCAAGAAACCCAAAGGACTGGGCATGGGCCTGGGCGCACTGCTCGGCCCCAAAGCCCCCGATACCGCCCCCACAGAGGCCGGCGGCGCCCCCAGCCCCAGCACCCTGTTGCTCAGCGACATGGTGCCCGGCATGTACCAGCCGCGCACGCGCATGGACGAAGGTGCCTTGTACGAGCTGGCCGAGAGCATCAAGGCCCAGGGCATCATGCAGCCCATCCTGGTGCGCCAGCTCGACGACGCGCACGCCGCAGCGCACCGCGCCGAGGGCTCCAAACGGCCCGTGTACGAGATCATTGCCGGCGAGCGGCGCTTTCGGGCTGCCAAGCTGGCCGGGCTGGACAGCGTGCCCGTGCTGGTGCGCGACGTGCCCAACGAGGCCGCCGCCGCCATGGCGCTGATCGAGAACATCCAGCGCGAAGACCTCAACCCGCTCGAAGAAGCCCAGGGCCTGCAGCGCCTGATCAAAGAATTCGGCCTCACCCACGAGGGTGCCGCCCAGGCCGTGGGGCGATCGCGCAGCGCCGCCAGCAACCTGCTGCGCCTCTTGAACCTGGCCGACCCGGTGCAGACCATGCTCATGGCCGGTGACCTCGACATGGGCCACGCCCGCGCCCTGCTGGCGCTGGACCGTGCCACCCAGATCACCGCCGCCAACCAGATCGCCACCAGGAAGATGTCGGTGCGCGAAGCCGAAAGCCTGGTCAAAAAGCTCAGCGCCGAATTCACCCTCACACCCTCCAAGCCACCCAAGGAAAAGTCGCGCGACCTCAAGCGCGTGGAAGACGAGCTGTCCGACCTGCTCACCGCCCAGGTGGAAATCCAGGTGAAAAAGCGCGTCAAACGCCACGGCCGCATGGAAGAAATGGGCCAGGTCGTGATCCAGTTCGGCTCGCTGGACGAACTCAACGGCCTGATCGACCGCCTGCGTGGTGGTCCTGAAAACTGAATGCTACAAAAATAGTAGCAATAAAACCAATAAATACGCGGGCCAATGCCCAAAAACACTGCCAAAAACAGCGCGCTTCTTGCGGCCCGGCTGCCCTGGCCCGCACCCGCCGTGGGCACATGGGGCCTGCAGTGGGGCCTGTGGACCCTGCTGGGGCGTGCTGGTGTGCCGCCCCCCTGGGCCTTGCTGGCCTGCGTGCTGCTGGGCCTGCTGTGCCTGCGCTGGGCCAGCAGCCGCTGGCGCCAGGGCCTGCTGCTGCTGGGTTTCCCGCTGGCGCTGCTGGCCAGCGGCAGCGCCACGGTGCCGCCCTGGGCCTGGCTCGCGCCCCTGGGCCTGCTGCTGCTGCTCTACCCGGTGCGTACCTGGCGTGATGCCCCCCTGTTCCCCACCCCCGCTTCGGCACTCGACGCCTTGCCCGCCCACGCCCCGCTGCCCGCAGGCGCGCCGGTGCTGGACGCCGGTTGCGGCCTGGGCCACGGCCTGCGCGCCCTGCGCCGCGCCTACCCCCAGGCCGAGCTGCGCGGCGTGGAGTGGAGCCGCCCGCTGCGCTGGCTGTGCGCGCTGCGCTGCCCCTGGGCACGCGTGGCGCAGGGCGACATGTGGGCGCAGGACTGGTCGCCCTACGCCCTGGTCTACCTGTTCCAGCGCCCCGAGAGCATGGCGCGGGCCCACGCCAAGGCCCATGCCGAACTGAGCGCCGGGGCCTGGCTGGTGAGCCTGGACTTTGCCCTGCCGCCCCCCTGCAAACCCTGCGCCCAGTTCCGCGCCCCCGATGGCAAAATGGTGTGGGTCTACCGTGCGCCCCTGGCGCCACCCCTGGGAGCCTGATGAGCATGTCCGAAGCCAACGCCAACACCCCCACGCAGGCCCTGCACGCGCACCAAGTGGCGCTGCTGGCACTGGCCACCCTGGCCGAGCTGCGCGAGTCCGACACCGAAAGCCACCTGCTGCGCGTGCAGCACTACTGCCGCGCCCTGTGCAGCGAGCTGCGCACCCAAAGCGCCTGGGCCGACGTGGTGAGCGAAGCCTTCGAGCAATCCCTGCTGCAGTGCGTGCCCCTGTACGACCTGGGCACGGTGGGCGTGCCCGACCGCATCCTGCTCAAGCCCGCGCGCCTCACGCCCGAAGAGCTGGTCATCATGCGCACCCACACCACGCTCGGCCACGACGCCCTGCAGCGCGCCCAGAAAACCCTGGGCGTGCACGCGCCCCTGCTGCAAATGGCCAAGGAAGTGGCCCTGCACCACCACGAAAAGTTCAACGGCACCGGCTACCCCAAGGGCCTGAGCGGCAGCGCCATCCCGGCGGCAGCGCGCATCCTGGCCCTGGCCGACGTGTACGACGCGCTCATCAGCAGCAAGGTCTACAAAGACGGCATCCCCCACGTGGCAGCCCTGCAGGTGATCGTGAACGAACGCGGCCTGCACTTCGACCCCGACGTGGTCGATGCCTTCGTGAACGTCGAAACCGAGTTCGCCACCATCGCCCAGCAGTACGCCGACACCGAGGACGACATGCAAAAGAAGATCGAGTACCTCGCCAACGCCATCGCCGAGGTGGCCGAGCTGTAGGTTTGTCGCCCCTTGCCGCGGAACCCAAAATAAGCCTACCGGATTGCTAGGGCTTACCCCAAAATAGGGGTGTCGGCGCGGGCCGGCAGGGCGCTGGGTGCGTGCACCGCTGCTGCGCCGCCCTGGCCAGTCTGGCGTGTCCGAATTCGCGCGCGATGGGGGTGCTGATGCTCAAGCCGCAAATCCTGGTGCTGGAGCCCGACGATGCGCTTGCCGGGGAGCTGACGCGGGTGCTTGCGCGGCTCGGCTATGGCTGGGTAGCGGCGGCCGATGGTCCGCGCGCGTTGGCATGTGCCAGCGATTCCCGCCCCGATCTGGCGATCCTGGGGCTCGACTTCGGTGCCGTGGTCCTGGACATCGCCGAGCTGTTGCGCCGGGAGTTCAAACTGCCCCTGCTGCTGGTCGGTGAGTGTATTGACCCGGCGCTGGTGGAGCGCTTCAAGGCCCTGACCCCGGACGGTTTCCTGACGTGGCCGGTGCACGACCACAGCCTGGGGCTGGCGATTGAGCTCGCAATGCACCGCACCCGGCTGGAGCGGGAGCGCGAACTGGCGACGCTCGCCCTGGCCGACAGCGAGGCCCAGTTCCGCGGCATCTTCGCCTCCGCTGCCGAGGGGGTGGTCGTATCCAGCGCTGAAGGCACCATCCTGCTTGCCAATCCGCGGGCGGAGCTGCTTCTGGGCTACGCCTCGGGGGAACTGGCCGGCCTGCCGGTAGAAGCCATGCTCCCGGAGCGCCTGCGCGAAACCCATACCCGCATGCGAGAGCGCTACCGCCTCCAGCCCCAGTCCCGGCCCATGGGCACGGGGTTGAACATCCTCGCCCGGCGCAAGGACGGCTCCGAGTTTCCCGCCGACGTCGCCCTGTCCTGGCACAAGACCTCACATGGGATGGTGGTCGTCAGCATCCTGCAGGACATTTCCGCCCGGGTCCGGGCAGAAGCGGAGCTGCGGCGCCTGAACCGGATGCTGCGGGTCTTGTCGGCTGGCAACGAGGCCCTGGTGCGGGCGCACAGCGAAGGGGAACTGGTCCAGGCGGTATGCGACGCCATCATCCGCATGGGCGAATATCCCGCCGTCTGGGTGGCCCGCGTGGGCGAGCGCCCGCAGGAGCCGCCGCAGGTGCTCGCCTGGTCCGACGCGTGCGGCGAAGACAAGGTCTGTTGGGCTGGTGACGCAGCCTGCAGCCTGCTGGCTGCGGTGCAGGCCGGCGGGGGACCGCAGGTGCTGCGTGAAGGCGATGGTCTACGCTGTGAGGCCGCGCAGCAGCGGGGATACGCCGCAGCCGTGCTTCTGCCCTTGAAAAAGGGGGACGAGACCTTCGGCGTTTTGGGCTTGTTCTCTGCGCAAGCAGATGCCTTCAACGGCGCCGAGGTGGAGTTGCTGGTCGAGCTTGCCGATGATCTCGCCTTCGGTATCGCGGCGCAGCGCAGTGACCTGGCGCGGCGCCAGGCCGAAGCGCGCCTGCGGCTTTTCGAACGCGCGGTGGACTCGTCGGCCAACGGCATCATGATCAGCGAGGTCGCCTTGCCCGATCATCCGATCGTCTATGTGAATCCCGCTTTCGAGCGCATTACCGGCTACAGCGCCGCCGAGGTCCTGGGGCGTAATGGCCGTTTTCTGCTCGGCGGTGACTTGGAGCAGCGGGCGCTGGAAGAGTTGCGCTCAGCGCTGCGCCAGCGCCGGGAGTCCCGGGTGGAACTGCGCAACTATCGCAGCGACGGCACCTTGTTCTGGAACGAACTCTCGGTCGCGCCAGTGAAGAGCGGCGACGGCGTCAGCCACTATGTCGGCGTGATCGACGATGTCAGCGAGCGCAAACGGTACGAGGTGCAGCTGGAGCACCAGGCGACCCACGACGCCCTGACCGGACTCCCCAATCGGGTGCTGCTGCTTGACCGCCTGACGCAGGCGATGATCTATTCAGAGCGCTCCGGTCGCTGTGCGGCGGCGCTGCTGCTCGACCTGGATCGGTTCAAGGACGTGAACGACAGCCTCGGCCATGGCGCTGGCGACCAGGTCTTGCTGGCGGCAGCAAGGCGGCTCCTTGGCTGCGTGCGGGAAGGCGATACGGTGGCCCGGTTGGGGGGCGATGAGTTCGTGGTGGTCCTCGCCGATGTGGCACAGGAGGAGGATGTGGCCGCCTTGGCGCGCAAGATCCTGGCCACGCTCAGCAAGGCCCTGTCGCTGGGCGCGCAGGCTGAACTGTTCCCGAGTGCGAGCCTGGGTGCGGCCTTGTTCCCCCGCGACGGCGACACGCCCGAAATCCTGCTCAAGAACGCCGATGTCGCGATGTACCGGGCCAAGGAACGGGGCGGCAACGCGGTGTCCTTCTATGCCCCGGAGATGGAGACCTGGGTGCGTCGGCGCCTGCACCTGGAAGTCGGGCTGCGCCGCGCCCTGGAGCAGCAGGAGTTCGTGCTCCACTACCAGCCCCAGGTCGACCTCGGGTCGGGGCGGATTATCGGTGCCGAGGCCCTGCTGCGCTGGATTCCCCGGGAGGGGGAGATGGTCCCGCCGGACCAGTTTATCCCCGTGGCCGAAAAAACAGGTCTGATCCTGCCCATTGGCCGCTGGGTCTTTGCCGCCGCTGCCGATCAATTGCGCGCCTGGCTCGATGCCGGGCTGGTGCCCGTGCCGGTGGCGGTGAATCTGTCGGCGCGCCAGTTCCAGGAACCCGAACTGGCCCGGCTCTTGGGCGCCGAATTGATCCGGGCCGGGCTGGAGAGCCGCTGGTTGGAGCTGGAGATTACGGAAAGCGCGTTGATGGACAACCTGGAGCGTGCCCAGGCGCTGTTGCGGGAATTTAAAGCGCTGGGATTGCGCATCTCCCTGGACGACTTCGGCACGGGTTACTCCTCTCTGTCCTACCTCAAGCGCTTGCCGTTCGACACGGTCAAGATTGACCGCGCATTTATCCAGGAACTGACGAGCAAACCCGAAGACGCTGCGATCGTTCGGGTGATCATCGGCATGGCCCACAGCCTGGGGCTCAAGGTGATCGCCGAGGGGGTCGAGACCGAGGCCCAGTTGGGCTACTTGCGCAGCCGCAACTGTGACGCCCTGCAGGGCTATCTGTTCAGCAAAGCGGTGTCGGCATCCGAGTTTGCCGCCCTGTTGCAGGAGGAACGCTCCTTGCCGATCGGCGCCGCCGCAGCCGAGCGGCATACCGTGCTCCTGGTGGACGACGAGCGCAACGTGCTCACCGCCTTGCAGCGGCTGCTGCGCCGGGATGGCTACCGGATACTCGTTGCCACCAGCGGCGCCGAAGGGCTGGAGATCATGGCGCGGGAGTCGGTGCAGGTGGTGGTTTCCGACCAGCGCATGCCGCAGATGAGCGGCACTGACTTCCTGAACCGGGTGCGGCAGATCCACCCCGAGATGGTCCGGATCATCCTCTCCGGGTATACCGATCTGGAGACGGTCACCCGGGCGGTGAATCAGGGGGGGATTTTCCGGCTGCTGTACAAGCCCTGGGACGAAGAGGGCTTGCGCGAAACCTTGCGCGAAGCCTTCTTGCTCTACCAGGCCCGGCAGGACAGCGCGGCGCGATAAAGGACAGGTGCCATCGCCCGGGATGCGCTGTGCTGTCAATCGGTAGATACGCTAACAATATCTTGTTGATATGCCATAAATATATTTGCTACACTGCGCTCCATCGTTCACCCACCCGAGCATTGGAGCCCCATGAACCTCCCCCGCTGGCAAGGCATTTTTCCTGCCGTCACCACCAAGTTCCACCCCGACGAAAGCCTTGATCTGGCGGGCACCGCGCGCCACATCGACTACCTCATCCGCAACGGTGTGCACGGTATCGTCACCTGCGGTTCGCTGGGCGAGGCCAGCACCCTGACCCTGGAAGAAAAGCTGCTGGTGGCCGAGTGCGCGCTCCAGGCCAGCGCGGGGCGCGTGCCGGTGCTGGCCAATGTGTCGGAAACCTCCACCCGCGAAGCGCTGCGCTACATCCGCGGCGCCAACGCCCTGGGCGTGGACGGCTACATGGTCATGCCCTCCGTCATCTACGTGGCCGACGCCCGCGAAGCCATGGCCAATGTGCGCGCCATGGCACAGGAGGCGCAGCGCCCCCTCATGGTCTACAACAACCCGGTGGCCTACCGGGTGGACCTGAAGCCCGAACACATGCTGGCGCTGGCCGATTGCGAGTGGATCGTCGCCATCAAGGAAAGCAGCGACAACATCCGCCGCATCACCGACCTGCGCAACACCGTGGGCAGCCGCTACCAGCTCTTCATGGGCGTGGACGACCTCGCTTTTGAGGGCCTGGCGCTGGGCTGCGACGGCCTGCTGGCCGGGGTGGGCTGCACCTTCCCGCGTGAAACCGTGGCCCTGTACGAGCTGATGCAATCGGGCCAGTGGGACAAGGCCCGCGCCCTTTACCAGTGGATGACGCCCCTGCTGCACCTGGATGTGTCCACCAAGCTGGTGCAAAACCTCAAACTCATCGACGTCGTCGCCGGTGTCAGCACCGAGCACATGCGCCGCCCCCGCCTGCCCTTGGTAGGATCGGAGCGCGAGGCGGTGATTGCCACCGTCCAAAAGGCTTTGGAAACCCGCCCGCAGGAATACAGGTCGCAAGCCTGAGTTCCATTCTTTGAAACTCCCACAAGGAAGACTCCATGCAAAGCACGTTCCGCTTGGCGCCGCTGTGCGCCGCCCTCACCCTGGCCGCCCTCTCCACCTCCGCTCTTGCGGAAGACCTGGTGGTCAAAATCGGCCAAACCGGCCCCCTCTCCGGCCCCAATGCCTTCGCTGGCAAAGACAACGAAAACGGCACCCGATTGGCCATTGAAGAACTCAATGCCAAGCAGCTCAAGGTCGGCGGCAAAACCCTGAAATTTGAACTCATTGGCGAAGACGACCAGTGCGACCCCAAAGCCGGTGTCGCCGTGGCGCAGAAGTTTGCCGACGCAGGCGTCAAATACGTCATGGGCCCCTACTGCTCGGGCGTGGCCATTCCGGCTGCACGTGTTTATGGCGACGCGGGCGTGATGGTCTCCACCGTCGGCACCAACCCCAAGGTGACCGAAACCGGCCACCCGGCGCTGTTTCGCATCATCGCGGGCGACAACCAGATCGGCTCCAGCATGGCCACCTACGCCGCCAAGGTCATGAAGGCCAAGACCGCCGTCGTCATCGACGACCGCACGGCCTTTGGCCAGGGCGTGGCCGCCGAGTTCATCAAAGAAGCCAAGGTCCTGGGCTTGAGCCTGGCAGGCCAGGAATACACCACCGACAAGGCCACCGACTTCACCGCCATCCTCACCAGCACCAAGGCCAAAAAGCCCGACGTCATCTTCTACGGCGGTTACGCCCCGCAGGCCGCGCCCATGGCGCGCCAGATGAAGCAGCTCGCCGTGGGCGGCAAGATGCTCGGCGGCGACACCCTGTGCAGCCCCGAAATGGGCAAACTCGGTGGCGAAGCGGTCAACGACGTGGTGTTCTGCGCCCAAGGCGGCTCCATGCTGGACAAGACCAACGAGGGCCCGGCCTTCAAGGCCAAGTTCAAGAAGCGCTTCAACCTCGATGCCGACGCTTACGCCGCCTCCTTCTACGACCAGATGAACGTGATCGCCGCCGCCATGGTCAAGGCCGGCAGCACCGACCCGCTCAAAGTCGCCGCCGAGATGAAAAAAGGCAGCACCAAGGGCGTGGCCGGCACCTACGCCTGGGACGACAAAGGCAATATGAAGCAGGCCCCCATCACGGTCTACACCTTCAAGAACGCCACCGCCACCCCCCTGGCCTCGTACTGAGTTATGCCTAGGCACCACGGTGCCAAGCGCCCCGCGCCCGTGCCAACACCCAGGCACCGGCCCTGAGGCACCGGGCCCGCCCGTATCCGGGTGGGCCCTCCTACACCGTGATTCGCACCTGCCAAAGTGCGACTCCCCCCACTTCGAACCCGCGCGCACCATGACCCTGCAACGCATCCACGTCATCGACTCGCACACCGGCGGCGAACCCACCCGCGTGGTGGTGGACGGTTTCCCCGACCTCGGCGCAGGCTCCATGCAAGAGCGCCTGCAGCGCCTGCGCACGCAGCACGACGACTGGCGCGCCGCCACCATGCGGGAGCCGCGCGGCAACGACGTGCTGGTGGGCGCCCTGCTGTGCCCGCCCGTGAATCCGGCTGCCGCTGCCGGGGTCATCTTCTTCAACAACACCGGCTACCTGGGCATGTGCGGCCACGGCACCATCGGCCTCGTGGCCACGCTGGCGCATATGGGCCGCATCGGCGTGGGCGAACACCGCATCGAAACCCCGGTGGGCGAAGTGCGCGCCACCCTGCACGCGGACGGCACGGTGAGCGTGCGCAACGTGAGCGCCTACCGCCACGCCCAGGGCGTGGCCGTGCGCCTGGACGACGGCAGCAGCGTGGTGGGCGACATCGCCTGGGGTGGCAACTGGTTCTTCCTGGTGGGCGAGCACGGCCAGCGCATCGCCCCCGACAACATCGCCGCCCTCACCGCCTACACCACGCGCATCCGCCACGCCCTGCAGGCGCAAGGCATCACTGGCGCGGCCGGGGCCGAGATCGACCACATCGAACTGTTCGCACCCGACGCGCAGGCCGACAGCCGCAACTTCGTGCTCTGCCCCGGCATGGCCTATGACCGTTCGCCCTGTGGCACCGGCACCAGCGCCAAGCTGGCCTGCCTGGCCGCCGATGGGCACCTGGCCCCCGGCGCCGTGTGGCGCCAGGCCAGCGTCATCGGCAGTGTGTTCGAGGGCAGCTACGAGCGCGGCGAGGGCGCGGGCATCGTCCCCACCATCCGCGGCCAGGCCTGGATCAGCGCCGAAGCCACCCTGCTGCTCGACCCCACCGACCCCTACCGCTGGGGCATCCGGGTGTGAGCGCGCGCGGCCTCCGTGCCAGCGCCATCGTGGTGGGCGCCGGCATTGTGGGTGCGGCCTGCGCCCAGGCCCTGGCCGTGCGCGGCTGGCACGTGCGCGTGCTGGACGACGCCCGGCGCAGCGCCACCGCCGCCGGCATGGGCCACCTCGTGTTCATGGACGACAACCCGGCCGAAATCGCGCTGTGCACCCATTCGCTGGCCCAGTGGCGCGCCTGGGCGGGCCACTTGCCCGCCGCCGCGGCCTACCGCGCCTGCGGCACCCTGTGGGTGGCCGCCGACGACACCGAGGCGCAGGAGGCCCAGCGCAAGCAGGCCCGGCTGCAGGCCCAGGGCGTTGCCAGCGAGTGGCTCGATGCCGCCGCGCTGGCCCAGGCCGAGCCCCTGCTGCGCAGTGGCCTGGCCGGAGCCCTGCGCGTGACGGGTGACGCCATCGTCTATGCCCCCATCGCTGCGCGCTGGCTGCTGCATGAGGCTGTGGGGGCCGAGCGCATCCGCGTGGAACACGCCACCGTCACCGCGCTGGAGCCACATGCCGTGCACCTGGCCGACGGGCAGCGCCTGCAAGCCGATGCCGTGGTGCTGGCCGCGGGCTGGAGCGCCGTCACCCTGTGCCCCGAGCTGCCCCTGCGCGCCAAGAAAGGCCAGTTGCTCATCACCGACCGCTACCCCGGCGCCTTGCGCCACCAGTTGGTGGAGCTGGGCTACGTCAGCAGCGCCCACCACGCCCAGGGGCCCAGCGTGGCCTTCAACGCCCAGCCGCGACCCACCGGCCAGATCCTGATTGGCTCCTCGCGCAGCTACGACGACACCGCGCCAGAGGTGGACATGGCCATGCTGCGGCGCATGCTGGAGCGCGCCTGCGCCTACCTGCCGGGCCTGCGGGAGTGCCACGCCATCCGCAGCTGGAGCGGCGTGCGCTGCGCCTCGCCGGACGGCGTGCCCCTTATCGGCGCCCATCCCACGCTCTCCGGCGTGTGGCTGGCCGTGGGCCACGAAGGCCTGGGCGTGACCACCGCCCCCGCCACCGCCCAACTGCTGGCGGCCCAGATCAGCGCCGCCACGCCACCCTTCGACCCCACCCCCTATGCGCCCACGCGCTTTGCAGGCTCTGGCGGCCATGTGCAGTGACTTGTCTTGGGTGCCGCTGGGGGCCTGCTGCCCATGCTGTGCAGGCACGCGGATTTGGATATGGGGCAAGGGCGTGTGTGCACCAAGGCGGGTGCGCTGTGGGCGCGGCGCTTGCCGTGCGGGCGGCCACCGCTGCGCGGCGGCTTCCCTCGGTGCTCGCGCTAGGCGGGTGCCGCACAACTCACTTCGTTCGCTTCGCTCTCTGCGTTCAAACAGGTGCGGCAAGCATGATGAACGAAGGCGCGCTGCGCGCGCCCCCCGCCCGCCGCTGCGCGTCTCGGCGCCCCCAAGGCAAACGCCCCGCCCACAGCGCACCCGCCTTGGAAGTGGCGGCGGCGGCGCTCCCACGGAAAACCAAACATCTGACCGGATGCGGGTGGCCAGCCTCCCTCGGGCTTTTTCGCCGTGTGAAAGCGGTGGTGCTCCGAGGAAATCTCACCCTCCAAAATATACCGCTGCTGGTTCATGCCGCAGAAAAATGGTGCGTGTACCACTCCATCGCTTTGCCGTGGCAGCGCCTGCCACGGCTTGGACGGGACGGCCGTGTTCCCAGCATCACAAGCCCACCGACCCTCTGCGCAACGACACGGTGTGGTGCCCTCCGAAAAACCGGTTCCGCAGCTCTCTTGCCACCGCCTGGTGGGTCCGCCATCGGCCCCGCCTGTTCCACCCCATGACCTCGATCCCGTTTGAAACCGCGCCATGACCGTCACCCTCCAAATCCATGGCCGCAGCGTCCAGGCCCCGCAAGGCGTGAGCGTCATGTCGGCCATGGCGAATGCCGCGCTGGACACCACCCGCACCAGCGTCAGTGGCACCCCCCGCAGCGCCCTGTGCGGCATGGGCGTGTGCCAGGAATGCCGCGTCACCATCAACGGCCAACGCCGCCTGGCCTGCCAGACCCTGGTGGCCGAGGGCATGGTGGTGCAGGCGTTGAGCGACACCGCACCCGCCGAACCTGCCCATTCCGTGGACCACGCCTTGGCCGCTGCCGCATGCCCCAGCGCCCGACCCGCACAGCAACAGCAACAGCAACAGCCACCGGAACCCACCGCCCGCCCCACTGCCTGCGACGTACTGGTGCTGGGCGCCGGGCCCGCCGGGCTGGAGGCTGCGTGGGCCGCCGCCCAGTCCGGCGCCCAGGTGCTCTTGGTGGACGACAACCCCCTGCCCGGTGGCCAAATCTGGCGCCAGCGCCCCGGCCAGCCTTCGCCCGCCCAGGCCTTGGCTGCGGCACTCGATGCACTGCCCCACTTGCGCCGCCTCAGCGGCACACGCGCGCTGGCCTTTCCCGCCCCGGGCCAGGTGCTGCTGGAAGACGCGCACCGCGCCTGGCTGCAGCCCTACCGCGCACTGGTGCTCAGCAGCGGTGCGCGCGAGCTGCTGCTGCCCTTTCCCGGCTGGACCCTGCCCGGTGTGACCGGCGCGGGCGGTTTGCAGGCCTTGGTCAAGGCTGGCACTGACGTGGCGAAGCAGCGCGTGGTGGTGGGAGGCAGCGGCCCCCTGCTGCTGGCCGTGGCCGCCACACTGCGCACTGCCGGGGCCCAAGTGCCCGTGGTGGCTGAGCAGGCCACCTGGAGCACGTTGCTGGCCACCGGTGCGGCGCTGTGGCGCTGGCCCAGCAAAGCCATGCAGGCGGCACGCTTGGCAACCCCCGCACTGCGCCCAGGCACCGTGGTCGTGCGCGCATTTGGGCAAGACCGCTTGGAAGGCGTGCGCCTGCGCCAAGGCACACGCGAGTGGGACCAGCCCTGCGATCGTCTGGCCTGCGGCTTTGGCCTGCTGCCCAACACCGAACTGGCCCAGGCCCGGGGCTGCGCCCTGACACCCGAGCGCACCGTGGCGGTGGATGCCCTGCAGGCCACCAGCGTGCCCGGCGTGTGGGCGGCAGGCGAATGCACCGGCATCGGCGGCAGCGAGCGCGCCCGCGTGCAAGGGCGCATCGCGGGCTACGCCGCTGCAGGCCAAGGCGCGCAAGCCCAGGCCGCAGCGCGCCACCTGCCGCGCTGGCAGGCCTTTGCCGACACCGTGCAGCGCGGCTTCGCCCTGGGCCCGGCCGTGCGCGCCCGGGCCGACGACGCCCCCGTGCGGTGCCGCTGCGCAGACGTGCCCCTGGGCGCGCTGCGCGGCGCACGCGGCTGGGTGGATGCCAAGCTGCACACCCGCTGCGGCATGGGGCCCTGCCAGGGCCGCGTGTGCGGTGCGGCAGCGCAGGCCCTGTGGGGCTGGGCGCCGCCCGCGCCGCAGGCGCCCGTCGCCCCGGCGCGCATCGACAGCCTGTTGCAGCAGTAGCATTGCTGGCTACCGAGCCGAGGATTGCCCCATGCCCCCCCGTGAACGCCCCCCCGTGAAACTGCGCGCCGCCGACCAGGCCTACGAGGCCATCGAAGGCCTGATCTCCACCCTGCGCCTGGAGCCCGGCTCACCCATTGTTGAGGCCGAGCTGGTGGACATGACGGGCCTGGGCCGCACCCCCGTGCGTGAAGCGCTCTTGCGCATGGTCTCCATCGGCCTGATCCAGCAGCAGCCGCGCCGGGGCCTGGTGGTGTCCCACATCGACCTGGCCGACCACCTGGACGTGATCCAGACCCGCCGCGCACTGGAGCGCCTCATTGCCGCCTGCGCCGCGCGGCGCGCCACCGCCACCCAGCGCCAGGACATCGTGCGTCGCGCCCAGGCCATGGTGGACGCCGCCGCAGGCGGCCAGCTCGACGACTACATGCGCGCCGACCACGCGCTCGACCTGGTGGTGCACCAGGCCAGCCAGAACCTCTCCGCCGTGCAGTGCGTGCTGCCCCTCATCGTCAAATGCCGCCGCTTCTGGTACGCCTACCAGCACGAAGGCGAGATCAGCGAAGGCGCGCGCCACCACATGGCCCTGGCCCAAGGCATTGCCAGCGCCAACGAGGCCGCCGCCATGCTCGGCGCCGACCAGCTCATGGACTACCTGGAAAAGTTCGCCCGCCGCGTCATCAACAACTGAAAACCCCACCCCCATCGCACTGCAAGAAGCCCCGCCATGACCTCGCCCACCTCCCCCCTGACCCTCCTCAAAGACCCCAGCCTGCTCAAGACCGACGCCCTCATCAACGGCCAATGGGTCGGTGGCCAGAGCCGCTTTGCCGTCACCAACCCCGCCACTGGCGCTCACCTGGCCGACGTGGCCAACATGACCCGCGCCGATGCAGCGGCCGCCATTACCGCCGCCAACGCCGCCTGGGGCCCATGGAAGGCCCAAACCGCGAAGCAGCGCTCCATCGTCCTGCGCCAATGGTTTGACCTGCTCATGCTGCACGCCGACGACCTCGCGCGCATCCTCACCGCCGAACAAGGCAAACCGTTTGCCGAGGCCAAAGGCGAAATCGCCTACGGCGCCAGCTTTGTCGAGTGGTTTGCCGAAGAAGCCAAGCGCGTCAATGGCGAGGTGCTGCCCCCGTTCGACAACAACCGCCGCCTGCTGGTCTTGAAGCAGCCCATCGGCGTGTGTGCCGCCATCACCCCCTGGAACTTCCCCCTGGCCATGATCACGCGCAAGGTCGCCCCGGCCCTGGCCGCAGGCTGCCCGGTGGTCATCAAACCGGCCGAGCTCACGCCCCTGACCGCCCTGGCGGCTGCCGAATTGGGCTTGCGTGCCGGTATTCCCGCTGGGGTGCTCAACGTGCTTTGTGCCGATGCCAGCAACTCCATTGCCGTGGGCAAGGAGCTGTGCGAGAACGATGTGGTGCGCCATCTGAGCTTTACCGGCTCCACCGAAGTGGGCCGCATCCTGATGGAGCAGTGCGCGCCCACGATCAAGAAGCTGGCCTTGGAGCTGGGCGGCAACGCCCCCTTCATCGTGTTTGACGATGCCGACATCGACTCTGCCGTGGAAGGGGCTTTTGCCAGCAAGTACCGCAATGCCGGGCAAACCTGTGTGTGTTCCAACCGCATCTATGTGCAAGCCGGGGTGTATGAGCAGTTTGTGGACAAGTTCGCCGCCAAGGTGCAAACCGCCAAAGTGGGCAATGGCTTTGACGAGGGCGTGAACCAGGGCCCGCTGATCGAGCCCGCAGCGGTGGAGAAGGTGCAGCGCCATGTGGCGGACGCCCTGGCCAAGGGCGGGCGCGTGGTCACGGGGGGCAAGGCCTTGGGTGGTTTGTTCTTCGAACCCACGGTGGTGGCCGATGCATCTGCCGCGATGCTGTGCGCCAAGGAAGAGACCTTTGGCCCCTTTGCGCCGGTGTTCAAGTTCCAGACCGAGCAAGAAGCCATTGATGCGGCGAACAATACCGAGTTTGGCCTGGCGAGCTACTTCTACAGCCGCGACATCGGGCGCATCTGGCGCGTGGGCGAGGCGCTGGAGTACGGCATGGTGGGGGT
>JBQTHH010000019.1:0-27824 GCA_052390055.1 Rhodoferax sp.
CCAGCAACTGGGCTGGGATTTGCAACTGCACTGCTTTGTCCGCCGTAGCGGTCATCTTGGTCTTGCGTGGCATTCATGCTCCTTGGTGACATGGTATGCCCCACACACAAAATTTCTGACAGGCTCGTCAGCAGCGACAGCGACTTCACCCGCCTGGCCACCCGCATCCGCGAAGCGCAATCCCACCGAGCCCTTTGTGGCCGCGTGCGACAAGTTTGTGTACACCGAAATTCTGCGCACCCCGGCAGAAGAGGCCAAGGCCGCGCCCGAGCCCGTGGCCGAACTGCCCAAGCCCAAACCCATGCTGCTTAACGCCCCGAACGCCACGGCGCGGGAAGACGGCTGGACCACGTTATCGGCGCTGGGCAGCCAGCTGAACCGCAGCAACCCGTCGTTCGACCCCCGCAACTACGGCGTAGCCAAGCTGGGTGAGCTGATCCGCCAGCAGGCCGCGTACCTGGATGTGAAGGAAGTGAAAAGCGGGGAGGGGGATGCTGCACAGGTGCATTTGCATGTGCGGCGGAAGGTGGGGGCGCAGAAGGGGTGAAGCTGCCGGGGCGAGTTGTCTTGGGCACTTTTGGGTGCCAAATTGGCATCAAGCCCTTGTCGAATGTGCGCAAGCAGCTATGAAAGCGTAGCTATTTCGGAGAAATTTACCTCTACCGGTTGTGCCGCATGTTGGATTACAAGACCTGACCCCAGCAAGCATTGGCGTTGAATACAACTTTCATGGCGACGGTGTGCGCAAATATGCCTTCATTGCAACGATATTTTCCAAATCGTTTTTGTAATTGCGAATAAGCTCTGAGACGCGATCAATGAGTGCATGAAATTGGTCATTGGTGATCTCTATGAATTCGCCATGTGCAATTTTGTTACGATTATTGACGATTGTTTCGTCGATATATGGATATAAATGATGATATGGTGCTGTATTTACGCCGAGCGACCTTGCAATTTGTTCGAATACATCTGATTTGAGATTAGATGCTGTGTCAACGTAATTTTTGTGACTGATTTCAGCCTTGGTGTCCAATGATTCTCTTATGTAAGAAATCGCCTCAATTGCAGATGGGGCCTTATCTGAAATAATTGCCTGATTTATATGGGTTTTGAGCGAGTGAGTTAAATACTCATTTGACAAAACGTTGTTGTTGATATTTTGATTTGATATGTAATTCAGCAGCAACTCGGAGCTCGACTTGACAAACCCCTCCCAGTGAGCGTAGGCCAGCGGGACCCCAGCACGCAAGAGTGCTCTATTGACGATGCTGTTTGATGTGCGAACAGTCAATCGATAGTCGAGTAACTCTTTGTGGCGCCACCCAAATTCATTACCAATTGCCGTCGCAAAATGGCTGGCAGTGCGAATTTTCATCGATTAGAGATCAAACCAAGCTTTAGCGTAAGGCAGAAGCTTTCCAAGGCGAGTGGAACCGCGTGTTCCAGCCTTGGTGTAATCAACAAATGATTCGTCCGCCCACATGTCTTTCACCCGCTGGACCAAAAGGGGCTGAACTTCTTCTTTCTCTAGTCGTTGCAGGTGGCTCGATACTCCATAGGATATGGATTCAAATGCGGCGATTGAAAATCCACCACCAAATGAACCATTGAAACGTTTGAAGGCATCAGCTCCCAGCAGTGTGTTGACTAAAGAAAAAGTTCGTTCAAAATATGCTCTTTCTTCATTGATATCGAAATCACGGTCTTGAAATATGTCGATTAATATTTCATTTAACCAGTCGTGTACGTCAACTCCGCCCGGATACGCTTTATATCTGAAAGAGAGAAAACGCAATACGAGTTCTACGTGTTTTTGTTCTTCAATAGCTCGATCGGTTATGGATATGGTCTGTTTGAAGGCAGGATAATCTGCCATGTTGATTAGTATTTGAAACAAGTCGGGGTTGAGCATTGTTGCGACACAGTTTCTAGCTTCCTGTGGTGAAAGGCCTGCACCGCCAGTGTTAAGTCGCTGGAATAACTCAAATTTTGCTCGATTGTCACTTTCCCTCTTTAGAATTTCGACGCGTATTCGAACGCGTTCAATGTCTAGGCGAACGGCAAGCGGCAAATCTGTCTCGGTATCGTCGGCACCCTCCCAAACGATGTCGTTTAGAGATGGCAAAAGCTTTGTTCCCGATGGGGAAAATCGTTCTTCTTTTTCATTGGAGTTTGGTTTTTTCAGAACGTTGGCGAATTGAAATATGGTTGATAATCGTTGTAGCCCATCGATCAATTCCCATCTGCCTTCTTCGTCGGTGAATACGAATATTGGTGGAATTGGAATTCCTAGTATTAGAGATTCAATAAAGCGCGTTTTTCTTGATTCGTCCCATCGAAATGATCGTTGGTAGGCGGGATTAATAATTAATTCGCCTTTTTCATATATTCTAATTAATTCCCCGATGGACATGTCAAAACCGTCCTTGACGATTTTTTGTCTTGCTGCGTGTATTTCTTCTTTAATAGACATAACTAGAAATTTCCTGTGCTTTCGTACTATTTCCCCCAAGAATCCTTCAACCCCACCGCCAAGTTAAACACCGGCTTGCCCGCCACATGGTCCTTTCGATCCGCCACAAAGTACCCAATGCGCTCAAACTGGAATTTCTGATCCGGCTGGGCCTGGGCCAGTGAAGGTTCCACATAGGCGGTGATTACCTTCAGGCTGTTGGGGTTCAGCGCGTCCAAGAAGTTCTTGCCACCGGCGTCGGGCTGGGCATCCACAAACAGGCGGTCGTATAGGCGCACTTCGGCGGGCACGGCATCCATCACGGCCACCCAGGTGATGACGCCTGCGGCCTTGACGGAGCTGCTGCCGGGCGTGCCGCTCTTTGTGTCGGGGAACACGGTGGCGTGCACTTCGGTCACGTTGCCTTGCGCGTCCTTGGCGCAGCCGGTGCATTCCACAACAAAACCGCCCTTCAGGCGCACCTTGGCACCGGGGGTGAGGCGCTTGTAGCCCTTGGGCGGCACTTCGGCGAAGTCGTCGCGCTCAATCCACACCTCTTTGCCAATGACGAACTGGCGGGCGGCGGGCTCGGGTTGGCCTTCTTCAGAACCTGTGGACGCACCTTGCGGTGCGTGGGGCAGGGCGGGCAGGGTGCAGGGTTCCAGGTGGCCGGCACCCAGGGTGTCGTCCCAGTTGGTCAGCACCAGTTTCACGGGGTCCAGCACGGCCATGCCGCGGTGGGCCTTGTTTTCCAGGTCTTCGCGCAGGCAGCCTTCCAGGGTGCTGTAGTCGATCCAGCTGTCGGCCTTGGTCACGCCGATGCGTTCGGCAAACATCTGGATGGCCTCGGGCGTGTAGCCACGGCGGCGCAGGCCCACGATGGTGGGCATGCGCGGGTCGTCCCAGCCGCTTACCTTCTTTTCGTTCACCAGTTGCATGAGCTTGCGCTTGCTGGTGATCACATAGGTAAGGTTCAGGCGCGCAAATTCGTACTGGCGCGGGTGAGGCTGGTCCAGCAGGCCGCCTTCACACAGGCGGTCGAGCAGCCAGTCGTAAAACGGGCGCTGGTCTTCAAATTCGAGCGTGCAAATGCTGTGGGTGATCTGCTCCAACGCGTCTTCAATGGGGTGGGCAAAGGTGTACATGGGGTACACGCACCACTGGTTGCCGGTGTTGTGGTGTTCCGCATGCTTGATGCGGTAGATGGCCGGGTCGCGCATGTTGATGTTGGGCGAGGCCATGTCGATCTTGGCGCGCAGCACCATGGCGCCGTCGGCGTGTTTGCCATCGCGCATCTCACGGAAACGTGCCAGGTTTTCCACCGGGGTGCGGCTGCGATAGGGGCTGTTTACGCCGGGCTTGCCAAAGTCGCCGCGGTTGGCGCGCATTTCCTCAGAAGTTTGCTCGTCCACGTAGGCGTGGCCGGCTTCAATCAGGTATTCCGCCGCCCGGTACATGAAGCCGAAGTAGTCGCTGGCCTGGTAGGGCGCGGCGCTGCCTTGCTCTTGCCCGATCTGTGCCCAGTCGAAGCCGAGCCAGCGCACGGCGTCGATGATGCTGTTGACGTACTCGGTGTCTTCTTTTTCGGGGTTGGTGTCGTCAAAGCGCAGGTGGCACACGCCGCCATAGTCGCGCGCCAAGCCAAAGTTCAGGCAGATGCTCTTGGCGTGGCCCACGTGCAGGTAGCCGTTGGGCTCGGGCGGGAAGCGGGTGCGGATCTTGGCGGGGTCGGGCTCGCCCTGTGCGTGGTGGGCGGCGTCGCCGGGGGTGCCGGCCCAGCGGCGCTGGGCGTAGGTGCCAAGTTCGAGGTCTTTTTCGATGATTTGGCGCAGGAAGTTGCTGACTTTGTGGTTTTCAGCGGAAGAAGTCGGGGCATTCATAAGCTGATTCTAGGCCAGCGCGCCCGCACGTTTGGCGCTTGCCGGTGGTGGTGTGCGCACAGAGGCGGGCGGCGTGTTGGGCTGCGCGCCGCGCTGCGCCTCAGGCCGCGGTGAGCAGCCCACGCCACAGGGGGTTGAGCGTGTCTTGCTGGCTGGGGCCCAGCGGCTGTGCCAGCAGCAGGCATTCGCGTTGCAGGGCGTGCAGGCGCAGCTGCAGTTCGTAGCGCGCCAGCTCCATCTCGAAGCGGTCGTGTTCGTTGAGCTGGTCTTCGCGCAGGCCCCACAGGCCCAGGGCGTTCCAGGCCACGCGCAGGCGGGCCAGGCGCTCCTGGGCCAGCAGCACCAGGGCGCGGCAGGCTTCGTCCAGGCCCTGGCCCAGCAGCCCATCCACCTGGGTTTGCGCCTGCTGCAGCCCGGCGTTGATCTGCGCTAGGGCCAGCGCGGGGGATGCGCCGTCGGGCTGCGTGGTGCTGGGGGGCGGGGTTTCCTGCGCCTGGCGCGCCAGGTTGAAGACCACGCTGGCATAGCGGTGGGCAAACTCGCCCGGCACCACGCGCAGGGCAAAGCTGGCGCGTGCCAGGGGCGCATCGGCATGGCGGGTGATGCCTGCCGTGGTCTCCACCACCGCCAGCAGCGCGCCCAGGGGCGAAATCTGCTCACCGCCCAGGCGCGAGGGGTAGCCTGCGCCGTTGTGGCGTTCGTGGTGTTCGCCAATGGCGCGGCTCAGGGTGGTGGGGTAGTCGGTGGTGCCCGCCAGCATGAGCTGGGCCACCCGGGGGTGCACCATCATGTGTTTGTGGCCCACCAGGTCCAGTGTGCCGTCGTGGTCCAGGTAGCGGGGCTGGATATAGGTCTCGCCCACATCGTGCAGCAGCCCGCCCAGCAAGGCCAGACGCACATCCATGGGGCCGGACTGGGCCTGTGCCAGGCAGCCGCCCAGGGCCATGCAGGTCACGGCGTGGGCCAGGGCCTGGGGGCGTGTGGCGTGCATGGTGGTGAGCAGCAGCTGCGCCACGGAGTGCAGCGGGATCTGGCGCAGCTGCTGGGCCACGGGCGCGGCCCAGGGGCGCAGCGCCTGCGCCAGGGGGTGGGGGCTGTGGAAGAAGGCGTCCATCTGCTCCACCAGGTGCACCTGCGTGACGCCGTCCTCGGCCATCAGGCAGGATTCGATCGGGTGCATGAGCTTGCGCTCCAACAGGCGCTGCTGCAAAGCGGCCGACACCGGCTGGCCCTTGGCCCAGAGCTTGAGGCCGCGCACGTCCACGATGTCGCGCGAGGCCACGATGGAATAGCTGTCGCTGGCGCGCACCAGGGCATCCAGAAAATCCGGGTTGGCCTGTGCCTGGCCCTGCGCAAAGTTGGCGTTCTGCATGCCCTGACTCCCGTTTGGCTTTTTTGGGCCTGCGGGCGGTGCGGCACCATGGCATGGTGCTGCGGCCTACAGGCACTGGTGTGCAGTGCCCAAAATTGTGGCACGCATGCCGCAAGTCTGCAAACGGCAGGGGTTTATCGGGAGTGGGGGGGGCTGATTTCCTGCACGCAGGCATAGGCCACATCGAGATGCTCGAAGCCATCCATGCGCAAGGTGGTTTGCCAGCCGCCCCAGTCGGCCAGGGTCTGGTAGTAGCGGCCGGTGGGCTGCCCGGCCACGTCGGTGTATTCCCCCAGCAGCTCCCAGGGCCCGGCCTGGGCGGCCCAGGGTTCACGCAGCAGGTACAGGCGGTTGTCAACCCGGTCGGTGTGGGCTGGGCGCTGAAAGCTCTGCAGCTTCAGGCCATACCAGCGCCCCGGCTCCAGCGACAGCGGCAGGTGTGTCGGCAGCACCACGTAGTCATACAGCGGGTGGGTGAGCTCCTTGCCAAAGCGCAGCGCACCCGGCAGGGGCGCCATGCCGAAGGACATCATGGTGCTGGAGGCGCGCTGCGGCGCCTTGGCGCTGTGTTGCCCGCCGCGGATTTTCAGGGTCAGTTGCGCGCTGCGGGGGGCTACCACGGCGCCCACGCGCGCCACCACGGTGAACTCCTGGTTTTTCACGTCACGCGGGTTGCCCAGGTAGCCCTTGCCGTCTTGCCAGCTGTGCTCCTGGCGCCCGCCGCTGGCGTACAGGTGCAAGCGGGCGGTCGCGCCCTCGGCCCCGCTGCTGTAACGCAGCGGTGTGGCGGGTATGCGCCAGAAACGCTCCTGCCCCTGCGTCATCTCCTGCGCGCGGGCGTGGTAGTCCAGCCCAAAGCGGGCATCGGTGTTGGGGTCGGCGTCGCCCAGGCACAGTGCGCTGCCTTGCGCGTGCAAGGGCGCCAGGGTGCTGGGCATGAATGCAGGCCGCTGCGGGCTGCTGGCAAGCGGCTGTGCCCAGGCAACTGCCCAGGGGGTGCACAGGCCCAGCCATAGCACAGGGACAAGGGTGGAAAAACGCATGGCAAACATGAAAAAAGCGCCCGAAGGCGCTTTCTGGTGGATAGACCCGGGTGCCATGCCACGGCCAGATGCCGGCCGTGGTAAGGCACTCCCTCGCAAGAGGGATTACAACGGGGTCTTCTTGCCGTCCTTGAAGACGGACAGGGTCATGGCCGGGCCCTTGAGTTCGCCGTTGGACTCGAAGGCGATGGTGCTGGTCACGCCCTTGAAGCTGGACTTGGCCAACTCAGCGGTGACGGCAGCGGGTTCGGTCGAGTTGGCGCGCTTCATGGCGTCGACGATCAGGTAGGTCGCGTCATAGGTGTAGGGGCTGTACACCTGGAACTGGCCGGGGAACTTGGCGTCGTACTTCTTCTTCCATGCGTCACCGCCGGGCATCTTGCCCAGCGAGGCGCCGCCTTCAGCGCACACCACGTTGTTCAGGGATTTGGCGCCACCGGCGAGCTTGGCCAGCTCTTGGGTGCAGATGCCGTCGCCGCCGAAGTACTTGACGTTGCTCATGCCCAGTTGGTCAAGCTGGCGCAGCATGGGGCCGGCTTGGGGGTCCATGCCGCCAAAGAAGATGGCGTCGGGGTTCTTGGACTTGATGGAGGTCAGGATGGCCATGAAGTCGGTGGCCTTGTCGTTGGTGAACTGGGAGTCCACCACTTCCATGCCCTTTTCCTTGGCGATCTTCTTGAACACTTCTGCCACGCCCTGGCCGTACGCGGTACGGTCGTCGATCACGGCAACCTTCTTCAGCTTGAGGGTGTCTGCAGCGTAGGAAGCCAGGCCAGCGCCCAGGGCGTTGTCGTTGGCGATGATGCGGAAGGTGGTCTTGTAGCCGGGCTTGGTCAGGTTGGGGTTGGTGGCCGCGCCAGTGACGTGGGAGATGCCGCAATCGTTGTAGATCTTGGAGGCCGGGATGGTGGTGCCGGAGTTGAGGTGGCCGACCACGGCGGAAACCTTGGCGTCACACAGCTTCTGTGCAACTGCGGCGCCCTGCTTGGGGTCGGCGGCGTCGTCTTCGGCCATCAGCTCGAACTTGATCTTCTTGCCGCCGATGACCACGCCGGCTGCATTGAGTTCTTCAATGGCCATGGCAGCACCGTTGGTGTTGTCCTTACCGTAGTGCGACTGGGGGCCAGACATGGGGGCGACGTGGCCGATTTTGACGACCTTCACCTCTTGTGCCATGGCGAAGCCTGCGGTCAGGACCAGGGCAGCTGCTGCGGTAACTTTCAACTTCAATTGCATAGAGACACTCCAAAAAAAATGAGCATGTGAGATATACGCTCAGACCAAAACGATACCCGATTCCACAATGGTTACGGCTTAGGGTAGTTACCAATGAAACCGGGTCAACCAAAAAACATAAGAAAAGTTAATGATGCCGCTGAATTACCAGGAGTCGGAGCGCACGCGCGACTCCCACTCCCCGGCGCGCACGCTGTAGACGCCGATCACGCCGTAGCGCTGCTCGCCTTTTTCGTTCCATTTCATCGATCCGGTTACGGGCGCGTAACCATCGATCTTGCGCAGCGCCTGCACGATGGCCTCGGGCTTGGCGGTCTCCGAGCGCTTGATGGCGGCGGCCAGCACGTACATGGCATCGTAGGTATAGTGGCCCCCGTAGGCGGGGTTGACCTTGAACTTGGCGCGGTATTTCTCCAGGAAGGCGGCACCGGCCGGGAACTCGCGCGGCTCCAGGATGGGGGAGGTGACGTACAGGCCGGTGATGCCGCCGGAGCCCTTGAGCATGTCGGGCGTCTTGACGGTGTCGGCGCCCACCACGGTGATCTTGGTGTGGCCAATCTTCTTCAGCGCCTCGATCACGGCCACCAACTGGAAGTCGCTCACGGTGGAGACCAGCACCTCGACGTTGGCGTCCTTGAGCTTTTGCGCGAACTCGTCGAACTGGGTGGTCTTGTCGTCAAAGGCGCCGTGCAGCACCACCTCTTTGCCTGCAGCCTTGAGCTGGGCGCCGGCGCCTGCGGCCAGGTCCTTGCCGTAGGGGGTGCCGTCGTCTTGCGTGGCATAGCGCGTGGCCGGGAACTGCGAGGCCGAATAGCTGCCGATGGCCTTGGCCTGCAGGGTGTCGTTGGCCACCAGCCGGAAGGTGGTGTCCAGGCCCAGCTCGGTGTATTTGGGGTTGGTGGAGATGGCCAACTGGGCAATGTGCTGTTCGGCGTAGACGGGGGCGGCGGCGATGCTCACGCCGGAATTGAGGTGGCCCACCACGGCCACCACCCCTGCGTCCACCAATTGCTTGGCCACCTCCACGCCGGTTTGCGCGTTGGCGCGGTCGTCCACCGCCACCACCTCGAACTGCACGATCTTGCCCTTGATGTTGAATTTGTCGCGGTTGAGCTCTTCCACCGCCAGGGTCACGCCGTTGAGCATGTCCTGGCCCAACGCGGCCAGGTTGCCTGACAGGGGCTGCGCGACGCCGATCTTGATGGTGGAGGGCGGGCTGTTGCAGCCTTGCAGCAAGGTGGCAGGAACGGTGCACGCGGCCACCATGGCCAAGGTCTGACGGCGGTTCACGGGTGAGTGCATAAGGGTCTGACTTGTATATATGGGCACAAAACCCCACTGTAACCAGCGGGGAACCTGCGGCTCAAGGGGATTTACCCTGAGAGCCGGGCAAGCATACCCGCTGGCGCATGCACATGGCGCCGTCGTGGCTACCGTTGGCGCCGTGGGTGCTGCGTTTCGCACCACCATGGGTGCATTCCGTCGCAGGGCGCTGGCGGGGGGCGGGCGCGGTTTTTACGCTGCGGGCACTTCTTTGACCACCTATGGAGTCCATGCCATGCCGCTTTCTACCCACCACCGTTTCTCTGTTGCCCGCCGCTGCGCCGCCCTGGTTCTGCTCGGGGCGCTGTGGATGCCCGCCATGGCTGCGCCCGATGCCGCATTCGATGCCGCCATGGGCAGCTTCGTGCAGGCGCAAGGCGGGCAGTCCGAGGCCATCGAGCGCGCCAGCGCCCAGTTCGTGGCCTTGGCCCAGGCCGAGCCCGCCAACCCGGTGCTGCAGGCCTATGCCGGGGCCAGCACCGCGATGCGCGCCACCGCCACCTGGCTGCCCTGGAAGAAGCTGGCCTACGCCGAAGACGGTCTGTCCATGCTCGACAAGGCCCTGGCCAGCCTGGCGCCAGCCCATGACGCGCCGCAGCAGCGCGGCGTGCCGGGCAGCCTGGAAACCCGCTTTGTGGCGGCCAACACCTTCCTGGCGGCGCCGGGCTTCATGAACCGCCAGGCCCGGGGCGCCAAGCTGCTGGGCGAGGTGCTGCAGCATCCGGGGTTCGCGAGCGCGCCGCTGGAGTTCCGTGGTGCGGTGTGGATGCGCGCCGCCCGCTGGGCCGCTGAGGAGAAGCGCATCGATGACGCGCGCCGCTACCTGGACCTGGTGGTGCAGCAGCAAGCGCCGCAGGCCGAGGCTGCCAAGGCCCAGCGCGCGGCGCTGCAGGGCTGAAGGGGCATGGCCATGTTCCAAACCGATGCTATGGCGGCTGCGGCCGCCCCGCGTGCGCAGACCGCGCAGCCCGTCATGCAACTGCAGGCGGCGCACAAGACCTACCGCCTGGGCGCGCACGTGGTCCAGGCCCTGCGCGGGGTAGACCTGAGCCTGCATGCCGGGGAGCTGCTGGCGCTGACCGGCCCCTCGGGCAGCGGCAAGAGCACGCTGCTGAACCTGTGCGGGCTGATCGACACCCCCGACAGCGGCACCGTGGTGCTGCAGGGCCGCCCCACCCAGGGCCTGGACGAGACCGCGCGCACCCTGCTGCGCCGCGACGCGCTGGGCTTTGTGTTCCAGAGCTTCAACCTGGTGCCGGTGATGACGGTGGCAGAAAACGTGGAGTACCCGCTGTTTCTGGCCGGGGTGGACGCGGCCCAGCGCCGCAGCCGCGTGCGCGCCCAACTGGAGGCGGTGGGCCTGTGGGAACACGCCCAGCACCGCCCGGACGCGCTCTCGGGCGGGCAGCGCCAGCGCGTGGCCATTGCCCGCGCGCTGGTCAAGCGCCCGCAATTGGTGATTGCCGACGAACCCACCGCCAGCCTGGACTCCGCCACTGCGGCCCAGGTGCTCGATTTGATGCGCGACTGCGCCCACGCCCAGGGCGCGGCTTTTGTGTTTGCCACCCACGACAGCCGCCTGACCGAGCGCTGCGACCGGGTGCTGGTTTTGCAAGACGGGAGAATGGTATGAACTTCGTGTGGCTCAAATTCGCCTGGTTCAACGCGCTGCGCAACCGCCGCCGCTCGCTGGTGACGGGCAGCATTGCGGCGCTGGGTACGGCGGCCATCCTGCTGGCCGGGGGCTTTGCCCTGTTCACCTACGAGTCGCTGGCGCAGGCGGCGGCGCGCACCACGGGGCACCTGATCGTGGGCACCCCGGCGCAGTTCACCCAGGACGAAGACACACCGCTGCAGCACGGGCTGGACGACGCGCTGGCGCTGCGCCAGGCCCTGCTGGCGCTGCCGCAGGTGCGCGCGGTGCTGCCCAAGGTGGAGTTCAGCGGCCTCATCAGCAATGGCGACAAGTCGGTGGTGATGCTGGCGCAGGGCATTGAGCCGGACGCCGAATTCAGCGTCAAGGGGCCGTTTCTGAACATGCAGCAGGGGCAGGTGCTCTCCAGCGGCTCTGGCGTGGCGCAGGTGATGCTGGGCGAGGGGCTGGCACGCAGCCTCAAGGCCGTGCCGGGCAGTTCGCTGACCCTGCTGGCCAGCACCACCGAAGGCGCGCTCAACGCCATGGACGTGGTGGTGGCCGGGGTCTTCAGCACCGGCGTGCCCGATGTGGACAAGCGCCTGGTCTACACCGACCTGGCCAGTGCCCAGGGCCTGCTGCACAGCACGCGGGTGTCCGCCATGGGTGTGTTCCTGAACCGCATGGAGCACACCGAAGCCCTGCAGCAGCAGTTGGCGCAGCAGTACCCGGCCCTGCGGGTGCAGACCTGGGAGGAGCAGGCCTTTTTCTACCGGGGTGTGCGCGACCTCTACAACCGCATTTTTGGTGCGCTCGGGCTCATCATCGGCGTGATCGTGGTGTTTGTGGTGACCAATGCCATGGCCATGTCGGTGATCGAGCGCACCCGCGAGATCGGCACCCTGCGCGCCCTGGGCACCCTGCCCGGGCAACTGGTGCGCACCCTGGCGCTGGAAGGCATGGTGCTGGGCGGGCTGGGCGCGCTGGTGGGGGCGCTGCTGTCGGTAGCGGTGGCGCTGCTGCTGCTGCTGTTTCCGGTACAGATGCCGCCGCCGCCCGGGCGCAGCGTGGGCTACCCGCTGTCCATCAGCCTGGATGCCACGTTGACCCTGGCCACGGTGGCGGCGGTGGTGCTGCTGACCATGCTGGCGTCGAGCTGGGTGGCGCGCAAGACCGTGCACATGCCGGTGGTCGATGCCCTGGCCCACACCTGATGCCGCCCCTGAACACGCTTTTACACACCCGGAGTACGACGATGAACCTCCCCCTTTCTTCCTGGGTGGCCGCGCTGGCCCTGGCCGCTGCGGCCGGCGCCCCGGCGCAAAGCCTGGACGTACGCGCCGCGCTGCAAGGCGCCGACCGCTACCGCATGCCTGCCGAATCGGTGCAGGTGGACACGCTGGTGGCGGTGTACAAGACCGATGGCACGCTCGACAAGGAGCGCCGCTACACCGTCATTGCCCAGGGCAACCGCCAGTCGCTGGTGCTGATGCAAAGCCCGGCCGAAAAAGGCCAGAAGGTGCTGATGCTGGGCGACGATTTCTGGCTGCTCATGCCCGCCAGCCAGCGCCCCATGCGCATCACGCCGATGCAAAAGCTGCTGGGCGACGCCTCTACCGGCGATGTGGCCACGCTGCGCTGGAGCGACGACTACAGCGCCACCCTGGCGGGCCAGGAGCGCTGCCAGGGGGCGGCACCAGGGGCGCCGGAGCAACCCTGCTGGCATTTGTCGCTTGCTGCCACGCGCAAGGGCGTGACCTACCAGCGCATCGAGCTGTGGCTGGGCATGCGCCATGAGCCCTTGCGGGCGGATTTGTACGTGCAGTCGGACAAGCTGGCCAAGCAGGCGCGCTTTGTGCTGGACAAGCCCGCCGCCCCCAGCACCGTGACCGAGATGGTGCTGCAAGACCAGTTGAGCAACCACAAGGAGACCCGCGTGCGCTACCTGGCGCGCAAGGAGCGCACCGCGCCCGCCGCATGGTTCAACCCCATGTTTCTGGCCACGAACCCGAACCTGGAGTGAACATGCGTGCGCGGTTTTTTGCATTGCTCACCGGGTGTGCATGGGCCGCAGCCCTGACGGCAGCCTTGAGCCCCGCCCAGGCCCAGGCCCAGGCGCCGCAGTGGAGCGGCCAACTGCGCTGGCTGGCCACCCCCGCCCAGGCCAACAGCCTGGGCCCGGCGGCGCAGGCCAACGCGCTGCGCCCGGGCACGGTGGCGGCGCCTTTTGCCGGCAGCAGCGCGCAGGCCTTGCTGGAGGGGCAGGCCGCGGGCTGGAACGCAGCCTGGACGCTGCAGCAGGGCGACGATGCCACGGACCTGCAATCGGGCACCCGCGCCCTGTACTGGGCGCACAGCGATGGGGCCTGGGAGTGGAGTGCCGGGCGGCGCGTGGTGGGCTGGGACGTGGGCCAGGGCTGGCGCCCCAACGACCTGGTGCAGCAGGAAGACCGCCGCACCCTGGTGAGCACGCCCGCCACCGGGCGCGGCGTGCTGATGCTGCAGCATTTTGGTGAGGGCAGCGCCTGGGCGCTGGCCGCCGTCAACCCCGGCGCATCGCCGCAGGACCGGCTCGCGCAGGAACCCGCCGTGGTGGCGCGGGCCTACTGGCAGCAGGGTGTGCTGGACCTGCACGCTTTTGCGCGCCAGGGCGCGCGCACCGGCGCCAGCGCGGGCACCGCCCTGGCCTGGGTGGCCGACGACGCGCTGGAGCTGCACACCAGCCTGCGCTGGCTGCAAGACGCCGACACGCGCGAGCTGGCGCCTGGCACCAGCGGCATTGCGGCCGCCAACCCCTGGCGTGATGCCAGCACCGGCAGCGCCACCCAGGCCCTGGTGGGCGGCACCTGGACCTATGGCGCCTGGAGCACGCTGCTGGAGGCCTGGTGGGACGGCACGGCGCTGTCCGATGCGCAGTGGGACGCCTGGAACGCGCGCAACGCGGAGCTGCAGCGCCTGGCGGCACTGGGCGCCCCGGCCAGCGCGGTGGCCGGCAACCTGGCCTGGCAGCTCGATGCCTTGGGCGCGCGCGCCAACCTGCGCCGCCACAGCGTGCTGCTGCGCCAGAGCTGGCAGGAGGGCGCCTGGAGCGCTGCGCTGGAGTGGCTCTACACCCCGGCGGACCGGGGCAGCGTGGCCACCGCCTCGCTGCAGTGGCAGGGCGACCGCGTGCGGCTGGAGGCGGGCGTGCGCAGCAGCGCCGGGCCGCAGGACGCGGTGCTGGCGCAGACCCCCAGCGCGCGCAGCGCCTACGTGGTGGCAGCCTGGGCGTTTTGAGCGGGGCGCTGCTCACGCCACAGTGCCCAGCCCGCCAGCAGCCCGGTGGCAGCCAGGGCATACCACAGCGTGGCGGGAGGGTGAGAACCCGCCCCACCGAGTGCCAGGCCGGTGAGCGCATTGCCCCCCAGTGCGGCCATGCCCCCTACACTGGCATGGAAACCGTAGCCGCTGGCCAGCAAAGTAGGCGGGGCGTAACGCGGAATCTGGGCTGCGAACAGTGCAAAGCACAGCATGGAGCCCAGCGACAGCAGTGTGGCGTGCAGCAGCACGGCCACGACCGGCCAGGCCTGCAAGGCGGGCAGGGCCAGGTAGCTGGCGCCCATCAAGGCCAGCCCCAGGCCCATGGCCGCGCCCACCCCCAGGCGGGCGCAGGCGTGGCGCTGCAAGGGCAGTTGCAGTACCACGGCCAGCAGGGCGCTCAGGGTGAACACAGCACCCATCAAACCTGAACCATGGCCATGGGCGTTGACGTACGCCGGCAACGCCAGGTACAGCGGATGGAACAGCACCTGGTAGGCGCTGGCCAGCAGTGCAAAGCGGACCAGGGCGCGGTTGCCCGCCAGGGCCTGCCAGGTCGCCGCCAGGCCTGGGGTGGCCTGCAGCGGTGCGGTGTGGGGTGGCAGCAGGCGCCATTGCAGCAGGCCCAGCAGCGCAAACAGCGCACCTGCGGCCACGCCGGTGGTGGCGTAGCTGTGCCGCGCCAGCAGCATGCCCAATAGCGGGCCCAGCAGCATGCCGGCCTCGCTGGCCACGTTGTGCAGCGCAAAGGCGCGCTGGCGCTGTGCTTCTTCGGGGCATTCGCTGGCCAGGTAGGCCTGTGCGCAGGGGGTGAATAAAGCGGCGGCAAAGCCGGTGAGAAAGGCGGCCAACAGCAGCAGTGCCAGGGTGCCGCTGCCGCCCAGCAGGGCAAACCCGATCGCCCGCAGCAGGCAGCCGCCCACGATGGTGGGGCGGTAGCCGAGCCGGTCGCCCATGCTGCCGCCCACCAGGAACAGGCCTTGCTGGCTGAATACGCGCAAGCCCATGACCAGCCCGCTGGCCCACCCGGCCAGCCCCAGGGTCACACCCAGGTGCTGGGCCAGGTAGGGCATGACCATGTAGAACCCCAGGTTGAAGGCCAGGCCGTTCAAGACCAGCAGCCGCGCCGCCGGGCTCAAGGCGCGCCAGTCGGATGCCATGGCCATGGTCAGCGCAGGGGCAGCGGTGGGCGTACCTGCTGCGCCAGGGCGTCCACGCGCTGGCCGTTGCTGTACATGCGGGCCTTGCTCGACTGCATGGCCTGCAGTGCGTTTTCGTGGTTGACGGCGTCGCCCACCTGCACCAGGCCGACCATGCCCATCATCAGGTGGGGTGGGCACATGTAGTAGTACAGCCCAGGGTGTTCCAGCGTCACGGTGAAGGGGGCGTCCAGGGGGCTGTTCCAGGCCGGTGCCAGGGCAGGGGTGGCCAGGCTGCGCACGTAGTGGCCGGTATTGCTGGGCTCGAAACGCAGGGTGTCGCCCACCTGGGCGTGCACGTAGGCGGGCTCGAACACCATGCTGCCATCGGTGCCCGCATTGCGCATGTGGATGGTGTGTTCGGCGGCGTGGGCGGGTGCTGTGGCGTGCAGCACGCAGCCCAGGCACAGTAGCAGGGTTTGCAGGGCGTGCCAGGGGGCTGGGGTCATGGCGGGGGCGGGTTCACTGGCGCAGGGTGCGCACATAGGGGGTGCCGTGGGTGTCGTGCAGCACCTCTACCGGGACCTGGTAGAGGCGGTGGACGAGCGCGCTGTCGAGCACCTGTGCGGGGGGGCCGAAGGCCTGCAGGCGGCCTTCACCCAGCACGATCAGGGAGTCGGCGAACTGCGCGGCGAGGTTGAGGTCGTGCAGCACCACCAGGCTGACCCAGCCTTGCTGGCTGGTCTGGGCGCGCAGGTGTTCCATGAGCTGCATCTGGTGTTTGAGGTCGAGCGCGCTGACGGGTTCGTCCAGCAGCATCAGGCGGGGCTGGCGCAGCAGCACCTGGGCAAAGAGCACCATCTGGCGCTGGCCGCCGCTGAGGGTGTACATCGGGCGGTCGGCCAGGGCGAGCAAGTCCAGGGCGCGCAGCGCTTGCAGTGCGGCCTGCAGGTCTTCGTCGGACAGTCGCATCGACAGGCGTTGCAGGCGCCCCAGCACCACCACTTCCAGCACGCTCAGGTCCAGATCCAACTGGGTGTTTTGCGGCATGTAGCCGATGCGCTGGCGCCATGCGCCCAGGGTCAGGGGCTGCATATCCAGGCCATCGTGGCGCACCCGGCCGCGCTCGGGCGCGAGTTCGCCGAACAGGGCGCGCAGCAGGCTGGTTTTGCCGGTGCCGTTGGGGCCGATGATGGCGTGCAACTGGCCCGCACCGAGTTGCAGGTGGAGGTTTTCGACCAGGGTTTGCGTGCCCACGCGCAGGGTGAAGTCTTGCAGCTCAAGCACGGTTGCGCCCCTTGCCCAGAATGAGCCAGATGAAGAAGGGCACGCCAATGAGCGCGGTCACGATGCCGATGGGAAACAGGGCCCCGGGCACGATGGATTTGGACAGCACCGAGGCGCTGGAGAGCATGAGCGCGCCGCACAGCGCGGACTGCGGGATGAGAAAGCGCTGGTCCTCGCCCACCAGCATGCGCGCGATGTGCGGTGCGACCAGGCCGATGAAGCCGATGATGCCTACGAAGCTGATGGCGGTGGCGGTCATCAGGGCCACCAGGGCCAGAGTCTTCAGGCGCAGCCGTGTGACGTTCACGCCCAGGCTGCGTGCACGTGCCTCGCCCATGCGCAAGCAGGTGAGCTGCCAGGCATCACGGTGTAGCAGCACGGCGCACACCAGGGTGACGGCGGCCGTGATCGCGAGCATGGGCCAGGTGGTGCGCATGAGGCTGCCAAAGAGCCAGAAGATGATTTGCTGGTTCAGTTCGGGCGATGCCAGAAACTGCACCAGCGATAGCAGCGACTGGAACAGGAACAGCAGCGCTATGCCTGCCAGGATGATGGTCTGACTGCCCACGTGGCGCATCAGCGCCAGGCCAAAGAGCAGACTGGCGGCGAGCATGCAGCAGACGAAGGCGCCGATGGGGATGGCCAGCAGCGGGGGCAGCCCCAGGCCGCCGCTGACCAGGGCCAGCGCGGCGCCAAAGCCCGCCGCGGCTGCCAGCCCCAGGGTGTAGGGGCTGGCCAGGGGGTTGTCCAGCAGCGTCTGCATTTGCACCCCGCCCAGGCCCAGGGCGGCGCCGACCACCAGGGCCATGAGGGCGATGGGCAGGCGCATGTCGAACACGATGGCGCGCGCCATGGCGTCGGCAGAGGCAGGCGAGAGCAGGGTGGCCAGCACTTCGCGCAGCCCCAGCAGCGACGGGCCGGTGGCCACGTCCAGGGTCAGGCTGCACAGGCTCAGGCCGGTAAAGAGTGCCAGCAGGCGCCAACGCCGCCCCTCGCGCTGGCGTTGGCGCGCCAGGATATGCAGGCCGGGTTCGGGGACCGTGGCGGCGGTGGTGGTGCCGGTCATTTGCTGCTCAGCAAGAAGGTGTATCGGTCACATCCCCTGCGCGAAGCTGCCCTTGGCCTGCACCGGCAGGTAGCGCTTGTAGAAGTTCAGGTAGTTGGCCTGGGGATCGATGTCCTTGAACAGACTGGGGTACAGGGCCTTGGCCATGAACTGCACCATGGTGTAGTCCAGCACCGAACGCGAGGCGCCCTGGTAGACCCCATAGACGCGCTTGTCCTTCACCGCGGGCAGGGCGCTCCAGCCGGGACGCTGGGCAAAGCCTTGCAGGCGCTGTGCCGATTGTTCTGGCGCCACCCCCTGGCCCATGAGCATGGAAGCCGGGTTCTTGGTGGACTCGGTGCCGGAGATGAAGACCACTTCGGGCTGGGCGGAAAGCACTTTTTCCGGGTTCATGGGCCCGTACCACTCGACGAAGGGGGCGGCAATGTTTTCGCCCCCAGCCAGCGTGCCCAGCGGACCCCACATGCCTTTGCCGTAGCTGAAGCTGTATTCGGCGGGCCCCTTGTTGCCGAACTCGACGTAGAAACGCGGTTTGGGCAGCTTGGCAGCGCTGATGCGGGCATGCACCTGGTCGATGGCGGTTCGGTACTCGTCGGCAATGTGGCGTGCGCGAGCCTCGTCACCGGCGATTTTTCCCAGCAGCAGGGTGCTGGCGTGGTGGTTGGCGGGGATCTCCATGTTGTAGTCGACCACTACCACGGGCAGTCCGGCGTTTTCGAGCCGCTTGACGTCGGGCCCCAGGCCTTTGTACTGCCACTCGGAGAGCACGACGACATCGGGTTTGAGGGCCAGCACTTTTTCCACCGAGAAGGTCTGGGCTTCGACTTCGCCCACGTCGGGCAGTTCCTTGAGCGAGGGGCGGTGCGCGCTGAACAGCGCCCAGTTGGCCGGGCGCCAGCCCTCCCACGCTTCGCGGGAGAGACCGACCACGCGGTCAAAGGCTTTTTCGCCACCGATGGCCATGTAGTCCTCGAAATAAAAGCCCAGCAGCACGCGCTTGGCGGGCAGGTCTACGGTGACCTGGCGGCCCAGGATGTCTTGCACGGTTTGGGGCGCGGCCTGGGCCGTGCCCTGCAGTGCCAGGAGGGCGCTTGCGATGGCCAGGGTGCGTTTCACGGTTCTTAGCATGGAAAGCCTCAAGATAGTTGCATTGAAAACGATTACTATTATCGTTAACTTTTAATGTCTGTGTTCCAGAGGGTATTTGCAGGCCCATGCCTTGCCATATGCCTGACACATGGGGTAGGCACACTGTGGCGCCAAAGAGTCGGCAACCACGGTTTTCGGGGGACAGGCATGTTGTTGGAAAAGTCGGAATTGGCCCGCGAGGCCCTGCGCACGCGCAGCCCGCTGCTGAGCGTGCGCGAGCGCCAGATATTGGTGCTGGTGGATGGCAGGCGCACGGTGGCTGCACTGCAGGCCTTGCTGGGGGCTGCGGTGGAGCGGGAGCTGGACGGCTTGCGCGCCCGCGCCCTGGTCCAAGGGGTGGTGCAGGAGCGTGGCGTGCACGCAGCCAGCCGCCCTGGCAGTGGCCTGAGCTACAGGTAGCGCGCCTTGATCTTGTCGAGCGTGCCGTCGCGGCGCATTTCGCGCATGGCGGCGCGGCAGCGTTCCACCAGGGCGGGGTCGGTTTGCAGGCTAAAGGCCATGTACAGGCCGACGGAGAGTTCGGGCAGGGGCATGACCTTTTCCACGCTGGCGGGGTCCAGCCCTTCGCGTTTGTAGAGCGACACCTGAGCGATTTCATCGATGGGGAACATGTCGATGCGACCGCTGGCGAGCTTTTTTACGTTGGATCCGTTCTCCACCACCAGGTCCAGGGGGACGCCGTTTTTCTCCAGGTATTGCGCGCGCACATCGTCGCGCACGGCGCCTATGCGGTAGCCCTTGAGCTGCTCCAGGCTTTGGGCCTGCACTTCAGGGCGCGATTTGAGGCGGTACATGTAGACGTTGTAGGGGACGATGATGTCCACCCACTGGAACAATTTTTCGCGCGGCGCCGTGCGCGCGATGGAGAAGATCAGCACATTGGGCTGTTCTTGCGCCATGTGGTAGGCCCGTGCCCAGGCGTACAGGCCGAGCTGGTAGTCGACCTTGGCGCGTTTGAGGGCCTCTTTGACCACCTCGGTGGACAGGCCCACGATCTGTTGGCTGCCAGGATCAAGGTAGTTGTATGGCGGGTCTTCTTCGGTGGCCACGATGACCCGCTGGGCCGTGGCCAGGAGTGGGAACAAGGTCAGCAAGAGTCCCATAAACCATGTTCGTACGTGCATGATCTGCTCCTTTGCGCTTGTGCTCCATCGGGGGTGACGGGCCAGTGGCGGATGCGGTGGGTCGGTGTGCGGCGGCGGTACGGGGTGTGCTGGGGGATGGGCTCATCAGTTCAGGTAGCGCGCCTTGATCTTCTCGAGCGTGCCGTCGCGGCGCATTTCGCGCAGCACGGCGCGGCAGCGTTCTACCAGGGCGGGGTCGGTTTGCAGGCTGAAGGCCATGTACAGCCCGGCGGAGAGTTCGGCCAGGGGCATGACCTTTTCCACGCTGGCGGGGTCCAGCCCTTCGCGTTTGTACAGGGCCACCTGGGCGATTTCGTCGATGGGGAACATGTCGATGCGGCCGCTGGCGAGCTTCTTGGCGTTGGCGCTGTCTTCTACCACCAGGTCCATGGGGATGCCGTGTTTTTCCAGGTACTGGGCGCGCACGTCATCGCGCACGGCGCCAATGCGCCAGCGCTTGAGCTGCTCCAGGCTTTGGGCCTGCACCTCGGGGCGGGTCTTGAGCCGGTACATATAGACGTTGTAGGGCGCGATGATGTCGACCCACTGGAACAGCTTTTCGCGCTGGGCGTTGCGGCCAATGGAGTAGATCAGCACGTTGGGCTGTTCCTGCGCCATGTGGTAGGCCCGCGCCCAGGGGTACAGACCGATGTCGTAGTCGATCTTGGCGCGCTTGAGGGCTTCTTTCACCACCTCGGTGGACAGGCCCACGATCTGCTGGTGGGCGTCCATGTGGTTGTAGGGCGGGTACTCCTCGGTCACTACGGAGATGCGCTGGGCCTGGGCGAATCCGACAAGCCCTGCCAGCAACAGGCCCAGACACCAGGAACGTGTGCGCATGATGGACTCCTTTGCCAAGGGCGGCGGACGGTGGCCCGCCTGTGGCGCATGATAGGCCGCTGCCCAGGCGCTGCCAAGGCACGGGCCAGCACGGGCTAGCTCGGACCAGCAGGGTCCTGCACGGTCGCTGGCCGGCAGGAGGATGGGCCGGAGCGTGCGCCGTGATGGCGGCGGCAGGCTGCCTACAAAGGCTTGAAGCGGTGCGCCCAGATGCGGCTGACGCTCAAGTGCTCACTGCGCTCGCGCAGGTGCACGCGCCACTTGCCGGCCTCGTCGCGGGTGGCGCGGGTGATGCTGGCGGCGCGCACCAGGGTGCCGCGGTGGATCTGCCAGAACTCCTCGGGGTCGAGCTGGGCCTGCAGTTCCTTGAGCGGGGTGCGCAGCAGGTATTCGGCCGTGGCGGTGAGCATGCGCACGTATTTGTCGGCTGCTTCGAAGTACACCACCTCGCTCACCGGCACCATGTGGATGCTGTTGCCCACGCAGGCCTGCAGCACCTGGGCGCGCGGGGTGGCGGGGGCGCCGGGGGCGATGAGGGCGCGCAACTGCGCCAGCGTTGCTTCAAAATTCGTAGCACCCTGGGCAGTGGGCACGAGGGCCGAGCGCAGTTTTTGCACTGTTTTTTGCAGGCGTTCGCTTTGTACCGGCTTGAGCAGGTAGTCCACCGCCTGGGCTTCGAAGGCGGCCACGGCGTACTGGTCGTAGGCGGTGATGAACACCAGTTGCGGAAAGGGCTGGGTGCGGGGGTCCCACTGGTCGGCCAGCTCGGCGGCAGCCTCCAGGCCGCTCATCCCAGGCATGCGGATGTCAAAGAACAGCACCTGGGGCTGCAGGGCCAGGGCCTGGGCGACGGCGCTGGCGCCATCGCCCACCACGGCGGCGATGCGCAGTTCGGGCCACTGGCGCGCCAGCTCGGCCTGCAAGGCGGCGGCCAGCAGGGGTTCGTCTTCGGCGATGAGGGCGCTGCAGGGCTCGGGAGTGTTCATTTCGTGCAAGGAAATTCGATGGTAGCCCGCGTGCCACCTTGTTCTGGTGCTTCAAAAAAGAGAGTGCCCTGGGCGCCGTAGCGGGTCTGCAGGCGTTCGCGCACCTGGGCCACGCCAAAGCGGGTGGCGCCCGCGTCGGCCTGGTTCAGGTCGGTGGGGCTGCCCACCCCGTCGTCCTGCACCACCAGGCGCAGGCGCTCCCCTTGGGCGCTGGCGCTCACCCGCACGGTGCCGCCGGCCACCTGGGGCTCCAGGCCGTGCTGGATGCTGTTTTCCACCAGCGACTGCAGCAGCAGCGGGGGCACGCCCTGCTGCGCCAGCTCGGGCGGCAGGTTGAGCTGGTAGCGCAGGCGCGGGCCCATGCGTACCTGCATCAGCTCCAGGTAGTCGCGCAGCCGGGCGAACTCCTGCGCCAGGGCGTGCTCGGTGGCGCGTGATGCGTCCAGCGTGGCGCGCAGGAAGGCCACCAGGTGGTCCAGCATGGTCTGGGCGCGCGCCACGTCCAGCCCCATGAGCACGCGCAGGTTGGCCAGGGTGTTGAACAGCATGTGCGGCTCCAATTGGCTTTGCAGCAGCTGCAGCTGCGCCTGGGCGGACTGGTGCAGCGCCGCCTGGACCTGGGCCTGCGCCTGGGCGGCGCGCTCGCGCTCGGCGGCCAGTTGTTCGCGGCTGACAAAGGTGTGCGACATCACCACGCCCGCCACCAGGCTCAGAAACAGCAGGCCCAGGACCTTGTTGGAAGCGCCCAGCCATGGCACCCACACGGGTGCACCCATCAAGGTCTGCGCCAGCACCACCCCTGTGACAAAACCCAGCACTACCCCGGTGGGAACGATGAAAACCAGTCGCGCCAACTGGCGTTCCTTGTCTCGGATGAAGTGGCGCACGCCGGTGTTGATGGCCGCGCTGATGCTGAAACCAATGCAGTGTGAGTACAGCATATTGGTCCAGAAACCTTCGCCATCGAACAGCGTGATGCCGACGGCGATGGCGGTGTTGACCAGGAGGGTCAGGCGCAGACCGTGGAAGGCGCCATGCTTGGAGAAGAAGGGCATGGCGCGCAAGTATGCCTGGGCGACGACGGTGCGGGGCCAGCGTGCGGCGTTCAAAACCCGTGCAGAAGCACCATGCTGGCGCTGTGCGCCTGGCGCTCGCGCACCAGTGGGCTGTGGGCGGCATCGCCCTGGAGCTGTGTGGCCAGCGCGCTGAGTACGAGCCGGGTGCGGGGTTGCCAGGCGTAGTGCAGGCTCGCGCCCCCCTGGACATCGCGCAGACCGGCCTGCGGCGCATGGGTGCGGTAGCCGCTGCGCGCAGACTGCTGGGGATCAACACCAAAATGGCTTTGCAGATGCGCAGCGTTGGCCCAACTGGTCTGGACCTGGGCCGACCAGCTCCACTGCGCGGTGATGGGCGCCTGGTACTGCAAGGCCAGGTCGAGCACGGTGCCCTCGCGCTGCGGTCCCGAGCCGTGGCGCAGGCCTGCACCCAGCACCCAGTGCTCGCCCCAGTAGCGGGTGGCGAAGGCGCCAGCTTCGGCATAGGCTGGCAGGTCGCCCATGCCGCGCAGGGTCGATGCGCTGCTTTCGCGGCGTCCGGGCTCGATGCCCAGGCGCAGGCCGTAGTGCAGGTCGGGGCGCTGCGAGAAGTTGTAGCCCAGGCCGTTGTCCACGCCCGCAAACCAGCCATTGGCCCACTGGTAGCTGAGCAGGGGCAGGGCGAGCTGGGTTTTTTCGTCGCTGCCGGAATAGGCCGGGGCGGTGGCCAAGATGGCGCCAAAGGCTCCGCCGTTGGCCTGGGGTGGCGCGTACTGCAGTTGCACGATGGCAGCGGTTTGGGCGCCCGCGGCGAGGCAACTGCTCAGCAGCATTCCCAGCGCCAGGCGATGGCGCAGGCTTGGTATGCGCGGGTGTGGAAACAGGGGGAAGGGGCGCTTGGCCCTGGGGGTGTGGAGGATGGAATGCATGGCTGCCATGGTGGCGGCGAAGCTGCGCTGCGGCCAAGGCTTTGCGACCAAATGCTACCGTGGGGGTGTGAAACGCCATGGCAGGGCCGCCAACCGTGCCTTTACCGGGCTGACACATGGTGCCCAGGGCGGCTTTCTACAATCGGTCCCATGGTGCAAAAACGTGTGTGGTGGGGTGGCGCGGTGGCGCTGGGGCTGCTGGCCGTGGTGGCCGCGGCGTGGTGGTGGCGTGGCTCGGGTGGCGAGGGGGCGGCGTACCGCACGGCGGCGGTCGAGCAGGGCCGCATCGAGGCCGTGGTGGCCGCCAGCGGCACGGTCAATCCGGTGGCGCTGGTGACGGTGGGCTCGCAGGTGAGCGGCCAGATCCGCGACGTGCTGGTGGACTTCAACTCCGAGGTCAAGGCCGGGCAGTTGCTGGCGCAGATCGACCCCGAGACCTTTGAATACCGCGTGCGCTCGGCCCAGGCCGATGTGGACGCCGCCCAGGCCGCCGTGGGCACGGCGCAGGCGGCGCTGGCCTCGGCCCAGACCCAGGTGCTGCGCGCCCAGGTGGACCTGGACGAAGCCCGGCGCGACGCCGAGCGCAAGCAGGGCCTGGCCGAGCGCCAGTTCATTTCCCCCAGCGAGGCCGACAAGGCGCGTGCCCTGGTCAACACCAGCACCCATGCGCTGCAGGCGGCGCAGGCCCAGGTGGGTGTGGCGCAGGCGCAGCTGCGCTCGGCCCAGGCCGGTGTGGCGCAGCGCCAGGCCACGCTGGCGCAGGCGCGCATCGACCTGGCGCGCACGCGCATCACCTCGCCCATCCAGGGCATCGTCATCAAGCGCGCCATCGAGCGCGGGCAGACCGTGGCGGCCAGCCTGCAGTCGCCCGAGCTGTTTGTGCTGGCGAAAAACCTGTCGGACATGCAGGTGGAGGCCGCCATTGACGAGAGCGATGTGGGGCGGCTCCAAGTGGGGCAAAAGGCCAGCTTCACGGTGGACGCCTTTGCCGGGCAGGGCTTTTCCGGGGTGATCCGCCAACTGCGCAAGGCCGCCACCAATGTCTCCAACGTGGTCACTTATGTGGCCGTGATCGGCTTTGCCAACGAAGGCGGGCGCTTGCTGCCGGGCATGACGGCCAATGTGCGCGTCATCACCGACGTGCGGGAGGACGTGCTCAAGGTGCCCAATGCCGCCTTGCGCGTGCGCATCAACGGCGATGCCGGGGGCAGCGCCGCCGCGCCCAAGCCCGGCGCGCCCGGTGGCGAGCGCGCTGGTGCCCCCCGCGCCGGTATGGACGAAGGCCCGGGCGCGGCTGGGGGCCAAGCGCGGGGCGGGGCGGCGGGGGATGCAGCCGCCAGCCGCCGTGGCGGTACCGGCAGCCGGGGCCGCGTCTATGTGCTGGGGGCGGACGCCAAGCCGCGCGCCGTGGCCGTGCGCCTGGGCCTGAGCGACGGCAGCAGCACCGAAATCCTGCCCCAGGGCCTGGCGAGCGAGGATGCGCAGGCCCTGCGCGCAGGCGCCCAGGTGGTGGTGGGCGTGCCCAGCGCCAGCACGACGGGCGCGTCCAAGCCGAGCGCGCCGCCGGGGCCGCGCATGGGGTTCTGAGCCCATGGCACTGATAGAGGCCCGCGCGCTGGCCAAAAGCTACCCCACGGGGGCGCAGACCGTGCACGCTCTGCGCGGGGTGAGCCTGCGCATCGAGGCCGGGGAGTTCGTCGCCATCATGGGCGCCTCGGGCTCGGGAAAATCCACGCTGATGAACATCCTGGGCTGCCTGGACCGGCCCAGCAGCGGGCAGTACTGGCTTGACGGCCAGGCGGTGCAGGACATGGACGCCGACGCCCTGGCGCAGGTGCGCAACCGCAGCATCGGCTTCGTGTTCCAGCAGTTCAATCTGCTGGCGCGCACCAGTGCGCTGGACAACGTGGCCCTGCCCATGGTGTATGCCGGGGTGGGCGCGGCGCAGCGGCGCGAGCGTGCCCGCGCCGCGCTGCAGCGGGTGGGGCTGGCCGAGCGCGCGCACCACACCCCCACCGAGCTGTCGGGTGGTCAGCAGCAGCGCGTGGCGATTGCGCGCGCCCTGGTCAACGCCCCGCGCCTGATCCTGGCCGACGAGCCCACCGGCGCGCTGGACTCGCACACCAGCGAAGACATCATGGCGCTGCTGGCCGCGCTCAACGCCCAGGGCATCACGGTGGTGCTGGTCACGCACGAGAGCGACATCGCCGCCTGGGCGCGCCGGCGCCTGGTGTTCCGCGACGGCTGCCTGGTGGAAGACGTGGCCCAGCCCGGGCACAGCCTGGCACAGAGCGCCGGGCCTGGGCACGGCGCACACGCCGAAGGGGCGGATGCCCCCCGGGGCGTGGCCGCGGAGGTGCAGGCATGAACCTCGCCGTCGCGGTGCGCAGCGCCCTGGTGGCGCTGGCGGCCAACAAGCTGCGTTCGCTGCTGACCATGCTGGGCATCATCATCGGCGTGGGTGCCGTCATCACCATGGTGGCGGTGGGCAATGGCGCTACGGCGCGCGTGCAGGAGCAGATGAAGGCGCTGGGCTCCAACATCATGCTGGTGCTGCCCGGGGGCGTGTCTCAGGCCGGGGTGCGGCTGGGGGCACAGACGCGCCAGCGCCTGACCGAGGACGACGCCGCTGCCATTGCCGCCGACATCCCCGAGGTGCAAGTGGCTGCGCCGTCCTCGCGCACCAGCGGCCAGCTGGTGGTGGGCAATGCCAACTGGGGCAGCACCCTCATCGGTGTCAACAACGATTACCTGGAGGCGCGCGACTGGCCGCTGGCCAGCGGGCGCCTCTTTGACGCCGCCGAGCTGGCGGGCTCGGCCAAGGTGCTGTGGCTGGGCCAGACCGTGGTGCGCGAGCTGTTTGGCGACGCCGACCCGGTGGACCAGATGGTGCGTGTGCGCGGCATCCCCATGACGGTGGTGGGTGTGCTGGCGGCGAAGGGGCAAAACAGCATGGGCCAGGACCAGGACGACGCGGTGATGATTCCGCTGTCCACCCTGCGCAACCGGGTCTGGGGCGGGGACGCCACCAGCCGCCTCAAGCGCGTGGGCACCATCGCCGTGAAGGTGCGCGAGGGCCAGGACATGCGCCAGGTGCAGGAGCTGGTTCAGGACCTGCTGCGCCAGCGCTTCAAGGTGGCGCCGGGGGGCGAAGACCCGTTCCAGATCCGCAACCTCACCGAGGTGCTGCAGGCGCAGGAGGAAAGCAGCCGCGTGATGACCTGGCTGCTGGCGGCGGTGGCGGGCATCAGCCTGCTCATCGGCGGTATCGGCATCATGAACATCATGCTGGTCAGCGTCACCGAGCGCACGCGCGAGATCGGCCTGCGCATGGCGGTGGGCGCGCGCGGCAGCGACATCCTGGCGCAGTTCCTGGTGGAGGCCGTGACCCTGAGCGTGATCGGCGGCGCCATCGGCGTGGCCCTGGGCGCCCTGGCCAGCCTGGCGCTGGCGCAGTGGACGCAATGGCAGATCGCGCTGTCGGGGGCCTCGGTGCTGCTGGCCGTGGGGTTTTCGGGCCTGGTGGGGGTGTTTTTTGGCTACTACCCCGCCCAGCGCGCCGCCCGTCTGCAGCCCATAGAGGCTTTGCGCTACGAATAATTGCTACTATTTTTGTAGCACTGTCCGCATATTCCACGCGGGCCAGGTGCTATTTTCTTTCCAAAAAACGGCAGATACCGGGTCTGTGGATGCTTGGAGGTGCGGTTTGTGCTGCGGCCGGTGGCGCACTGCATGGGGGCGGGTGTGCCAGGGCGGGAGGAGCGGTGGGCGCTCGTGCATGGCATGTGCGACGGCACGTGTGTTCCAAGGCGGGAGCGCTGTGGGCGCAGCGCTGGGCCGGTGGGGGCGGCCACCGCTGCGCGCTGGCTTCCCTGCGGTGCTCGCGCCAGGCGGGTGCCGCACAAACTCGCTCTGTTCGCTGCGCTCTCTGCGCTCAAACTTGGGCGGCAAGCATGTTGGACGAAGGCGCGCTGCGCGCGCCCCCCGCCTGGCGCTGCGCGCCTCGGCGCCCCCACACGGCCCAGCGCTGC
>JBQTHH010000020.1:0-48347 GCA_052390055.1 Rhodoferax sp.
CGGGTGCGCTGTGGGCGCAGCGCTGGGCCGGTGGGGGCGGCCACCGCTGCGCGGCGGCTTCCCTGCGGTGCTCGCGCCAGGCGGGTGCCGCACAAACTCACTTCGTTCGCTTCGCTCTCTGCGTTCAAACATGTGCGGCAAGTCAGATGACGAAGGCGCGCTGCGCGCGCCCTCCCGCCTGGCGCTGCGCGCCTCGGCGCCCCCACAAGGCCCAGCGCTGCGCCCACAGCGCACCCGCCTTGGAAGTGGCGGTGGTGGTGCGCCGACAAGAACTCCCGCGCATCCAGGTGGGGCGTTGGTGGTTCGCCCACAAAGTTTCCCATTCCCGGGAAATGGCGGTGGTGGTGTGCCCCGTAAAAAGGGTGCGTGGTCCACCTCCTTCGCTTTGCCGTGGCAGGCGCTGCCCGGGGCGGGCGACTTCTGCGGTGGCCGTGGCACAGGTCCGGGGGCCAGGCGCGCGTCAGCGCGCTTCGTGGTCTGACTCGCGGGGGCTGTCTGAGCGGAGCGCCTGAAGGGCGCGCAGAGAGTTCCCCCGCGCTGGCCCCCGGGCCTGTGCCACGGCGGAGTCGGCGCAGCCGACCACCGCAGTGGAGCCCGAACCGGGTAGCGCCTGCCGCGGCATGGACGGGACAGCCGTGTGTCCAAACCACGCCAGCAACGATTGCCACAGCACAGACGGGACAGCTGCGCGCCCAGGCAACAACAGCAGCGCCTGCCACGGCCTGGACGGGACAGCCGTGTACCCAAACCAGCAACGTTGACAGAGCCCGCCACGGTATAGACGGGACAGCCGTGTGTCCCAGCCCACACCCACAGCACTCGCTTGACCCCTGCACAGCCTGCCCCGGACACGGTCTGCCATGCCGTGGCGAACCCAGGCCAGGCCGGGAAAACGGGGCTGGAGGCGCCTCCAAAAAAAGCCCGAAGGTGTTGGAAATAACCGACACCACGCCGTTTTTGCCGGTGCTACCTTTGCGCACTTTTTTCAAAACGCACAGGAGCACACCATGCCCAAAACCCTGATCGAGCCGTTTCGCATCAAGAGTGTGGAACCGATCCGCATGACCACCCGCGCCGAGCGCGAGCGTCTGCTCGAAGAAGCGCATCTCAACGTCTTCAAGCTGCGCGCCGAAGACGTGCTGATCGACTGGCTCACCGACTCCGGCACCGGCGCCATGTCCAACCGCCAGTGGGCCGCCATCATGGAGGGCGACGAGAGCTATGCCGGGGCGCGCAGTTTCTACCGCCTGCAGGCGGTCATGCAGGACCTGACCGGCATGCAGCACTTCGTGCCCACGCACCAGGGGCGCGCGGCCGAGAAGGTGCTGTTTACCGCCGTGTGCAAGGCCGGGCAGATCGTGCCCAACAACTGCCACTTCGACACCACCCGTGCCAACCTGGAATACCTGGGGGTGGACGCGCGCGACCTGGTCATTGCCGAAGGCCTGCAGCCCGCCACCGTGCACCCGTTCAAGGGCAATATCGACCTGGAGCGCGTTGAGGCGCTCTTGAAGGCCGACGCCGACAAGGTGCCCTTTGGCATGATCACCGTCACCAACAACACGGGCGGCGGCCAGCCCGTGTCCATGGCCAACATCCGCGCCTACGCCGCGCTGCTCAAGCGCTACGGCAAGCCTTTCATCATGGACGTGTGCCGCTTTGCCGAAAACGCCATGTTCATCAAGATGCGCGAGAGCGGCTATGAAAACACCTCCATCAAGGCCATCGTGCAGGAGATGTTTTCGTACTGCGACGGCGCCACCATGAGCGCCAAGAAGGACGGCATGGTCAACATCGGCGGCTTCATCGTGCTGCGCGACGATGCCTGGATGGACGCGGTGCGCAACGTGCTGATCCTGACCGAAGGCTTTCCCACCTACGGCGGCCTGGCCGGGCGCGACCTGGACGCCCTGGCCGTGGGCCTGCAAGAGGGCATCGAGGAAGACTACCTGCGCTACCGGCTGCGCACCGCCGAATACCTGGGCGAGCGGCTGGAAGCGGCCGGGGTGGGCTTTGTCAAACCCACCGGCGGGCACGCGGTGTACATCGATGCGCGCACCGTACTGCCCCACATGCCGGTGCAGCAGTACCCGGCCTGGGCGCTGTGCAATGCGCTCTACCTGGAAGGCGGCATCCGCGGGGTGGAGATCGGCTCCGTCATGTTCGGCAAGCGCCTGGGCGATGGCACCGAGACCTACCACAGCATGGAGCTGGTGCGCCTGGCCTTCCCACGGCGCATGTACACGCAAAGCCACTTCGACTACGCCGCCGAGGTGATCGCCGAGGTGAAGGAGAAAGCGCACAGCATCCGGGGCGTGAAGCTCGTCAAGCAGCCGCCCTTCTTGCGCCACTTCACCTGCGATTGCGCCTGGGTGGCCTGAGCCCGCCGGGGTGGCAGGCCCGCCCCTTGGGGCTGGCCGCGGGGCCTGACGCACGGGGCTCCACGTTCATGGATTTTCTGGTGAAATAGGGGTAACAGATTGTTGCACCATGACCGAAGTTCCCCTCACTGGAAGTGACCGGCGCTCTGAGGAGCGCAAATACCTGCGCTGCCGGGTCCAGGTGGCCCTGCCCGGCGTCGGGGTGGGTGAGGCCAAGGCCGCGGACATCAGCCTGGGCGGCATGGGCGTGGTCACGGCCTATGCGCTCAAACCCGGGGTCTGGTGCCGGGTGAGTTTTTCGATACACATGCCCAATGGCGACGCCATGCTGATCGATGTCAGTGCCTGCGTCACGCATTGCGTCCTCAGCCGCGACTCCAACGGCTACAAGGTCGGGCTCCAGTTCAAGGAGTTGAGCCAGGCCCAGCGCAGCTTCATCGAGCGCTACGTGCGCTCCTGAAGCGGCCCGTGGTGCCAGGCAAGATTGGGAATTTATGACTGCCAAACGACTCCCCACAACGCATCCGCGCTCGATCGACGGTGAACTCGATGCCGCCCTGGCGCAAGGGCCGCTGCGCGACATCGTCGTCCCGGCCTGTCCGCAAATGCTGCTGGCGCTGCGCCAGGTCATGGCGCAGCCCGATCCGGAGATCGACGAGGTGGCGGCCATCGCGGCCTGCGACGTCGCCATGGCCGCGAGCCTGATCCGCACCGCCAACAGCCCCTTCTACGCCCGCCAGGGCAGCGTGGCTTCCGTGCCCGAAGCCACGCGCCTGTTGGGCCTGCGCATGGCCGAGCGCATGCTGGGCGCGTTTCTCGTGCGCCAGGCGGTGCCAGCCACGGGCCCCCTGCTGGAGCATTTTTGGGAAACCTCCCAGCGCCGTGCCCTGGCCATGGCCCATATCGCAGGCGAGCTGCGTGCGCTCGATGCCGATCTGGCCTACGCCTGCGGCCTGTTTTGCCACGTCGGCATCCCGGTGCTCATGCAGGGCGTGCGCGGCTACGCCAGCACTTTGGCGCAGGCCCTGGAGCGCAAGGACCGCAGTTTCTGCGCCACCGAAAACGCGGCCCACCACACCGACCATGCGGTGGTGGGCGCGCTGGTGGCGCGCACCTGGGCCCTGCCCACCGAGATCGTGCAGGCGGTGCGCCTGCACCACGACTTTTCCGTGCTCGCGGCGGGGCCGTGGGCGCGCGAGGTGGTCTCTTTGGTCGCCATGTCTGCGGTGGCGGAGTACCTGGTGGCCGATTTCGAAGGCGTCGGGCCCCAGCATGAGTGGCTGGAGCACGGCGCGCAGTGCCTGGCCCACCTGCACATTCACCCGACCGAGGTGAATGCCTGGATCGACGCCCTGCACCCGCTGCTGCAAAGCGTGTCGCTCGATTAGGGCTTGGGGCCGTAGACCTGCGCGTCCAGTCCCAGGGCGCGGATGCGTTCGGCCGCGGCATGGGCGGCGGCCGTGCTTTCGAAGGGGCCCACGCGCACGCGCTGCAACACCGTGCCCTTGGATGTCTTTACCGTCTGCTGGCTCACGCTCAGCCCGGCGCCCTGCAGGGTGTCGCTGGCGCGCCGGGCGTTGTCCGGGTTGGCGAACAGGCCGACGTTGACGCCATAGGCAGCGCGCGGCGCTGCCTTGGCCGACGCTTGGGGTGGGGCGGCCTGGGGCAGCGTGCCCGCTTTGCCTGCGTGGGCGCTGGCCGCGTGGGCGCTGGCGCCCGGCTTGGCGCGCGCGGCCTTGGCGCTGGCCTCGGGTTTGGCCGTGGCGGGCTTGGCCGCTACGGGCTTGGCCGGGGCGGGCCTGGCGGCGGGAGGGGCGGTTTTGGCCGCCACCCGGGGCGAAGCGCTGGCGCTGTGCGCTGTTTCGGGCGTGGCCGCTGCCGGGGTGCGCGTGGAACCGGGCCGCAGGGCCTTGGCGGGTGCGGATGCCACGGCGGTGGGGCCGGGCCGGGACGCTGCGCTGGCCGACGCCGGCGTTGGCGTTGGCGCCGGGGGGGCGTTGGCAGCCTGCGCGGCGGCGGGTGCCGATGGGGGCGCCACCGGGGTGGCGGGCGTGGATGCGGGCGTGGATGCGGGTGCGGATGCAGGCGCGGCCGGGGCGCTGGCCGCCGTGGCCGGGGGCTCCGGCGTGGCCGCGGCGGCGCTGGCGCCGAGCACCGGACCGGCGCTGGCGGGCGGGCGCTGGCTGAGCGCGGCGGGCATGCCGTCCATGGATGTGGCCCACATCACGGCGGCACCGGCCAGGCTGGCCAGGGCCGCATTCGCCCCCGCCACGGCCAGCAGGCGCTGGCGCGTCGGGGCCTGCGCCAGCAAGGCTGCCTGGGCCTGCTCCAGGTTGGGCTGCGCCCCCACGGCCAGGGCCATGTCGTGGCGCAGGTGCTTGTACAGCCAGGCATTGCCCCACAGGCCGGGCACCAGGACCCACAGCGCACCGATCAGCGCCGCCAGGGCCATCTCCACCTCGCCGTCGTAATGGAACACCAGCTTGCCGATGCCGAACACCCCCAGCACCAGGGTCAGCACCAGGCCGGTGTAGGCCAGCGCCGCGCTCCACATGCGCCGCAGCAGCATCCAGTTCAGCGTGCACAGCGCGGCGGCGCTGTTCCAGCGGGGGGCGGTGCGGTCGCGCTCGTCGAAGGCGCTGAAGTGGCGCAGGTAGTAGTCGGTCTGCAGCGGCCCGATGGCGGCGCGCCACAGGGAGGTGGTGGCCATTTCGGGGGAGGTGTCCGCGCGTGTGCGTTCGTCCAGCGCGGGTTCGGTGCGGGAGGGGGCGGTGTCGGGCATGGGCTATTCTGGCATGGGGCTGGGGCTGGGGCTGGGGCTGGGGCCGTCTGGGGTGGTGGCCTGCGGGGGCAGGGCCTGGCGCGCGGCTTCGCCCAGGGCGATCACGGCCATGGCGTAGTAGCTGCTCCAGTTGTAGCGTGTGATGGTGTGGAAATTGGCCGTGCCCGCCACGTAGCTGGGGGCGGCATCGGCGTTGTGCAGTTGCACCAGCGCCAGGGGGTGGGGGTATTGCATGGCCAGCGGCGCCAGGCGCACGCCCAGGGCCTGCAGTTGTTCGGCGGAGAAGCTCGGCACGATGTCGGGGGCCAGCAGTTGCGCCAGCGCCGGGTTGTCCGCGTCCACCTCCGCCGCAAAGTGGGTCGGCTGGCCGCCTTGCCAGCCGAAGGCGCGGAAGTAGTTCGCCACCGAGGCCACGATGTCGGGCACCGAGTAGAACAGGTCGGTGCGGCCGTCCTGGTCGCCATCGAGCGCGTATTTCTCCCAGCTCGACGGCATGAATTGCGGCACGCCCAGGGCCCCGGCATAGCTGCCGCGCAGGGCCAGCGCGTTGGCCCCGGTGCGCTGTGTCAGGCGCAGGTAGGCTTCCAGCTCGCTCAGGAAGAAGGCACTGCGCTGCGCCGCCCTGGGGTGGGCATCGGGAAAGTCGAAGGCCAGGGTGCACAGTGCGTCCAGTACCCGGTGGTTGCCGGTCTGGCGCCCATAGAAGGTCTCCACCCCCAGGATGCCGACGATGATGTGCGCGCCCACGCCTGTTTCTTCCTGTACCCGCGCCAGCAGTTCGCGGTGCTGCTCCCAGAAGGCCACGGCGGCGGCGATGCGCCGTGGCTCGACGAAGCGCTCGCGGTAGGCGGCCCAGTTCTTGGCACTGGGCTGGGCCGCCGGCAGCACGGCCTGGGCAATGGCGCTCTGGTAGCGGGCTTGGCCGATCAGGGCCACCACCACGTCTTCGGGCAGGTCGTTGCGCGCAGCCAGCGCCCGCGCCGCACGCAGCACCTCGGGGCGGGTGGCGTACAGCGGCCCTGCCACGGCACTTTGGGTGCGCACGGCATGGGTGCGTTTGGCGCTGCCCTTGCCCGCCTTCTTGCGTGTGGAGGGAGCCGCGTCCGCCATGTCGGCGCAGGCCAGGGCGGCCACGAGTGTGCCGGTGGTGAGAAGGGCGTGCAGGCGCAAGATGGCTCCGAAAGGCAAGACGGCAGTGTACCCACAGCCCTGCTGCGCCCGCGGCGGTCTTGCGTTTGTGCAGGCGCTCTGGAATGATGGGGCGGCGGGTGTGTCACGGGCCCCTGGCCGGATTCGGGCGCGGGGACATGCCCTGCCAGACAGGGGGCCAACGGACAAAGGGGTGGGCAGCGTGGCACGGCCTGGTGCCGGGCGTGCCCGGTACTTGGAGGGTGCATGCGTTCCAGCGCGTATTTCGTGGCCAACCCGGGCAGCCTGGACGTGCAGGCCTTGCTGCGCGTGCTGCTGGAGCACCTGCCGCTGGGCATTTCGCTGGTGGACCGCGACCTCCACGTGGTGCTGGTCAACCGCACCTTGCTGGAGCTGCTGGACTTCCCGCCCGAACTGTTTGGCTCCGGGGGCGAGATGCCCACGCTGGAGCAGCTCACCCTGTTCAATGCCGAGCGCGGCGAATATGGCCCGGGCGATCCGCAGGCGCTCACCGCCGAGCGCATGGCCCTGGCGCGCCAGGGGCTGGCGCACCGCTTCACGCGCGTGCGGCCCAACGGGCGGGTGCTGCAGGTCATTGGCGTGCCCTTGCCCGACGGGGGCTTTGTCAGCATCTACAGCGACATCACCGAGCAGCAGCAGGCGCAGGAGTCGCTGCGCCAGCAGGCGCTGTACCTGCGCAGCGTGCTCAACCACCTGCCGCAAGGCATTTCGGTGTTCGATGACCAACTGCGGCTCAAGTGCTGGAACAACGTGCTGCAGGACGTGCTGGAGCTGCCCGCCAGCGCTTTGGTGGCGGATGCGTCTTTCGAGGACCTGCTGATGTACCCCGCGCGCCGTGGCGAATACGGCGGCGGCGACCCGGCGGAACTGGTGGCGCAGCGCCGCCAGCGCGCGCTACGCTTCGAGCCGCACCGTTTCGAGCGCACCCGCCCCAATGGGCGCACCCACCTGGTCGAGGGGCGGCCCATGCAGGCCGATGGCCGGGTGGTGGGTTTCGTGACCAGCTATACCGACGTGACCGAGGCGCGCGAGCGCGAACGCGCGCTGCAGCTCAAGACCGCCCTGCTGCAGACCCTGGTGGACAACATGCCCGACGGGGTCACCATTTTCGACGGCCAACTGCGCCTGGTGCTGATGAACCAGCGTGCCATGCAGCTGCTGGAGTTCCCGCCCGATCTGGTGGCCGAGCAGGCCGACTTTGCCATGCTTGCGCGCTGGAACGCCCAGCGCGGCGAGTACGGTGCGGTGGATGTGGAGCGCACCGTGGCCGAGATGGTCGAGCGCGCCCGCCAGCCAGTGGCGCACCGGCTGGAGCGCACCCGGCCCAATGGCACCGTGATCGAGCTGCGCGGCGCGCCGCTGCCCCATGGCGGCTTCGTCACCATCTACACCGACATCACCGAGCAGAAAAACGTCGAGCGCCAGTTGCGCCACCAAAGCGAGGTGTTCCAGACCCTGGTGGACAACATCCCTGGCGGGGTGACCCTGTTCGGGCCCGATCTGCGCCTGCTGGCCAGCAACCAGGAGTTTGCCCGGCTGCTGGACTTTCCGCCCTCCCTGTTCGAGGGGGGCCCGACCTTTGAGCGCTTCGTGCGATACAACGCCGAGCGCGGCGAGTATGGTGACTGTGACCCCGAGGCCAAGGTGCGCGACATGATGGTGCTGGTGCAGCGGCGCGAGGCGCACCACTTCGTGCGCACCCGGCCCAACGGGGTGATCCTGGAGGTGCGGGGCCTGCCGCTGGCCACCGGGGGCTTCGTCACCATCTATACCGACATCACCGAAAAGCACCGTGCGGCCCAGGCCATCGAGCGCCTGGCGCACCGCGACGTGCTCACCGGCCTGGCCAACCGCTACTCGCTGGAAGCGCATCTGGACCAGTTGGTCGAAGAATCGCAGCGCCAGGGGCGCCATTTCGTGCTCATGTTTTTGGACATGGACAACTTCAAGGGCATCAACGACACCTTGGGGCATACCGTGGGCGACGGGTTCTTGTGCACCGTGGCGCAGCGCCTGCAGGCCTGCGTGCGCGAGCGCGACGTGGTGGCGCGTCTGGGCGGCGATGAGTTCGTGGTGGTGCTCGCCGACATGGGCGACGTGCGCGCGGCCTCGCTGGTGGCGACCAAGATCGCCAACGCGCTGGCGCAGCCGATGGACCTGGCCGGGCAGCAGCTGCGCAGTTCCGCCTCGATCGGGATTTGCTGCTACCCGCAAGACGGCGACAGCCGTGGCGCCCTGATGCAGCGTGCCGACATTGCCATGTACCACGCCAAGCGCGCGGGCAAGGGGCAGTTCCACTATTTCGATGCCAGCATGATGAGCCGCGCCAGCGAGCGCATGCAGGCCGAGCGCGACCTGCGCGAGGCGGTGGAGCGCGAGGAGTTCGAGCTGTACTACCAGCCCCTGCTCAACGCCGATGGCGTCACCGCGCGCGGGGTGGAGGCGCTGATGCGATGGCGCCGCAGCGATGGCCGCATGGTCAGCCCGGCCGAGTTCATCCCGCTGGCCGAGGAACTGGGCCTGATCGACACCATGGGCGAGTGGGCCCTGCGCCGCGCCTGCACCGTGATGGCGGCCTGGCAGCGCGAGGGACTCGAAGGCCTGTCCATGGCGGTGAACCTGAGCGCCGTGCAGCTGCGCGATGCCGCGCTGCCCCGGCGCATTGCGCGCGCGCTGCGCGACAGCGGCCTGCTGGGGCGCTTTCTGACCCTGGAGGTGACGGAGTCGGTCGCCATGCAGGACCCCGAAGCCTCGGTGCAGCGCCTGGGCCTGATCCGCGCCCTGGGCGTGCACCTGGCCATGGACGATTTCGGCACCGGCTATTCCTCGCTGGCCTACCTCAAGCGGCTGCCGCTGGACTACCTCAAGCTGGACAAGACCTTCGTCATGGACCTGGAGCGCGACAGCAACGACGCCGCCATCTGCTCCGCCACCATCGGGCTGGCCCATGCCCTGGGGCTGGCGGTGGTGGCCGAAGGGGTGGAGACGGCGGCACAGCGCGATTTTCTGGTGCAGCAGGGCTGCGATGCGCTGCAAGGCTACTGGTTCACGCGGCCGTTGCCGCAAGACGAGGCGCGCCAGTGGCTGATCGCGCACCGCGAAGGCTACGTGCTGCCCGGCGAGGGGGCACAGTCCTACGACGCCGTCATTTGAAAGCGGGCAGGGTGCGCAGCGCGCGGCGCAGGCGGCGCAGGCCCTGCGGCGTGCCGGGTGCGCCCGCGTAGCGCCAGGATTCCAGGCACAGCAGCCAGTCGCTCCAGGCCTGGCGCTGCGCCGCCTCCCAGCCGCTGTGGGCCTGCACCAGCGTGGCCAGGGTGCGCGGGGCGGCCTGGGGCGGCAGCTCCAGCCCGGCGCGGCGCAGGCGCTCTCGGGCTTGGCGCAAGAGGCGCAGCCAGGGGTCCTGGCGCTGGCGTTCCCACAGCGTCCACAGCGCGCCCGCGCTGGCCGCGGCCACCACCACGGCGATCAGGGCATACACCAGGTCCTCCCAGCCCGGGGTCTGCACCCCCAGGCTGCGCAGCAGGTCCAGCTGCTGGCTTTGGCCGTAGGTCAATACCCACTGGTTCCAGCGGTTGTTGGCTGCGTCCCACAGTGCGCGCAGGCGCGCCGCCAGCTCCGGGCTGACGGTGCGCACCGCCTGCGCCACCGCGCCGGCAGGCGCCTGCAGCGGCTGGTAGGCGCCGATGCGCGCCGGGGCCACGGCGCTGGTGGGGTCCACGCGCTCCCAGCCCAGTCCTTCGGTCCAGACCTCGGCCCAGGCATGGGCGTCGGACTGGCGCACGGTGAGGAAGCCGTCCAGGCTGTTGGCTTCGCCGCCCTGGTAGCCGGTGACGATGCGCGCAGGCACCCCGGCGGCGCGCATCAGCAGCACGAAGCTGGAGGCGATGTGCTCGCAAAAGCCCTGCTTGCGATCGAACCAGAATTCGTCCGCCGTGTGTATGCCGTAGACCCCGGGGCTCAGGGTGTACTGGTAGCCGCCGGTGCGCAGCCGTTGCAGCGCCAACTGCACGATGGCGCGTGTGTCGGCCCGCGCGCCACCGGCCTGGGCGCGCAGCTCCTGCCCCAGTGCCACGGTGCGCGGGTTGAAGCCCAGCGGCCACTGCAGGTAGGGGCGCAGGCGCGCGTCGCGCACCGTGGGGCCGTGCTGGAACTGGGGGTAGGCCACGGCGTCGTAGCGCAGCAGGTCGAACACCCCGCGCTCCACGCCCCACTGCAGGTCGGCACCCATGCGCACCGTGCGCCCGGCGGCCACGGGCGGGGCCGGGGTGGCGTCCAGCGCCAGCAGCCAGGGGCGCTGGTGGGCCTGCAGCGTGAGCTGGTATGGGTAGGCCGGGCCCTGCACGCGCAGCCCCGCGCTCTCGGCGCTGCTGTAGCGGTCCTGGGCCAGGGCGCGCCACTCGCGCCCGTCGAACTGCGACAGCACCGGGCCGCGGAAGTAGAGCTGGTCCTGCGGCGGGGCCGCGCCCTGGAACCGCACCCGCAGCGCCACCGTGCCGTCCAGCGCCAGGGTGGCGATGTTGCCCACCTGCATCGAGGCCGACAGCCCGCTGCGCCCCGTGAGCGCGTCGGTCGGCACGCCCCACAGCGGCGCGATGCGCGGAAACAGCACGAACAGCACCGCCATGACGGGCGCGCCCAGCAGCGCCAGAAAGCCGGCCGTGCGCGCCGATTGCCACAGCGGGGGGCGGCCCACCGGCAGGTGCGCGTTGACCAGCGCGGTGAGCAGGCCCAGCAGCGACACCAGCATGGCCGCGGCCACGGGCAGGCTTTGCGAGAAGAAGAAGTTGGACAACAGGGTGAAGAAGCCCAGGAAGAAGATCACAAAGGCGTCGCGCCGGGCGCGCATCTCCAGCGTCTTGAGCGCCAGCAGCAGCACGATGAAGCTCACCCCGGCATCGCGCCCGAGCAGGGTGCGGTGGCTGGCCAGGGTGGCAGCCATGGACAGCAGCAGCAGCGCCAGCAGCCACCAGCGCGAGGGCAGGGCGGTCTGGCGCGCGGCGATCACGCCGCGCCAGGCCAGCAGCAGGGCCGCCAGGGCGCTGCACCACCAGGGCAGGTTGGCCGCATGCGGGGCGATGGTCCAGCCGATCACGGCCAGCAGGAACCAGGTGTCGCGGGTGTCGCGCGGCAGCTCCCGCGAGCGCCACCGCGCCAGCGCGCCCAGCCCGGTGCGAGGTGCGGTGCGGGCCCATGCCGCCCCGGCCCAGGCCGGGCCGGGCGCCGAAGGCTCGGGGCCTGTCCGGTGCGGTGCGGGCCCGGCGGCAGGGGGCGTCGGCAGCGGCGGGGTCGGGGTGGGTGCCGTCATGCTGCCCCCGCGTACAAGGCCAGGGCCTGCAGGCATTGGGCCTGGTGGGCGCCGCCCTGGCCGGGGCCGATGCGCTGGCCGCCCAGGCGCAGGCCGTAGCGCAGGCCGCGCTGCTCGGCCTGCAGCACCCAGGCGCACAGGCGCGAGAGCCGGTGCTCCAGGTCGGCGCAGCCTGTGCTTTCCAGGTCCAGCCAGAGTTCGCTGCGCTGGGCGTGTTCCAGGTCGCGGCTGACCAGTTCGTCGTTCTTGGCCACCTTCTTCCAGACCACCAGCTTGCGCGCATCGCCGCGGCGCCAGGCGCGCACGCCCTCGAACTCGCCGCTGGCGGCGGCGGCGCTGCGCTGCGCCTGGCCCGCACCCACGGCCTGCACCGGCGGCAGGGGGGGCGGGTGGGCTTCCACCGCCGGATACACCAGCACCGGGCTGGCCAGGCGCCACACGGTCCAGACCCGGAAGGTGCCCAGGGGGTAGTCGGTCTGCAGCGTCAGGGTGGGCAGGAACTGCTCTCCCCGGCGCTGCGGCACGAAGCCGAGCTGCACCCTGGCGCGCCCCTGGGCGGGCACGTCGGTCCAGGTGGCTTGCTCCTGCGCTGCGGTGCGCACCGCGATGGCCGGGCGCAGACTGCGCCGTTCGTTCACCAGTTCTATATCAAATACGCCCCTGGCCCGCGCGAATGTTGGTTGTGGTGCTATCAAATGCATAGTGAGTCCGCGCAAGTTGGCGTGGCACACGTGCATTCCCACGGCGGCCGCGCCGGTAAGCAGGAAGGTCAGCAGGTAGCCCAGGTTGAGCTGGTAGTTGATGCTGGCCAGCAGCAGCACCAGCAGCGTGGCGGCCAGCATCCCGCCTGGGGCCGAGGGCAGGATGTAGACGTTGCGTTGGGTCAGCAGCAGCGTGTCGCGCCGGGGCAGGCGCGACTCAAACCACTCCCGTAGGCGGCGACGCCATTGCAATGCACGCGGCCAGCTCAGTTTTGCAGGCATGGTGGCGGGGCTCGGAAACGGCAGGATGCGATTCAGGGCAGCGGCACGGCGGCCAGCATGGCGGCCACCTGCTCGACGGCGCCACGCCCGCTGTCGCTGACCGGCACCAGCCGGTGGGCGATGGTCTGGGCCAGGATCGCCTGCACATCGTCCGGGGCGGCGAAGCTGCGCCCTTCCAGGAAGGCGCGCGCCTGTGCCGCGCGCAGCACGGCCAGCGCCGCGCGCGGTGACAGGCCCTGCACGAACCACTGGCCGTTGCGTGTGGCGGCCACCAGGTCCTGCACATAGTCCAGCAGCGCGTCGGCGGCGTGCACGGCGCGCACCTGGGCCTGCAGCGCGGCCAGCGCGCGCTCGTCGAGCAGCGCGGGCAGCGTCTGCAATTGCTCGCGCCGGTCCTGCCCGGTGAGCAGGGCGCGCTCGCTGGCGCGGTCCGGGTAGCCCAGCGAGATGCGCATGAGGAAGCGGTCCAACTGCGACTCGGGCAGGGCGTAGGTGCCGAGCTGGTCGAGCGGGTTTTGCGTGGCGATGACGAAAAAGGGCTGGGGCAGGGGGCGCGTGGCACCTTCGACCGTGACCTGCTGCTCTTCCATGGCTTCGAGCAGGGCGCTTTGGGTCTTGGGGCTGGCGCGGTTGATCTCGTCGGCCAGCAGCACCTGGGCAAACAGCGGCCCGGGGTGGAACACGAAGGCCTCCTTGCCGCGCTCGTACACCGCCACGCCGGTGAGGTCGCTGGGCATGAGGTCGGCGGTGAACTGCACGCGCGAGAACTGCAGCCCGAAGCTGCGCGCCAGCGCGTGCGCCAGCGTGGTCTTGCCCACGCCCGGCACGTCGTCGATCAGCAGGTGCCCGCCCGCGAGCAGGCAGGTGACGCAGTCGCGCACCTGCGCGCTCTTGCCGACGATGACCGTGTTAAGCTGCTTGAGCAGTGCGCCGATGGTGGAGTTGTGCATGGCGCGGACCATACCTGAAAACCGAATGGAGCGAGAGCGCTGGTGACGACAACCGGATATTTCTCCCACCCTGATTGCCGCAAACACGAAATGGGGCCGGGCCACCCGGAGTGCCCACAGCGGCTGGATGCGATTGACGACGCATTGCTCTCCAGTGGCGTGGGCGACGCGCTGGTGCGCCGCGAAGTGCCCCTGGCCGCGCATGCCGACCTGGAGCTGGCGCACACGCGCATGCATGTGGCCTCCATCCGCGGCCTGACCGACGTGCTGCTGGAGGACATCAAGGCCGGAGGGCCGCGCTACAGCCCCATCGACCCCGACACCTCGATCAACGAGCACACCTGGACCGCGGCCCTGCGTGCCGCTGGGGCCGCGCTCAGCGCTACCGACGCAGTGCTGGCCGGGGAGCTGGAGAACGCGTTTTGCGCCATCCGCCCGCCCGGGCACCACGCCTGCCGTGACCGCGCCATGGGCTTTTGTTTTTTCAACAACGTGGCCATTGCGGCGCGCTATGCGCTGGAGCGCCATGGCTTGCAGCGGGTGGCGATCGTCGATTTCGACGTGCACCACGGCAACGGCACCGAAGACATCGTGGCCGGGGACCAGCGCATCCTGATGGTGGGTTTCTACCAGCACCCTTTTTATCCCCCCGGGGGCGCGCTGTCGACGGCGAGCAATCTGCTCAATATTCCCGTGCCGGCCTATACCAAGGGTGAGGCGGTGCGCGCCCTGGTGCAGGACCACTGGCTGCCGCGCCTGGAGGCTTATCGGCCCGAGATGGTTTTCATCAGCGCCGGTTTTGACGCGCACCGCGACGACGACATGGGCCAGATGGGCCTGGTGGAGGCCGACTACGCCTGGATCACCCAGCAGGTCAAGGACGTGGCGCGCCGCCATGCGCAGGGGCGCATCGTCTCGTGCCTGGAGGGCGGCTACGACATGGGGGCGCTGGCGCGTTCGGTGCTGGCGCACCTGCGCGTGCTGGCCGATCTGTAGGAGTGCGCATGGCAGGCAATGTGCCAGGGGGGTCGCCCCTGCCGATGGACGATCTGGGGGCCTGGCTGGCGGCCTTTTCGCAGGCCTCGGCCCTGCTGGAGATGGCGGTGCTGGCTGCCGTGGTGGGCCTGGCCTGGGCGCTGGTGCGCATGCTGCACGGCGCAGTGAGCGCGCAGCAGGAGCGCTCCATCTGGTTTGGCCGGCGCCTGGTGGACGGGGTGCTGTTCCCGCTGGTGCTGCTGTGCGCGGCCTATGTGGCGCGCATGGTGCTGGGCCATTACCAGGCCTTGGTGGTGTTTCGGGTGGCGATTCCGGTGCTGCTGTCGCTGGTGGCGATCCGGGTGGGTGTCAATGTGCTGCAGGTGGCCTTCGGCGCGGCGCGCTGGGTGCGGCTGCTGGAGCAGACCATTTCCTGGGTGGCCTGGCTGGCGGTGGTGCTGTGGGTGAGCGGCCTGTTGCCGCTGCTGCTGGCCGAACTTGAGCAGGTGAACTGGAAGCTGGGGGACGGCACGGTGTCGCTGCGGGCCTTGCTGGAAGGGGCGCTCAACGCCGGGCTGGTGCTGATCCTGAGCCTGTGGGTGTCGGCGGCGATCGAGGCGCGCATGCTGCGCTCGGCCACCGGGGCCGAGCTGTCGTTGCGCAAGGCGGTCAGCAACGCCACGCGCGCGCTGTTCATGTTCGTGGGCGTGCTGCTGGCCCTGTCGGCGGCGGGCATAGACCTCACCGCCCTGTCCGTGCTGGGCGGAGCGCTGGGGGTGGGCATCGGCTTTGGCCTGCAGAAGGTGGCGGCCAACTATGTGTCCGGCTTCGTCATCCTGGCCGAGCGCAGCATGCGCATCGGCGACATCGTGCGGGTGGACGGCTTCGAGGGGCAGATCACCCAGATCAATGCCCGCTACACCCTGGTGCGATCTCCCACCGGGCGCGAATCCATCGTGCCCAACGAACTGCTCATTACCCAGCGGGTGGAGAACATGTCGCTGGCCGACACGCTGGTGGTGCAGAACACGCGCGTCACGGTGGGTTACGACAGCGACGTGGCCCAGGTGCAGGCGCTGCTGACGCAGGCCGCTCTGGCGCAGCCGCGCGTGCTGCGCCAGCCCGAGCCCAGCGCCCAGCTCTCGGCCTTTGGCGCCGATGGGCTGGAGTTCACCCTGGTGTACTGGATCAAGGACATGGAAAACGGTGAGGGCAGCCTGCGCTCGGACGTGAATGTGGCGGTTTTGCAGGCGCTGCGTGCGCACGGGATCGAGATTCCCTACCCGCAGCGCGTGGTGCACCAGCGCTGAACGCCGCACATGCTGCACTGCGTGGCGCGCCGTGCCGCGCCACCGTCCGGGGCCTTCCTGGGCGGTGCTCGGGCGTGGCGGGTGCATAGGGCGATGCCTCTAGTCGCAGCGAATGCACGGCGCGCTGGACACGATGTGCCTGGCTCGGTCTATAATCCAAATTAGCACGATCGTTCTATTTTGTCGCCATGGCGACGCCGTTGGCGCGAAAGTGCGGCGGGCGTGTGCCACCCGCATAGAATCGACAAGTTGACGTGTACGTCAAGTGAATAGCCCCTTTCCTAACTATTGGAGTTGATGCAATGAAAGTCCTGGTCGCCGTCAAGCGTGTGGTGGACTACAACGTGAAGGTCCGCGTGAAATCGGACAACACGGGTGTGGATATCGCGAACGTCAAAATGAGCATGAATCCCTTTGACGAGATCGCCGTGGAAGAGGCTGTGCGCTTGAAGGAAAAGGGCGTTGTGACCGAAGTGGTGGCGGTGTCCTGCGGCCCCACCCAGTGCCAGGAGACCCTGCGCACGGCCATGGCCATCGGCGCCGACCGCGGCATCCTGGTGGAAACCGCCGAAGAGCTGCAGCCCCTGGCCGTGGCCAAGCTGCTCAAGGCCCTGGTGGACAAGGAGCAGCCCGGCCTGGTGATCCTGGGCAAGCAGGCCATCGACGACGACTGCAACCAGACTGGCCAGATGCTGGCGGCCTTGGCCGACCTGCCCCAGGCCACCTTTGCCAACAAGGTGGAAGTGGCCGACGGCAAGGCCACCGTGGCGCGCGAGATCGACGGCGGCCTGGAAACCCTGACCGTGAGCCTGCCGGCCGTGGTGACCACCGACCTGCGCCTGAACGAGCCGCGTTACGTGACGCTGCCCAACATCATGAAGGCCAAGAAAAAGCCGCTCGACACCGTCAAGCCCGCCGACTTGGGTGTGGATGTGGCCCCGCGCATCAAGACCCTCAAGGTCAGTGAACCCCCGAAGCGCAGCGCCGGTGTGAAGGTGCCCGACGTGGCGACCCTGGTGGCCAAGCTCAAGACCGAAGCCAAAGTAATCTGAGGAACCCCAAATGACCGCTCTCGTTATTGCCGAACACGACAACGCTTCGATCAAGGCCGCCACGCTCAACACCGTGACCGCCGCTGCCGCTTGCGGTGGGGACGTGCACGTATTGGTGGCCGGTGCCAATGCGGGCGCCGCTGCGGCCGCTGCGGCGCAAATCGCCGGGGTCTCCAAAGTGATCCACGCCGACGGCGCCGCCCTGGCCCAGGGCCTGGCCGAAAACGTGGCCGCCCAGGTGCTGGCCATTGCAGGCAACTACAGCCACATCCTGTTCCCGGCCACGGCCTCGGGCAAGAACATCGCCCCGCGCGTGGCCGCCAAGCTTGACGTGGCCCAGCTCTCCGACGTCACCAAGGTGATCAGCAGCGACACCTTCGAGCGTCCCATCTACGCCGGCAACGCCATCGCCACGGTGCAAAGCGTGGACGCCAAGAAGGTGCTCACCGTGCGCACCACCGCCTTTGACGCTGCGGCCGCCAGCGGCGGCAGCGCCACTGTGGAAAGCGCCGCGGCGGCAGCCGCCCACGCCGGTGTGGCGTTTGTGGGCTCCGAACTCGCCAAGAGCGACCGCCCCGAACTGACCGCTGCCAAGATCATCGTCTCGGGTGGCCGCGCCCTGGGTTCGAGCGAGAAGTTCAATGAAGTGATGACCCCGCTGGCCGACAAGCTTGGTGCCGCCATCGGTGCCAGCCGCGCGGCGGTGGATGCGGGCTACGCCCCCAACGACCTGCAAGTCGGCCAAACCGGCAAGATCGTCGCGCCCCAGCTCTATGTGGCCTGCGGCATCAGCGGCGCCATCCAGCACTTGGCCGGCATGAAGGACTCCAAGGTGATCGTGGCGATCAACAAGGACCCGGAAGCCCCGATCTTCAGCGTGGCCGACTATGGCCTGGAAGCTGACCTGTTCACGGCCGTGCCGGAACTCGTGAAGGCGCTGTAAGCGTGTGACACGCACCAGGGCATCGCTTGCGCGGTGCCCTTTTTTTGTCCCTTTTTTCCCTTTTTGCCCCGTTCGGAGACTTCCATGAGCTACGTCGCCCCCGTCAAGGACATGCTGTTCAACATCCAGCATCTGGCCAATATCGACCAGATCGCCCAGATTCCTGGCTTTGAAGACGCGGGCTTCGACACCGCCCAGGCGGTGCTGGAAGAGGCGGCCAAATTCACCCAGGAGGTGCTGGCGCCGCTGAACTTCGAAGGGGATAAGAACCCCAGCAGTTGGAAAGATGGCGTCGTCACCGCCACGCCTGGCTTCAAGGAGGCCTTCCAGCAGTTTGTGGACGGTGGCTGGCAGGGCCTGCAGCACCCGGTGGACTTTGGCGGCCAGGGCCTGCCCAAGACCATTGGCGCGGCCTGCGGCGAAATGGTCAACAGCGCCAACATGAGCTTCGCCCTGTGCCCGCTGCTCTCGGACGGCGCTATCGAGGCCCTGCTGACGGCGGGCTCTGACGAACTCAAGGCCATCTACCTGGAAAACCTGGTGTCGGGCAAGTGGACCGGCACCATGAACCTGACCGAACCCCAGGCGGGCTCCGATCTGGCCCTGGTGCGTTCGCGCGCCGAACCCCAGCCGGACGGCAGCTACAAGGTGTTCGGCACCAAGATCTTCATCACCTGGGGTGAGCACGACATGGCCGAGAACATCGTGCACCTGGTGCTGGCGCGTGTGCAGGGTGCGCCCGAGGGCGTGAAGGGGATCAGCCTCTTCGTGGTGCCCAAATTCATGGTCAACCCCGATGGCAGTCTGGGGGCACGCAACGACGTGCACTGCGTTTCCATCGAGCACAAGATGGGCATCAAGGCCAGCCCGACCGCCGTGCTGCAATTTGGTGACCATGGTGGTGGCGTGGGCTACCTGGTGGGCGAAGAAAACCGCGGCCTGGAATACATGTTCATCATGATGAACGCCGCCCGCTACGGCGTGGGCGTACAGGGCATCGCGATTGCCGAGCGTGCGTACCAGAAGGCCGTGGCCTTTGCGCGTGAGCGCGTGCAAAGCCGCCCGGTGGATGGCTCGCTGCCGGGCAGTGCCGCCATCATCCACCACCCCGACGTGCGCCGCATGCTCATGACCATGCGCGCCAGCACCGAAGGCTGCCGTGCCCTGGCCAGCGTGGCTGCCAGCGCCTACGACGCCGCCCACCACCACCCGGATGCCGAAGTGCGCAAGCACAACCAGGCCTTCTACGAATTCATGGTGCCACTGGTCAAGGGCTACAGCACCGAAATGAGCCTGGAGGTGACCAGCCTGGGCGTGCAGGTGCACGGTGGCATGGGCTTTATTGAAGAGACCGGGGCGGCGCAGTACTACCGCGACGCCAAGATTTTGACCATCTACGAAGGCACCACCGCCATCCAGGCCAACGACCTGGTGGGCCGCAAGACCGCGCGCGACGGCGGCACCACCGCCAAGGCCATTGCCGCCCAGGTGGAAAAAACGGAAAGCGCCTTGCGCGCCAACGGCAGTGCCGACGCCGTGGCCGTGGCCGCGCGCCTGCAGGCCGCCCGCGAAGCGTTTGTGCAGGTGGTGGACTTTGTGGCCGGCAACACCAAGGCCAGCCCGAATGCCGTGTTTGCGGGCAGCGTGCCCTACCTGATGTTGGCTGGCAACTTGATGGCGGGCTGGCAACTGGGCCGCGCCCTGTTGGTGGCGCAAGAGCAGATCGCTGCCGGTAACGATGTTGCCTTCATGCAGGCCAAGCTCATCACCGCGCGCTTCTACGCCGACCACCTGCTGGTGCGCACCGCAGGCCTGCGCGACAGCATCCTGCAGGGTGCCGCCAGCGTGACAGCGCTGCCGCTGGACGCGTTCTAAAGTGGCGTGCGACCTTCAGGTTGCATCTCATTTCTCTGGCAAGGCTGTTGTCTGCAAAAGTGGGCAACAGCTTTCTTTTTTTTCCTGCGATTCATGTGCGTGCCGCGAACCTGCCAACCCTTACAGTATGAATGCCAGTACTACAATAAGTATTAACAAATTCATTAAGGATCACGGTATGACATTGCGAGCCAGAGACATCATCCCCATCAGCGAAGCGCGCGCCCGCCTCACCGAGCTGGCCGAAGACGTGGTCGGCACCGGGTCCGAAAAAGTGCTTACCAAAAACGGCTCCAGTTATGTGGCGCTGGTCGATGCGAAACGGCTCGACTACTACCATGCCTTGGAGCTCGAACATGCTGGCCTGGTGCTCTTGGCCGAGGCCGAAACCGCCCTGCGGCAGGTGCAGGCAGGCGAGCGCATCACCCCTGCGGCGCTGGACGAGTTGCTGGCCGACTGATGTCGCGCCCCGTCAATGCCCAGGTTGGCGCCGCGCCCCACTTTGCGGCCAGCTTGCAGGCGGCACATGCCTTCATGTTGGAGCAAGATGCCGTCAGTGCACCGGCCCGGCTTGCGCAACTCAAACGCGACTTGCGCGAAATGAGAGCACTGCTGGGCTGGTCGCCCGCCAGTGGACGGCCCGCGCGGTTTTCGCATGCGCAATCGGCACAGGCCCAGCTGCGGCTCGCCGCCGTGCAACACATGGCGCAGTCGGCGGGTCTGCCCCATTTGCGTGAATACCTCATCGGTCCGTATGTCGTGTTGTACGCCCACTCAGATACCGAGGTTGTCTTGCTGGCACTCAAGCACCATCGCCAGCTCACCTACATCGCCCACCAATGACCACCGACACGCTCGACTACCTCCCTGGCGACCTGGTGCGTGTCCGTGGCCGCGACTGGGTAGTGCAGGCCGACAACTACGCCGCCGCGTTGCTGCTGCGCGATGGCCTGTGCGCGCAGTGGTTTACTACTTTTTTCCCAGGAGACTGAATGTCGCAATTGCCCCCTCCCTTGAATCGCGTGCCTTTCCCGGTGATCGCTGCCCCCCTGTTCATCGTCAGCACCCCCCAGCTTGTGATTGCCCAGTGCAAGGCGGGTGTGGTGGGCTCCATGCCCGCCCTCAACGCCCGCCCGGCAGAACTGTTGGAAGACTGGCTGGCCGAAATCACCGAGACCCTGGCCGCGCACGACCGTGCCCACCCCGAGGCACCCGCAGCCCCTTTTGCCATCAACCAGATCGTGCACAAGAGCAATGACCGGCTCGAACACGACATGGCCCTGTGCGTGAAGTACAAGGTGCCCATCATCATCACCAGCCTGGGCGCGCGCGAGGACATCAATGCCGCAGCCCACAGCTATGGCGGCGTGGTGCTGCACGACGTCATCAACAACAAGTTCGCCAGGAAAGCGGTCGAGAAGGGCGCCGACGGCCTGATCGCCGTGGCCACTGGCGCGGGCGGGCATGCGGGCGTCAAGCACCCGTTTGCCCTGGTGCAGGAAATCCGCCAGTGGTTCGACGGCCCCCTGGCCTTGTCTGGCGCCATCGCCACGGGCGACGCGGTGCTGGCGGCACAGGCCTGCGGGGCGGACTTCGCCTACATCGGCTCACCCTTCATCGCCACCACTGAGGCGCGCGCCAGCGAGGCCTACAAGCAGGCCATTGTGGACTGCAACAGCGACGACATCGTCTACAGCAACCTGTTCACCGGCGTGCACGGCAACTACCTGGCCCCCAGCATCCGCGCCGCCGGGTTGGACCCCGAGAACCTGCCCGAAAGCGACCCCAGCAAGATGAACTTTGGCGGCTCTGGCGCCGCCAAGGCCTGGAAGGATATCTGGGGCTGCGGGCAGGGCATAGGCGCCATCGCCCAGGTGCAGGGTGCGGGCGAATACGTGGCCCAGTTGAAGCGCGAGTACGCGGCAGCGAAGGCGCGCTTGTTGGTCGCCTGAACGGCATCCAGGGCTGGCGCACGTTTGCGCCAGCCCTGTGTTGGACCGGGGTATTGCCCCCGGTGGTGGCTGGGTGGTGGCTGGGTGGTGGCGGTGCCTTAGCGGCAGCTTGTTCCGGTCGTCTTGCGCCAGATCATCCAGTGGATGCTAGGGGTCGGTCCGTCGGCGATGTGGGGGCTGGACATCCGCTGGCCTAGCACCGCAAACCAGGTGCACCAAGTGGCACCACCGCTGCGCACGGCTTTTATCTGCTGCGGTGTGGCCGGTAGTCTCTTGCCTAGGTCGGCCGTGACCCATTGGTAGCTTGGCGTCCCATCGGGGGAGGACTGCTCTATCAGGCGGTAGGGCCAGGCTTCGACAGACAGCGGTGTTTTTCCCTGTCCCCATTGCAGCCAGGTTCGGGACTGAAACTCCGCCTTGGCGGAGCGTATCGGGCCTTCGGGGTGCATGGTCTCGCGTGCGCTGACCGTGCTTTGGCGAAAGCGCGCAGCCAGCCCGGGGTTGCGCGCCAACTGCGTGAAGGGGATCGCCAGGGACCAGGGCGAGCCATCTTCCGCTTGCACCTCCAGCACAGCATCATGCCAGGCGGCGGTAGCGGGCGCGGAGGGGGTCTGTGCGGCACACAGGGTGGAGAGCAAGCACCCTGTGGCCAGAACCAGCCCTTGCCTAGTGCAGCGGGGCATGCAAGGTTTCCACGATGTAGGGCTGGCGGTCATTGCTCATCGGGTCCAGCGTTCTTTCTGGTACGCTGGTGCTCTCCATGCGGACACCGAAAGCACCGCTGGGGGAGCGGCCAAACGCAAGCAGCATATTGGTCCAGTCGTTGTGGTCTTTTAGTGCAGAACTCAAAGATTTGTTGCCCTTGATGTCATTAATGTCCAGCGCATACACACTGCCAGTCAAGGTATTGCTGCGGTCCCAGTCTGCATAAACGCCGATGTCTGCACCTCGGCCGATATTGGCGCTTTCCTGCAGGGCGTACTCGTTCATGTCGGCGCTGGTGCCGTCCGAGTACCCAAGTACTATGCTGTCCGAGGTACTGGCAGATTCAGTAAGGAAGCATTCAGAGGGGAAGAACTCGCATTTCCAGCGCTCGAATGGTCCAATACCTGAGGCACTGCTGCTCAGGCCATCGAGCTGGTACAGGTAGTTCATGACGCTGAAGTAATTCGGCTTGAAGTTGGCATTCTCAAAACCGCCATGAAGCAAATTCAGGTTGTGGCCCAGCTCGTGCATGAAAGTGCCGGCCTGAAAGTTGACGAGTCGGTTGGTGTTGGCCTGGCTGGTCCTTTTGAGTCCCCATCCTCCCAGAGTTACCAGAAAGTCGTTGCCCCCAATCTCGGCGATACCTGACGAGCCCGAAGTTCCCTGCTCGTTCTGTGTAGTGCCAAAGATGGCATAGTGAAAGATTGACACGCGGCGGACGTCGAAATACTGGGCCTTGATCTGGTACAGACTGGCGCAACTGGCCGATGTGTCCAGTCCAATGCACTTGGCACTCGTAATGCTGCGGCCACCGCCCCAGTTGTAGCCCGAGTTGGCTGCGTCCCCAAACAGGGCGCCGACGTCGATGATCATGTTGACGTTCTTCGCGGCAAAGGCGGCCTTGACGTTGTCCAAGGCCTGCTTTTGCGGAATCACGCCCAGGTCCGTACTGTTCATGTAGTCGACCTGGATCAAGAGGTCTTTTTTCTCGGTGCGCGCGCCCATGGCGTACAGGTCCAGCCCGGCAAACTTGCCACCGCTGACTTCGGCTGAATCTGGAATGCCGTCGCCGTCTGCGTCCACTGCATTGCCAGGGACGTCGTTGGGGCCCGCGGGGGTTGTCCAGGACACGCTGGTCCAGCTATTGGCTGCACTCATGGTGCTGGCACTGGCGCCATAGCGCACGATGGCGTAGCCATAGCTGTTCGCGCCATAGGGCAGGGCCGGGGCGGTAAAGGTCGCGGTGCCAGTGGTGGGTTGATTGGTGTTGGTGCCAAAACGCACAAAGCTGCGGGTTTTTCCGTCCTTGATCAACTCGATGGAGCCGCTGCTGGTCCACGCAGGAACCTTGGTGGTGTTGACGCTGTCGTTGATAAAAACGACCTGGCTGGTGTTGGTTTGGGCCGAGCTGGTCTTGCCACGCACAACCAGGTGGGCACTGGGGGCCAAGGTGACATTGGGCAAAGTGAAGGTACTTGCCCCCAGGAGCTGCGAGGAACTCACGTTGTTGTATACCGCGTCGGAAGTCTTGACGGTATATCCGTTCAGACTCACAGGGCTGGCGCTGCGGTTGACGATCTCGAACCAGAATGAGGTATTTGAGCGATACCCGCTGGCGACCTCCGTAATGACTATGTCGCCAACGGGCAATTCAGAGCTCAAGTCCTCGTTGGCGAGGGCTTTGGGGCGGAGTTCCACCAAGGTTTTGCCGGTATTGGTGAGCGCCGTGCCGAGCTGATCCAGTACCTGATCGTTAGCATCGCCCACAGTGAAGCTGCCGGTCATCACGTCGATAGTCACCGGATTGAGGTCCAGTTTGCCCAATTGGGCGCTGACATAGGTCTTGGCTGCAGCGAGGTTGGCGTTGATGGTCGTTGCGGTGGTACTGCTGAAGTTGGTAAACAGGTTCGCGGGCGTGTCACTGCCTGCGCGTGCCAGGGCCAGGTCCGTGAGCGGTGTCAGGTTGACCCGACCATAAGCTGTCAGATAGCCATACAGCTCAGTGCTGTTTTTGGTGACCCGCAACATGCAGGGCAGGGTCTGCGAGGGGAGGTTCAGCGTGAAGGTGCCATCCGTGTTGGTGGTGGCAGACACGCTTGCACCCGCGACACATTTTGCGGTCACTGCACCGCCACTGATGCCAGCGCCGGTCGCGGCAAGGCCGGATACCGACGTGTCCACCGCCGTGGAGGAAGATCCTCCCCCTCCGCCTCCCCCGCAGGCGTTGAGTACAGCGATGCAAAGGGCGGCGAGGCAGTGTCGTTGGATGCGCATGATTCCCTGGAGCAGGACCGATGTTCGGTCGGCCTATGTGGTTGTAAACCCACCAAGTTTAGCAAGGATGGTCGCAATGTGATACATGTGTGTGCGATTTGCGCACAAACCGATCCAGGGGCGAAAGCGGCGTGGCGGTGGCGCTACAGCTGCCGGTGTCACAATTTCAGCGCCCATCTCGTCTTTGGGGTATGAGCACCTTCAACACCCCCCCGCAGCCCGTTTTTTCCGCACCGTCCCCGGCCACTTCCCCGGCCCGTCCTTTACAGCACCCACCCGCCCACCCCTGGGTGCGGGCGCGCCAGCGCCTGCACCGTGCCGGTGGCGTAGTGCTGGCGCTGTACGCGCTCATGCACCTGGGCAACCACCTGGTGGCACTGGCCGGGGTGGGGGCCCATCAGCAGGCCATGGAGGCATTGCGCCTGCTGTACCGCCACCCTGTGGTCGAGCCTGTGCTGCTGCTGGTGGTGCTGGCCCAGGTGCTCTCGGGCGCCTGGGGCGCGCTGCGGGTGCTGCGCCAGCTCGGCAAACCGCACCCGGTGGCACGGGTGCAGGCCCTGTCCGGCCTGGTGCTGGGCAGCTTTGTGCTGGTCCACGTGGCGGCCGTGCTGGTGGGGCGTGCGGTCCTGCACCTGGATACGAACTTCTACTACGCCGCTGCGGGATTGCATGTGCCGCCCTATGGCTGGTTTTTTGCCCCTTACTACTTTGCGGGTGTGGCCGCGCTGGGGGTGCACCTGGGCTGTGCCGCGTGGTGGGGGCTGCAGGCCGGCTCCCGTGCGGTGCGTGTGGCCGTACCCTGGCTGCTGGCCGGGCTGGGTGTTCTGTTGGGGGCGGGCTTGGTGCTGCTGATGGCCGGTGTTGTGGTGGCAGTGCAGGTGCCGCCCTCTTACTTGGCCACGTATGGGGGGTAAGAAGGTGTTCAAAGCCTCTGCCTGACCCCGTGGAGGTGTCGGACACGGTCTAATGCCAGTCTATGAGTGTTGCTACCTTTGAATCCCACCGCCCCCGATTGCGCGCGCTGGCCTACCGCATGCTGGGCTCGCGCAGCGATGCCGACGACATGGTGCAAGAGGCCTGGTTGCGCTGGCAGGCGGTGGACCCGGTGCAGGTGCATGACGCGCGGGCCTACCTGTGCCGCACCACCACCCATTTGTGCCTGGACCATCTGCAAAGCGCGCGCGCCCGGCGCGAGCAGTACGTGGGCCTGTGGCTGCCCGAGCCCGTGGTGGATGGGGCGCTGGCCGATTACTGCGACCCCGGCCCCGAGGCGGCACTGGGGCTGCGCCAGCACATCAGCCTGGGGTTTTTGCTGGCGCTGCAACACCTATCGCCCCTGGAGCGCGCCGCGTTCTTGCTGCACGACGTATTCGACTTGGGTTTTGAGGAAGTGGCCCAGACCCTGGAGCGCAGCGCTGCCGCCTGCCGCCAACTGGCCAGCCGGGCACGCAAGCGCCTGCAGGCCCAGGGCTTCGGTGCCGACAGCCCGGTGCCGCAGGGGGCCGACAGCGCACAGACCCAGGCGCTGCTGGGCGCCTTTGCCCAGGCCCTGGCCAGCGGTGACGTGCAAGCCCTGGCGGCGCTGCTGGCCGAAGACGTGCGCCTGTACAGCGACGGCGGCGGTGTGGTCTGCGCCGTGCCCGCGCCGCTGGACGGGCGCTTGCGGGTGGCGCAGGCCTTGCTGAGCTTTGCCCGCACCTGGCAGCGCGAAGCGGGCGAGCAGGCCCTGCGCGCCGCTTGTGTCAACGGCCAGCCCGGCGCCCTGGTCTGGAACGCCCAAGGGGCGCTGGAAGACGTGTGCGCGCTGGACCTGGACGCCAGCGGGCGTGTGCGCGGTGTCTACTTCCAGCGCAACCCGGCCAAGCTGGCGCGCCTGGGGCCCTATTCGCAGTAGTAGCGGCCCAGCGGCGACTTGGCGAACAGCGCCATGGCCTGGGCCAGTTGCTGCGGCGGTATCGCCTGGGCTGCGGCCTGGTGGGCGGCAATGTCGCTCCACTGCTCGATGATGGCCAGCTCGCCGGGGTCTTCGGCTCCGCGCAGCAGCGTGCATGACAGGCAACCCGGGCAAGCGCGTATGGTGGCGATCACCCCGGCCAGGAAGGCATGTAGCTCCTGCTCGGCGCCGGGCTTGGCGGTGAACTGGTTGATGCGGGTGATGGGCATGGCAGGCCTTTCAGGATGGCCGCAGTTTATCCACGCCGACAGGCCCACCCCATCCACCCCAGCAGCACCAGTGTGGTGGCCCCATCCACCCAGGCCACGCGCGCAATGGCGCTGCTGTGGGGGTGCAGGGCGGCGAGGGCCACGAAGCCGAGCATGCTGGCCAGCGCCATCCATGCCACGGGCCAGCGCCACAGCGGGTTCCATGCGGCTGCGGCACAGGCCCCGCCCAGCAGGCCAAAGAGCAGGGCGCGGTGCTGCAGCAGCACCAGCAGGTCAGGCTGCGAGACGTCGATGCCATAGGCCCGCTCCAGCAGGCTGCGGCCCAGCACGCCCGCGGCGGGCAGGGCGTGGACCAGGGCCAGTGCGCCAAACACCGCCCGGTCGGGTGCGTCGGTGGTCCAGGTGCTCATGGGGCTGTCTTCCTGCGCGTGAGCAGGTACAGCAGCGGGCCGAAGGAGCCCACCGCGAATACGAAGGCGGTCCACAGCCAGGGGTTGCGGCCTTGGGTGCGGGCATCGCGCCACATCCAGGTGCAAAACAGGCCCAGCGCAATGCCGAGGTCGGCAAAGATTTGCCAACCCGCCGGGTGGTTGAGGTTGTGCGCCCATACGTTCCACAGGCCTATCTGGGCCAGTACGTAGAGCGTGAGTGCCGAAAACGCGGCGAGTACGCAGGCAAGAATGGTTTTGCTCATGAGGACTCCTGGTGGTTGAACGCTGCGCAGTGTGCGGGCGGGGGCGAATGGCCGCAATTACCGGCCAGGTAATTGCCGCACGCACCCCGGGTGCCTTAACCTGCAGGCATGAACTTGTCACATACCCTAAAGACCGCCCGCCAGGAGCGCCGCTGGAGCCAACTGGAGCTGGCCTTGCGCATGGGCGTGTCGCAGCGGCATGTGAGCTTTGTCGAAAGCGGCCGCGCCCGGCCCAGCCGCGAGTTGCTGCATGCTTGGCTGCGCGAGCTGGATGCCCCCCTGGCGCTGCGCAACGACGCCATGCTGCAGGCGGGCTATGCGCCGCTGTACGCGCAGGGCTCTTTGCAGGACGCGGCCCTGGCCCCTGCGCAAGCGGCCTTGGCGCAGTTGCTGCAGGCCCATGACCCCCAGCCCTCGATGGTGCTGGACGCGCACTGGAACCTGCTGCAAATGAACCGGGGCGCGCGCTGGCTGGCTGGTGTGCTCATGCCCGCCTTGGTGCCCTATTTGCAAGGCATGGGCACCGCGCTCCAGGGGGCCGCCACGCTCAACCTGCTGGACTTCATGGCCCACCCCGAAGGCATGCTCGCCCGGGTCAAGAACCTGGAAGAGGTGGCGCCGGGCTTGATCGCGCAGCTGCGCGGCGACGCGCAGACCGAACCCGGCGTGCGCCAGCGTGTGCAGACCCTGCTGCAAAGCCTGCAGGGGCGCATCAGTGCGCAGGCGCTGAGCGCCGTGCCCAGCCTGCTGCCGCCGGTGCTGACCACGCGGCTGGAAACGCCCCTTGGCGAGCTGGCGTTTTTCAGCCTCTTTACCACCTTCGGCTCGCCCCAGCACATCACCCTGGCCTCGCTGCGCGTGGAGCACATGTGCGCAGCCGATGCGCACACGCGCCAAGTGCTGGAGCGGGAGGTGGGGCGCCTGTAGCTGGCAAAAAACCTGCAGATCAGGGCGAGCGGTGCAGGCGCGGCCCGTTCAGGGCGTCTATGGTGTCCAGGGTGCAGCGGTCCACGTCGGCGTGCCGGGCCAGCAACTGCGCCTTGGCCAGCAGCTTGCGCAGTTCCTGCACGTCCTTGACGCTGGGGGCGACCTTGATCTGCTGCAGTGCCGCGCTGGTGTTGCCGCTGTGGATCAGGGCCACTACCTTGGGGGCCCAAACGCTCTTGTGTGCCATGGGGGTGGGGCGCGGGGCCCGTTGAAAGCTGGGGCGGCATTCTCCCATGGGCACGCGCCGTGCGGGCCACTGTGGCGCGCAGGCATACGTAGTGTTGCGCACGCGGGCTTGCATGGGTTGCCAGGCGGGGGGCGGCGCGCACATGATGCGCGTTTCACCCCCGGAGGACCGCGCCCATGCACACCCACATCGACCCCCATGCCCCGCAGGGCCTGCGCCGGACCAAGGTGGTGTCCATGGACGAGGCGGTACGCCTCATCCACAACGGCGACACCGTGGCCACGGGCGGCTTTGTGGGCATTGGTTTTGCCGAGGGGCTGGCACTGGCGCTGGAAAAGAGTTTTCTCGCGCACGAGTGCGAAACCGGCGCCGGTGCGCCACGCGACCTCACCCTGGTGTACGCCGCCGGGCAGGGCGACGGCAAGGCGCGCGGCCTGAACCACTTTGGGCACCCGGGCATGGTGCGCCGAGTGGTGGGCGGGCACTGGGGCCTGGTGCCCGCGCTGCAAAAACTGGCGGTGGGCAACCAGATCGAGGCCTACAACCTGCCCCAGGGCGTCATTGCGCACCTGTTTCGCGACATTGCGGCGGGCAAACCCGGCACGCTCACCCACGTCGGGCTGGACACCTTTGTGGACCCGCTGCACGGCGGCGGCAAGATGAACGCACGCACCACCGAAGACTTGGTGCGCCGCCTGGAGATCGATGGCAAGCCCTACCTCTTTTACAAGGCCTTCCCTATTTCGGTGGGCATCATCCGCGCCACCACTGCCGACCCGGACGGCAACCTCAGCATGGAGCGCGAGGCCCTGACGTTGGAAGCCCTGGCCATCGCCATGGCGGCGCGCAACAGCGGCGGCATCGTCATCGCCCAGGTGGAGCGCGTGGCCGAGCGCGGCAGCCTGCACCCGCGCTCGGTCAAGGTGCCGGGCGTGCTGGTCGACGCCGTGGTGGTGGCGCAGGAGCCTGCCCAGCACATGCAGACCTTCAGCGAGCCCTACAACCCGGCCTACAGCGGCGAGATCCGCGTGCCCATCGACGCCATCGCCCCCATGCGCCTGGGTGATCGCAAGCTGATCGCCCGGCGCGCCGCTCTGGCACTGAAGGCCCACAGCGTGGTGAACCTGGGCATAGGCATGCCCGAAGGCGTGGCCGCAGTGGCGGCCGAAGAACGCATCATCGACCTCGTTACCCTCACTGCCGAGCCCGGGGTGATTGGCGGCATACCCGCCAGCGGCCTGAGCTTTGGCGCGGCGGTGAACACCCAGGCGGTGATCGACCAGCCCAGCCAGTTCGACTTTTACGACGGCGGCGGCCTGGACCTGGCCGTGCTGGGCCTGGCCCAGGCCGACGCGCAGGGCAACCTCAACGTCAGCAAGTTCGGTGAGCGCCTGGCCGGGGCGGGCGGCTTCATCAACATCAGCCAGAACGCCAAGACCCTGGTGTTCGCGGGCACCTTCACCGCCGAGGGGCTGGAGCTGGCGGTGCAGGAGGGCCGCTTGCGTATTCTGCGCGAGGGGCGCACGCGCAAGTTTGTGCAGGCGGTGGAGCACCGCACCTTCAGCGGGCGCGAGGCGCTGCGCCGTGGCCAGCAGGTCTGGTACGTCACCGAGCGCTGCGTGCTGCGCCTGGTGGCCGGGACGGACGGTGAGGGCGCCCTGGAGCTGGTCGAGCTGGCCCCAGGCCTGGACCTGCAGCGCGACGTGCTGGCGCATATGGATTTCATGCCGCGCATCAGCCCCACTTTGCGCACCATGGACGCGGCCCTGTTCCAGGAGGGGCCCATGGGCCTGCGCGAGCGGCTGCTGGCACGCCCCTTCGCCGAGCGCTTTGTGCTCGACGCACCCCGGCGCCAGCTTTTCATCAACTTCGAAGGGCTGGCGGTGGATGCTCCCCAGGACATTGCGGCCATCGAGCACCAGGTGCGCACCTTGCTCCAACCTCTGGGCGAGCGTGTGGCGGTGGTGGTGAACTACGACAACTGCAGCATCCTGCCCACGCTCATCGAGGACTACTCCGCCATGGTGCAGCGCCTGAGCCAGGCCTTTTACAGCCGCGTCACGCGCTACGGCACCCAGGGGTTTTTGAAGGCGCGGCTGGAGGCGCTGCGCCCGCCCGTTTTGCCCTGAAAAAAGGGCATTGGCCCGCGAATGGATTGGGCGGAGTGCTATGAAAACAGGAGCATTTTGACCCGTTTTTCCCCTTGATCCGGGGAGGAGGGGCCTTTTACGGCGGGTGGCGTACGCGTGGCGCGTTGGCCGTCGGCTGCGCCCATGCGCCGGGTGTGGGTGTCAGGGCCTGGTCGCTGGCGGGTTCAACTGCAGCGGCTGCCCTTCAAACACTGTGTTGAGCACCACCGTGCTGGTGGTGCGCGCCACGCCGGGAATGGACTTGATGCGTGCCAGCACGTCTTCCAGGTCGCGCGCGCGCGCGGTGCGGATCTTGGCCAGGAAGTCGTATTCGCCGGCCACGCTGTGCAGCTCCTGCACCGCCGTGATCTCACGCAGGCGCGGGGCGATTTCGCGGCAGTGGGCGCCGCCGTCGTTGCGGATGGCGACAAAGGCGGTGAAGTTCAGGCCCACGGCCTCGTGGTCCACCTGCACCGAAAAGCGCTGGATGGTGCCGCGCTCCACCAGCTTGCGCACGCGCTCGTGCACGGCGGCGGTCGAGAGGCCCACTGCGGCGCCGACGTCGGCGTAGGAACGTCGCCCATCTTCGCTCAGCGCCGAAATAATTCCGGCATCTATGTGGTCAATTGGGAAAATTTCTTGATTGCTGGACATTTTTCGGTATTATTTCGACGAACTTGGTGTTTGGCGTAAATTTTACGAAAAGGTGGTGCTCATGCCTACGAATTTTCAATCTCCGGGGAAAAAGCCTGCGGCCACAGCGCTGCTCACGGCCCTGGTTCTGGTCTACATCGTCTGGGGCACCACCTACTTTGCCATTGGCGTGGCACTGACCAGCATGCCGCCGCTGTGGATGAATGCGCTGCGTTTCACCCTGGCCGGTGGCGTCATGCTGGTGTGGGCGCTGGCCAGGGGCGAGAAGCTGCCCAGCGCGCGCCAATGGCGCAATGCTGCCGTGGTGGGTGGGCTGATGGTGTTTGGCGCCATGACCTTGGTGATGGTGGCGCAGACGCACGGCATCGGCTCCGGGCTCATGGCCACGGTGGTCACCACCATGCCCATGTGGCTGGCGCTGTGGACGCGCCTTGGCGGTGAGCGTGTGCCACTGACCAGCTGGGCCGGGCTGGCCTTGGGCGTGGGCGGCGCCGCGCTGCTGGCCTTGGAAGGGGACTTTTCCGCCAGCCCCATCGGCGCGCTGGCCGCGTTTGCCGCGCCGCTGGCCTGGAGCGTGGGCTCCTACGCCTCGCGCAGGCTCGACCTGCCCAGCCCCGCCATGGGCGCTGCCGCCCAGTGGCTCACTGGCGGCGGCATGGGGATGCTGCTGGCAGCGGGCCAGGAGCCGCTGGAGGGCATGTTCCACGCCAGCGCCACGGCCTGGTGGGCCTGGACCTACCTGCTGGTGTTCGGCACCCTGATCACGCTCAACGCCTACCTGTGGCTGCTGCAGAACACCTCTGCCGCGCTGGCGGGCAGCTACTCCTTCGTCAACCCGGCCGTGGCCCTGCTGGTGGGCGTGGGCCTGGGGCGCGAGCAGCTCACCGGCTGGGTCTACGCGGCCCTGCCCCTGATCGCCGCCGCCCTGGGGCTGATCCTGTACGGCAAGAACCTGCAGCAGTGGTGGCGCGAGCGGGCCGCCAGCGGCAGCGCCTGCCCCGAGGTACAAACAAAATAGCTTGTTGGCCCGCGTGTATAGGGTGTTTATTGCTATAAAAATAGTAGCAATCTGAACGTTTTCCGGTGCTGTCGCAAAGGCGGGTGCAGGAGGGCGGGGCTGACGCGGCGGGTGTTCAGGCGGCCAGGCTGCTGTCCTGCGGGGTTTCGTCGTTGGCGGCCAGCAGCCGTTGCAGGGCGCGGCCCACGATGGGGCTTTGCTCCAGCACCCGCAGCTCCCCCATGCGCAGCATCGCTGCCACCTCGCGCTCGGAGCGCACGAAGGCGTCAAAGCCCTCGCGGTTGGTGAACAGAAAGCGCGTGCGCATCGGGCTGACCCACTGCAGCTTGCAGCGGTAGCGCGCGCCCCCGCCCTGGCTGAGTTCGAACCATTGGCCCTGGGTCAGGGCGCGGGCCACATCGTCGTGCTGGTCCTGGTGGCGTGCGCGCTGCGCCGTGCGGCGCTGCTCCAGCGCCTGCAGTGCCTGGTCGCTGGCGTCCGCTTCCAGGTTGGCGGTGTGGGTATCGGGCGCGCTGGCCGCGGCGGGCGCCTTCATGCGCACGGCCAGCATGTGCGTCGCGATCAGCCGCTGGGTGAAGGCCGCCCGGGCTTCGCCGCTCCAGGCCAGGGCATCGAGTTCGGTGTTGAGTGTGCGCACCAGTGTCGGAAGCAGCTCCACCAGGGTGCGCCGCTCGTCGGCCTGGGTTTTGGGCAGCACGCTCCACACCAGTTGGTCCATGGTGGTGAGCGCGTCCTGCAGCCGCCCTGGCTGCTGCCCGCGCACCAGCCAGGCGCGCGCCAGCACATCGCGCCATTGCTGCGCCAGGAATGGGGTCAGGAAGGCTGGGAGCTGCTGCGCCCCGCCCAGGGCCTGCAGGCGTGCGTGCAGGAGTTCGTCCGCCTGCGCGAGCGCGGCTTGCAGGGCTTCCTGGTCTTGCTCGTGCACAGCCACGGGCGCGTTGCGCGCGTGTGCCTGCTGCTCGGTTTCAAACAGGAACTCGGTGAACTCGGCCAGCAGCTCGCTGAACACTGCCAGGTCGTCTTCGAACTCGGTCAGCACGCGCTGCACCGTGTGCTCTATGCGCTGGTACAGCGGGTCCTGCTCGCCCTTGTCGGGGGTCCAGGCCACACTGGCGCTGGCCAGCGTGTCCACCAGCTTGCGCGCCGGGTGCTCGGGCAACATGAAAAAGTCGCGGTCGATCATCGCCGCCTTGAGCACCGGGATCTGCAGCCGCCCGATCAGCACTTTCATGGGCAGCGGGATGGCGCGGTCGGCAAACACGTAGTCGAACACCTCGGCCAGCACGTCCACTGTGCCCCGGTCCAGTTCGGCGGCCTGGCGTATCGGCTGCTGCTCGCGCAACTGGTGCAGCACGTTGGGCACCGGGGCCTGGCTGTGCAGGCTGCGCGGCGGTGCGGGCTGGGCGACCTGGATGGCGTCCAGAAAGTGCAGCAGGCCGGTGTCGGCACGTGCGCCGCGGTCCAGGGGCGTCTGCCCCCCCGAGGGGGCACCGCCGACCATGCCCAGGCGCTGCAAAAAGCTGCGCCCCTGCACCGCCAGCGCCCGCCCCGCCGGGGCCAGCATGCCCCAGGCGGAGGCCCCCCCCTCGTGCTGCGCTGTCCCTGCTGCTCCGGGGCCGTCCAGCACGCCAGGGGCGCTGGCGGGCCCGTCCGCGTTCGGCTCACTCCCGGCGGCACCCATGGCGGCCCACTGGCTGGAGCTGGACTTGCGGATGCGGTGCACCGCCTGCGCCACCACGCCCGCATCGGCCAGCGTGGTGTTGAGTTCGGTGTAGAGATCCGTCAGATCAGGCGTGGCGCCCGGCGCCAGGGCGTCGAGCAGGTCCTCGCTGGCTTCCAGGTCGAAGGCCCCCTGCTCCCAGGCCTGCAGCAGCGCGCGCAGGAACACCTGGGGGCGAAACGGGTTGTCGGCCAGGCCAGCGTTCTCCTGGCCCCGCAGCAGCCCCAGGCGCTGGCTCAGGGGCGTCAGGCCCGCTTCGTAGCGGTGGTTGAACCGCTGGCTGACGCGGTCGAGCAGCAGCACCCGGTGTACTTCTTCCACATCGATCAGGCTCAGGCTCAGGCCGTCCAGCGCAGGTTCTGCACCCGCGTCGGCGGGAGCGCGCGCCAGCAGTGGGGGGTAGGCCTGTGCCAAGGCCTCGTCCAGGCAGGCGGGCAGTTGCGCCACGAACGCCCGCGTCAAAGGCGTGCCCTGCTGGGCCAGCAGCCGCAGTGCCGAACGCACGTTGCGCGCCTTGGCGTCCGCCAGCCGTGTATCGGCCAGCTCCTGCAGGCTGTCGCGCAGCCCATGCACCAGGGCCGGGGCCTGGGCACTCCAGAAATTCAGGCAGTGCTGGCGCAGCGCATGCAACAGCCGCAGCGTCTGCGCGGCGGACAGTGTGTGGGGGATGGGGGCGCCAAGTTCCATGCTTGCCATCGGTGGGTTCCGCTCCAACTGCGCGCGGGGGCGCGTGCGGTGCATCCAATGATCGCACGTCCGCCCCCGCGCATTGGACTGCGCGGGCGCCGCCAGGGGCGTTTGCAGCCATCGCCTTGGTTACGATTTGTAAGAACCTGTGAAACATGCCAGCCCTGCGTGTGCTGCGAGGGGATGGGCGCCGTTGTGGACAGGCGGTTTGCGCTATCGTGGGCCGCTGCTGTCCATCCACCCTTCAGGAGAGTTCCGTGAAACTGCATCCCCTGCTCCTATCCCCCGTCGCCCTGGCCGCGTTGGCCCTGAGCCCCGCTGCCACGGGCCAGGAGCTGCGCGCCACCCTGTCCGAACAGCAGGAAGTGGCCGTCACCATCTACAACGACAACCTCGCCCTGGTCAAAGACCAGCGCCGCCTGAGCCTGCCCGCCGGGGCCGTGCCCCTGGCGTTTCGCGAGGTCAGCGCCAAGATGCGCCCCGAAACCGCGCTGCTGCGCAGCGTCAGCCACCCCGGCGCCTTGCGCGTGACCGAGCAGAACTTCGACTTCGACCTGCTCAGCCCGCAAAAGCTGCTGGAAAAGTACGTGGGCCGCAGCGTCGACGTGGTGCGCACCCACCCCACGACCGGGCTCGATAGCACCGAGCGCGCCCAGGTGCTTGCCACCAACGGCGGTGTGGTGCTGCAAATGGGCTCGCGCATCGAAACCGGCGTGCCCGGGCGCCTGGTGTTTGGCGAACTGCCCCCCAACCTGCGCGACCGCCCCACGCTGGTCATGCAACTCGACAACAGCCAGGCCCAGGTGCAGGACCTGGAGCTGAGCTACCTCACCAGCGGCCTGTCCTGGCGCGCCGACTATGTGGTGGAGCTGGGTGCCAAAGACGACTGGCTCGACCTCTCCGGCTGGGTCACCCTCACCAACACCAGCGGCGCCAGCTACCGCAATGCCAAGCTGCAGCTGGTGGCCGGTGACGTGAACCGCGTCCAGCCCGAACACATGACGGCCTTGCGCATGCCCGCAGCCCCCGCTGCCATGGCCAAGGCCGGTGCAGACATGGCCGAGGAAGGCCTGTTCGAATACCACCTTTACACCCTGGGGCGCGCCACCACCCTGGCCGAGAACCAGACCAAGCAGGTTGCGCTGCTGAGCGCCAGCGGCGTGCCCGCGCGCAAGGAGCTGGTGCTGCGCGGCGCCGATTACTACTACGGCTCCCAGTTCGGCGAGATCGGCAAGAAGATGAAAGTGGGCGTGTTCGTCGAGTTTGACAACAAGGAGGCCGCGCGCCTGGGGCTGCCCCTGCCCAAGGGCGTGGTGCGGGTCTACAAAAAAGACCGCGCGGGCAACGCCCAGTTCATCGGCGAAGACCGCATCGACCACACCCCCAAGAACGAAAAAGTGCGCCTCAAGCTCGGCGAAGCCTTCGACGTCACCGCTGACAAGCGCCAGACCGAATTCAAGGTGCTGTCCAACGACAGCCGCAAGGGCGCCGTCTACGAAGCCAGTTTCGAAGTGCTGCTCAAGAACGCCAAGGACGAAGCCGTGCAGGTGCTGGTGCAGGAGCCCATCCCCGGCGACTGGCAGATCACCAGCACCAGCCACAGCCACGCCAAACTGGCCTCCAACCTGGCGCAGTGGAACATCACCGTGCCCGCCCAGGGCAGCGCCCGGCTCACCTACCGCGTCCTCACCCGGCTGTGAGCGCGGCGCCGGTGCCGCGGGCAGGTCCGACCGCGGTACCGTCACGCTTTCGGTGCGTGGGCACGCGGCTGGTGATTGGATCCGGCTTCGATCCTAGGGTTTCTACCTATCCTGGTGCAAAACCAGGGTTTTCTCCTTGGCACGCTTGTTGCGTTGCAGCAAACGCACAGGTGCAAGGAGAGAGGTATGCACAAGTTCCACGGATCGGCGCAGCCAGCGCGTTCCATGACGGAGGTTCTGGGCGTGCTGGTGCGCCAGAACCAGCCTTACGAAGCCTTGGAGCAAGGGATCGGTTTTGGCCGCTGGTGGCACGCCCCCGGCGCTGCGGAAATCGCCCTGTCCGGCACGGCCGCGCGCATCCTGCAGGTAGCCCCCGGCCTGCAGCCGAGCCTGGACGCGGCCTTCTGGGCCGTGGTGCAGGACGACCTGGGGCCGCTGGTGGAGTGTTTTGCTCCCAGCGCCCGCTCCCGCTGGGAGCACGAATTCCGCGTCGTGGTGCCGGGCGAAGGGGTGCGCTGGCTGTGCCTGCGCCAGCTCCCGGGTGTGGCGGGTGCGGCCCAGGTCGTGGCCGGGGTGGTGCAAGACATCACCGCGGCCAAGCTGGCGGCCATGCGCGAGCGCCTCGGCTTTGCCATGACCCAGTACCTGGGGGGCGCGCAGTCCCTGGAAGAAACCCTCTACAAGGTGCTGGCGCTGATCTGCCAGGACCTGGGCTGGGAGTGGGGCGCCTACTGGGCGGTACAGGGGCCGGGCAGCGATGGTGCAGCCGCATCCCTGCTGTGCCAGGTGCTGTGGGAGGGCGCTCCCGAACTCACCCGCGACTTCAGCGCCCTGGTGCGCACCTTGCGCGTGCCCAGCGGCCACGGGTTGGTGGGCCGGGTACAGGCGTTTGGCGAGCCGCTGTGGGAGGGTGACGCCGCCAGCCACCTGCCGCGCTCCCAGGGCCGCGCCCTGCGCTCCTGCGGGCTGCGCAGCGGCTATGCCTTCCCCGTGGCCTATTCCGGCGCCGACGGGCGCCAGCACACCGTCGGCGTGATGGAGTTCTACAGCTGCCTGGACCGCCAGGCCAACGCCCAGTTGCCCCGCTTGTCGCACACCATTGGCGATCTCGTGGCGCAGATGATGCAGCGCCTGGAGCACCAGGCCGAGGTATTGCGCCTGACCCAGGTCGATGGCCTGACCGGACTGGCCAACCGCAGCCATTTCCACGCCTGCCTGGCCCAGGCCTGCGCGCGGGCCCAGGCCCGCCAGGAGCGTTTTGCCCTGGCCTTCATCGACCTGGACCGCTTCAAGCCCGTCAACGACGCCTATGGCCACGACGCCGGCAACGTCGTGCTGCAGGCCTTTGCCCACCGGCTTGCCGCCCTGGCCCCCGAGGGCGCGGTGCTGGCGCGGCTAGGGGGCGATGAGTTCGCCCTGCTGCTGCCGCCCCAGGCCGTGGAGCAGGCCGCAGCCCTGATGGACGCGGTGCTGCGCGCCGCCAACACGCCATTTGCCTATGCCGACGTCGAGCTGACGCTCTCGGCCAGCGTGGGCCTGGCCGTGTACCCGCAAGGCGGCCAGAACGCCCAGGCCCTGCTGCAAAGCGCGGACGCCGCCATGTACCGTGTCAAGAACAGCGGGCGCAACGGCTGCGAGCTGTCGCTGGCCGCCGGGGCCGAGGTGCTGGCCCAGCGCCAGATGCGCATTGCCCACCGGCTGGCCCTGGAGTCGGACCTGCACCATGCCCTCGCTGCCGGGCAGGGCCTGCACCTGGCGTACCAGCCCATCATCGACGCACGCAACGGCACCATGGTGTCGGTGGAGGCGCTGCTGCGCTGGCAGCGCAGCGACGGCAGCTGGGTGGCCCCGGACGAGTTCATACCGATCGCCGAGCAGAGCAACCTCATCGTGCGCCTGGGGCGCTGGGTGCTGGAGCACGCCTGCCGCGACCTGGCCCGCCTGCGCCATGCCGCCCGGCCCCAGCTGGGCATGCACATCAACCTGGCCGCGCCCGAGTTCACCAGCGCAGACCTGCTGCCCGAGCTGCAGTCGCACCTGCAGCGCTGGGGCCTGCCCGCGCGTGCGCTCTCGCTGGAGCTGACCGAAGACATGGTCATGCAGCGCCCGGAGCAGGTGATCAGGGTCATGCATTCCCTGCGCGAAGCGGGTTTTGGCATCAGCCTGGACGATTTTGGCAAGGGCCATTCCTCCCTGTCGCTGCTCAAGAACCTGCCGCTGTCCTCGCTCAAGATCGACCGCAGCTTCGTGCGCGAGATGGTCGCGCAGGACAAGGACCGCGCCATCGTGCGCGCCATCGTCGAGCTGGGGCAGGTGCTGGGCCTGAGCGTGATCGCCGAAGGTGTGGAAACCCTGGCCCAGTTCGCCGCCCTGCGCTCGCTGGGCTGCGAGCGCGTGCAGGGCTATCTGTACGGCCGCCCGATGCCCCTGGAAACCTTGTTGCAATCAGAAGGAGAAGCGCCATGACCTCGACCACCCTCGTCGTACACCGCGGCACTGCGCCCGTGCCCGCGCCCGCGGCCATCCGCGGTGAAGCATTCGCCCGCATGATCAACCTGTCGGGTCGGCGGCGTTTCACCTCGCAGCGCCTGGTGCTCTACACCGTGCTGGCCGCGCAGGGAGTTTCCGGCGCACTCAGCACCGCGCGCGAAGCGCTGCAGCAGTTCTGCCAGGCCCATGACACCCTGGTGCGCGCACGCGATGGGCTGCCCGGCCTGTTCAGCGCGGCCTTGCACGACGCCTACATGGGCCCCCCGCAGGGGCATGCCAAGGTGCGCGCCTTCATCGACCTGGCCGAGCGCTGCATGCTGGCGGTGGAGTCCGGCTGGAAGCGCCAACTGCCGGTGCTGCTGGAGCAACTGGTGGCCGACACCACGCCCTTGCTGGCGGTGCTCAACCACATGACCGCTGTTTACGAGCAGGAGGCGCGCGCCCATTCCCAGGCCATGGAGCGCCAGCTGCGCAACGCCATGGGCGAGATCCACTCGGTGTCCAAACAGGCCCAGGTGGTGGCCATGAACGCGCGCATCGTGGCCGCGCGCGCGGGTGACGTGGGGCGCGAATTCGCCGTGGTCGCCAACGAACTCATTGCCATCACCTCCAACATCGACACCATCCTGGACGGTGCCATGCGCGAGGCGGCGTAGGTCCGGCGGGGTGGGGGGCTCGGTGCGCCTTACGCAGGCCAGACCGACCCGTGTTCGGGCACCATGGCGCGCCAGCCCAGGCCGTGCTCGATGCGGGCGCGCAGGGCATCGGCCGCCAGCGGCTCGCCGTGCACCACATACACCTGGCGCGGTGCTTGCGGCATCTGGCGCAGCCACTGCAGCAGCTGCGTGGCGTCGGCGTGCGCCGAGCCGGATTCCAGCTGCACCACTTCGGCGTTGACTTCCACCTCGCGCCCATGGATGCGCACGCTGCGCGCGCCGCTGGCCAGCGTGGCGCCGCGCGTGCCCGGGGCCTGGTAGCCCGTCAGAATGACCATGTTGCGCGCCTTGCCCGCGTGTTGCGCCAGGTGGTGCAGCACACGCCCGCCCGTGGCCATGCCGCTGGCCGACAGGATCACCATGGGGCCATGGCGGCTTGCCAGGGCCTTGGACTCATCGGTATTGGTCACCATGGTGGCACTGTGGGTCAGGGCCTGGGTCTGGGCCGCGCTGAGGCGGTGTTCGCCCACATGGTGGGCAAACAGCGCGGTGGTGTGCACCGCCATCGGGCTGTCCAGAAACACCGGCAGGTGTTTCGGGATGCTGCCCTCGGCCTTCAGGCTGGCGATGGTGTGGATCACCGCCTGCGCCCGCCCCACGGCAAACACCGGCACCACCGCCACCCCGCCGCGCGCCGCCAGGCGCTGCAGCGCCGGGGCCAGCTCCTGCGCCAGCGAGCACGTGGGGTGGGAGCGGTCACCGTAGGTGGACTCGATCAGTACCGTGTCCGCCACGGGCGGGGGCTCGGGCGGGTTCATCAGCACGTCGTCTGGGCGCCCCAGGTCGCCCGAGAACAGGATGCGCCGCCCCGCCACCTCCAGCAGCGCGCTGCAGGCGCCCAGGATATGCCCTGCGCTGTACAGGCTCAGCTCCCAGCCCGGCAGCAGCTGGTAGCGCTTGTGCAGCTCAATCGCCTTGATCCGGGGCAGGCAATCCAGCGCGTCCTGGCGCGTGTACAAAGGCAGCGCCGGGCTGTGTTTGGAAAACCCGTGCCGGTTGGCAAACAGCGCGTCCTCCTCCTGCAAATGGCCGCTGTCGGGCAGCAGAATCTTGCACAGGTCGCGGGTGCCCGCGCTGGCATAGACCTTGCCGCTGAACCCCTCCTTGGCCAGCAGCGGCAGGTAGCCGCTGTGGTCCAGGTGGGCGTGGGTGAGCACCACCGCATCCACCTGGTCTGGCGCGAAGGGCAGGGGCGTGCGGTTGCGCAGGCGCAACTGCTTGTAGCCCTGGAACAGGCCGCAGTCGACCAGCACGCGCTCCTTGCCGTGCTGCACCAGGTATTTGGAGCCGGTGACGGTGCCTGCCGCACCGAGAAAGCTGATGGTGACGCTCATGACGGACCCGTGGGTGGTGCAATGACGTTGCCATGATGCCAGAAGCGAAAAAGCCACCCAGGCAAACGCCGGGTGGCTTCAGCGGCCCACAAATGGAGCCTGCGTGCTCAGCTGAAAAAGTTCTTCAGCCGGTCGGTCCAGGAATCTCCGCTGGGTGAATGCTTGCTGCCGCCCTTTTTGAAGGAGTCCTCCAGATCGCGCAGCAGCTTGCGCTGGTACTCGGTGAGTTTGACCGGCGTTTCCACCACGATGTGGCAATACAGGTCGCCCGGGTAGCTGGAGCGCACCCCCTTGATGCCCTTGCCGCGCAGGCGGAACTGCCGACCCGTCTGGGTGCCCTCCGGGATGTCGATGGCGGCCTTGCCCCCCAGGGTGGGCACCTCGATCTCGCCACCGAGCGCGGCCGTGACCATGCTGATGGGCACCGAGCAGTGCAGGTCGTCACCGTCGCGCTCAAAGATGTCGTGCTTCTTGATGCGGATCTCGATGTACAGGTCGCCCGCAGGACCGCCATTGGTTCCGGGTTCGCCATTGCCCGCCGAGCGGATGCGCATGCCCGCATCGATGCCGGCCGGGATCTTCACCTCCAGCGTCTTCTGGCGTTTGATCTTGCCCTGGCCATGGCAGCTGGTGCAGGGCTCGGGAATCACTTTGCCAGAACCGCGGCAGGTCGGGCAGGTCTGCTGCACGCTGAAAAAACCCTGGCGCATCTGCACCGCACCGGCGCCGTTGCAGGTGCCGCAGGTCTTGACCGAGGTGCCGGGCTTGGCCCCCGAGCCCTTGCAGGTGTCGCAGTTTTCCCAGCTTGGAATGCGGATCTGCGCATCCTTGCCCTTGGCCGCTTCTTCCAGCGAGACCTCCATGGCGTAGGACAGGTCACTGCCCCGGTACACCTGGCGCCCGCCGCCGCCGCGTCCGCCGCGCGCACCGCCGAACATGTCGCCAAAGATGTCGCCAAAAGCCTCGGCAAAGCCGCCAAAGCCTTCCGGACCGCCGCCCATGCCCCGGTTCGGGTCCACACCGGCGTGTCCGTACTGGTCGTAGGCGGCCCGCTTTTGGGCGTCGGAAAGCATCTCGTAGGCTTCCTTGGCCTCCTTGAACTTTTCCTCCGCAGCCTTGGCGGCATCGCCCTGGTTGCGGTCAGGGTGGTGCTTCATCGCCAGTTTGCGATAGGCCTTCTTGATGTCCTCCTCCGAGGCGTTCTTGGGAACGCCGAGGATCTCGTAATAGTCTCGTTTGGCCATGGGTCCGTGCGCCTATCGTTCAACTGCGGTTTCTGAGGGGGGCAAAGCCAATGCCGCGTGGGCTCCCTTTCGGGTACCCCACGCGGCACAGGGTGCTTGGTGACTGATCGTCAGTCCTTTTTCACTTCCTTGACTTCGGCGTCCACCACGTTGTCGTCGGCCGCCTTCGCGCCGCCGTGGGCCGCGTGCTCTGCCTGGGCTGCGGCGCCGGCCGCACCTTGCGTGGCCTGCTGGGCCTGCATGTCGGCGTACATCTTTTCGCCCAGCTTCTGGCTGACCTTGGCCAGGGCCTCGGTCTTGGCCTCGATGTCGGCCTTGTCCTCGCCCTTGATGGCGGCTTCCAGGTCCTTAAGGGCGGCTTCGATTTTTTCCTTCTCACCGGCTTCGAGCTTGTCGCCGTAGTCGCCCAGGCTCTTCTTGACGCTGTGCACCGTGGCTTCGCCCTGGTTGCGCGCCTGCACGATCTCCAGCTTCTTCTTGTCTTCGGCGGCGTTGAGTTCCGCGTCCTTGACCATGCGCTGGATTTCTTCCTCGCTCAAGCCGGAGTTGGCCTTGATGGTGATCTTGTTTTCCTTGCCCGTGCCCTTGTCCTTGGCGCTCACGTGCAGGATGCCGTTGGCGTCGATGTCGAAGGCCACTTCGATCTGGGGCACGCCGCGCGGTGCGGGCGGAATGCCTTCCAGGTTGAACTCGCCCAGCAGCTTGTTGGCCGCCGCGATCTCGCGCTCGCCCTGGAACACCTTGATGGTCACGGCGGGCTGGCTGTCGTCGGCGGTGGAGAAGGTCTGCGCGAACTTGGTCGGAATGGTGGTGTTCTTGCTGATCATCTTGGTCATGACACCGCCCAGGGTCTCGATGCCCAGGGACAGCGGGGTCACGTCCAGCAGCAGCACGTCCTTGCGCTCACCCGAGAGCACCTGGCCCTGGATGGCAGCGCCCACGGCCACGGCTTCGTCGGGGTTGACGTCCTTGCGCGGCTCCTTGCCGAAGAACTCCTTGACCTTGTCCTGCACCTTGGGCATGCGCGTCATACCGCCCACCAGGATCACGTCCTGGATCTCGCCCACCGACACGCCCGCATCCTTGATGGCGGTACGGCAGGGGGCAATGGTGCGCTCGATCAGCTCGTCCACCAGGCTTTCCAGCTTGGCGCGGGTGAGCTTGACGTTGAGGTGCTTGGGGCCGGTGGCGTCGGCCGTGATGTAGGGCAGGTTGATGTCGGTCGCGGCCGAGCTGGACAGCTCGATCTTGGCTTTTTCTGCGGCTTCCTTCAGGCGCTGCAGGGCCAGCACGTCCTTGGTCAGGTCCACGCCCTGGTCTTTCTTGAACTCACCGATGATGAAATCGATGATGCGCTGGTCGAAGTCCTCACCACCCAGGAAGGTGTCGCCGTTGGTGGAGAGCACTTCGAACTGCTTTTCACCGTCCACATCGGCGATTTCGATGATGGAGATGTCAAAGGTGCCGCCGCCGAGGTCGTACACCGCGATCTTGCGGTCACCCTTGCTCGCCTTGTCCAGGCCAAAGGCCAGGGCAGCGGCGGTGGGCTCGTTGATGATGCGCTTGACTTCCAGGCCGGCAATACGGCCTGCGTCCTTGGTGGCCTGGCGCTGGGCATCGTTGAAGTAGGCCGGCACCGTGATCACGGCCTCGGTCACGGTTTCGCCCAGGTAGTCCTCGGCGGTCTTCTTCATCTTGCGCAGCACTTCGGCGCTGATCTGGGGCGGGGCCATCTTGTTGCCGCGCACCTGTACCCAGGCGTCACCGTTGTCGGCGGCAGAGATGGTGTAGGGCATCAGGTCGATGTCCTTTTGCACTTCCTTCTCGGTGAATTTGCGCCCGATCAGGCGCTTGACGGCGTACAGCGTGTTCTTCGGGTTGGTGACTGCCTGGCGCTTGGCCGAGGCGCCCACCAGCACCTCGCCGTCTTCCTGGTAGGCGATGATGGACGGCGTGGTGCGCGCGCCCTCGCTGTTTTCGATCACCTTGGTGGTGTTGCCTTCCATGATGGCCACGCAGCTATTGGTCGTGCCCAGGTCGATACCGATGATTTTTCCCATGATGAACTCCTTGTAGTTCTCAAAAAAATGGATTGGAGCGCAGGTGTGGCCGTTTGCACGGCTTTCAAGACCCTGGGCTGTGGGAGGGTATCCCTTTATTTTGGCGCGGCCACCGTGACCAGCGCGGGGCGCATCACGCGCTCGGTGATGGCATAGCCCTTTTGCAGCACGGCCACCACGGTGTTGGCCTCCTGTTCGCTGGGCACCATGCTGATGGCCTGGTGCTGGTGGGGGTCGAACCGGGCACCGGCTGCCGGGTTGATCGCCAGCACCTTGTTGCGCTCCAGCGCTGCCACCAGTTGGCGCAGGGTCGCTTCGGCACCCTCGCGGATCTGCTCGATGCTGGCGTCCTTCACGGCCAGGCCCGCTTCCAGGCTGTCGGCCACGGGCAGCAGGCTTTCGGCAAAGCCCTCGATCGAGAACTTGCGGGCCTTGCTCACCTCTTCCTCGGCACGGCGGCGGGCGTTTTCGACGTCCGCCTTGGCGCGCAGGAACTGGTCGGCCAACTCGGCGTTTTTCGCCTGCAGGGCCTGCACTTCGGCCTGCAAGGACTCCAGGGTGATGGGGGAGGCGGCGGTGTCCGCAGCCGGCATTTCGCCGGGTGCCGGTGCATCCGCCACGGCGTCTAGGGTGGGAGAAGAGGTATCAGCCATGCAGAGAGCTTCTTTGAAAGAACAGACAAACCGCCCGCAGCTGGGGGCGGCCTGCGGGTTTTCAAGAGGGGCGGTGTGTTCAGCCCGCCAGGTCCAGCAGCTCGACGTCGAACTGCAGGGTGGCGTTGGGCGGAATCACGCCGCCGGCGCCGCGCGCGCCATAGCCCAGCGATGCCGGGATGATCAGGGTGCGTTGGCCGCCGATCTTCATGCCCACCACGCCCTCGTCCCAGCCCCGGATCACCATGCCCGCGCCCAGGATGAAGTGGAAGGGGTCGTTGCGGTCCTTGCTGGAGTCGAACTTGGCGCCTTGTACGCCGTCCTGGTAGAGCCAGCCGGTGTAATGCACCGTGGCACGCTGGCCGGCACGGGCGCTGGCGCCCTGGCCTTCGGTGGTGTCCTCGTATTGCAGACCGCTGGGGGTGGTGATCATGGGTGTTTCCTTCGGGATGGGGGGTGGGCAGGGGAGTGCGGCCACGGGAGCCGTCGCGTCCCAAACCCCGCATTATCCCTGCTCAATAGCGCCGCCGCAGGAAATCGCGGCCACAAAAAAGGCCCTGAGCGGGCCTGTGGGGGAGCAGCGCGCCTTGGGCGGCGCAGGCTATTTCTGTTTCTTGGCCTGGGCGTTGGACCATTTGGTGGCAAAGGCCTGCAAATCACCCATGCGCTTGAGCAGGTCCTGCCCGCTCACGGTCAGGGCGTAGCCATCGTTGCCGTGCTGCAGCAAGCCTGCTTCACGCAGTTCTTTGATGCGGGTATTGAGGGTGTTGGGGGTGATGCCTCCGACGCTGTCCTGCAGCAGGCGGAAGGTTTGCCCGTGCCCATCGCGCAGGGCCCACAGCACGCGGATGGCATAACGTGCTTCCAGCAGGCCCAGCAGTTGCCCCATGGCGGCATTTTCTTTGGCACTCATTGTCACAACCTCATCGATGAAGCATTGCAGGATAACACGCAGCGCCCCAGCGCAGCCAACGCGGCGCCGGTGTTGCCGACCAGTGCGCCGGAATATAGCCTACTTTGCCATTTGCTCCTAGTTTCATAGCTGAAAAAAAGGCCTGGCCGTGCCTTTCGGGGGGCTTGCTTTGCGTCCGGTGCGGTGCTAAGGTGGCCGCCCGGCGCCTGTGGCAGGGCGCTGTGCGTGGCCCGCTGCTGGCGGGGCGCCGTGGTGCTTGTCTGCAACAGGGCCGACGCGCCGGGTCGGCATGGAGTGTGGGAAAACCTATGGTCTATGCGTTTGAACAGGTCCACAACTATTATGAGCGGCTGGTGTTCGAGGAGGTGGCCCGCCGGGCCGAACTCCATCCGGGCTTCAGCGCCGACATGCTGGCCGACGTGGCCTGTGTCACCCTCAACCGCCTGCCTACACGCTACGTCCGCCACGATGTGGACCTGATGTTCTACCTGACCGAGCAGGAGCGCCAGACCATCGAGCAGTCGCTCGAAGACGCGCTCACCTTCGCGTTCGGTTTCGTCGCCTCGCGCACCCACAAGCCGGGTTGAGTCCGGCTGCACCTGCCGACCCCGCGCCTGGGCGCGCCCGCAGGCTTGCCTGGGTTACAGACTTGCCAGCGCCTTGTCCCACAGCGTGCGGTCGACCTCCGGCAGCACGCCAAACCAGGCCTCGAAGGCGGGGCGTGCCTGGTGCAGCAGCATGCCCAGGCCCTGCACCGTGGGGTTGCCGCGCTGCGCCGCGGCCTGCAGCAAGGGGGTCTGCAAGGGCACGTAGATGATGTCCGACACCAGGGCCTGCACCGGCAGCGCATCCAGGGGCAAGTCCAGCGGCGGCTGGCCGTGCATGCCCTGGTTGGTGGTGTTGACCAGCAGGTTGGCGCCGTGCAGGCTTTGCGCACGCTCGCTCCAGGCCACGGCCTGCACCCGGGGGCCGAACTCGGCGGCCATCTCCCGGGCTTTGTCTTCGCTGCGGTTGCACAGGCGGATGTGGGGAGCCCCGGCCTCCAGCAAGCCATGCAGGACGGCGCGCGCCGCCCCCCCGGCGCCGACCACACAGGCCGGGCCCGCAGCGGGCTGCCATTGCGGGTGGGCTTCGTGCAGGCTTTGGATATAGCCGTACGCATCCGTGTTGCGCCCCAGCAGCGCGCCCTCGGGCGACACCACGATGGTGTTGATGGCGCCGATGCGCTGTGCCACCGGGTCGATGGCGTCCACCCAGCGCAGCGCATGCACCTTGTGGGGAATGGTCAGGTTGCATCCGGCAAAACCCAGCGCGGGCAGGGCACGCAGCGCCGTCTCCAGCCGCTCGGGTTGCACCGGCAGCAGCACATAGGCGCCAGACAGGGCGTGTTGCCTGATCCAATGCTGGTGGATCAGGGGCGAGCGCGAGTGTGCCACCGGCCAGCCCATCACCCCGGCGAGCACGTAAGTTCGCGCCTCGGACATGATTGCTCCTGAATAAATAGCAAAAACCCCCGTATTCACGAGGGCTGATGCCGGTTTTTATAGAGAATCGGTGAAGCTGCGCAGCTTGTCCGAACGGCTCGGGTGCTTGAGCTTGCGCAGCGCCTTGGCTTCGATCTGGCGGATGCGCTCGCGCGTCACGTCGAACTGCTTGCCGACTTCTTCGAGGGTGTGGTCCGAAGTCATCTCGATGCCGAAGCGCATGCGCAGCACCTTGGCTTCGCGCGGCGTCAGGCTGTCGAGAATGTCCTTGACCACGTCGCGCAGACCGGCCTGCATGGCGGCTTCGACCGGCGCCGTGTTGGCGCTGTCTTCGATGAAGTCGCCCAGGTGGCTGTCGTCGTCGTCGCCGATCGGGGTTTCCATGGAGATCGGCTCCTTGGCGATCTTCATGATCTTGCGGATCTTGTCCTCGGGGATGTCCATCTTCTCGGCCAGCACGGAGGCGTCGGGCTCGAAGCCGAACTCCTGCAGGTGCTGGCGCGAGATGCGGTTCATCTTGTTGATCGTCTCGATCATGTGAACCGGGATGCGGATCGTGCGCGCCTGGTCGGCGATCGATCGTGTGATCGCCTGGCGGATCCACCACGTGGCGTAGGTCGAGAACTTGTAGCCGCGGCGGTATTCGAACTTGTCGACCGCCTTCATCAGGCCGATGTTGCCCTCTTGAATCAGGTCGAGGAACTGCAGGCCGCGGTTGGTGTACTTCTTCGCGATCGAGATCACCAGGCGCAGGTTGGCCTCGATCATCTCCTTCTTGGCCGCGCGCGAGGTGGCTTCGCCCTCGTTCATGCGCTTGTTGATGTCCTTGAGCTGGTCCAGCGGCACCACCACGGAGG
>JBQTHH010000021.1:0-77329 GCA_052390055.1 Rhodoferax sp.
CTTCGGCCGCACCGGTCCGCGCAGCCCTGCGAAGACACCGAGCACGAGGAGCACCGACCCGACGAGGTAGTAGCCGGTCGCCACGGCGTGGCCGAGCGGCGCATCCATGAGGAGACCGATCAGCGCAGACGGGATCCCGGTCGCGACGAGCAGCACGCCGAGCACGATCGCGAGCCGCCGGGCTGCGGCGCGCACGGGCTAGCCTGCGGCGCCGTTCTCGGCGAGGTCCGTCGGCCAGCGGTCGAGCGGGTAGTGGCACGCGACGACGTGCCCCGACTCGCCGACCGGACGGAGGAGCGGCGTGTTCACGTCGCACTGCCCTTCGTGGAACCGCGGGCAGCGCGGGTGGAAGTGGCACGCGGCGGGCGGATTGATCGGGTTGGGGACGTCGCCCTCGAGCACGACACGAAGCCGCTTGCGGCCGAGCGTCGGGTTCGGGATGGGCACCGCCGAGAGCAGCGCGCCCGTGTAGGGATGCTTCGGGTTGGCGTACAGCTCGTCACGACCTGCGACCTCGACCGGACGGCCGAGATACATCACCATCACGCGGTCCGAGATTTGCCGGACGACGTTCAGGTCGTGCGCGATGAAGACGTAGGTGAGCCCGAACTCGCGCTGCAGATCCTTGAGCAGGTTGAGGACCTGCGCCTGGACCGAGACGTCGAGTGCCGAAACCGGCTCGTCGCAGAAGATCAGCTTCGGGTTGACGGCAAGCGCCCGGGCGTCACCGATCCGCTGCCGCTGGCCACCCGAGAACTCGTGTGGGAAGCGGTTGAAGTGCTCCGGGTTGAGCCCGACCACCTCGAGCAGCTCCTGCACCCGGCGCTTGCGCTCGGCAGGTGTGCCGATGCCGTGCAGCTCGAGGGCCTCGCCGATGATGAATCCGACCCGCTTGCGCGCGTTCAGCGACGCATACGGATCCTGGAAGACCATCATCATGTTGCGGCGCAGCGGCCGCATGTCGCTCCGGGAGAGCTTCGTGATGTCGCGGCCCTGGAAGACGATGCGGCCGGCCGTCGGCTCGAGCAGCTTGAGGATGCAGCGCACGAGCGTGGACTTGCCGCAGCCCGACTCGCCCACGATGCCCAGGGTTTCGCCCGGGTACAGGTCCAGGCTCACGCCATGGACCGCCTTGAGCGTGCGCGCAAGCGTCCAGGGCCAGGCTTTTGGGTCGCGGATGGGGAAGTGCACGTGCACGTCGCGCACCGACAGCAGCGGGGTGGTTTCAGGCATGGGCGCTCTCCAGCGGCGCCAGGGCCGATTCGCTGAGGTGGCAGGCGCGCCAGGCCCGGCCATCGGCCGCGCAGGGCTGCAGCGTGGGGGGGGTGTGGGCGCACGGGTCGTGCGCATGGGCGCAGCGCGGCTGGAACGGGCAGCCCTGGGGCGGATGCGCCATGTTGGGCGGGTTGCCCGGGATGGACAGCAGCGCCGCGTCGTCGCGGTCCATGCGCGGCAGCGCCTGCAGCAGGCCCCGGGTGTAGGGGTGGGTGGGGCGGTGGAAGATGTGGGCCGCATCGCCCTGCTCCATCACCCGCCCGCCGTAGAGCACCAGCACCTGGTCGCACAGGCCTGCCACCACGCCCAGGTCGTGCGTGATCATCACGATGGCGGTGCCGAAGTCGCGCTGCAGCTCGCGCAACAGCGCCAGTATCTGTGCCTGCACCGTCACATCCAGCGCCGTGGTGGGCTCGTCGGCCACCAGCACCTCGGGCTCGCACAAGAGCGCCATGGCAATCATCACGCGCTGGCGCATGCCGCCCGAAAACTCGTGCGGGTACATGGCCACGCGCCGCGCCGCCTCCGGGATCTTCACCGCGTCGAGCAGGCGCACGCACTGCGCGCGCGCACTGGCCCGGTCCAGGCCCTTGTGCAGCTGCAGCACCTCGGTCATCTGCCGCTCCACCGTCAGGTAGGGGTTGAGCGAGGTCATGGGGTCCTGGAAGATCATCGCCAGGCGGTCGCCGCGGATGCGGTTGAGTTCGCGCTCGCTCAAGGCCAGCAGGTTGCGCCCCTGGTACCGCACCTCGCCCGTGGCGCGTCCGTTGCGGGCCAGCAGGCCCATCATGGCCAGCACGGTCTGGCTCTTGCCCGAACCGCTCTCGCCCACGATGCCCAGCGTCTGCCCCTTGTCCAGGGAGAAATTCAGGCCGTTGACGGCATACACCGTGCCGTCCTGCGTGGAAAAGGCCACGCCCAGGTTCTTGACGTCCAACAATGGCATGGGGTGCTTTCAGCGGTCCTTGGGGTCGAGGGCATCGCGCATGCCGTCACCGATGTAGTTGAAGCAGTACAGCGTCACCGACAGCAGCCCCGCCGGAAACAGCAGCATCCAGGGCGAGATTTCCATCACCGTGGTGCCGTCGTGGATCAGCACGCCCCAGCTCGTCATGGGCTCCTGGATGCCCAGCCCCAGGAAGGACAGCACCGACTCCGTCAGGATCACTCCGGGGACCGTGATGGTGGTGTAGATCACCACAATGCCCAGCAGGTTGGGCACGATGTGCTGCCAGATGATGCGCCGCGTGGGCACGCCGATGGCGCGCGCCGCCTCCACGAACTCGCGTGAACGCAAGGCCAGCGTCTGGCCGCGCACCACGCGTGCCATGTCCATCCAGGAAAACACCGTGATCGTGACCACCACCAGGTAGAACGCCCGCCCCAGCAGCGTCACCATCAGGATCGCGATGAGCAGGTAGGGCACGGCGTACATCATGTCCACCACGCGCATCATCACGTTGTCCACACGCCCGCCCAGAAAGCCCGCCGTGGCCCCCCAGGCAATGCCGACGCTGACCGAGGCCAGCGTGGCCAGCAGCCCGACCATGAGCGAAATGCGCCCGCCGATGAGGCAGCGCACCAGCAGGTCGCGCCCCGACTCGTCGGTGCCGAACCAGTGGAACTTGGCCCAGGCGGGGGCCTGGCTCATGGCCTCCCAGTCGGCGCTGTCAAAGGCATGCGGCAGCAGCCAGGGGCCGACGATACAGGCCAGGGTGATCAGGCACAGCAGCACCAGGCCGCTGACTGCCGCCCGGTTGCGCAGGAAACGCTGGCGTGCCGCAGCCCAGGGGCTGCGGCCTTGCACCTCGGGCTCGATTTGGGCCAGGGCGGCGACCAGGCGGTCGTCTTTGGAAGGAAATACCATGGTGCGCTCGCAAGTCAGTACCGGATCTTGGGGTCCAGCAGCGCGTAGCTCAGGTCCACCAGCAGGTTGAACAGCACCGCGATGAAGGTGACCAGCACCACCAGGCCCAGCACCAGGGTGTAGTCGCGGTTGGCGGCACCGTTGACGATCAGCTTGCCCAGCCCGGGCAGCGAAAACACCGACTCGGTCACCACGGCGGCGGTGATGGCCGAGATCGCCAGCGGCCCCACCAGCGACACCACCGGCAGCAGGGCCGGTTTCATGGCGTGGTGCAGCACGATGGTGCGCAGCGGCAGCCCCTTGGCGCGCGCGGTGCGGATGTAGTTGCTGTGCATCACCTCGATCAGGCTGCCGCGCATCACGCGCGCGATGCTGGCCACGTTGATGAACACCAGCAGCGCCATGGGCAGCACCATGTAGCGCAGCTCGAAATCGCTCGACCAGCCCCCGGCGGGCGCCCAGTGCAGCCAGATGGCGAACACCAGGATCAGCACCGGGCCGATCACGAACGAGGGGAAAGCGCTGCCGATCGATCCCAGCAGCATGACGATGTAGTCCACCACGCTGTTCTGGCGCAAGGCCGCCACCGCGCCCAGTGCCACGCCAATGAACAGCGCCACCACCAGGGAACCCCCGCCGATCGCCGCCGACACCGGCAGTGCCTTGGCCACCAGCTCGTTCACGGTCCAGTCCTCGTAGCGGAAAGAGGCCCCCAGGTCGCCGTGCAGCAGGTTGTTCAGGTAGTGCAGGTACTGCTGCCACAGGGGCTGGTCCAGGTGGTACTTGGCCTGCAGATTGGCCAGCACCGCCGCAGAGACCTTGCGCTCGGAGTCAAAAGGGCCGCCCGGGGTGAAGTGCAGCAGCAGGTAGCAGACGGTGATCACCGCCAGCAGGGTGGGCACGGTCGCCAGCACCCGTTTCAAGGTATAGGACCACATGGTGGCAGTCGCCTGTCAGATCAGGGGGTAGGGAGATACCGAAAAGCCGCCCCCGCTTGTGGCCAGGGCGGCTTGGGAGAACGCAGGGCCCGGGGTCAGTGCTTGATGACGTACAGGTCCTTGCCGCGGTAGCGGTCCATGGTGTTGGTGCTGGTATAGCCCCCCACGTAGGATTTGACCAGGCGCGGCACCGTGTACTGCAGCAGCGGCATCATGGGGTACTCGTCCATGATCAGCTTGGCCGCGTCCGTCATCAGCTTGGTGCGCTTGGCGGGGTCGATCTCCTTGTTGCCCTTGTCGATCAGCTCCTCGGCCTTGCGGCTGCAGTTCTTGTGGCTGTTCTGGTCCGAATCGCACTGCACCAGGGTCAGGAAGGTGGTGGCGTCGTTGTAGTCGCCGATCCAGCCATTGCGCGCCACCTGGTAGTCGAAGTCATTGCGCTTCTTGATCAGCACCTTGAACTCCATGGCCTCCATTTCCATCTCGATGCCGAGCTTGGTCTTCCATTCGGAGGCCACAAAGATCGCCATCTTCTTGTGGTAATCGCTGGTGTTGTAGGCGAACTTCACCTTGGTGCCGGGCTGCACGCCGGCCTCGGCCAGCAGCTTCTTGGCCTCGGCCACACGCTTGTCCATGGGCCAGGTGGCCCAATCAAAAGCGGTCACGTCCGCGCTCTTGGTGCCCTTGACGATCACGCTGTAGGCCGGTACCTGCCCGTCGGCCGTGACCTTGTCGGCCAGGATCTGGCGGTCCACCACCATATTGAGCGCCTTGCGCACGCGCACGTCCTTCAGGACCGGGTCGGTGTTCTGGAACGAGTAATAGCGCAGCCCCAGCATCGGGGTGTTGCGGATTTCCTTGGGGTACTGCGTGGCGTACTTCTCGTAGGTGCCGGGAGGGAGCTGGTAGACCCAGTCGTTCTCGCCCGACTCGAACAGCTTCACGTCCGCGTTGCCGTCCTCGATGGGCAGATAGGTCCATTTCGTCAACTGCACATTCTTCGCGTCCCAGTACTGGGCGTTCTTGCTCAGCACCACCTTGGCGTTGACCTGCCAGTCGGCCAGGGTGAAGGCGCCGTTGCTGACGATGTTGCCGGGCTTGGTCCAGGCCTTGCCGAATTTTTCTACCGTGGCCTTGTGCACCGGGCCCAACTGCAGGTTGGACACCAGCTCGGGCAAAAAGCTCACCGGGTAGGCGGTCTTCACTTCCAGGGTGTACTTGTCAATCGCCTTCACGCCCAGCTCGGTGACCGGCTTCTTGCCATCGACCACCTCCTTGCCATTCAGCAAGAACACGCCAAAGGTCGCGGCGTACTTGGAGGCCGTGGCCGGGTCCACAAAGCGGCGCATGCCGTACACGAAATCCTCGCTCGTGACCGGGTCGCCGTTGGACCACTTGGCGTTACTTCGCAGCTTGAACACCCAGGTGGTGGTGTCGGTCTGCTTCCAGCTCTGCGCCACGCCCGGTACCACGGCCCCGGCCCCGTCGGTGGCGGTCAGGCCCTCGAACAGGTCGCGGATGATGTTGTTGGCCGGTACGCCCTCGGCCAAAGCCGGGTCCAGCGTTTCCGGCTCCGAGCCGTTGTTGCGGGTCAGCTCCTGCTTGTCGTGCAGTTTCACGCCAGCGGGAACGGTGGCGGCGCTGGCCCATCCGGCCAGGCCCAGGGCCAGGGCGGCCACCAGGGTGCGGGAAGCAAAGGGGAGGTGCATGAGAGCTCCAGGGAGTATGAAAGTGCGCGGATTCTAGAGAGCGGTACTGCAGCGTTTCAAACGGGTTTACCCGGATGGCGCGTGCCGCCAATAGGTATAGACAAGCCACTGTAGGGGTCTGTTTTTCGCACGGTCGTACTGGGAGACGCCAGGCTTGTCCCGCATCAATTCCAGACGCAAAAAAGGGGCCCAGGGCCCCTTGTGCTGTTGTTGCCGGGCAACGTTTTGCGTCAGACCAGCAGCGCATTCACCCGCTTGACGTAGGCGGCCGGGTCTTCCGGCAGGCCGCCTTCGGCCAGCAGCGCCTGGTCGAACAGGATGTGCGCCAGGTCGTGGAAATGCACCGAACCGTCGAGCTTTTTCACCAGCGCGTGTTCGGCGTTCACTTCCAGGATGGGCTTGGTCTCGGGCGCGCTCTGGCCGGCCTGCTTGAGCAGGCGTGCCAGCTGCGTGCTCATGCCGTGCTCCTGCACCACCAGGCAGGCCGGGCTGTCCACCAGGCGCGTGGTCACGCGCACGTCCTCGGCCTTGTCCTTGAGCGCTTCCTTGAGCTTGGCCAGCACCGGCTTGAAGGCTTCGGCGGCTTCCTCGGCGGCCTTCTTCTCGGCTTCGTCCTGCAAGGTCCCGAGGTCCACCGCGCCCTTGGCCACGCTTTGCAGCGGCGTGCCGTCAAAGTCGTGCAGGTAGTTCAGCGCCCACTCGTCCACGCGGTCGCTCATCAGGAGCACCTCGATGCCCTTCTTGCGGAACACCTCCAGCTGCGGGCTGTTCTTGGCCGCGGCCAGGGTGTCGGCGGTGATGTAGTAAATCGCTTCCTGGCCCTCTTTCATGCGCGCCTTGTAGTCCGCCAAGGACACGCTCACCGTGTCTGTGCCGGTGCTGGCAAAGCGCAGCAGTTTGGCAATGCGCTCCTTGTTGCCAAAGTCTTCGCCCAGTCCTTCCTTGAGCACGGCGCCGAACTCGCGGTAGAAAGTGCTGTACTTGCCTTCTTTGGCCTTGTCCTCCTCGCTCACCACGTCGGTCACTTCGCCGTCCGCCTGGGGTGCGTCGTGGCGGTCGTGCTGGGCCATGTCTTCGAGCAGGGCCAGGATGCGGCGCGTGTTGCCGTCGCGGATGGCGCGCGTGTCGCGGCTTTCCTGCAGCAGTTCACGGCTCACGTTCAGGGGCAGGTCGGCGCTGTCCACCACGCCCTTGACGAAGCGCAGGTAGCTCGGCAGCAAGGCCTCCGCATCGTCCATGATGAACACGCGCTTCACGTAGAGCTTGACGCCGCGCGCCTTGTCGCGGTTGTACAGGTCCATGGGCGCCTTGGCCGGGATGTAGAGCAGCTGCGTGTATTCGGTGCTGCCTTCCACCCGGTTGTGGCTGTGCGCCAGCGGCGGCTCGTGGTCGTGGCTGATCTGCTTGTAGAACTCGCCGTACTCCTCGGCGCTGATGTCCTTCTTGGCGCGGGTCCAGATCGCGTTGCCCTTGTTGGCCGCTTCCCACTCGCCGGTTTTGGCCATCTCACCCGGCTTGCGCCCGGCGTTCTCGTCCTTCGGGTCGATCAGCTCGCCCTCTTTCCACTCTTCCTTTTCCAGCAGGATGGGCAGGCTGATGTGGTCGGAGTATTTGGCGATCAGGCTCTTGAGCTTCCAGTGCGAGAGGTATTCGTCGGCGTCCTCGCGCAGGTGCAGCGTCACGCTGGTGCCGCGCGCCGCGCGGGTGATGCTCTCCACCTCGAACTCGCCCGCACCGGCGCTGATCCAGCGCACGCCTTCTTCGGTCTTCAGCCCAGCGCGGCGGCTTTCCACGGTGATTTTGTCGGCCACGATGAAGCCGGAGTAAAAGCCCACGCCGAATTGGCCGATGAGCTGCGCGTCGGACTTCTGGTCGCCCGAGAGCTTGCTCATGAAATCCTTGGTGCCGCTCTTGGCGATCGTTCCCAGGTGCTCGATGGCCTCCAGCTCGCTCATGCCGATGCCGTTGTCGCTGATCGTGAGGGTGCGTGCCGCCTTGTCATAGGCCACGCGGATCTCCAGGTTGGGCGCGTCTTCGTACAGGGCGGACTGGTGGATGGCCTCAAAACGCAGCTTGTCGCAGGCGTCGGATGCGTTGGACACCAGCTCGCGCATGAAGATCTCCTGGTTGGAGTACAGCGAGTGGGTGACGAGGTGCAGCAGCTGGGCCACTTCGGCCTGGAAGGAATGGGTGTGTTTGCTCATGGTGGTGGGTAAGGACACGAAAAACGAGAGGGCCGGGCGGTGTCGCCCGGCGCCTGCGGCGCGCAATTATGGGTCGGCGCGCCGATTTCAAGGGCTGTTTCGCCGCCGCAGCTGGGTGCGCTTGCTTTATTCGCTGGCCTCGTCATTTTGTTGTGGATCAAGTGCTGCGTCCGATAATGCGACGAGTTCGCATTAGCATTGCTAGAATGTCGCTGTCTTCAACCAAGGAAACGAGCATGAACAAACAGTTTTTGGCAAGTGCGGCGCTGCTGGCGTCGGTGTGGGGAAGCGCCATGGCGGCCGAGACGCCGATTGGCAAGCACCAGATCGTGGAGGGCATGGAAATCGGCGCGGTCTATCTGCAGCCGATCAAGATGGAACCCGAAGGCATGATGAAGCGCGTGGAAGAGTCCGACGTCCACCTGGAAGCCGACATCCACGCCACCAAGAAGAACAAGAACGGCTTTGCCGACGGCGACTGGATTCCGGGCCTGGTCATCAAGTTCGAGATCAGCAAGGTGGGCTCCAGCTTCACCGCCTCGGGCGACCTCATGACCATGGTGGCCAGCGACGGCCCGCACTATGGCGACAACGTCAAGCTCGACGGCCCGGGCAAGTACAAGCTCAAGTATTCCGTGCAGCCGCCCAGCGCTGCCACGCACGGCCACTTCGGGCGCCATGTGGACAAAGAAACCGGCGTCGGCCCCTGGTTCAAGCCCTTTGAGCTGAACTACGAATTCACCTACGCCGGTACCGGCAAGAAGGGCGGGTACTGAGATGCGCGCGCGCCGTTGGTTCATGGGGCTGGCGGCGCTGGCGCTTGCCTTCGGGGCCGGTGCGGCTGCGGCGCAGGACCTGCCCACCTTCCGCCTGGAGTGCGCCAATGGCGTGTTCAAGCCGCGCGTGCTCCAGGTCCCGGCGGGCAAGAAGATCAAGATCGAGATATTCAACACCGGCACCGACGCCATCGAGTTCGAGAGCCTGCAGCTGCGCAAGGAAAAGGCGCTCAGCCCCGGAGGCTCCTCCTTTGTGGTGATCTACCCGCTGGACCCGGGCACCTATGCTTTTTTTGACGACTTCCACCTCAACGGGGCGGGGGGCAGCATCGTTGCCAAATAAACTACCCCCTCCCTGATCACCACCACCATGCAGAACTTTGGCCAGATCCTCTTCGTCATGTGGCGCGAGTCCGTCGAGGCCATGCTGGTCATCGGCATCCTGCATGCCTGGCTGGCGCACCAGCCGCAGGGGCGCCGGGGCATCACGCACCTGTGGCTCGGGGTAGGCCTGGGCCTGCTGGCGGCACTGGGTCTGGGCCTGGGCATCGAGGCCATGAATGGCGTCTTTGGTGATGAGGGGCAGGACTATTTCCAGGCCGCGCTGCAGCTGGCGGCGGCGGCCCTGATCGTGCAGATGGTGCTGTGGATGCGCCGCCACGGCGCCGCCCTGCGCCGCGACATGGAAAGCGCCCTGGGCGCCCAGGTGGGTGCCCAGCGCTGGTGGGGCGTGACGGCGCTGGCCGCCATTGCCGTGGCGCGTGAGGGCAGCGAAACCGTGGTGTTCCTGAGCGGTCTGGTGGTGGGGCAGGGCTGGGCCCACCCCGCTTTCTGGGGCGCGCTGCTGCTGGGCCTGCTGCTGGCGGCGCTCACCTTCGCCGCGCTGCAGTGGGGCGGGCGCCGCTTTTCCTGGCGCGCCTTCTTCCGCTTCACCGAGATCGTGCTGCTGCTGCTGGGCGGTGCCCTGCTGGTGGCCGGGGTCGAGAAGCTGATCGCCATGCAGGCCCTGCCGGCCCTGGTGGGCCAGGTCTGGGACAGCTCGCGCCTGCTCGACGACGGCACCGCGCTGGGCGGGGTGTTCAGCGCCTTCACCGGCTACCGCGCCCGCCCCTCGCTGACGGTGCTGCTGGTCTTCGCCTTGTACTGGGGGGCCATGGTCCGCTGGGGCCAGGGGGCCCGCTCCGCCAGCGCAGCGCCAGCCTGAGCATGGGGAGGGCGATGAGCGCACGCACGCAGGCCCTGGGGGAGTGGCTGCGCCAGCACGGTGCGCTGGTGCGGCGCGTGCAGTGGACCCTGGCCGCCCTGTACCTGGCGCTGCTGGCCGTGCCGCCCCTGCTGGAGCTGCCCGACGAAACCGCCCACGTCTTCAACCACCTCACCGTCTTCGCCCAGTGGCTGTTCTGGGGCATCTGGTGGCCCTTCGTGCTGCTGAGCATGGTGGTCATGGGGCGGGTCTGGTGCGGGGTGCTGTGCCCCGAGGGTTTCCTGAGCGAATGGGCCAGCCGCCACGGGCGCAACCACGCCATCCCGCACTGGGTGCGCTGGCAGGGCTGGCCCTTCGTGGCCTTTGCCGGCACCACCGTGTACGGGCAGATGGTGTCGGTCTACCAATATCCCAAGGCGGTGCTGCTGGTGCTGGGGGGCTCGACCGTGGCGGCCATGGCCATCGGCTACTGGTACGGGCGCGAAAAGCGTGTCTGGTGCCGCTACCTGTGCCCGGTCAGCGGCGTGTTCGGCCTGCTGGCCAAGCTCGCTCCCTGGCATTTTCGTGTCGATGCGCAGGCCTGGCGCGCCTCCTATGGGGGCGGTGCGCACCGGGTCATTCCGATCAACTGCGCGCCCCTGGTGGCGATCCGCAAGATGGAAGGGGCGTCGGACTGCCACATGTGCGCGCGCTGCAGCGGCCACCGCGATGCCGTGTCGCTGCAGCCCCGTTCGCCCCAGCACGAGGTGGTGGCGCTGGGCGCCACCCATGGCAGCGGCTGGCAGACCGTGCTGCTGCTGTACGGCATGCTGGGCCTGGCCCTGGGCGCCTTCCAGTGGAGCGTGAATCCGGCCTGGGTGCAGGCCAAGCAGGGCCTGGCCGAGTGGCTGGTGGAGCGCGAGATCTGGTGGCCGCTGGCCGAAAACGCGCCCTGGTGGGTGCTCACCCACTACCCCGCCCAGCGCGATGTGCTGAGCTGGCTCGACGGCGCGCTGCTGCTGGGCTACGTGGGCCTGGTCGCGCTGGTGGTGGGCAGTACCCTGGCCGCGGGTGCCGCCGCCGGCGCGCGCACCCTGGGGGCCTGGCAGCGCACGCGCTTTTACCACCTGGCGCAGGCCTATATCCCGCTGGCCGCCTGCAGCCTGTTCCTGGGCCTGTCGGCCCTGACCCTGAGCCTGATGCACGCCGAAGGGCTGGACACCGACTGGGCCTTGCCCGCGCGCTCCGTGCTGCTGGCGCTGGCCAACGCCTGGTGCCTGGCGCTGGCCTGGGGCATTGCCGCAGGCTACGGCGCGCGCCGCTGGCACCGCGCACTGGTGCTGCTGCTGCTGCTGCCCGGCATGGCCCTGGTGGACGCCGCCTGGTGGTGGCAGTGGACGGTCTGGTAATCCGGGCTACGGCCCGTTAAGAGCTGGTTCAAAGGCGTTTTCAGGCGCCCAGTTGCAGCGGCTCGCCCTGCGCGTCAAAGATGATGCAGTCGCTGAAGTCACCCCGGCGGATCGCCTCCACCATCTTTTCCAGGGGTTTTTCCGCGTCGCTGCTGGTGGGCACGTCTTCGGGGCTGCCCGCCAGCGAGGCGGCAAACAGCAGGCTCCAGGGCGGGCCAAAGCCCTGCGCCTCCTGCGACAGCGCCGCAAAGGACGCAATCTCTTGCGGCGCCTTGTCCACGCACATCAGCGGCACCGGCACCCCGCCGCGCCCGGCGGCAAACTGGGTGCGCTGCGCCTCGCTGGCCTCGGGCGGCAGCTCCACGGTGGCAAACACGAACAGCAGGCGTTGGGGCACGGGCTCCATGGTGGCGGAGCGCAGCATCTGGTCAAAGGTGGTCATCGGGGGAGTCCGGGCAAAGTGAATAGGCGCCGCAGGCTCAAAATGCCTCATGCGGCTGCAGATAGCGCCATTGTCCCGCAGGCAACTGGCCCAGCAGCACGCGCCCGATGCGCACGCGCTTGAGGCCCAGCACTTTCAGCCCCACCTGTTCGCACATGCGCCGGATCTGGCGCTTCTTGCCCTCGGTCAGCACAAAGCGCAATTGCTCCGGGTTTTGCCACTCCACCTGCGCGCGCTGCAGCGGCTGGCCGTCCAGCGTCAGGCCGTGGCGCAGCAGCGCCAGTTTCTCCGTGGGAAACACGCTGCGCACGTCTTCGCGCACCGGGCCGTCCTGGCTGTCCAGGCTGGACAGCGGCGCATAGGTGGCGCGCGGGTCGTGTTCGGCGCGGGCGTTGCCCTGGCCGGTGTAGGCCACCCGCACCAGGTACTCCTTTTCCATCACCGTGTCCTCGCCGATCAGCTGGCGTGCCACGCGCCCGTCCTGGGTCAGCACCAGCAGCCCGGTGGAGTCCACGTCCAGCCGCCCGGCTGGGACCAGGTGGCGCAGCTGTGCGGGCGCAAAGCGCCAGGGCGCGCGGTCTTCCTTCCAGCGGTTGTGGGGCTGGATCAGCGTGATGGCCGGGGTGTTGCCGTCTTCGGCCTGGCCGCTGACCACGCCGATGGGTTTGTGCAGCAGGATCGTCACCTGCTGCGCCTGCTGCTCGCGGGCACTGCGCTGCACCTCGATGCGCGCCTGGGGCAGCACGGTCTGGCCCAGTTGCGCCACCTGGCCGTCCACGCGCACCCAGCCCTTGGCGATCCACTCGTCGGCTTCGCGCCGCGAGGCCAGGCCCAGTTCGGCCATGCGCTTGTTCAGGCGCACCGGGGCATGCGCGTCGCGCGCGGCCACGCCGGGCCCGGTGCCGGGGGCGCGGGGGGGCGCACCGGCTGCAGCGGCGCTGCCGGATGGTGCGCTGCTGCGCGGTGCTGGGGCCGCAGCGTCACGCGCGGGCGGGGGGGCTGCGGCGCGGCGCCAGCCGCGGGCGGGAGGTGGGTTGCTCATTGCTTCAAAAAATATAGCAATAAATCCATATTTTACGCGGGCTAGCGGCCAATTTTTCCTGTAAAAACCTGGCTCCTCAGGGCCTCCAGGTTGAGCACGCGCAAGCCCCCGTACTCGATGCGCACCAGGCCCTGCGCCTCCAGGGCGCGCAGCGCCTCGTTAACGCGCTGGCGCGACAGGCCCACCAGGTAGGCCAGCTCCTGCTGGGTGATGCGCAGCACCTCGCCCACGCCCGGGTACAGCAGTGGGTTGAAGAGCGAGGCCACGCTGCGCGCCACGCGGATGTCGGGGTTGCTCATGCGGTCGATCTCGCGCGCGGCGATGAACTGCCCCAGGCGCTCGTTGAGCTGGTTCATCACGAAGCGGTTGAAGCCGATCGAATGGTCCAGCAGCCAGTGGAAGGTGTCCACGTGCAGGCCCGCCACCAGGCTTTTGCGCAGCGCCTGGATGTTGTAGCGGTAGACCTCGCGCTTCATCGCCGTGCCTTCGCCGAACCAGCCCCCCGGGGGCACGCCGGTGAAGGTCATGGTCTGCCCGTCCTCGGTCTCGCTGCTCATCTTGAGCAGCCCCTCGACCACGCCGAACCAGTAGGTCACCGGGCGGCCCACGCGGCACACGTACTCGCCCGCAGGCACGTCGGCGATGCGCAGGTCGTCCACCGCGCGCTGCTGCTCGTGGGGCGAGAGCACCCCGAGCCAGGGAATGGCGCGCAGCTCGTGCAGCAGCAGGGCGCGCCGGCGCAGGTAAATCGGACTGTCTGTGTACATGGCGGGGGTGTTTGTAAGTTGGCTGAAAGTGAAGGGAAAACACCTAGAGCATTCCGCATAAATTGTCTTTGAAATGACAACATGGCGTCAAATGAGGGGACACAATGCCGCCCAACCAGCAAGCCCGTTTCCAATGTTGGGAAAACGGGGGGCAACGAGGAACCGCAATGCAAAGCACCTTTCCCGAATTGATGTTGCACCATGCCGCGCAGCGCCCGCAGGCTGCCGCCATGCGTGAAAAGGAGTACGGCATCTGGCAGAGCCTGGATTGGGCGGCCCTGGCCCAGACCGTGGAGCAGCTCGCCTGCGGCCTGCACCAGTTGGGGCTGCAGCGCGGCCAGCACATGGTCGTGATCGGCGCCAACCGCCCGCGGCTGTACGCCACCATGCTGGCCGTGCAATCCTTGGGCGCCATTCCGATCCCGCTGTACCAGGATGCCGCCGCGCCCGAATGCGTCTACCCGCTCAACAACGCCGAAGTGGCGTTTGCCTTTGCCGAAGACCAGGAGCAGGTCGACAAACTGCTGGAGGTGCGCGAGCAGTGTCCCCAACTGGCGCACATCTTCTACGACGACCCGCGCGGCCTGCGCAACTACGACGAACCGGGCCTGGCCGCCATGGACGAGCTGCTGGCCTCGGGCAAGGCCTTTGCCGCCTTGCACCCGGGCTTTTTGCGCGAGCAGATCGACCAGGTGCACGAGCACGACGTGGCCGCCATGTTCTTCACCTCCGGCACCACCGGCAACCCCAAGGGCGTGGTGCACACCCACCGCACCCTGCTCAACCGGGCGCGCGCCGGCGCCGCTTTCGACAAGCTCGGCAGCAACGAGGAAGTGCTGGCCTACCTGCCCCCGGCCTGGATCGGGCAGAACATCTTCTCCTACGCCCAGTGGCTGGCCTGCGGCTATGTGGTGAACTGCCCAGAGTCGGCTGCCACCGTCAGCATCGACCTCAAGGAAATCGGCCCCACCTACTACTTCGCGCCGCCGCGCGTGTTCGAGGGCCTGCTCACCAGCGTCATGATCCGCATGGAAGACGCGGGCACGCTCAAGCGCGGCATGTTCCACTACTTCATGGGCGTGGCCAAGCGCGTCGGCCCGGCGCTGATGGACGGCAAGGCCGTCTCCGCGACCGACCGCGCCCTGTACGCGCTGGGCAACGCCCTGGTCTACGGTCCCCTGCGCAACAACCTGGGTTTCAGCCGCGTGCGCGTGGCCTACACCGCCGGTGAGGCCATCGGCCCGGACCTGTTCAGCTTCTACCGTTCCATCGGCATCAACCTCAAGCAGCTCTACGGCTCCACCGAAACGGCGGTGTTCGTGTGCCTGCAGCCCGACCACGAAGTGCGCGCCGACACCGTGGGTGTGCCCTGTGAGGGGGTGGAGATCAAGGTGGCGGACAACGGCGAAATCCTGGTCAAGTCCCCGGGGCTGCTCAAGGAGTACTACAAAAACCCCGGTGCCACGGCCGAGGTGCTCACCAGCGACGGCTGGTACCGCACCAGCGACGCGGGTTTCATAGACAACCACGGCCACCTGAAGATCATCGACCGCGTCAAAGACGTGGGCCGCATCCAGGGCGGCGCTTTCGATGGCGCCATGTTCGCCCCCAAGTACGTCGAGAACAAGCTCAAGTTCTTCCAGCACATCAAAGAGGCCGTGGCCTACGGCGACGGGCGCGACAAGGTGTGCGTGATGATCAACATCGAGTTCGACGCCGTGGGCAACTGGGCCGAGCGCCGCAACCTGCCCTACGCCGGTTACACCGATCTGGCCCAGAAGCCCCAGGTCTACGAACTCATCCAGGAATGCGTCGAAAAGGTCAACGCCGACCTCAGCCAAGACAGCATGTTGGCCGGCAGCCAGATCAGCCGTTTTCTGGTGCTGCACAAGGAGCTTGACGCCGACGACGGCGAACTCACACGCACGAACAAGGTGCGTCGCGGCTTCATCGCCGAGAAGTACCAGGTGCTGGTGGACGCCCTGTACGAGTGCAAGAGCAGCCAGTTCATTCAAACCCAGGTGAAGTTCGAGGATGGACGCACCGGTAGCGTCAGTGCTACCCTGGCCCTGTCGGACGCCAAGACCTTTGCTCCCGTGAAGGCCGCAGCATGAGCGCCGCAGCAGCAGCCCTGCGCACGGGCTTTATCGCAGCGCCCTCCAACGATCATGGTGGTATGCGTGCACCGACGGGCACTGTTCGCAAGGAACCCGGTATGGCCAAGAAACACATCGGCGACGTCATCCTCGACGTCAAGAACATCTCCCTGAGCTTCGGCGGCGTCAAGGCGCTCACCGACATCTCGTTCAATGTGCGCGAGCACGAGATCCGCGCCATCATCGGCCCCAACGGTGCGGGCAAAAGCTCCATGCTCAACTGCATCAACGGCGTCTACAAGCCGCAGGTCGGCTCCATCACCTTCCGGGGCCAGGAGTTCAAGCACATGGACAGCCACCAGGTTGCCACCATGGGCATTGGCCGCACCTTCCAGAACCTGGCCCTGTTCAAGGGCATGAGCGTGCTCGACAACATCATGTCCGGGCGCAACCTCAAGATCAAAAGCAACCTCTTCTTGCAGGCGCTGCGCCTGGGCCCGGCCGAGCGCGAGGAAATGGCGCACCGTGAGTTTGTCGAACACATCATCGACTTCCTCGAAATCCAGGCCTACCGCAAAACCCCCGTGGGCCAGCTGCCCTACGGATTGCAAAAGCGCGTCGACCTGGGCCGCGCCCTGGCCATGGAGCCGCAGGTGCTGCTGCTCGACGAGCCCATGGCCGGCATGAACGTGGAAGAAAAACAGGACATGTGCCGCTTCGTGCTGGACGTGAACGACGAGTTCGGCACCACCGTGGTGCTGATCGAACACGACATGGGCGTGGTCATGGACATCAGCGACCGCGTCGTGGTGCTCGACTACGGCAAGAAGATCGGCGACGGCGCTCCCGACGAGGTGCGCAACAACGAAGACGTGATCCGGGCATACCTGGGCACCAGCCACTAGGCCCGCAGAAGGAGACAAAAATGGGATTTTTCCTGGAATCGCTGTTCGGCGGCCTGATGGCGGGCATGCTCTACGCGCTGGTGGCGCTGGGCTTCGTGCTGATCTTCAAGGCTTCGGGCGTGTTCAATTTCGCCCAGGGCGCCATGGTCTTGTTCGCGGCCCTGGCCATGGCGCGTTTTTCGGAGTGGATACCGCAGTGGCTGGGGCTGGAGAGCAAGCTGCTGGGCAATGTGCTGGCCTTCTGTGTCGCCGCGTTGATCATGTTTGCACTGGCCTGGCTGATTGAGCGCCTGGTGCTGCGCCATCTGGTCAACCAGGAGGGCGTCACCCTGCTCATGGCCACCCTGGGCATCACCTATTTCCTGGACGGCATGGGCCAGACCATCTTCGGCAGCGACATCTACAAGATCGACGTCGGCATGCCCAAAGACCCCGTGTTCCTGTTCGAGTCCATGTTCGAGGGCGGGGTGCTGGTGAGCCAGGAAGACATCATCGCCGCCGTGATCGCCGCCATCCTGGTGGCCGCACTGAGCCTGTTCTTCCAGAAGACCGGCACCGGGCGCGCCCTGCGCGCCGTGGCCGACGACCACCAGGCCGCGCAAAGCATCGGCATTCCGCTCAACCGCATCTGGGTCATCGTCTGGTGCGTGGCCGGCATCACTGCCTTGGTGGCCGGCATCATCTGGGGCTCCAAGCTGGGGGTGCAGTTCTCGCTCACCACCGTGGCGCTGCGTGCCCTGCCCGTCATCATCCTCGGGGGCCTGACCTCGGTGCCGGGCGCCATCATCGGCGGGCTCATCATTGGTGTGGGTGAAAAGCTCTCAGAGGTCTACATCGGCCCCCTGGTGGGCGGCGGCATCGAAATCTGGTTTGCCTACGTGCTGGCCCTGGTGTTTCTGCTGTTCCGTCCGCAGGGCCTGTTCGGCGAGAAGATCATCGACCGTGTATGAAATTTGGCCCAGCCCGATGGAGCGCAGCGTGTCGCAGCTAAAAGATCATTGAGAGAAAACCATGTTTTACAGAGAAAACGGCCAGTTCAAGACCAGCTACCGTGCCGACCAGCAAATCTTTGCCATCACGCAAGACCGCTGGTTTGTGCTCGCCCTGATCGCCTTTGCCTTTGTCGGCGTGCCCCTGCTGGCGGACGAATACCTGTTTCGTGCCATTCTCATCCCCTTCGTCATCCTGGCCCTGGCGGCGCTGGGGGTGAACGTCCTGGTGGGCTACTGCGGGCAGATCTCCCTGGGCTCGGGTGCCTTCATGGCGGTGGGCGCCTACATGGCCTACAACACCTACATCCGCATCGACGGCATGCCGCTGATCGTGGCGCTGCTGGCCGGGGGCTTCTTTGCCACTCTGGTGGGCATGTTCTTCGGTATTCCCAGCCTGCGCGTCAAGGGCCTGTACCTGGCCGTGGCCACCCTGGCGGCGCAGTTCTTCTGCGACTGGGCCTTCCTGCGCATCGGTTGGTTCACCAACAACAATGCGTCGGGGTCGGTCTCGGTGTCCAACCTGCAGGTGCTGGGCTGGGCCATCGAGTCGCCCACGGAGAAATACCTGTTTTGCCTGCTGTTCTTGGTGGCCTTTGGCCTCATGGCCAAGAACCTGGTGCGCTCGGCCATCGGCCGCGAGTGGATGGCCATCCGCGACATGGACGTGGCCGCTGCCGTGATCGGCATCCGCCCGGTCTACGCCAAGCTCTCCGCCTTTGCCGTCAGCTCCTTCATCGTGGGCGTGGCCGGTGCCCTGTGGGGCTTTGTGCACCTGGGCTCCTGGGAGCCTGCGGCCTTCTCCATCGACCGCTCCTTCCAGTTGCTGTTCATGGTCATCATCGGCGGCATGGGCTCCATCATGGGCAGCTTCTTTGGTGCCGCCTTCATCGTGGTGCTGCCCATCTTCCTGAACCAGTTCCTGCCCTGGCTGGGCGCGGTGCTGGGCGTGAGCATTTCCACTGCGGCGGTGTCCCACACCGAGTTCATGGTGTTCGGCGCCCTCATCGTGTGGTTCCTGATCGTCGAGCCCCACGGCCTGGCCAAGCTGTGGGCCATTGGCAAGCAAAAGCTGCGCCTGTGGCCCTTCCCGCATTGAATCCCGTTCCTGCTTCACCATTCTTTCAAGGAGACACACCATGAAGCTTCGTCAGCTGGCACTTGCCACTTCCTTCGTTGCCGCCGGGTTCGCGGGCTTGGCGACGTCTACCCAGACCCAGGCGCAGGCCAAGGAGCAGTTCTTTCCGGTGCTGGTGTACCGCACGGGGGCCTACGCGCCTAACGGCGTGCCCTTCGCCAATGGCTATGTGGACTACCTCAAGCTGGTCAATGCGCGCGGGGGCATCAATGGCATCAAGGTGTCTTTCGAGGAGTGCGAGACGGGTTATGCCACCGACCGGGGCGTGGAGTGCTATGAGCGGCTCAAAGGCAAGGGCGCAACCGTGTTCCAGCCTCTGTCCACCGGCATCACTTTCGCCCTGACTGAAAAGGCGCCCGGCGACAAGATTCCGCTCATCACCAGTGGCTATGGGCGCAGCGAATCGGCCGATGGCACGGTGTTCAAGTGGAATTTCCCGCTGGTGGGCACCTATTGGGTGGCGGCCGACGTGCTGGTGCAGCACATCGGGAAAAAGGAAGGGGGCCTGGACAAGCTCAAGGGCAAAAAAATAGCCCTTGTCTACCACGATAGCCCCTATGGCAAAGAGCCCATCCCGCTGCTGCAGGAGCGCGCTGCCGCCCATGGCTTCAGCCTGCAGCTGCTGCCGGTCACGCACCCGGGCGTGGAGCAGAAAGCCACCTGGCTGCAGATCCGCCAGAACCGTCCCGACTATGTGTTCCTGTGGGGCTGGGGCGTGATGAACTCTACTGCCATCAAGGAAGCAGTCGCCACGGGCTATCCGCGCGACAAGATGTACGGCGTGTGGTGGTCTGGCGCGGAGCCTGATGTGAAGGACGTGGGCGACGGTGCCAAGGGCTACAACGCCCTGGCCTTGCAGCATGGTGCAGAACCCGGCTCTGTGGTGGCCAAGGAAATTCTGGACAAGGTGCATGCCAAGGGCCAGGGTACCGGTCCGAAGGAAGAGGTCGGGCAGGTGCTGTACATGCGCGGTGTGAGTGCGGCCATGTTGGCGGTGGAGGGTGTGCGCGCTGCGCAGGAGCGTTTTGGCAAAGGCAAGATCGTGACCGGCGAGCAGGCGCGCTGGGGTTATGAAAACCTCAACCTCACCCAGGCCAAGCTCGACGCGCTGGGCTTCAAGGGCGTGATGCGCCCGGTCTCCACCAGTTGCCAGGACCACATGGGTTCTTCCTGGGCCCGTATCCACACCTGGGATGGCGCCAAGTGGCAATTCACCACTGACTGGCTGCAAGCGGACGAACAGATCATCAAACCCATGGTCAAGAACGCTGCAGCCAAGTACGCGGGCGAAAAGAAGATCACCCCACGCACTCCGGCGGACTGCCAGAGCTAGGCGCATTCGGGCTGTCCGCGCCAGGCCACACCTGCCCGTCTGGAGGTGTCGGCGCTGTCCACCCTGGTGGGCATGGGGCGCCAGTCCTCGGCCCCACAGGGTGCAGCACCTGCGGTCCGGCTTTGGGGCTGGTTCCGCAGTGTTTCTCCAAGGGTGGAGCGCCTGTGGCGCCACCCTCCAAATGCAAGCCCCGCGCTGCGGGTCTTGCATTTGGTCAGAACGGAACTACCACCATGAGTGATGCAAAGAATATTGTGCTCAACGTCAATGGCATCGAGGTCATCTACAACCACGTGATCCTGGTGCTCAAAGGGGTGTCGCTGCAAGTGCCCGAGGGCGGCATCGTGGCCATCCTGGGCGGCAACGGGGCCGGCAAGACAACCACCTTGCGCGCCATCAGCAATCTGCTGGCCGGTGAGCGCGGCGAGGTCACCAAGGGCTCCATCGAGCTGCGCGGCGAGCGCATCGAAAACCTCTCGCCCGCCGATCTGGTGCAGCGCGGCGTGGTCCAGGTCATGGAGGGGCGCCACTGCTTTGCCCACCTCACCATCGAAGAAAACCTGCTCACCGGCAGCTACACCCGTGCCAACAAGGGCGAGATTGCGGCCAACCTGGAAAAGGTCTACGCCTATTTCCCGCGCCTCAAGACCCGGCGCACCAGCCAGGCGGCCTACACCTCGGGCGGTGAGCAGCAGATGTGCGCCATTGGCCGCGCGCTCATGGCCAACCCCAGCATGGTGCTGCTGGACGAGCCCTCCATGGGGCTGGCGCCGCAGATCGTGGAAGAGGTGTTTGAAATCGTGAAGGACCTCAACCACAAGGAAAAGGTCACCTTCCTGCTGGCCGAGCAGAACACCAACATGGCCCTGAAGTACGCCGACTACGGCTACATCATGGAGTCGGGCCGCGTGGTGATGGACGGTGCGGCCGACTACCTGCGCACCAACGAGGACGTGAAGGAGTTCTACCTCGGCATGGGTGGTGGTGAACGCAAGAGTTTCAAAGATGTCAAGAGCTACAAGCGCCGCAAGCGCTGGCTGGCGTGAAAGGGGGTATTCCATGGCAGCAAGCTATTACGACGCACTGGAGGTGCGGGAGGCGGCGGCACGCGAAACCGAGCTGATGCAGCGCCTGCCAGCCCAGATCGCCCTGGCCCAGCGGCACGCGCCGGCCCTGGCGGCGCGCCTGGTCGGAGTCGACCCGCGCGACATCTGCAGCCGCGTTGCGCTGGCGCAGTTGCCGGTGCTGCGCAAATCGGAGTTGCACGGGGTGCAGGAGCGGGGCCGCAGCGCAGGGGCGGGGCCCTTTGGCGGTCTCAACGCCCACGGATTTGGCGTGCACATGCCGCGCGTGTTCTCCAGCCCCGGCCCAATCTACGAGCCCGAAGGTGTGGGGCGCGATTACTGGCGCATGGCACGTGCCATCTATGCCGCCGGTTTTCGGCCGGGGGAGTTGATCCACAACAGCTTCAGCTACCACTTCGTGCCAGCGGGGTCGATGATGGAGACCGGCGCCCACGCTGTGGGGTGCACGGTGTTCGCCGGGGGTACGGGCCAGACCGAGCAGCAGGTGCAGGCGATGCTCGATCTGCAACCGGCGGGCTACATCGGCACACCCAGCTTTCTCAAGATCATCCTGGAAAAAGCGCAGCACATGGACGTGGGCCTGCCCAGCGTGCGCAAGGCCATGTTCGGTGGCGAAGCCTTCCCGCCTTCGCTGCGCGAGTGGTTCGCGCAGCGGGGCGTGCAGGGCTACCAGTGCTATGCCACGGCCGACGTGGGCCTGATCGCGTACGAGACCGAGGCCCGCGAAGGCCTGGTGCTCGACGAAGGCGTGATCGTGGAGATCGTGCGCCCCGGCACCGGCGAGCCGGTGCCCGATGGCGAGGTCGGCGAGGTGGTGGTCACGGTGCTCAACGACACCTACCCGCTGGTGCGTTTTGGCACTGGCGACCTTTCGGCGGTGCTGGCAGGGCATTGCCCCACGGGACGCACCAACAAGCGCATCAAGGGCTGGATGGGGCGTGCCGACCAGACCACCAAGGTGCGCGGCATGTTCGTGCACCCGCAGCAGGTGCATGAGATCGCCAGACGCTTTACCCCCATCGCGCGGGCGCGCCTGGTGGTCAGCGGGGCCATGGCCCAGGACGCCATGACGCTCAAGGTGGAGGCGCACGAGGGTGTGGGCGAAGGTTTCGCCCAGCGCGTGGCCGAGGCTATCCGCGAGATCACCAAGCTGCGCGGCGAGGTCGAGCTGGTGGCGCCAGGCTCCCTGCCCAACGACGGCAAGGTGATCGAGGACGCGCGCAGCTACCAGTAAGTGGGTGTTTCGGGGGAATTAAACCCCCCAGACGATCGCCTTGTCGGCTCGCAGGCAGCGCTGGATCATCTGCACCAGCGGCAGCGCGCGCTTGCGCAGGCTGATGCCTTCCTCGGGCGGGCTCTCGCCCTGGTCCAGGGCCTGCTCCAGGGCTTGGGCGCGGCGCTGTTCATCCGCCGCAATGGCCTGCTCCAGGGCGGCCAGGGCGGCCGGCATGTCCTGGGGCTCCAGAATCCCCTGGGCCCATTGCTCGGGCGTGCTGCGCCCTAGAATCCGCAGCAGCTGGCGCCCATGGGGCTCCAGCATAATCAGGTCGCCGGTGACACGCGATTGGAATCGGAACATACCCCCCCTTTTGTCAGCGCTGCCGCGCAGGCCAGGCCTGCCTCGCCAGCGCAGACCCACCGCCATTTCTAGGATAACAGGAGAAGCGCCGCATGGCCGATTTGCACATTCATCGAGAACACCACCTGGGTCTGGACGGCGCGCGCGCCGTGGCGCGCGAGTGGGCCAGCCATGTGCAGCAGGAGTTCGACATGCAATGCGTTTTTGCCGAGGGGCGCGATGGCGATGTGGTGCGGTTCTCCCGCGCCGGGGTGAACGGTACTTTGGAGGTGGGCGCCGAGGCCTTCGAGCTGCGCGCCAAACTCGGTTTTCTGCTGGGTGCCTTCAAGGGCCGCATCGAGGCCGAGATCGTCAAGAACCTGGACGCGCTGCTGCAGCGCAAGCCGCCCAAGCGGGCGGCGGGCAAGAAGGCCTGACGCGAATCAGCTCAGGGATTCGATCAGGTCCACGTACTGCTGCATGGCATCCTGGTCGGAGGTGCCTTGGAGCTTGTTCCAGGCGTCCCATTTGGCGCGGCCGACCATGTCCATCATGCCGGGGCGCTTTTCCGTGTTGTCCCCGGCGGTGGCCTGCTTGTACAGGGCATAGATTTTGAGCAGGGTGGCGTTGTCGGGGCGCTCGCTGAGCTTTTTGGAATTGGCAACAGCAGCTTCGAACTGCTTCTTCAGATCGGCCATGTGAATCTCCGTCGGTTGGGGAAATGCCGCCAGGCTTGCGGCAGCGCGTATCTTAGGGCCTGAATGCATGGGGCGCAGCCGCTTTGTCGGCACAATTGCCGAGTGCCGCCTCTATTGTCGGCGGCGCTCATCCGGGGTCCCCGCCGCATTGCCATGGCTCGTTCAAGCGCTTCACCATCCACTGCAGGTCCGCAGGGCGCACGGCACCGGCCTGCGCCGCTGCAGCGCATGGGCCGGGTCGACACGGCCTGGTTGCGCATGGACAGCGATAGCAACCGCATGGTGATCCTGGGCGTGTGGGTGTTCGACAGCCCCTTGAGCCTGCACAGCGTGCGCCAGCGTCTGCGCCAGCGGCTGTTGCGCCACCCCCGGTTCACCCAGCGGGTCGTGGAAGATGCCTGGGGTGCCTACTGGGAAGATGATCCCGGGTTTGACCTGCGCCGCCATGTGGTGCCGGAGCACCTGGGAACACCCCGGCCCCAGGACGAAAAAAGGGCGCTGGAACACCGCTTGAGCGAGTTGGCCAGCCGGCCCCTGGACCCCCGGCACCCCCTGTGGTGCATGCACTGGGTGCCGCGCTACCGTGGCGGCAGCGCATTGCTGGTGCGCATACACCACTGCATCGGTGACGGCGCGGCGCTGGTGGCGCTGATGCAAAGCCTGGTCGATGACGCAGCCCCTGCGCTGCAAGCGCCCTGTGCGCCCCCTGGGGGGGCGCAGGCCTTGCACCCCTTCGCGGGCTGGGCCGCCAAGGCGATCGACCCCTGGGGGCTGGGCACCGATCTCGCCGCCCTGGCGCTGATGCCGGACGATGGCGCCTCCCCCCTCAAGGGGCGCCTTGGGGGGCGCAAGCGCGTGGCATGGTGCGCGCCCGTGCCGCTGGACCGTGTCAAGGCGGTGGCCAAGGCCCTGGGCTGCACCGTCAATGACGTGCTGCTGGCCTGCGTCGCCGGGGCCATGGGGCGGTACCTGGGCGGGCGTGGCACCGGGGTCCAGGGCCAGGAGCTGCGCGCCATGGTTCCGGTGAACCTGCGCACCGGCGCACAGGCACTGGAGCTGGGCAACGGTTTTGGCCTGGTGCCGGTGCTCCTGCCCCTGGGGTTGGAGAACCCCCTGGAGCGCCTGTACCGGATCAAGGCACGCATGCGCGCCCTCAAGGACGGCTGGCAGCCTGCGCTGTCCTATGGCCTGCTGGCGCTGGCGGGCTGCCTGGCCAGGCCGGCGCAGCAGGCCCTGCTGGAGCTGTTCGCGCGCAAGGCCGCGGCGGTCGTGACCAATGTGCCGGGGCCGAACCGCGCCTTGCACTTCTGCGGCGCACGCATTGGCGAAGTGCTTTTCTGGGTACCGCAAAGCGCCGACGTGGGTTTGGGGCTGTCGATACTGAGCTACGCTGGCGCCGTGCAGCTGGGCGTGCTGGCCGATACCGCCCTGTGTCCCGATCCCCAGTCGATGGTGGATGCCTTCGCGCCCGAATTCGAGCGCCTGTGCACGCTGACCCTGATGCTGCCCTGGGGCGTAGCCTAGCAGGCCATTTCCTGGCGCGTCAGCGCCAGCAGCAGGTGCTCATGGGCATCGCGTGGGCGGATGCCAAACGCCTGGTCGTACAGCGATTGCACCTGGGTCTCGTGGCGCTCTCCTTCCAGCATGGTGAGCGCATTGGCGTATTCGATCAGCACATGGGGCGATTTCGGGCACAGGGTGATGGCCTTGGCGAACAGGCCCAGGCAGGTTTCCTTGCGTGCACCGTAGGTCATGTGGCCGATCAGGGTTCCCACCTTGTCGATGATCTCGGCGTGGAAGGTGGCCAGCGCCACATGGGCGTCGGCATGGTCAGGTTGCAGGACGATGGCGCGTTCCAGCGCGGTCTTGACCTTGCTCCCGATGCCCTGGGCCAGGGCCTTGGCCACGCTGATGCCCTGGCTGTAGCGGCCCAGCGCGTAGCCATACCAGTAGTAGGCGTTGGCGTTGTCGGGCTCGCTGGCGCATTGCTCGCTGGCGCGCTTGGCCACCTCCAGGAACAGGACCTGGCGCGACTTCTCGGTGGGCTCCAGGAAGCTGGCGTACACACTGGTGGTCTTGTTCACCACGGTGTGGCCCTGGGGGCCCGCATCCATGGCGGTGACCACCGCCTCCTTGAAGCGCCCGGCATGGAACAGGCTCCAGGCGGCCAGCACCTGGGGATCGCTGGGCAGGGGTTCGCGGTCGCCTGCGTGCAGTCTGGCCCAGTGCCGTTTCAGGCGCGTGGCGTCGAAGTGGTAGTCACCAACGTGCGCAAAGTCTGTCCAGTTGGCCATGGCCTTGTCTCCCATGTGTTGTTGTGTGCTGCGCTGTGGTTCAGGTATCGCCCGTGGTGTGGTAGGCCCCCACCAGGGCCTGCAGGTGTTTGCGTTGGCTCTCTTCCAGATAGGGTGTGAGCAGGCTGAGCACGTGGTGTGCGCCGCGCAGCAGCGCCGACTGGGCGCTGCCGGGCTCCAGCGCATTGCGCGGGTCGCGCACGTATTCGAAGCTGAGCCAGTAGGTCAATACCACCACCATGCTGGTGGCGGTGGCGTCCACTTCGCGCGTGTCGATGCGCATGGCGCCCGTGCGGTTGAGGCTGTCGAGCATGGCCTTGACCGAGCGTGTCTTGTTTTTCAGGACCCACTGGAAATGCGTCTCCAGGCGCCGGTTCTTGCTCAGCAGGTCGTTGAGGTCGCGGTACAGGAAGCGGTATTGCCAGATCAGCTCGAACAGGGAGTGCAGGAAAAACCAGGCGTCCTCGACGTCGCGCACGTTGTCGCTGGCGTTGAGCAGTTCGTTGAGGGAGCGTTCGTAGCGGTCATAGAGCGAGTTGATGAGCTCGTCCTTGGCCGGGTAGTGGTAGTACAGATTGCCGGGGCTGATTCCCAGCTCGGCCGATATCAGGGTGGTGGAGACGTTGGGCTCGCCAAAGCGGTTGAACAGCTCCAGCGTGACTTCCAGTATGCGTTCAGCGGTGCGGCGCGGAGCTTTTTTCACCATGGTCGTCGGTCTCAAGGGGTGGCGGAGCAAAGCGGGGGCCACAGCGTGGAGGCGCGCGCCCTGGCCGGTCCGGGAGAACGGCCCCGGTGCCCGGGCATGGCCCAGGCTCCTGCAGTGGGTGCGGGTGTTTCCTTGCTGTTCATGCGCCCCAAGTGTAGGGGGTGTCGCAGGAGCGACTTGTTGCGCTGCAGTATGGGGGCTGCAGCGCCGGTCTCATGCGCTGCGTTTGCCGCGTGGGGTGCGGCTGGCGGCGGCCTTGGCGGAGGCGCTCTTGCGCTTCGGGGCCGCCTTGGTCTTTGCCGCGGCCGGTGTGTCGGTGCTGGCCGCTGCCACGCGTGCGCGCCGCGGCTTGGGCGGGGCGGATGCGCTGGGCGCGGCGCCCGTGGTGGGCTGGGTCAGCGCCTGCACTGCCTGCTGCAGCGTCTCGATGCGGTCGAGCAGGACGGCGACGTCCTTGGCGGAAGGCACGCCCAATTTCCCCAGCGCCTTGGCCACGCGCTCTTCGAATATGTTTTCGAGTTTGTCCCACTGGCCGCTGGCCTTGCTGGTGATGTCATTGGCCATGTGGGTCATGCGGGAGGTGGCTTCACTGAGTTTTTCCTCCGCAGCGGCCTTGGTGCGCCGCTGGATTTTGGCGCTGTCCTTGACCAGGTTTTCCAGCGCCTTGACGCTCTCGACCTGGGCCTTGGCAAATGCGCCCAGCCCGGCTTGCAGGATTTGTTGCGCGGAATCCTTGACGGTTCCGCCCAGGGCGGCACCAGAACTGGGGGGATGGGATGGGGGCGGTTTCTTGACCATGGGTGACTCCAAAAACGCGCTGTGAGCGGCCAGACGGTGAGGCTACCACAAGCGCATGGCGCTGTGCGAAATGCGATATTTTGTTATGATCATCGCATTGTTGTTGGGTTTTTAATGGAGCAATGCATGACCAATTTGATTGATATTCAGAGCCAGATCGAAAAACTGCAGAAACAGGCCAGCGAGATTCGCGCCAAGGAATTCGATGCCACCGTGCAGGATATTCTGGCCAAGATGCAGGCCTTCGGGATCACAGTCAAGGATTTGCAGGGCACCAAGCTCGGCAAGGGCGGCAAGCCGGGCCGCAAACCCGGGCGCAAGCCGATGGCGGAGAAGATCGCCAAGAAACCGGCCAAGCGTGCGGGCGTGGTAGTGGCGGCCAAGTACAAGGGCCCCAATGGCGAGACCTGGACCGGGCGCGGACTCACTCCCAAGTGGCTGGCTTCCCTGATCGCGCAAGGCCGCAGCAAGGAAGAGTTCGCCCTTTCTGCGTAAAATTTTCCTGCCGCAGACATGCGAAGGCCTGTGCCTGAGGGGGCACAGGCCTTTTGTTTTTTGGAGAACGTATGACCGCCAACAGCACCATCGCCGCCGCCGACCAGGCCCAGATACTGGCCCAGGCCCTTCCCTATATTCGCCGCTTCCATGGGAAAACCATGGTGATTAAGTACGGTGGCAACGCCATGACCGACCCCGCCTTGCAGAAGGCATTTGCCGAGGACGTGGTGCTGCTCAAGCTCGTGGGCATCAACCCGGTGGTGGTGCACGGCGGCGGCCCCCAGATCGAGGGCCTGCTCAAACGCCTCGGGAAAAAGGGGGAATTCATCCAGGGTATGCGGGTGACCGATCCGGAAACCATGGAGGTCGTGGAATGGGTATTGGCGGGCGAGGTGCAGCAGGATATCGTGGGCCTTATCAACCAGGCCGGCGGCAAGGCCGTGGGTTTGACCGGGCGTGACGGCGGCATGATCCGCGCGCGCAAGCTCAAAATGCTGGACCACAGCGATCCGAGCAAGGAGCACGACGTCGGCCAGGTGGGCGATATTGTGGATATCGACCCCGGCGTGGTGCGCGCCTTGCAGGACGACGCCTTCATTCCCGTGGTCAGCCCGATCGGTTATGGCGAGCACAATGAGAGTTACAACATCAACGCCGACGTGGTGGCCGCTAGGCTCGCCACCGTGCTGCGGGCGGAAAAACTGATGATGCTGACCAATATCAGCGGTGTGCTGGACAAATCCGGGCAATTGCTCACCGATCTGACCGCGCAGCGCATCGACGCGCTGTTTGCCGACGGCACCATCAGCGGCGGCATGCTGCCCAAGATCGCCGGGGCACTGGACGCGGCCAAGAGCGGGGTCGAGTCGGTGCACATCGTGGACGGGCGCGTGCCGCACGTGCTGCTGCTCGAAATCCTCACCGACCAGGCCTTCGGGACCATGATCCGATCCCATTGATGCTATATAAGTGATAGCAATAAATCATTGTATTGTGCGGGCTGGAGGTAAATATGCGGCTGCTTTTGGTGGAGGACGACGTGATGGTCGCCAGCGGCATCAAGCTCGGGCTGACGGCCGCTGGCTATGCCGTCGACTGGGTGGGCAGCGCCGAGCGTGCCCTGGACGTCACCGCCCGGGAGTCCTTCGACCTGGCGGTGATCGACATCGGCCTGCCGCAGATGGATGGCTTGGCGCTGACCCAGGCGCTGCGCCGCGCCGGGCACGCCATGCCGGTGCTGATCCTGACGGCGCGCGATGCGCTGCAGGACCGCGTCGAGGGGTTGGACCGGGGGGCGGACGACTACATGATCAAGCCTTTCGAGCTGCCTGAATTGCTGGCACGCCTGCGTGCGCTGCTGCGGCGTTCGCAGGCGGCCACCTCGGCCACGCTCAATTTCGGTCCGCTGGAGCTGGACACCGCGCACCGCGTGGCGCGCGTGTGCCTGGGCGGGGAGGGGGGGGCGCCGCAGATGCAGGCCATAGAGCTGGGGCCGCGCGAGTGGACCGTGATGGAGTACCTGCTGCTGCAGGCCCCCAAACCGACCAGCAAGGACAAGTTGCTGCAGGCGCTGACAGGCTGGGACAAGGAGATCACACCCAATGCCGTGGAGGTGTATATCTCCCGGCTGCGCGGCAAGCTCGAGCCTTTCGGCATTGCGCTGCGCTCCATCCGTGGTTTCGGCTACCGGCTGGAGCTGATGGGGCGCGATGGCCAGGCCGCGCCATGAGCGCCACGTGGCCGCCCGCAGGTGCAAAGCCCCATGGGTGGGGCTGTGCGCCGAACGCAGCGTGGGACGCTGAACGGCCTCCGGGGATGAGTGCGCGCAGGGCCGACCGCCGGAGGGGCGCATGAGCACCGGATTGCAGCGGCGCCTGCTATTGCTGCTGCTGGCGCCTCTGTTCATGCTGGCGGCGCTGAACACCTGGTTCGATTACCGCGCCGCGGGCAATGCCGAGGTGCAGCAGGACCGCGCCTTGCGTGCGCTCATTCCCCTGCTGGCCGACGGTGTGGTGGCGAGTCCGCCCACCGAGGACGACCCCTTGCCGCTGTTGATCCCCCCGGCGGTGGACGAGTTCCTCAACGAGCGCAAGGGATTGGCGGCGTTCAGCCTGGGCACCGAGGATGGGCGTACGCTGGCCGGGGAGGACTGGCTCGCCGAAGAGGCGCCGGTGGCGGTCGATGCGCAGTTTTCCACCGTTCAGCACCATGGGGTGCAGTACCGCGTCGTGGCGCAGCGTGTGCGCACCGTGGCCGGTGAGCTGGTGGTGCGTCTGGCCGATGGGTCGGATGCGCGCCAGCAGTGGCGCCACCAGCTCTGGATCAAGGTGCTGCTGCCCAACGGGGTGCTCATCGCGGTGCTCTTCTTTGCCGTGAACTGGGCGGTGCGGCGCGCCTTGCGCCCGCTGCTGGAGCTCAAGGACCAGGTCGAGCGGCGCGGCCCGCGTGATCTGAGCGCGCTCAATGTCCAGGCCACGCCCGACGAGGTGCGGCCGCTGGTGTTGTCGCTGAACCGGCTGTTCGAACTGGTGAATGCGCAGGCCAGCAGCCAGCAGCGCTTCATCGCCGACGCCGCCCACCAGTTGCGCACGCCGCTGGCGGCCCTGCAGGCCCAGGTGGAGGCCTGGGCCCAGGCGGCCAACCACGGCGGGCAGGCCGACTGGCGTGACCGTGCCGCAGGGGTCAGCGTGGCCGCGCGTGCTCCGGTGGACATCACGGTGAGTGCCTCGCAGGTCAACGCCTTGCGCGCCGCCGTGCGCCGTACCTCCCAGTTGGCCAACCAGTTGCTGGCGCTGTCGCGGGTCGAGTCCAACCACGCCCATGGCCCCTTGCAGCGTGTGGACCTGGCCCAGTTGTGCGAGGCGGTGTTCCTGCAGTTTCTGGACCAGGCCAGTGGCCGCGGCATCGACCTGGGCCTGGAGCATGCCGCAGCGGTGGTCAGCGGCCACGAGTGGCTGCTGCGGGAACTGCTGTCGAACCTGGTGGACAACGCCCTCAAGTACACCCCCACAGGCGGACGTGTCACCGTGCGCTGCGGGCGCCGCGTGGCAGGCGATGACAGCACCCCGCGGCATTTCCTGGAAGTCGAGGACGACGGGCCGGGCATCCCGGGGGCCGAGCGCACCCGGGTGCTGGAGCGCTTTTACCGCGTGCCGGGCACCCCCAGCGAAGGCAGCGGCCTGGGGCTGGCCATCGTCCAGGAGATTGCGCTGCTGCATGGGGCCAACCTGGTGCTTGCCGATGGTTATGGTGGCCGCGGGTTGCGCATCGGGTTGCATTTTTCGAGCTAGGCGCACGGTGCATCCGCCGCCGCCGGGGGGCGAGCGGTGTGCGAGAATTTTGGCCACCATGAAGGCCCCTTGTTCGGATACCGCTGTCAGCCCTGATTCCCCTCCTTTCCCGGCGGGCCGCGCGCGGCCCGCGCCTGGCCAGCGGCGGCTGGAGATTCTGCAGGTCCTGGCGCGCATGCTTGAGCAGCCGGGCGCGCAGCGCATCACCACCGCCGCACTGGCCGAGCAGTTGCAGGTCAGTGAAGCCGCCCTCTACCGCCACTTTGCCAGCAAGGCGCAGATGTTCGAGGCCTTGCTGGATTTCATCGAGGAATCGGTGCTGGGCATGGTGCAGCGGGTGACCCAGCAGGCGCCGCAGGGGTGGGCGCAGGGGCAGGCCCAGTGCGCGCAGATCGTGGGCATGGTGCTGCAGTTTGCCCACAAGAACCCGGGCCTGGCCCGCGTGATGGCGGCGGATGCGCTGGCGCACGAGCACCCGCGCCTGCAGGAACGCATGCAGCGCTGCTGGGACAAGCTCGAGGCGGCGCTGCGCCAGGTGCTGCGCGATGCCGCCCTGGCACAGCCGCAAGGCGCGCCAGCCGGTGAATCCGCGCACCAGGCCGCCGTGCTGGTGGCGTACGCCTGCGGCCAGACGCACCGCTATGTGCGCAGCGGCTTTCGCCATTCGCCTTCGGCACATTGGGCCCAGCATGCGGGCGTCCTGCTGGGATGCCATGGCGCGGGCTGATTTTCTGTTGCTGTGCAGCAGAGGGTTTTCACTGATGTCTGTTAGGCATCAGACTCTAGACGCTGGGAAATAATAGGGCCTTGGGGCGAAATACTGCAAAATAGAACGATCGTTCTTTTTTGTGGGTCCCCATGTCTGCACCAGTTTTCCCGGATTCTCCCGCGACTTCTTCCACACCGGCGGCGCGTGCCGTGGTGGGGCGGGTGTCGCACAAGGGGCAGCAGACCAAGCAGTCCATCGTCGAGGCCGCTTTGGCGCTGGCCACCCAGGTGGGGGTCGAGGGCTTGAGCATCGGTTCCGTGGCCGAGGCCACCGGGCGCAGCAAGTCGGGCGTGTTCGCCCATTTCGGTTCGCGCGAGGAATTGCAGATTTCCGTGGTGCGTGAGTATTTCCGCCAGTTCGAGCAGGAAATCTTCTACTCCGCCTTGCAGCAGGAACGCGGCCTGCCGCGCGTGAAGGCCTTGTTCGAGAACTGGATGAAGCGGGTGGCGGTCGAGATTCAATCCGGCTGCATCTTCATCAGCGGCGCGGTGGACTTTGACGACCGCCCGGGGCCGGTGCGCGACACACTGGTCAGTTCGGTGCAGATTTGGCTGGACGCGCTCAACCGCGCCATCGTGCAGGCCAAGGAATGCGGCCACCTGCGTGCCGACGCCGACGAAAACCAGGTGTCCTTCGAGATCCATGGCCTGATCCTGGCGCTGCACTACGAGGCGCGCTTCCTGCAAAAACCCGGTTCCATCGAACGGGCGCACCAAGGGTTCGCCCACATATTGGCCCGCTACGGCGTGCCCGACACCGCCAGTGCCAAGCACTGAGCGCCCATCCCCCCTCTCGCACTGACCACAAGGAGCTTTGCATGCCTACCTATACCCCCCCCCTGCGCGACATGCAGTTCGTGCTGCATGAAGTGTTCAATGTCGTGGGCGATCTGCAGCAGATTGCGCGCCACGCCGACATGGACGCCGACACCATCAACCAGGTGCTGGAAGAGGCGGGCAAGTTCGCCGCCGAGGTGGCCTTTCCGCTGAACCAGTCCGGTGATTCCGAAGGCTGCCAGCTCGACAACAGCACCCACGCCGTGACCACGCCCAAGGGCTTCAAGCAGGCCTACCAGCAGTTCGTGGAGGGCGGCTGGGCGGCGCTGGGCTGCGACCCGCAATGGGGCGGGCAGGGCCTGCCCATCGTCGTGAACCAGATGTTCTACGAGATGCTCAACAGCGCCAACCAGGCCTGGACCATGTACCCGGGCCTGACCCATGGTGCCTATGCCGCCCTGGAAGCCCATGGCACCGAGGAGCAAAAGCAGACCTACCTGCACAAGATGACCAGCGGCGAGTGGACCGGCACCATGTGCCTGACCGAGCCCCACTGCGGTACCGACCTGGGGCTGATGCGCACCAAGGCCGAACCGCAGCCCGACGGCACCTACAAGATCACCGGCAACAAGATATTCATCAGCGCGGGTGAGCACGACATGGCCGACAACATCATCCACCTGGTGCTGGCCCGTCTGCCCGATGCGCCCCCCGGCATCAAGGGCATCAGCCTGTTCATCGTGCCCAAGTACCACGTCAATGCGGACGGCTCGCTGGGCGCACGCAACGGCATCTACTGCGGCGGCCTGGAGCACAAGATGGGCATCAAGGCCAATGCCACCTGCCAGATGGTGCTGGAAGAGGCCGTGGGCACCATGGTGGGCGAGCCCAACAAGGGCATGCAGGGCATGTTCGTGATGATGAACGCTGCGCGCCTGGGCGTGGGCAACCAGTCGGTGGGCCAGACCGAGGTGGCGTTCCAGAACGCACTGGCCTACGCCAAGGACCGCATCCAGATGCGCAGCCTCAGCGGCCCGAAGGCCAAGGACAAGCCGGCCGACCCCATCATCGTGCACCCCGACGTGCGCAAGATGCTGCTCACCGCCAAGGCCTACGCCGAAGGCGGCCGCGCACTGCAGACCTTCTGCGCCATGCTGCTGGAAAAGGAGCACCACCACCCTGACGAGAAGGTGCGCAAGGACAGCGGCGAGCTGCTGGCCCTGCTCACCCCGATTGCCAAGGCCTTCTTGACCGATAACGGCCATATCTCTACCAACGCCTGCATGCAGGTGTTCGGCGGCCATGGTTTCATCAAGGAATGGGGCATGGAGCAGTACGTGCGCGACAACCGCATCAACATGATCTACGAGGGCACCAACACCGTGCAGTCGCTGGACCTGCTGGGGCGCAAGGTGCTGTCCAACAACGGCGCCACGCTCAAGAAGTTCGGCAAGCTGGTGGGCAAGCTGGTGGAGGAAGAGGGCGTGAACGAAAAGATGTCCGAATTCATCACCCCGATCGCCGTGCTGGGCGAGCAGATGACCAAGTTCACCACCGAGATCGGCTTCAAGGGCTTTCAGAACCCGGACGAAGTGGGTGGCGCCGCGGTGGACTACCTGCGCGTGGCGGGGCACCTGGTGTTCGGCTACCTGTTTGCGCGCATGGCCCAGGTGGCACTGCGCCAGATCGCAGCGGGCAACACCGACCCCTTCTACCAGGCCAAGCTGCAGACAGCACGCTTCTATTTCGCCAAGCTGTTCCCCGAGACCGCCACCGCCATGCGCACGGCGCGCGCGGGCGTCAAGGTCCTGATGGACACCGACGCGGCCCTGGCCTGAGCCCGGTTTTGCTACCCCGACAACAAGGAGACCCCGCATGAAAGCCCCCCTGACCGCCTTGACCCTGGCCCTGATGGCCAGTGCCAGCTTTGCCCAGATGTCCCCCGTGGGCCTGTGGAAGACCATTGACGACAAGGACGGCACGGCCAAGTCCGAGATCCGCATCGTGGAAGCCGCTGGTGTGGTCAGCGGCAAGATCGAGCGGGTGCTGGACCCCAAGGCCAAGCCCGACGAAAAGTGCGACGAGTGCAAGGACGACCGCAAGGGCGTGGCCCTGGTGGGGCTGGAGCTGATGCGCGGCCTGAAAAAGACCGAGGGCAAGGACCTGTGGGAGGGCGGCACGATTGTCGAACCCGCCACCGGCACGGTGTACCGCGTGCGCCTGACCCCGGTCGACGGGGGCAAGAAACTGGAAGTGCGCGGCTACGTGGGGGCCCCCCTGTTTGGCCGCACCCAAACCTGGGTCCGCGTGCAGTAAGCGCGCCGGACCCGTTATCCAACTGCTAGCGGCGCCGCGTGCGCCGCGCCAAGGAGAACACTGGCATGTCCAAGTTCCAAGTCAATAAAGTCGCCGTGCTCGGTGCCGGTGTGATGGGGGCGCAGATCGCGGCCCATCTGGTCAACGTCAAGGTGCCGGTGGTGCTGTTCGACCTGCCCGCCAAAGAGGGTGCGAAAAACGGCATCGTCACCAAGGCCATCGACGGCCTCAAGAAGCTCAAACCTGCGCCTTTGGGCGTGGGGGAGGATGCCGCGCTGATCCAGCAGGCCAACTACGAAGAGCACATGGACGTGCTGCGCGGGTGCGACCTCATCATCGAGGCCATTGCCGAGCGCATGGACTGGAAGCTGGACCTGTACAAGAAGATCGCTCCCTTTGTCGGTGCCCAGACAATAGTGGCCAGCAACACCTCGGGCCTGTCGATCGCCAAGCTGTCCGAAGCGCTGCCCGAGGACATCAAGCCGCGCTTTTGCGGCATCCATTTCTTCAACCCGCCGCGCTACATGCAGCTGGTGGAACTCATCAACACCCCCACCACCGAGGCGCGCTACCTGGACGCGCTGGAGGCCTTTGTGACCAGCGGCCTGGGCAAGGGCGTGGTGCGTGCCAAGGACTCGCCCAACTTCATCGCCAACCGCGTCGGCACCGCCGGCATGCTGGCGACCATGAAGGAGGCCGAGAACTTCGGCCTCACGTTCGACGTGGTGGACGACCTGACCGGCAAGAAGCTCGGGCGCGCGTCCAGCGGCACCTACCGTACCGCCGACGTGGTGGGCCTGGACACCCTGGCCCATGTGATGAAGACGCTGCAGGACACACTCTCCATCGAGACCGACCCGTTCTATGGCAGCTTTGCCACCCCCGAAGTGCTCAAGACCCTGGTGGGCCTGGGCCACCTGGGCCAGAAGGCCAAGGCTGGATTCTTCAAAAAGGTCGGCCGCGATGTGCTGCGTTTTGATCTGGCCAGCCAGGACTATGTTCCTGCGGGCCAGAAGGCCGATGAGGTCTATGGCCGCATGCTCAAAAAGCCCGCCGCCGAGCGCCTCAAGCTCTTGCGCAACTCCGAGGGCAAGGAAGGCCAGTTCCTCTGGGCCATTCTGCGCAACGGCTTCCACTACGCCGCCGTGCACCTGGCCTCGATCGCCGACAACGCGCGCGACGTCGACTTTTGCATGCGCTGGGGCTTTGGCATGAAGCAAGGCCCCTTCGAACTCTGGCAGGAAGCCGGTTGGCTGGAAGTGGCGCAGATGGTGCAAGAGGACATAGCCGCGGGCAAGGCCCTGTGCAAGGCGCCGCTGCCCGCGTGGGTGTTCCAGGGCCCGGTGGCCGAACGCGGCGGCGTGCACCAGCCGGAAGGCTCGTTCAACCCCACGACCGGCCAGTTCGTGGCACCACGCCAACTGCCGGTGTACCAGCGCCAGCATTTCCCCGAGACCGTGCTGGGCTCCAACGCGCCCAAGGCCGAAACGGCGGGCACCACGGTGTTCGAGGACGAATCCATCCGTTTGTGGACCCTCGACAAGGACGTGCTGATCGCCTCCATCAAGACCAAGATGCACGCCATTGGCGGCGGCGTCATCGAAGGCCTGCTGCAGGCCCAGGCACTGGCTGCGCAAAGCTACCAGGGCCTGGTGATCTGGTCGCCGGACGAGATGTTCTCCGCCGGGGCCGACCTGCAAGGCATGATGCCGGCCTTCATGATGGGCGGGGCCCAAGCCATTGAAGGGGCCGAGGCCGAGCTGCAAAAGGCCATGCTGGCGCTGCGCTACTCCAACGTGCCGGTGGTCTCGGCCATCCGGGGTTTGGCCCTGGGCGGCGGCTGCGAGCTGGCGGTGTACTCCAGCAAGCGCGTGGCGGCCATGGAGAGCTACATCGGCCTGGTGGAGGTCGGCGTGGGCCTGGTGCCCGGCGCCGGTGGCCTGACCTACATCGCCCGCCGTGCGGCCGAGAACATGGCGCTGAGCACTTCCAAGGACGTGCTGCCCTTCCTGACCGAAGGATTCACCGCCGCGGCCATGGCCAAGGTGGGCACCAGCGCGCTGGAGAGCCGCAAGCTCGGTTACCTGCTGGAGAGCGACGTGGTGGTGCCGCACAAGGACGAGCTGCTGTTCGTGGCCATCAACGAGGCCAAGGCCATGGCCGCCAGCGGCTACCGCGCCCCGCACAAGCGCAGCTTCCCGGTGGCGGGGCGCAGCGGCATTGCCACCATCACGGCGCAGCTGGTGAACATGCGCGACGGCGGTTTCATCAGCGCTCACGACTTCTACATCGGCAAGCTGATTGCCGAGGTGGTCTGCGGCGGGCAGGTGGACGCGGGCACCCTGGTGACCGAGGAGTACCTGATGGCGCTGGAGCGCAAGGCCTTCTGCAGCCTCATTGTGCACCCCAAGACGCAGGAACGCATCATGGGCATGATGAGTACCGGCAAGCCGGTTCGTAACTGATGAAGCGATCGCGCAGCCGCCATGACCAAGACTTCAACGCCTAACCGCCTGGCGCGTACGCTGGCACTGCTGGACAAGCTGCCCGCGGTGCTGCGTGCCAGCGCGCGCAACCTGGTGCTGCGCCGCGCCGTGCCCTTTACCGGCACCGCGCGGCTGGACTTCTGTGTGATGACGCCGCAGAAGGTGGAGATCGCCATCGCCAACCAGCGCCGGGTGCAGAACCACATCAAGGGCGTGCATGCCGCCGCCATGACGCTGCTGGCGGAGACAGCCACCGGCATGGTGGTGGCCATGAACGTGCGCGACGACTGCCTGCCCCTGGCCAAGGAGCTGCGGGTGCAGTTCAAGCGCCGCACCCAGGGCGACATGCGCGCCGTGGCGCATTTGAGCGCGCAGCAGCGCCGCCTGATGCAGGCCCAGGACAAGGGCGAGGTCGTGGTGCCAGTGACGGTGACCGATGCCTCGGGCGAAGAGCCCATCCAGTGTGAATTTGTCTGGGCCTGGGTGCCGGCCAAGAAATCGGTGGCCCCCCAACCCAGCGGCGCTGCGGCCTAGGGTGCGGTAACGCGCCCCGGCCTGTAGCCCCCCAAGAACCGAACCAGGAGCTGATCCATGAAACAAGTTCAAGACGCCTACATCGTTGCCGCCACCCGCAGCCCCATCGGGCGCTCGGGACGCGGCTATTTCCGCAACACGCGCCCGGACGAGCTGCTGGTGGCCACGATACGCGCCGCCCTGAAGCAGGTGCCGACGCTGGACCCGAAGGCGATCGAAGACGCCATCATCGGCTGCTCCTTCCCAGAAGGGGAGCAGGGCATGAACATGGCGCGCATCGCCACCGGCCTGGCTTTTGACCACCCGGTGGGCGGCGTGACCGTGAACCGCTTCTGCGCCTCGGGCGTGACGGCGATCCAGATGGCGGCGGACCGCATCCGTGTGGGCGAGGCCGACGTGCTGATCGCCGGTGGTGCCGAGTCCATGAGCATGGTGCCCATGGGCGGGGGCAAACCGTCCTTCAACCCCGCCATCTTCGAGCGCGACGAGAACGTGGGCATTGCCTATGGCATGGGCCTGACCGCCGAGAAGGTGGCGCAGCAGTGGAAGGTGTCGCGCGAGGCGCAGGACGCCTTTGCGCTGGAGTCGCACCAGCGCGCCATCCGGGCGCAGCAGGCGGGCGAGTTCAGCGACGAGATCACCCCCATCGACGTGATCGAGCGCACGCCCGATCTGGCCACGGGCGAAATCTGCACCCGCACCCGCACCGTGAGCCTGGACGAAGGCCCGCGCCCCGATACCTCGCTCGAAGGCCTGGCCAAATTGAAGCCGGTGTTTGCTGCCCGTGGCAGCGTCACGGCGGGCAACAGCTCGCAGACCAGCGACGGCGCCGGTGCCCTGATTCTGGCCAGCGAAAAGGCGGTGAAGCAGTTCGGCCTCACGCCCCTGGCGCGCTTTGTCAGCTACGCTGCGCGCGGTGTGCCGCCCGAGATCATGGGCATCGGCCCGATCGAGGCCATTCCCGCCGCGCTGCGCTATGCCGGTTTGAAGCACGAGGACATCGGCTGGATGGAACTCAACGAGGCCTTTGCCGCGCAGTCGCTGGCGGTGATCCAGACCCTGGGGCTGGACCCGGCCAGGGTCAACCCCATGGGCGGCGCCATCGCCCTGGGCCACCCCCTGGGCGCTACGGGGGCTATCCGGGCCGCGACAGTGGTGCACGCGCTGCGTCGCCATAATCTGAAGTACGGCATGGTGACCATGTGCGTGGGCACGGGCCAGGGTGCAGCAGGCATCTTCGAGCGCGTTTGACCCCGGGGGCGGCGCGCACAGGCATGTTCCAAGGCCACCTGCGGGTGGCTTTTTGTTTTGACGACGATGAACGCATACACACAGCACACGGTGTCCAGCGAAGACGGCGCCGCCCTGGCGGTGCGCTGGTTCGCGCCTGCGCAGGGGCCGGGACAGGGCACGGTGGTGATCGGCGCGGCCATGGGGGTGCCCCAGGCCTATTACGGCGATTTCGCCGCCTGGCTGGCGCAGCAGGGCTGGCGCGTGGTCACGTTTGACTACCGCGGCCACGGCGAGAGCCGCCCGGGCACGCGCCACGGGGGCCTGCGCGGCTTTCGCGCCAATCTGTTTGACTGGGCGCGCGACTATGAGGCGGTGCTGGAGTGGGCGCGCGCGCGCCAGCCGCACGGCCCGCTGTACCTGCTGGGGCACTCGCTGGGCGGTCAACTGCCGGGCATGGTGCGCAACCGCCACCTCATCGACGGCCTGCTGGGCGTGGCCGCAGGCAGCGGCTACTGGCGCCACAACGCGCCGCCCACCCGGCGCGTGGCGCCGCTGCTGTGGTACCTCATGGTGCCGCTGGCCACGCCGCTGTTTGGCTATTTTCCGGGCAAGCGCCTGGGCGCCGTGGGCGACCTGCCCGCCGGGGTGATACGCCAGTGGCGGCGCTGGTGCCTGAACCCGCACTACAGCGTGGGGGCGGAAGGGGCGGCGGTGCGGGATTCCTTTGACGCGGTGCGCTTTCCGGTGCTGTCGGTGGCCCTGGCCGACGACGAGATGCTCAGCGCCGAGAGCATGCGCAGCCTGCTGGGCCTGTACCGCCACGCGCCGCGCAAGCTGGTGGCGCTGGCGCCGCAGGACGTGGGGGTGCGCCGCATCGGGCACCTGGGGCTGTTCAAGCGCGAGCACGCCCAGGGCGGCTGGCTCCAGCTGCACCAGTGGCTGGGGACGCTGGCCCAGGAGGTGGCGGCATGACGGCGCACGCCATGGACCAGGCCCTGGCGCTGGAGCCCCTGGGAGGGAACCGTTTCCTTGGCCGCACGCACCCGGCCTACGCCAACATGGTGGGGCCGTTCGGCGGCGTCACTGCGGCGCAGGCGCTGCAGTCGGTGCTGCTGCACCCGCAGCGCCTGGGTGAGCCGGTCGCGCTGACGGTGAATTTTTGCGTTGGCGTGGCCGACGGTGCCTTCACGCTGGTGGCCACGCCGGTGCGCACCAACCGTTCCACCCAGCACTGGACCCTGCTCATGGAGCAAGAGGGGCAGGTGGTGTTCACCGGCACGGCGGTGACGGCGGTGCGCCGCAAGACCTGGGGCCTGGACGACGAGCCCATGCCCACGGTGCCGCCGCCGCAGGCGGTGCCAGTGCTGCGCCGCACGGCGCCCATGGCCTTTGTGCGCTGCTATGAGCAGCGCCCCGTGGACGGCGCGCTGCCCTCGGTGTGGGACGGGCGCGAGGGCAGCGGCGTGAGCCGTCTGTGGGTGCGCGACCACCCGGCGCGCGCGCTCGACTTTCCGGCCCTGGCGGCCTTGTCGGACATCTTCTTTCCGCGCGTGTTTGTGCGCCGTGCCAAGCACGTGCCTGCGGGCACGGTGACGCTGAGCACCTACTTTCATGTGGGCGGCACGGAAATCGGGGCGGTGGGGGACGGGCACCTGCTGGGCCAGGCCAAGGCGCACGCCTACCGCAATGGTTTTTTTGACCAGACCGCCCAGTTGTGGAACCAGGCAGGTACCCTGCTGGTGAGCACCCACCAACTGGTGTATTACAAAGAGTAGTTTTTTTCGGAGACCCCCGCCATGACCACCCCGCTGCTGCTGACCGACACCACCCAGGGTGTCACCACCCTGACGCTGAACCGCCTGGAGCGCAAGAACGCTTTCACCCAGGCCATGTACGACGGCTGCGCCGAAACCCTGGGCCAGGCGGCCCAGGACCCGGCGGTGCGGGTGGTGGTGCTGCAAGGGCACGAGACCGTGTTCAGCGCGGGCAATGACATCGAGGAGTTCCTGGCGCGCGCCAGCACCCACGCGGAGTCCCCGGTGATGCATTTCCTGCGCGCCCTGGTGGATTTTCCCAAGCCGCTGCTGGCCAGCGTGTGCGGCCCGGCGGTGGGCGTTGGCACCACGATGCTGTTGCACTGCGACCTGGTGGTGGCCGGGGACAACGCGGCGTTTTCGCTGCCCTTTGTGAACCTGGGCCTGTGCCCGGAGGCGGCGTCCAGCCTGCTGCTGCCGCAGCTCATGGGCTACCACCGCGCCGCCGAGGCCCTGCTGCTGGGCGAGCCCTTTCTGGCCGAGGCCGCCATGGAGGCCGGGTTGGTCAACCGCATCGTGCCGCCGACCGAGGCCAACGCGGTGGCGCAGGCGCTGGCGCGCAAGCTCGCGGCCAAGCCGCTGGCGGCGCTGATGCAGACCAAGGCGCTGCTGCGCAAAGGCCAGCGCGCCCAGGTGCACGCCACCTTGCGCGAGGAGGGCACCATCTTCGCCCAGCTCCTGGCCGAACCCGCTGCCCGCGAAGCCTTCAGCGCCTTCCTGGAGAAGCGCAGGCCCGACTTCAGCAAAGTTTGAAGAAAAAAAGGCACCTGGCCCGCGTGGAATGGCGTTTTATTGCTATAAATAATGTAGCAAAACGAGGACTTGCCTATTCGTTTGCGCACGCGCACACTGTGCTCCAGGCCGGGTGCCAAGGAGGCGGACATGGCAGGCAAAAGTGCATGGATGCGTGTTCTCTGGGGCGTGTGCGCCGCGCTGCTGCCCTGGTGGGCGGCAGCCCAGTCGGCGCTGTACTACCCGCGGCCGGAAAGCGACCACGATCCGCGCGTGGCCTACCCCCTGACCCTGCTGCGCCTGGCCCTGGAGAAATCGGGCGCCAAGTTCGATTTGCAGCCCAGCCAGGCACGCATGCAGCAGGGGCGCGCGCTGCGTGAGGTGGAGTTGGGCACCGGCAAGGTGCACGTGGTCTGGAGCATGACCTCGCGCGAGCGCGAGGCGGTGACGCGCCCGATCCGCATCCCGATCTACAAGGGCCTGATCGGCTGGCGCCTGCCCCTGGTGCGTGCGCAGGACGCGCAGCGCCTGGAGGCGGTGCAGGCGCTGGGGGACTTGCAGGCTTTTGCCGCAGGCCAGGGGCACGACTGGCCGGACACCGAGATCCTGCGCGCCAACGGGCTCACGGTGCACGGGGTGGCCGCCTACGAGGCCTTGTTCCAGATGCTGGAGGCCGGGCGCTTTGCCTACTTTCCGCGCTCGGTGATCGAGATCTGGGCCGAGGCCGCGCAGCATGCCAGCCAGGGCATTGTGGTGGACCAGAACATGGCCCTGCACTACCCGGCGGCGTTCTACTACTTCGTGCACCGTGACAACGTGGCGCTGGCGCAGGCCATCGAACAGGGGCTGGAAAAGGCCTTGGCCGATGGCTCTTTCGACCGCCTGTTCCACAAGCACTTCGACACCGTGCTGCGCGCCAGCGCCCTGGAGCGCCGGCGCGTGATCGAGCTGCACAACCCGCTGCTGCCGCCCGAGACGCCGCTGCAGCGCAAGGAGCTGTGGTACCAGCCGGGCCGCCCGACAGGCTCCTAGGAGCCTGGGCGGCAGAAGGCATCGACGCGAAACGGGTGGGAAGAGCGCCCAATTTGCGCCCACGCTCCCAGGACGTGGCGCCACCGGGCGCTGACCCACGGCGTGGCGGGCGCCTGTGCGACGCCGAGTCTCCGGCGTTACAGCGGGGGCGAGCGGGGCGTGGTAGGCGGCCGTACACTGGCCCGCTGTCCATTGACTGCGCTTCGGCTGCCTGTGTATGTCTGACATCTCCCCCCCCGCTTTGCGCGGCAAAACCCTCTTCATTACCGGCGCCTCGCGCGGCATTGGCCTGGCCGTGGCGCTGCGCTGCGCGCGCGATGGCGCCAACATCGTGGTGGTGGCCAAGACCGCCGAACCCAACCCCAAGCTGCCCGGCACCATCCACAGCGCGGCGCGCGAGATCGAGGCCGCGGGGGGCCGTGCGCTGGCGCTGGCGGTGGACATCCGCGACGACGCGGCGGTGGCCGACGCGGTGGCGCAGGCGGTGCAGACCTTTGGCGGCATCGATGTGCTGGTGAACAATGCCAGCGCCATCGGCCTGACCGGCACCGAGTCCACGCCCATGAAGCGTTTTGACCTGATGCACGGCATCAACGCGCGCGGCACCTACCTGTGCACCGCCACCTGCCTGCCGCACCTCAAGGCCAGCGCGCAGGCTGGGCGCCGCCCGCAGGTGCTGACCATGTCGCCGCCGCTGAACCTGCAGCCGCACTGGTTTGCGCCCCACACCGCCTACACCCTGGCCAAGTACGGCATGAGCATGTGCACGCTGGGCCATGCGGCGGAGTTCAAGAAGTGGGGCATTGCGGTGAACTCGCTGTGGCCGCGCACCGCCATCGCCACCGCCGCCATGCAAATGATTCCGGGCGTGGACACCGCCCTGTGCCGCAAGCCCGAGATCATGGCCGACGCGGCCTATTGCATCCTCACCCAGACCGACGCGGCCACGGGCCAGTTCTACATCGACGACGCGGTGCTGGCCGCGCACGGCGTGACGGACCTGGACGCCTACGCGGTCACCCCCGGCACCCAGCGTTTTGTGCCGGACCTGTTTCTGGACTGAACCCGGCAGGGGGCCGACCGCCGCCAAGGCCCGGTGCGGGTGGCAACCCGGGCGCGCAGATGCTCAGATGCTGTGCGGGTCCACGTCCACGGCCCAGCGCAGCAGGCCTTTGCATTCGGGCAGGTCGCGGCAGCGCGCCAGCTCCAGGCCCCAGGCGGCCAGGAACTGCTGCAGCGCGCTGCGTGAGGGGCTTTCCACCAGCATCTGGGCGCGCTCCACATTGGCCACGCGTTGCATGGCGCAGGGAATGGCGGGGTAGACCGTGATGTGCTGCAGCACGGTTGCCCAGCCGTCCCAGTGCGGCATCTGCTCCTGTGCCACGGTGCGCGCCGCTTCCAGAAAGGCGCGCGCCGCCTCCTGGCTGCGCGCGTCGGCGCGCACCAGGGCCTGGGCGGCAAAGGGCGGCATGCAGGCCACCTGGCGCTCGCGCAGCTGCGTTTCGGCAAAAGCCGGGTAGTCGTGTGCCTTGAGCGCCACGTACAGGGGGTGCCCGGGCTCATGGGTTTGCACCCAGACCTCGCTGCGCGCGCTGTAGGCGGCGTCGCGCCCGGCACGGCCAGCGGCCTGCATCAGCAGGGCAAACAGGCGCTCGGGGGCGCGGAAGTCGCTGGAAAACAGGGCACCGTCCGGGTTCAGCGCCGCCACCAGGGTGATGCGGCGAAAGTCGTGCCCCTTGGCGATCATCTGCGTGCCCACCAACACGTCGACCTCGCCGCTGTGCACGGCGGCCAGTTGCGCCTCCAGGCTGCCCTTGAGCCGGGTGGTGTCGGCGTCGATGCGCGCCACGCGCACCGGGCTGCCGTCGGGGCGGCGCACGTCCACCAGCAGCTCGCCCAGGTGTTCTTCGAGCTGCTCGGTGCCGCGCCCCACCGGGGTGATGTCCACGTTGCCGCAGTCGGGGCAGGCGCGCGGCACGCGCGTGCTGCTGCCGCAGTGGTGGCAGCGCAAGCTGCGGTCGATCTTGTGGAACACGCGGCAGGCGCTGCAGTGCGGGCATTGGCTCTTCCAGCCGCAGGCATCGCAGTGCAGCACCGGGGCGTAGCCGCGCCGGTTCATGAACACCAGGCACTGTTCGCCGCGCGCCACGCGCTGCTGTATCGCCTCCAGCAGCGGCGGTGAGAACACCACGCCGCGCGGCTGGTGCTGCATGTCCACGCGGCGCACCGGGGGCAGGGCGCCTTCGTTGCCGATGCGCTGGGGCATCTCCAGGCGCAGGTAGCGCCCGCCTTCGCTGGCCGGGCGGCTCAGGTGCCAGCTCTCCAGCGAGGGCGTGGCCGAGCCCAGCAGCACCTGGGCGCCCTGCAGCCGAGCGCGGTACACGGCCAGGTCGCGCGCCGAGTAGCGCGCGCCTTCGCCGCTCTTGTAGCTGGGGTCGTGTTCTTCGTCGACCACGATCAGGCGCAGCTGCGGCAGCGAGGCGAACACCGCCATGCGCGTGCCCAGCACGATGCGCGCGCGGCCCGCGTGGGCGTCGAGCCAGGCCTGCAGGCGCTGCGCCGGGGCCATGCCGCTGTGCAGCGCGACCACGGCCTGCGCGCCCACCAGGGGGGTGAAGCGCTGCGCGAAACGCTGCTGCAGCTGGGGCGTGAGGTTGATCTCGGGCACCATCACCAGGGCCTGGGCCTGCGGGTCTTGCGCCAGCACGCGCGCGACCGCCTGCAGGTAGACCTCGGTCTTGCCGCTGCCGGTGGCGCCAAAGAGCAGAAAGGGCCCGGGGTGCTGGGCCATGGCCTGCAGCACCGCCTGCTGGCCGGGGCTGAGGGTGCGGGCGGTCTCGGCTTCGGCCTCGGGTGCGGGTGCGGGTGCGGGTGCGGGTGCGGCGGGCACAGCGGTGGGGGCAGCGCCGGGGGGCGTTTCCAGATCAGCGGGGGGCTCGCCGCAGGCGATGGCCGTGCTGCTGGCGCGCCGGGACGCGGGCCGTGCCGCCTGGGCCGCCTTGCGGGCGGCGCGCTGCAGGCGGCGCTGCCATTGTTCGGCACTGATCTCGCGCAGTGCCGGGGGCAGGGCAGACAAGGCCGCCTCGCCCGCCGAGCGCTGGTAGTACTGCGCGGTGAAGCGCAGCAGGGCGCGCCAGGGCGCGGCCAGGGGCGCCAGGCCGTGGAGCACGGCGGCAATGTCGCGCAGGTTGGCGGTGTCGGGCGCGGCGCTCTGCCCAGGCTCGGGGTCCCAGACCAGGCCCAGGGTCTCGCGCGCGCCCAGCGGCACCCGCACCAGGGTGCCGGGCTCCAGGGCCTGGGAGTGGCGGTAGTGCAGCACCGGGCCCAGGCGCGCATGGGCGGGGGTGTGCACCAGCACCGCCAGCACCACCCCGGCACCGCGGTCCGGGGCGGACGCGGCGGACTCAGGCGCGAGGGGGCTGCGGTTCATGCGAAAGGCTAGAAAAAGCGGCTAAGTGCTTGATTTGCATGGGGCCTGAACTCTATCCAGAATTCCTGTGGATAACTTTGTTGGTAACTGGCTCGGGACCGTGCCAAAGCCTTGATTTTCAAGGCCTGCAACAGATTGCCCAGGATTTCAGCAAATTTTCACACTCCAATGAAATCAAGTACTTAGCGGCGCTATGGGTTTGCTAGCGCGCCGGGGCCGCGCGGCGGCGCTGGTGATGCGGGGGGGCTAAAAAATGTGCATAACCAAGCGGTAGACGGTGCTGCAAGGGGCCGTTTTTGTGCTAGGGCGCAGCGGGCTGCCAGCGCAGGGGCGCGCCGCCAGCGCCGGGGCTTACCCTGCCAGGCGCAGCGACGCCGCAGTGCCTGCGCGGGGCAGGACGGGCCGCAGCGCTGGCTCAGCGCCGGCGCATGGCGCGCGCGTGCGCGTGCACGGTTTCCACCAGGGCCGCCACGTGCTCGGGCGGGGTGTACTGACTGATGCCGTGGCCGAGGTTGAAGATGTGGGTGGGGCCGCAGCCGCTGCCCTGGTAGGGCGTGCCAAAGCTCTCCAGCACCTGCACCACCTCGCGCGCAATCGCCTCGGGCGGGGCGAACAGCACGTTGGGGTCGATGTTGCCCTGCAGCGCTTTGCCGGGGCCGTTCTCGCTGCCGCCCACGGCGGCGCGCGCCGCGCCCAGGTTCACGGTCCAGTCCAGGCCCAGCACCTCGCAATCCAAAGCGCCCATGTCGCGCAGCCACAGGCCGCCGCCCTTGGTGAAGACGATGCGCGGAATGATTTCGCCCCGGGGCCCGGTGCGTTTCAGTTGCGCCAGCACGCGCGCGGTGTAGGCCAAGCTGAAGGTCTGGAAGGCGCCGTCGGCCAGCACCCCGCCCCAGCTGTCGAACACCATCACGGCCTGGGCACCGGCGTCGATCTGGGCGTTCAGGTAGGCCGCCACGGCGTCGGCATTCACCGCCAGGATGCGGTGCATCAGGTCGGGGCGGCTGTACATCAGGGTCTTGACGTGGCGGTAGTCGTCGCTGCCGCCGCCTTCGACCATGTAGCAGGCCAGGGTCCAGGGGCTGCCCGAGAAGCCGATCAGCGGCACGCGGCCCTTGCCGTCCTGGTGAAGAGCCTGGCGGATGCTGGAGACGGCGTCGAACACGTAGCGCAGCTTGTCCATGTCGGGCACGGCCAATTCGGCCACGGCGGCCTCGTCGCGCACCACCTTGGCAAAGCGCGGGCCTTCGCCCTGGGCAAAGGAAAGCCCGAGGCCCATGGCGTCGGGCACGGTCAGGATGTCGCTGAACAGGATGGCGGCGTCCAGCGGGTAGCGCTCCAGCGGCTGGAGCGTGACTTCGGTGGCGTAGTCCTTGTTCATGGCCAGGCCCATGAAGCTGCCGGCCCGGGCGCGCGTGGCGCAGTACTCGGGCAGGTAGCGCCCGGCCTGGCGCATCAGCCACAGGGGCGTGGTGTCGGTGGCCTGGCGCAGGCAGGCGCGCAGGAAGCTGGGGTTGTGCAAGCCGCCAAAGGTGGCGTTCAGGGCGGTGGGATCGGGCAGGGTCATGGGGGGATTGTCGCAGCCGCTTCGGGCTGCGGAAATTGGGAAGTCAGTGATTCAGACACCATGCAAACGGCGCCATTCGATCTTGAGGCAGCGGTCCTGCACCACGGCCAAGCCCGCGGCGCGGGCGCGTTCGGCCGCCGCCTCGTTGCGCACGCCCAGCTGCAGCCACACGGCATGCAAGCGCAGGGCAATGGCTTCGTCCACCACGGCGGCGGCGTCTTTGCTGTTGCGGAACACGTCCACCAGATCGATGCGCGCGTGGCGCGTGGCCTCGCTCAGGCTGGCATGGACCGTCTCGCCCAGGATCTGGCCGCCCGCAGCCGCCGGGTTGACCGGCACGATGCGCCAGCCCGCGGCCTGCATCACGGCGGCCACCTGGTGGCTGTCGCGGTGCGGCTTGGGCGAGAGGCCGACCACGGCGACGGTGGCAGGGGCCTGCAACAGGGCGGCGATGGCGGCGGTTTCGGCGTGGGGGGGCGTGGCGGACATGGCGGGGTGGGGCCTCTACAGTGTGGCGAGGGCGTCGCGCAGCTCCTGCGCGTCCAGGATTTCGGAAAACAGCCGGGGCGCGCGCCCGGGGGCGAGCAGCACGTACACCGGCACGCCGCTGCGCCCCAGGGCCTGCAGCGCGCGGGTGATGGCGGGGTCGCGCCGCGTCCAATCGGCGCGCAGCAGCTGCACGCCGTGCTGCGCGAACGCTGCCAGCACGGCCGGGTCGGACAGCACCGTGGCCTTGTTGTACTGGCAGGTGATGCACCAGGCGGCGGTGAAGTCCACGAACACGGCTTGCTGCGCCGCCAGCGCCGCCTGCACCGTTTGTTCGGACCAGGGCTCCCAGCGTGGCCCCTGGGTGTCTGCGGCCGCGCGGGCAGGGGTGGACGCGGGTGCCGTTGTATCCAGTGCCGCGATTTCCAAGCTTCTTTGCCAGCTAGCCCGCGTGGTAATTAACAACAGCGCTATTGAAATGATAGTAAACACGAGCCGTAGGCGCCCCTGCTGCTGCCAGGACCACAGCAGCAGGCTCAGCGACAACAGGGCGGCGGCCAGGGCCATGGCGCCGTCGATGCCCGCCAGATGGCCCAGCACCCACAGCAGCCACAGCACCGTGGCCGCCATGAAGAAGGCCAGGAAGCGGCGCAGGCTGTCCATCCACGCGCCCGGTCGCGGCAGCCAGCGCTCCAGCGCCGGGGTGAAGCTGGCCAGCAGGTAGGGTGCGGCCAGGCCCAGGCCCAGGGCGGCAAAGACGGCCAGGGCGGCGGCGGCGGGCAGGGTCAAGGCCGCGCCCAGGGCCGCCCCCATGAAGGGCGCGGTGCAGGGCGTGGCCACGGCCACGGCCAGCACGCCACTGAGAAAGGCGTCGGCCGCCGGGTGGCGCAGCTGCAGGCTGGCCAGCGGCCCGGGCAGCACGCTGCCCAGCTCGAACAGGCCGCCCAGGTTCAGGCCGATGAGCGTGAACAGCAGTGCCAGCGCGGCCACCACGCCCGGGCTTTGGAGCTGAAAGCCCCAGCCCAACTGCTCACCGGCCGCGCGCAGGCCCAGCAGCAAGGCGGCCAGCGCCAGCATGGACAGCACCACCCCGGCGGTATAGGTCAGCCCTTGCAGACGGTGCGCGCGCGCGTCTTCGTGGTGGCGGGAAAACGCCAGCACCTTGATCGCCAGCACCGGGAACACGCAGGGCATGAGGTTGAGCAGCAAGCCGCCCAGCAGCGCGCCGCCCAGCGCCAGCCACAGTGATAGCGGCGGTGCGGGGGCGGGCAGGCCGGGCTCGGCCTCCAGCGCGGCGGGCAAGGGGGCGGGTGCGGGCCAGGGGCCTTGCACCGCCAGGTTCAGGGACAGGCCCTGCGTGCCCAGCGCCAGCAGCACCGGCAGCTGCGCCGGGCTGGCGCTGCGGTAGGCGGCGTAGGGCACGAGCGCGCTCCAGCGGGGGCCGTCCCAGACCTGCTCACCCACGCCGGGGGCCCCGGTGGCGCCAGGGGTCTGGGTGCCGTCGGGGGTGCTGCGGGGTTCGAGCACCTCGGGGGTTTCGGGGAACAGGGTCAGCGCCTGACCCTGCCAGGCGGCGGGCAGGCCCTGCACCTGCACGCGCAGCCCCTCGGGCGTGGCCTGGGCGCTGGCGCGCACCTGCGGGGCTGGGCGCGGCAGGGCGCGCTCGGCGGCTGCGAACAGAGCCGCATGGGCGCGCAAAGGCGCGCGGGTGGAGAGCTGCAGGGCAAATTCGCCTTCCTGCGGCACGCATTCTTTTTCGCACACCAGCCATCCGGCTTTCAGGCGCACCGGCAGCGTCGCGCCCAGGCCCTGGGCGGGCAGGGTCAGCGCCACGGTGAGCAGCACCGCGTCTTCGTAGCCGTAGTTGGCCAGCTTGCCCACGCGCTGCTTGCCCGGGGTGGGCCAGCGGATCTCGCCCGCGCGTACGCCCGCAGGCAGGGTCCACTCCAGCGTGGTGGCGGCGCCGGCGTCGCCGGGGTTGCGCCAATAGGTGTGCCAGCCGCGCTGGTGCTGCAGCCACAGGCCCAGCCACACCGGCTGGCCTGCGCCCCAGCCTTGCGGAGCGTGCGCCAGCAGCTCGGCGCGCACCTGCGGGGTTTGCACCACGGCGCCGGGCGCGGCACGCTCCAGCAGCGCCGGGGGATTGGTCTGGTCCAGGAAGGGAGCAGGGCTGCCCTGGGCCCAGGCAGCCGGTGCCCAGGTACCGAGGAGCAGGGCCAGGAAGGAGATCAGGATACGCATGGTGGGAAGAGGGGCTGGCGGCGCTGGCACAGCGCACGCAACACACGGCGCATTGTCGCACCGCGCCCCAGCGGGCGACATGGCCTGGGTCAAGAAGCGCGGCGCCAGAAGGCGGTTCCCTTGCGAAGCCATCGTATCCACGCGCAGCGGCAACTGGTGCCCCAAGGCGAAGCAGCCGGTGCGGGCGAGGGCGGGGGGTGCAGGCACGAAGTTAGCACCCGTTTTCCAACTTTGCGCGGGCTTTGCACGCCATTGACACCGCACACCAGGGGTGGGGCCTAGTCTTGCACCGTCTGCCGCGCTCTGCTGCGGCAGGCGTTTTTCAACCCTTACTGATTGATTCCATGAAAAAAATCCTCGTTTCCCTGGCCTGCGTTGGGGCGGCTTCGGCTGCGTTGGCCCAAGCCCAGCACTTTGAAGGCTTCAGCGTCGGGGGCAACCTGACTTCCACCAAAACCACCACCGATCTCAGCAGCGGTCTGTCTTCCGACGGCACCACCACCGGGGTGGACCTGCAACTGCAATACAACTTCGCGCTGGCCCCGCAGTTCGTGATGGGCGTGGGCCTGAACCTGGGCACCGGCAACAACGCGGCGGGCGCCAATGGCGCGGTCGAGTTCAGCACGCGCAACCGCAGTGCGCTCGAATTCACCCCGGGCTTCGCCCTGAGCGACTCGGTACTGGTGTACGGCAAGGTGGCGGCCCTGAGCGCCACGGCGGCAGCCGAAGGCGGCGGAACCTCGCTCTCGGAAACCACCACCGGCGTCGGCTACGGTCTGGGTCTGCGGGTGATGGCAGACAAGAACCTGTTCTACCAGGTGGGGCTGGACAGCAATACCTACCAGGAAAAGGACCTGGGCGGCGGCGTCAGCTACAAACCCAAGTCCAACGTCCTGTCGCTGGGCGTGGGTTACAAATTCTGAACGGCGCAAACCGACGAAAAAAAACCCGCCAGCGGCGGGTTTTTTTGCTTAAGGGGTGGGAGATCAGAACTTGTAGCCCACGCCTGCGGAGAATGCGCTGGACTTGAACTTGTACGGAGTGCCATTGGTGAAGCTCTTTTCGCCATAGGTGTTCACGTCGTAGCCGACTTGCCAGTACATGTGCTTGTCGACCATGCCGCGAACACCCAGGCCATAGCCGATGCCGGTTTGGGTGGCCGTTCCTCCAGTGCTTTGGACGCCAGTGGCATTCAACGACGCAATCTTTCCAAAGACCAACAGCGAATCGGAAACCACAAACCCAGGCGTAAATTCAATCGCGGAGCGCTCTTTGAGTCCGTACTCGACATTGCTCAGTGTTCCAGCCTTGTTCTCTGCCGTGCCCATCGACATACCGATACCCATCACGAATTGGGGCGACAGGGCAAAGTTGTATTGCAGCTGGATGTCCACTCCGGTGGTGTTTCCATCCGCATTGCCCGCGTTGGTTTCAATGGTGGTTTTGGTCGAAGCGATGTTCGCGCCCAGGGTAAAACCCTCAAAGTTCTTGGCTTGTGCAAAAGCCAGGGGGGCGGCCAGGGCCAGGCATGCGACGACAACGGTGTTTTTCATGAATTTTCCTCACTGAACAGGGTGTGACCGACGGATCGATTCCGCGGATGCGCGTGGGAGATCAGCGCACTCGGCATTCTAGGCCGCAGCGGGTGCGGATCCGGGTGCAGGCACTGCACGGGCGCGCCGCCGCGTGGCAATGGCTGGCAGTGCGTGGCAAGCACGCCACAAAACCGTTGCTGGCGCACGGAGCGCGCGCGGTGCTTGCTCTGCCGGGCGTATAAAGCCCTCTGGCGGCACATTTGCACGAACACACAGGAGGTATCGCAATGAAAGCACGCAGTTGGGTATGGGGGCTGTTGCTGGGCGCAGCGCCTTTGCTGGCCCAGGCCGGGGAGGCGGGTACGGTGTACACCCAGTTGGGGATCAATGGGCTGGGCTTGGGCTACGCCACCTCGCTCAACGATACCTGGGCGGTGCGGGGGCAGTACAACTACCTGCCCAAAACGAAATACACCGGCGATGTGAGCGACTTCGGTGCCAGCGCGCGCCTGACGGTGGAGCTGGAGTGGAACTCCGCCCAGATCGTGGGCGACTGGTACCCCCTGGGGGACGGGTTTCGCGTCACGGGCGGGGCGGTCTTCAGCAACAACAAGGTCACGGTGGCAGGTACCGGCAATGTGGGCAGCACCACCAACACCACCGTGAACGCAGAGATCAAGATGAGCGACGGCGTGGCGCCCTACCTGGGCATTGGCTATGGCGTCAAGCCCAAGGCCGCCAAGGGCTTGGGCTTCAACATGGACCTCGGCGTCATGTTCCAGAACCCCAAGGCCAGCTTGTCGGCACCGGCCGCCTCGGCCGCCGACGTGGCCGCCAAGCAAAGGGAAATGCAGGACGCAGCGGACAAGCTCAAGTACTTCCCGGTTCTGGCGTTCGGCATCAGTTATTCGTTCTGAGCGCGTGCGGCGCGCGCCGCGCTACGCCCCCGGGTGCCTGGGGGCGTTTTCACCCGGACGCCAATGCCTGCGCGATCACCGCAGGCATTTTTTTCGGCGCCTTGATGCGCAGCTGCTTGTGGATGCACTCCTGGCCGAACACGACCTCGATGTCCTTGACCGTGACGCCGAACAGCGGCGCCAGGAAGCGCAGCATGTGATCGGTGGCCTTGCCGCCCTTGGGCGCGGCGGTGACGCTGATCTTGAGCTGCGCCCCCTTGGGTTTGCCGATCGCATCCTGGTGTGCCGCCGGTTTGCCCAGCACATTGAGCACCAGCACGTCGCCGTCCCAGCGGCAAAAGCGCTCGTCGTGGGCGGGAATGCGTGCTGCGGTGGCCATGGCCGGGATAATAGCCCTATGACTGCCCCCATCGTGCTGGCCACGCTCAACGCGCGCTACATCCATGCCAGCCTGGGGCTGCGCTACCTGCGCGCCAACCTGGCCCGCCACGGCGGCGAAGACCTGTACCAGGCCTGCGCGCTGCGCGAGTTCACCCTGCAAAGCCCCCTGCCCGAAGTGGCCGATGCCTTGCTGCAAGCCCTGGGCGATGCGCCCGGGGCGATCCTGGGCCTGGGGGTCTATATCTGGAACGTGGGCCAGACCCATGCCCTGCTGCAGCTGCTGCGCCAGCGCCGCCCGCAACTGACCGTGGTGCTGGGCGGGCCAGAGGTGAGCCACGAGCTGGACACCCAGCCCATCGTGGCCCTGGCCGACTACGTCATCACCGGCTGGGGTGACCTCAGTTTTGCCCACCTGTGCCGCGCACTGGCCGATGGTCGGCGCCCGCCAGGCAAGGTGATTGCGGGCGAGCAGCCGCCGCTGGAGCAGATCGCCCTGCCCTATGGCGAGTTCAGCGACCAGGACCTGGCGCAGCGCGTGGTCTACGTCGAGGCCTCGCGCGGCTGCCCGTTCCGCTGCGAGTTCTGCCTGAGTTCGCTCGACAAGAGCGCCTGGAGCTTCGAGTCCGATCGCGTGCTGCAGGCGCTGGACGCCCTGTGGCAGCGCGGTGCGCGCAACTTCAAGTTCGTGGACCGCACCTTCAACCTCAAGCTCGCGCATTGCCAGCGCATCCTGCACTACTTCCTGCAGCGCATCGCCTGCGTGGAGGAAGGCGGGACCCTGCCGCTGGTGCACTTCGAAGTCATCCCCGACCACCTGCCTGCCGGGCTGCAGGAGCTGCTGGCGCAGTTTCCCCCCGGCAGCCTGCAGCTCGAAGTCGGGGTGCAGAGCTTCAACCCCGTGGTGCAGCAGCGCATCGCGCGGCGCCAGGACAACGCGCGCACCGAGGCCCATCTGCGCTGGCTGGTGCAGCACACCCAGGCGCACATCCACGCCGACCTGATCTTTGGCCTGCCCGGGGAGGATTGGGACAGTTTTGCCCAGGGTTTTGACCGGCTTTGGGCTTTGGGAGTGCAGGAAATCCAGTTGGGGCTGCTCAAGCGCCTGCGCGGCACGCCCATCGCCCGCCACAGCGCCGAGTGGGCCATGGACTACGACCCCCAGCCGCCCTACAGCCTGCGCTCCAACCGGCTGCTCAGCAGCGCCACGGTGCAGCGCTTCGGGCGCATCGCCCACCATTGGGACCAGGTGGCCAACTCCGGGCGTTTGCGCCGCACCGTGCCGCTGCTGCTGGGCGCGCAGCCCTTTGCCCAGTGGTGCGCGTTCAGCGACTGGATGCACGCGCGCGACCCCCGCCCCAGCGGCATCACGCCCGAGCAGTGGGTGGACGCCTTGCACGGCTACCTGGTCGGCACCCAGGGCCTGGCCGAAGAGGCGGTGCGCGCGGTGCTGCTGGCGGACTACGCGGGCAGCGGTGCGCGCGGGCAGCCGCAGTGCCTGCGCGGCTGGCTGGAGCGGCGCGCGCCACAGGCCCGGGCGCGGCGTCTGGCGCAGCGCCAGGACCGCCACCAGGGCGATGCTGCGCCGCAGCATGGGCTGTCGCGGGTGCCGGGGCTGCAGTAGCATGTGGGCCACAAACGCTGGAGCCGCTGTGCTGCGCCCCCGCATCGGGGCGCCGGCCGGGGCGGTACGTCACGCGCCCGCGGGCGCGCATCGGGAAAGGTGAGGCATGGTGCAGTGGTGGAAACGGCGGCCCCGGGTGGCGCTGACAGTGCGGCAGACGCTCATCCTGGGGACGGGCTTGAGCGTGTTGGTGCCGGCCCTCGTGCTGTCCTCCATGCAGATGTCGAGCCGCTGGAGCCAGGAGCAGGAGCTGCGCGTGGCGATCCCGATGCAGCAGTACGCCGACGTGCTGGCGCGCGGCGTGGCGGTGGCGATCTGGAACCTGGACCGTGGCGTGGCCACCGAACTGGTGGACGCGGTGATGCGCAACCCCGACGTGGCGCGCGTGACGGTGTCGGACGAATACCAGGAGGTGTTCGTCAAGCGCCAGGCCGATGCGGTGGTGGAGTCTGACCTGCTGCACGAGGAGCGCGCCATCCACTACGGCGGCAAGCGCGTTGGCTACCTGGTGGTCGAGATGAGCACCACGCGCGTCAAACGCGAATTCCTCACCGACCTGGTCAAGCTCGGGCTGGCCCTGGCGGCGCAGGTCATCGTCTCCTTCGTGTTCATCCTGGTGCTGCTGGAGCGGCGCATGATCCGCCCGCTGCGCGAGCTGCAGGTGGGCACCGAAGGCCTGGCGCAGGGGGCCCTGGACCGGCCCTTCCAGTGGTTTCGCAAAGATGAGTTCGGGCGCCTGGCCGCCGCGCTGGACAAGATGCGCCAGAACCTGGCGGCGCTGCTGAGCGAGCGCGAGCACAAAAACGCCGCGCTGGAGCACGAGCTGCAGGAGCGCCGCCGCACCGAGGCCGCGCTGTCCGAAAGCCAGGCGAAGTTCGCCGCCATCTTCCACAGCTCGCCCGTGCCCATGACGGTGTCGCAGCTGTCGGCCGACTTTTCCGTGCGCGATGTCAACGCCGCCTGGGAGCGCCTGTTCGGGCGCCAGCGCGTGCAGGTGCTCGGGCGCAGCGGCTCCGAGATCGGCCTGTGGCGTGACCAGGACCAGCGCCGCGAGGTTCTGCACCGCGTGCTGCGCGATGGCACGCTGGAACACACCGAGGTCTGGATGCGCTGCGCGGACGGCGGCGAAGTGCTGGTCCAGCTCAGCGGCAGCACCATTGCCGTCGAGGGGCTGTCGCTGCTCATCGCCGCCTACGAGGATGTGACCGAGAAGCGCCGCATCGAGGAGGAGATCCGCGCCCTCAACGCCAGCCTGGAGGCGCGCGTGCAAGAGCGCACCCAGGCCCTGACCGAAGCCATGGAGCGGCTGCAGGCCACCCAGTCCGAGCTGATCCGCAGCGAAAAGCTCTCGGCCCTGGGCGCCCTGGTGGCCGGGGTGGCGCACGAACTCAACACCCCGATCGGCAACAGCCTGACCGTGGCCAGCACCATGCAGGACCAGTCGCGCGATTTCGCCCAGACCCTGGAGCAGGGCCTGACCCGCAGCCAGCTCAAGAGCTTCGTCGCCAACACACAAGAGGGCACCGGCATTCTGATGCGCAGCCTGCGCCACGCGGCCGATCTGGTGTCGAGCTTCAAGCAGGTGGCGGTGGACCAGACCAGCGTGAACCGGCGCCGCTTCAACCTGCACGACACGGTCGAAGAGATCCTGCTCACCCTGGGGCCGAGCCTGCGCAAGACCCAGCACCAGGTGCGCTGCGACATCGCCCCCGAGATCGTGATGGAGAGTTACCCAGGCCCGCTGGGCCAGGTGCTCACCAACCTGATCAACAACGCCGTGGTGCACGCTTTCGAGGGCATGGTCTCGGGCGAGATCCGCATCCGCGCCACGGCGGAGGGCACGCGCCACGTGCGCCTGGTGGTGCAGGACAACGGCTGCGGCATCGCTGCCAGCCACCTGGCGCGGGTGTTCGACCCTTTCTTTACCACCAAGCTCGGGCGCGGCGGCAGCGGCCTGGGCCTGAACATCGTCTACAACCTGGTGCGCGACGCCCTGGGCGGCACCATCACGGTGGAAAGCGAAAGCGGCCAGGGCGCGTGCTTCACCATGGTGCTGCCGCTGGCCGCGCCGGTCGTTGATCTGGGGGCCGTATGAGCATGGGCAGCGAAACCTGGCCCCATTACTGGAGCGCCTGCAGTACGCGGGATTTTGCGCGCTGGCGCGCCGATGGCCACCTGCAGCGCGTGGTGGCGGTGCTGCCCCTGGGGGCCACCGAGCAGCACGGCCCGCACCTGCCGGTGTGCGTGGATGCGGCGCTGGCCGATGGCCTGGTGCAGGCCAGCCTGGAGCACCTGGACCCGGCCGTGCACGCCCTGTTCCTGCCGACCCAGTGCGTGGGCTATTCGCCCGAGCACAGCGCCTTTGGCGGCACCTTGACGCTGGGGGCGGCCACGCTGATCGCGCTGTGGACCGAGATCGCCCAGTGCGTGGCCGCCAGCGGCGTGCGCAAGCTGGTGCTGTTCAACACCCACGGCGGGCAGGCCGGGCTGCTCGACGTGGTGGCGCGCGACCTGCGCACGCGCCTGGGGCTGCTGGTGGTGTGCTGCAACTGGTGGAACCTGCCTTTGCTGGACGAGCAGGGCCAGGACGCGAATGCGCTCTTCGACGCCCACGAGCACCGCTTCGGCATCCACGCCGGGGCGATCGAGACCAGCATGATGCTGGCCCTGTCCGCGGCGCAGGTGGACATGGCGCAGGCGGCCGACTTCGCCTCCAGCTCCGAGCAGCGCGCGCGCGACTACCCGATCCTGGGCAATGGCCGCAGCGCCAAGTTCGCCTGGGCCATGCAGGACTACAACCCGCAAGGCGCAGTGGGCAACGCCGCCGCCGCCAGCGCCGACAAAGGGCGCGTGCTGGTGCGCGCCGCGGGCCGCGCCCTGGCGCAGTTGCTCAGCGAGGTGGACCGCCTGCCGCTGGAGACGCTGGCGTCGCCCCCGCCTTGAGCCTTGGGCCTTGAGCCTTGAGCCTTGGGCCTTGAGCCTTGAGCCTTGGGCCTTGGGCCTTGGGCCTTGGGCCTTGAGCCTTGGGCCTTGGGCCTTGGGCGGGCCTGGGCCGACGTCGGTCTGGTCTGGTCTGGTCTGGTCTGGTCTGGGCGGGGCCGGACAGCCTCAGGCGGGCGCCAGCAGCAGCTTCTCGATCTGCGTCGCCACCGCCTCCTGCAGGTGGTAGAGCTGTGCCAGACCGGCGCGCGCGGCATCGTGCTGGCCGGCCAGGGCCAGGCGGTGCAGTTCCAGTGCGTGGGCGTGCAGGCGTTCGTGCAGTGTGTCCATGAGCAGGTAGGCGGGGTGGCTGCTGTAGCGGCGCGCGCCCTCGTGGTTGAGCCAGCGCCCGAAACGGCATTCGCGCAGCTCCGCCTCGCTCAGGGGCATGCGCCGCTCCTCGATCACGTTTTCCACCTCGCGGCACCAGATGCGGTGCTCGATCGCGCCGTAGAGCAGGGCAAAGTCCTCGCGGTGCACGCGGTGGGCGCTCCTCCAGGCTGGCGCCGGCTCCCACTCCTCCAGCCAGCGCTCCAGGTCGTTGGCTGGCATGGGCCGGGCGATGCCGTAGCCCTGCCCCTGGCTGCAGCCCAGCTGCAGCAGCAAGGTGCCATGGGCGATCGACTCCACGCCTTCGGCGATGACTTCGCGGCGGAACGCGCTGGCCATGCCGATCACGCCATCCAGGATCGCCAGGTCGTCCGGGTCGTCGAGCATGTCGCGCACGAAGCTCTGGTCGATCTTGAGCACCGAAGCGGGCAGCTGCTTGAGGTAGGCCAGCGAGGAGTAGCCGGTGCCGAAGTCGTCCAGCGCGAAGGCGATGCCCATGTCCGAACAGGCGCGGATCACGCCGCAGATGTGCTCCATGTCTTCCAGCGCGCTCGTTTCCAGCACCTCCAGCTCCAGGCGGGCCGGGTCCACGCGCGGGTGCCGACCGAGCAGGGCCTGGAGCTTGGAGACGAAGTCGGGGTGCTGCAGCTGGCGCGCGCCCACGTTCACGCTCAGGCCCAGGGACAGGCCCGCGTCCGACCATTGTTCGAGCTGGCGCACCGCGCGCTCCAGCACCCAGTCGCCGATCTCCACCGCCAGGGGCTGGTTCTCCACCACCGGCAGGAAATCGCCCGGTCCGACCAGGCCGCGCTCGGGGTGCTGCCAGCGGATCAGCGCCTCCGCGCCCAGCACGCGGCCGGTGTGCATGTTCACCTTGGGCTGGTAGTGCAGCACAAACTCGTCGTGCGCGAGGGCGTTGCGGATCTGGTCCAGGTGTTCGTGGTGGCCGCGCACGTGGCGGTCCTGCTCGGCGTCGAACACGTGGTAGCGGTTCTTGCCCGCCACCTTGGCCTGGTACATGGCCTGGTCGGCCTGGCGCAGCAACTGGTCGGCGTCCACGTCCTCGCTCTGGGGGTAGAAGGTCACGCCCAGGCTGGCCGAGACCTGCAGGGGATAGCCTTGCACCGTCAGCGGTTCGGCCACCGCCTTGAGCAGGCGGCTGAGCAGCGGCGCGCTGGACTGCGGGTCGCTGAGGTCCACCATCACGGCCACGAATTCGTCGCCCCCCAGGCGCGCCAGCGTATCGCCCTCGCGCAGCGCATGGCGCATGCGCGCCGCCAGCGCCACCAGCAGCTGGTCGCCGATGTCGTGGCCGTACTGGTCGTTGACGGACTTGAAGCCGTCCAGGTCGAGGAAGGCCACCGCGGTCTGCAGGTTGCGCCGCTGCGACTGGATCAGGGCCTGGTGCAGGCGGTCCGACAGCAGCACGCGGTTGGGCAGGTTGGTCAGCGAGTCGTAGTGGGCGATACGCTCCATGCGCTGGGCGTGCTCCTTGGCCACCGTCACGTCGGAGAACAGCGACACGTAGTTGACCGCCCGGCCCTGGGCGTCGCGCACGGTGCTGATGGTCTGCATCTCGGCGTACAGCTCGCCGCTCTTGCGCCGGTTCCAGACCTCGCCCACCCAGTGGTCGGTGTCGCGCAGGGTGCGCCACATGCTGCGGTAGTAGTCGCTGCCCTGGCGCCCGGAGCTGAGGATGCGCGGGTTCTGGCCCAGCACTTCGGCGCGGCTGTAGCCGGTGATGCGCTGGAAGGCTTCGTTGACCTCCAGGATGGTGCCGTCCGGCGTGGTGACCATGATGCCTTCGCGCGCGTGGTCGAACACCTGGGCCGCCAGCTGCAGGCGCTGCAGCGCGCGGTTGCGCTCGGTGACGTCGTGCAGGCACACCAGGTTGGCGTTGGCGCCGCCGTAGACGATGCGCTTGGCCTGCGCCTCGACCTCGACCACGCTGCCATCGCGGCGCACATAGCGCTCCAGCAGCGGCGGGGCTTCGGCGCCGGTCATGCCCACCTGCTGCACGCGCGAGAGCACCAGGGCGCGGCTGTCCGGGTGCACCCAGTCCAGGGCATTGCGCCCGACCAGGGCCTGCGGGGCGTCCTCACCCAGCAGCCGCGCCAGCGCCGGGTTGACGTACAGCAGGGTGCCCATGCGGTGCACCGCGATCGGCGTCGGGGTCCATTCGGTGATCGCGCGGTAGCGTTCTTCGCTGGCGGCCACGGCGGCACGGGAGCGGTGCTGGCTGATGGCCAGGCTGGCCAGGCGCGCGGCCTGCTCCAGCAGCTCTTCGTCCTCGCGGCTGGGCGCCTGTGCTGTGGGCAGGTACAGCGCCAGGGTGCCCAGCACCTGGCCGTCCGTGCCGACGATGGGCTGGGACCAGCAGGCGCGCAGCTGCGCACGCTCGGCCAGGGCGCGCAGCGGGTCGTCTTCGGGCAGGGTGGCCAGATCGGGCACCACCACCCGGCAGACTTGCAAGGCGGCACGGGCGCAGGCGCTGGAATGGGGGCCGATGGGCAGGCCCTCCAGAGCGCTTGCGAAAAAGTCCGGCAGCCCCGCAGTAATGGCGTGCCCCAGGTGCTGGCCGTCCTCGAGCACCTGCAGCAGGCAGCAGTGCACCGGGTCGCGCAACCGTTCCATCCCGGCAACGATGGCTTGCAGCACATCGGGCAGTGCAGCGCCGGTGGCGAGCAGCTCCAGGGTATGGCGGTGAAAGCGTTCGAGGGCGCGCGCGCGCACCTGCTCGGTAATGTCGGAGAGCACGCCCACGGCGCCCTGAAAGCCGATGTCCGGGTCGTCGAAGGGGCGCACCGACACCAGGCCCCAGAACACGCCGCCGTCCTGGCGCATGAAGCGGTGGCGGGTCTCGATGGCCTTGCCGCAGCCGCCGTCCAGCTTGTGCAGGCGGTGCTGCACGGTGTCCCTGTCGCCGGGGGCGACCAGGGCGAGGTATTCGCGCCCGAGCAGCGCCTTGGCCTCGCAGCCGAACAGCGCGCCCATGGTGTCGTTGGCCAGGGTGATGCGCTGGGCGGTGTCGGTGGTGAAGATGCCCACGTTGGAGGCATTGAGCACCTCGCGCAGCATCGCCTTGCGCCGCGCCTGTGCCTGCAGCAGGCGGTTGAAGGCGGTGATGAGCCGCCCGATCTCGTCCTTGCGCGACACCGGCAGCGCGTGGCTGGGCTCGCCCTGCTGGGCCTGGCGCGTGAGGTCCTGCACCGCCTGCAGGGCCGGGGCCAGTTCGCGCGCCAGCAGCCAGCGCGCCAGCAGCCAGGCCAGCACCGAGATCAGCACGGTGGCGGCCAGGAAGCGCGCCTGCAGCCTGCGAAACGGGGCGTAGGCCTCCTCGGTGGGCAAGGAGACCGACACCAGCCAGTCCGCGGCCCCGATCGGCTGCGCGGCGGACTGCACCTCCAGGCCGCGCGGGCTGGTGAAGGTGGCCACGCCCTCGGCGCCGGCCAGGAAGCGGTCGATCGCCGCGTTCACCCCGGGCTCGGGCAGCGCCTGCATCACGCGCGACGGATCGCTGGCGGTGATGACCAGGCGCAGGGCCCGGTCCAGCAGCAGCAGCTGGCCGCTTTGGCCGTAAGGGTGCTCGCTGATGGTGTCCAGGAAGCTGGGCGCGCCGATCTGGTTCAGCCCCGCCAGCGCCCCGGCCACGCGGCCGCTGTTGTCCAGCACCGGAACCATGATCGGCAGCAGCGAGACCCCGGTCTGCCGCTCCATGCTCGGGCTGCCCACGCTGGGGCGCCCATACTCCAGCGCCTGCGCCATGCCGGGCAGGCCGCGGTAGGAGCGCCCGATGCGTCCGGCGTCGGGCAGGGTGTCGGCCTGCACCACGCCCTGCAGGTCGTGCAGGGTCACACCGCTGTTGAAGAGTTCGTGCAGGCCGGGCTGGGTTTCCAGGTAGGTTTGCGCCGTCGAGGCATCGCGCAGGGCCCGCGCAGGCAGGTGCGCCGCCAGTTGCCGCAGCATGCTGACACGCCGCTGCAGCTCGTGCTCCATCTGCGCCGCCACCAGGGAGGCGGTGGAGCGCTGCTGCTGCGCCACCAGGCGCTGCATGTCGGTCTGCAGCGTGGCGCGCGCATACAAGGCCAGGGCCCACAGCGAGGACAAGACGATGCCCAGCGTCAGCAGGCTGATGCGGGTCTTGAGCGAATGCTTACGCAGGAGGGACAGTGGCACTGGGCAGCAGGTGGGACGGCGGAAGGGGCAGCCGCGGGCAGCGGGCGTGTTTTTTTACCATCGATCACCGGCCATATCCCTGACATGGTGCAAGAATCCGCTCTGCTCTGCGATTTTCATAAGATATTCCAAGTTGGCCCGCATGAATACTTGGCTTGTAGCTATGAAAATCATAGCAAACGGTACTTGCTGGTACCGGCGGATCACGGCATCAGCAGGTCGCGCAGGGCCTGCAGCAGCGCGTCGCGCAGGGTGTGCAGCTGCGCCAGGGCGCTGCGCGCCTGCTCGCTCTGGCCGTGTTGCACCAGTTCGGCAATCGCCTGCCCGCATTCGTGGGCCTGGCGGTGCAGGGCGTCGACCTGTTCCATCGCCGCCGGGTCTGAGCCGGCCTGCTGGCCGCGCTGCGCCAGCCAGCGGCCGAAGTGGCAGCGCTGCGGGCTCAGCTCGGGCGGGGCTTCGCGCTGCCCGTGCACGTAGGCCTCCAGGGCCGTCACCCAGGCGCGGTGTTCGATGGCCGCGTGCAGCAGCGCCAGGTGCTCGCGCTGCAGCGTGCGGGTGTTTTCCCAGCTCGGGTCGGGGCGCCATTGCCCGGCCCAGGCCGCCAGCTCCTGCGCCGGCATGGCGCGCGCGATGCCCCAGCCCTGGGCGTGTTCGCAGCCCAGGCGCAGCAGGATGCTGCCATGCTCCACCGACTCCACGCCTTCGGCGATCACCTCGCAGCGGAACGCCTGCGCCAGGCCGATGACGCCGTCCAGGATCGCCAGGTCATCCGGGTCTTCGAGCATGTCGCGCACGAAACTTTGGTCGATCTTGAGCTGGGCCACGGGCAGCCGCTTGAGGTAGGCCAGCGAGGAGTAGCCGGTGCCGAAGTCGTCCAGCGCAAAGTGCACGCCCAGGCGCAGGCAGCCCTGCAGCACGCGCGCCACCTGCTGCAGGTCTTCGAGCGCGCTGGTTTCTATCACCTCCAGCTCCAGGCACTGCGCTCGCACCTCGGGGTGGGCGCGCAGCGCGGCGGCGAGGCTCTCCACAAAGCCCGGGTGCTGCAGCTGGTAGGCGCCGACGTTCACGCTCACGCTCGTGTGCAGGCCCTGCGCGGCCCAGGCCTGCAGTTGCGCCAAGGCGCTGTGGATCACCCACTCCCCCAGCGCGATGCCCACCGGGTCGTGCTCCACCGCGCCCAGGAAGGCCGCGGGCAGCAGCAGCCCCTGCTCCGGGTGCTGCCAGCGGATCAGCGCCTCGGCACCCAGCAGCGCGCCGGTGCGCATATTGACCTTGGGCTGGTAGTGCAGCACGAACTCGCCATGGGCCAGCGCCTGGCGGATGCGGTCGAGCTGGTGGCGCTGGCCGCGCAACTGCTTGTCCTGCGCGGCGTCGAAGACGTGGTAGCGGTTCTTGCCCCCGACCTTGGCCTGGTACATGGCCCAGTCCGCCTGGCGCAGCAGCTGGTCGGCGTCGACCTCCTGGTCCTGCGGGTAAAAGCTCACCCCCAGGCTGGCGCTGACCTGCAGCACGTGGCGCCCGGTGTTGACCGGCTCGCCCGCCGCCTGCAGCAGGCGCTGCAGCAGCGGCACGCTGGCGGCGACGTCGGGCAGGTCCACCAGCACCGCCACGAACTCGTCGCCCCCTAAGCGCGCCAGGGTGTCGCCGTCGCGCAGCGCAGCGCGCATGCGCGAGGCCAGCGCCACCAGCAGCTCGTCGCCCACGCCGTGGCCGTACTGGTCGTTGACCGACTTGAAGCCGTCCAGATCCAGGAACACCACCGCCAGAGGCTGGCGACGGCGCAGCGCGTGGGCCATGCCCTGCTGCATGCGGTCGGCCAGCAGCACGCGGTTGGGCAGGTGGGTCAGGGCGTCGAAGTGCGCGATGTGCTCCAGGCGGTCCTGCTGCTGCTTGAGGGCGGTGATGTCCACCACCAGGGCCACGTAATGGGTGAGCTGGCCCTGCCCATCGCGCACCGCGCTGGTGGTCTGCAGCTGGGCGTAGAGGCTGCCGTCCTTGCGCCGGTTCCACAGTTCGCCGTGCCAGTGGTCGTGCAGGCTGAGCTGGGCGAACATGGTGCGGTAAAAGCCCTCCTCCTGCCGCCCGGACTTGAGCAGGCGCGGGTTGCGCCCGAGCAGTTCCTCGCGCGGGTAGCCGCAGATCTGGGAGAAGGCGGCGTTCACGTCCAGGATGGTGCCGTCCGGCGCGGTGATCAGGATGCCCTCCTGCGCGTGCGTGAACACGCTCGCCGCCAGTTGCAGCTGCGAGCGGGCGTGGCGCTGGGCGCTGATGTCGCGCGTGATGCCGTGGTAGCCGGTGATGCAGCCCTGCGCGTCGCGCTCGGCGGTGGAGCGCACTTCGGTCCAGACCGTGCCGCCATCCCGGCATTTCTGTTCCAGCTCGAAGCTCAGCGTGTTGGCCGCGATGTCGGCGCTGCGGACCTGCTGGCGCTGCAGCGCCACCTGGCGCACGGTGCGCTGCCCGGCTTCGGTAAGGAAGTCGAACAGGTGGTGGCCCAGCACCTCGTCGGCGGGGTAGCCGCGCAGGCGCTCGTCGGCCGGGCTGATGTAGGTGAAGAACTGGTCCGCGTCCATGCGCCAGACCACGTCGTCCACGCTCTCGGTCAGCAGCCGGAAATGCTCCTCGCTGGCGCGCAGGCGCTGGGCCACGCGGCTGCGCTCGATGGCGATGGAGGCCAGTCGCGCGGTCTTTTGCAGGATCTCCAGGTCGGTCTCGCTGGGGTGGCAAGCCTGGCGGTGGTAGATCGCCATCGTGCCCAGCACGGTGCCGTCGCTGCAGCGCAGCGGCTCGGACCAGCACGCGCCCAGGCCCGCGCGCGTCACCAGCTCGCGCGCGCTGCTCCAGTAGGGGTGGTGCTGGATGTCGTCCACCACCACGCGCTCGCCCCGGGCGGCGGCGGCGCCGCAGGATCCGACCTCGGGGCCGATTTCCAGCCCTTGCAGGGCCTGCAGGTACCAATCCGGCAGACTTGGCGCGATGCTCTCGCCCAGGTGGCGGCCATCGTCCTGCAGCAGGGTGCAGCAGCACAGCGCCTGGGGCGTAAGCTCCTCGGCGCCGCGCACGATGGCGAGCAGGATGCCGGGCAGCGCCTGCCCGCTGGCGAGCAGCTCCAGCACACGGCCATTGAAGGCCTCGAACATCTGCAGCCGCTTGCGCTCGGTGATGTCGGCGATCACACCCACCAGGCCGCGCGAGGCGCCATGGCGGTCGTAGAAGCGCCGCCCGGTCAGGCGCCCCCAGAACTGCGTGCCGTCGCCGCGCCAGTACAGGCGGTCCAGGTCCACGCTGTCGACTTCGCTGGCCAGCAGAGACAGCATCTTGCGCCGCCCGATCTCGCGCTCGCTGGGGTGCACCAGGGCCACGTACTCCTCGCCCACCAGCACCGACAGCGGGCGCAGGAACATCTGCGCCATGCGCTGGTTGGCCTGCGTGATGCGCCCCTGGGTGTCCACCAGGAAAATGGCCACGCTGGAGGTGTCCAGGATGTGGCGGTGCATGGCCTCGCGTTCCGACAGCGTCTGCAGCAGATCGTTGAAGCCGTTGATGAGCGCGCCGACCTCGTCCTGGCGGCCCACGGCCAGCGGCTGCTGCGGCGCGAAACCCAGGCGCATGTCGTGCAGGGTGCGCTCGGCACGGCGCATGGGGGCGAATTCGCGCCGCAGCGCCGTGCTCGCCAGCAGCGCCAGCAGCAGGCTCAGCACACTGGCGGCCAGCACCATGCGGGTGCGCTGGCGCTGCAGCGGCACCCAGGCCTCCTGGGTCGGCAGCGCCACGCCCACCACCCAGTGCGGGTCGCGCAGCCGCTGCACCGCGCCCAGCACCTCCACCCCCAGCGGGTTGGTGAACACCGCCCAGGGGGCCTGGTCCGAGAGCAGCTCATCCAGCCCGGGGATCTGCCCGGGCGCAGGCAGGGCCTGCAGGCTGCGCTGGCGGTCGCTGGCCGAGAGAATCAGCCGCTGCGGCACCGCCACCAGGAAATAGCCGCCCTGCGCGCCGTAGCCGGTTTGCGTGAACTTGTCCAGAAAACCGTGCCCATCGAGCGGCACCACGCCGCCGATCACGCCCAGCGCCTGGCCATCGGCATCGGTGATCGGCACCGCCATCAGCACCCAGGCACGTTCGGCGCTGCGCCAGGGCAGCGACACCTGCGCGCGCCCCTGTTGCAGGGCCGCAGCCACCGCCGCGCTGGCCGGCGCCGCATCGGGCGGGTTCGCCGGGGCATCTGCGGCGCGGGCCAGTGCCGCCACCACCTGTTGCTGCGCATCCCACACCAGCACGCCATCGGGAAACTGCTGCAGCAGCAAGGGCCGCTGCAGCAGCCGCTGGCGCATGGCGCGCGCGCGCAGGCTGTGCACGGTTTCCCATTCCGCCGCCACCGCGGCCAGCATGTCCCAATGCGCGTCGATGTCGGCCTGCACGTGGCGGGCCAGCACCTGCGCCAGCGCATGCTGGTGCGCGCCCAACTCGCGCCCGAGATCCTGGCGCATGGTGGCGCTGGCGAACCAGGTCAGCGACCAGATGCTCGCCAGCAGCACCGCCACCGTGCCCAGGGTGATGCGCGTGGTCAGCGAATTCCAACGAAAACCATGCATGGCTTTATCTGTAGGTAGGGGCTCCAACGCCGGGACCCCGTGGGCCAAACATTAGCATTGTTTGCCGCAGGTCCGACTTGTCCTGGGTCAAGTCATTTTTACAAAGCATTTGCTTGCTAAAAATCGTGGGGCGCGTTATGCTTGCCGCCATGCCAGACGCCGACACGCCGCTCCCCCCGCTCCCGATCCTGCCCAAGCGCAGCCGGGGGCGCCCGCGCAAGACCGACCGGGAGCGCGACGACGGCAACCGCCGCCGTGCCCTCGTGGCGGCGGCGGCGGCGCTGTTCCGGCGCCAGGGTTTTGCCGCCACCAGCACGCGCGACATTGCCCAGGCGGTGGGCATGCACAGCGGTTCGCCCTTCTACCACTTCAAGAGCAAGGAGGCCCTGCTCTACGCCGTGATGGAGGAGGGCATGCACCGCGCCTTGCAGCACCAGGCCCTGGCCCTGGCGCAGTGCGGCGCGGGTGCCGGGCCGAAGGCGCGCCTGCGCGCCCTGGTCGAGTCGCATTTCGAGACGCTGCTGGGGCCGGGCAACGACTTCGTGCCGGTGATGCTGTACGAGAACCGTTCGCTGGATGCGTCCCAGCGCAGCGGCCTGGCGGCCTTGAAGCAGCAGTACGAGGCCGCCTGGCACCCGGTGCTGCAGGAGCTGCACGCGCATGGCGACCTGGTGGCGCCGGTCAAGCTGGCGCGGCTTTTCATGCTCGGGGCGCTCAATTGGGCGGTGCAGTGGTTCGACCCCGAGCAGGAGGCGTCGGTACAGGATCTGACCGATGCCTGCATGGCTTTGTTTGTAAAGGAGTAGCGGCAGTGTCGTATCGATCGGTATTTGCACCGGGCCTGTTTGCCGGCCAGGTGGTGGTGGTCACCGGCGGGGGCTCGGGGATCGGGCGCTGCACCGCCCACGAGCTTGCCAGTCTGGGCGCGCACGTGGTGCTGGTGGGGCGCAACGAGGACAAACTGCGCAGCGTGGCGCAGGAGATCGCGCAGGACGGGGGCCGTGCCGACTGGCACAGCGCCGACATCCGCCAGGAGGACGCGGTGCGCGCCCTGGTGGCGCAGGTGGTGGCCGCGCACGGGCACATCGACGGCCTGGTCAACAACGCGGGCGGGCAGTACATGACGCCGCTGGAGGCCATCAGCGCCAAGGGCTGGGAGGCGGTGGTCAGCACCAACCTCACGGGCGGCTTCCTGGTGGCGCGCGAGTGCTTTGTGCAAAGCATGGCCAAGCACGGCGGCGCCATCGTCAACATCGTGGCCGACATCTGGGGCTCCATGCCCGGCATGGGCCACAGCGGCGCGGCGCGCGCGGGCATGGTGAGCTTCACCGAAACCGCCGCCGCCGAGTGGGGCTGCAAGGGCGTGCGCGTAAACGCGCTGGCGCCGGGCTACATCGCCTCCAGCGGCATGGACAAATACCCCCCCGAGATGGGGCCCCTGCTGCGCGAAATGACCCAGACCCTGCCGCTGGGGCGCATGGGCACCGAGGCGGAGGTGGCTGCAGGCATCGTGTTCCTGCTCAGCCCGGCGGCCAATTTCATCAGCGGCGAAACGCTGCGCATGGACGGCGCGCGCCCGCAGATGCGCATGGGCTGGCCCACCCGGCCCGCCAGCGCCGCCGTGCGTGAGCGCCCCGCGGTGCGCCCCTTTGAGGGCTTTCACCGCGCCAGCACCCCCAAGGTGTTCCAGACCGAAGGAGAGAGCCGATGAGCGCCGCCCGGCCGCCCGAAGGCGCGAAGGGGGGTAGCGACCCAGACGCCGTCGGGGAGCGTGGGGGCGATATGCGCACAGGACTGGCCGACACCGACTGGGTGCCCATGGAAGAGGGTATCCGCCGCTTCGTACAGACCGAGGTCGTGCCGCACCTGGCGCAGTGGGAGGCGCAGGGGCATTTCCCGCGCGCGCTGTACGCCCGTGCCGCCGAACTGGGCTGGCTCGCCCTGGGCTACCCCGAGCACCTGGGCGGCATCCCGGCTTCGTGGAAGCTGCGCAACGTCCTGTCCGAGACCCTGGCGCGCGTGGGCGCCAGCGGCGGGCTCATGGCCAGCCTGTTCAGCCACAACATCGCCCTGCCGCCCGTGGTGCGCCACGGCAGCGCCGCCCTGCAGCAGGAGGTGGTGCCGGACGTGCTGGCCGGGCGCAAGATCGCGGCCCTGGCCATCACCGAGCCCGGCGGCGGCACCGACGTGGCGGCGCTGCGCACCACTGCCGTGCGCGAGGGCGAGCACTATGTGGTCAGCGGCGAGAAGGTCTTCATCACCTCCGGCACGCGCGCCGACTGGTACACCGTGGCGGTGCGCACCGACCCGCGCGACCGCGGGCCTGGGGGCATCTCCATGCTCATGGTGCCGGGTGATGCGCCGGGGCTGGAGCGCCGCCCCCTGGACAAGATGGGTTGGCTGTGTTCGGACACCGCGCAACTGCGTTTTAACAATGTGCGCGTGCCCGCGCGCTACCTGGTGGGCGAAGAGGGCCTGGGCTTCAAGATCGTGCTCACCAACTTCAATGGCGAACGTTTGGGCATCGCGGCCATGGCGCTGGGCTTTGCCCAGGCCTGTTACGACGAAGCCCTGGAGTGGGCGCGCCAGCGCAAGACCTTTGGCAGCACCCTGGTTGAGCACCAGGTGATACGCCACAAGTTCATGGACATGAAAATGCGCATCGAGTCCACCCGCGCCTGGCTGCACGCGGTGGCCGCGCGCGCCGACGCGGGCGATGCCGGAGACAAGACCGCCAAGGGGCCGGAGTGGGTGGCGCAGGTATGCCTGCTCAAGAACCACGCCACCCAGACCATGGCCTTTTGCGCCGACCAGGCGGTGCAGATACTGGGCGGCATGGGCTTCATGCGCGGCACCCAGTCCGAGCGCCTGTACCGCGAGGTCAAAGTGCTCACCATTGGCGGCGGCACGGAAGAAATCATGAAGGAGCTGGCGGCGCGCCAGCTCGGTTTGTAGGAGACAGGCCCATGGCCGACGACAACGCAAAGGCAGTGACCGAGTTCGAACCCGAATTCGTCATCGGACTGAAAAAGGTGTTCGAGGAGATGGTGGTGTTCAACCGGGTGCTCGGGCTGAAGATCAGCAAGATCAATTCGGAAGAAGTGCGCGGCGAAATCGCCATGAAGCCGGAGCTGGTCGGGCACTTCAGCTACAACCGGGTACACGGCGGCGTCATCAGCGCCGGGCTGGATGCCATGGGGGGACTGGCGGTGATGGCGGCCATCGGCGCGCGCCACATGGACGAGCCGCCCCTGCAGCGCCTGCACCGCTTTGCCAAGCTGGGCACCATCGACCTGCGCATCGACTACCTGCGCCCCGGCATTGGCGAGGTGTTCACCCTGCAGGCCGAGGTGCTGCGCCTGGGCTCGCGCGTGGCCAACACGCGCATGGCCTTTTATGGCGCCGAAGACAAGCTGCTGGCCACCGGCTCGGCGGCCTACATCGTGTCGTGAAGCGGGATCAGCGCCCCAACTGGTAGAACTCGTCGTTGGGCCGCATGCTGGTGACGTTGGCCATGCGGTTGGACAGGCCGAAGAAGGCGGCGATACCGGCGATGTCCCAGGCGTCGTCCATGTCGAAACCGTGCTGGCGCAGGGTCTCGAAATCCGCATCCCCCACGGCGTAGGCCTGGTTGGAGACCTTCATGGCGAAGTCGAGCATCGCGGTCTGGCGCGGCGTGATATCGGCCTTGCGGTAGTTGACGGCGACCTGGTCCGCAATGAGCGGGTTCTTGGCCCGGATGCGCAGGATCGCGCCGTGCGCCACCACGCAGTACTGGCACTGGTTGGCGTTGCTGGTGGCCACCACGATCATTTCGCGCTCGGCCTTGGTCAGCTGGCCTTTTTTCTCCATCAGGGCATCGTGGTAGGCGAAGAAGGCGCGGAACTCGTCGGGCCGGTACGCCAGCGCCAGGAAGACATTGGGCACGAAGCCGGACTTTTCCTGGACCGCCAGGATGCGGGCGCGGATGTCTTCGGGCAGGTCCTTGATGTCGGGAACCGGGAAGCGGCTGATGGGGAAAGCGGTGGTGGCGGACATGGGGACTCCAATGCGTGGGGTGGGAAAAAGCCGCGCCAACGGCGGCGCGTTGCGTGGCGGCGGGGTACTGGGATCTACTGGGGCGCGCCCAGCCGGACCACGAGGCGCCCCCGGATCTGGCCGCCCAGCAGCGCGGGCGCCATGGCGATGGCCTCTTCGAGGCCTATCTCCTGAACCAGGCTGTCCAGAAGGCGGGGGTCCAGGTCCTGGGCGAGAAGGCGCCAGGCGTCGATGCGCTCCACGGTCGGCGCCATGACGCTGTCGATCCCGGCCAGGGTGACGCCGCGCAGGATGAAGGGGGCCACGGTGGCCGGCCACGCCATGCCCGCGGCCAGGCCGCAGGCCGCCACCACACCGCGGTAGCGCATGGCCGCACAGACGCTGGCGAGCAACTGGCCGCCGGCCACGTCCACCGCGCCCGCCCAGCGCTCCTTCTCCAGTGGCTTGCCGGCGTGGGACAGCTCGGCGCGGTCGATGATGTGGTGCGCCCCCAGGGCGCGGAGGAATTCGGCTTCCTGCGGTCGGCCCGTGACCGCCGCGACTTCGTAGCCGCGCTTGGCGAGCAGGGCCACTGCCACGCTGCCCACGCCGCCAGCGGCGCCGGTCACCACCACCGGGCCCTGGTCCGGCGCCAGGCCGTGGCGCTCCAGCGCCAGCACGCACAGCGCCGCCGTGTAGCCCGCGGTGCCTATGCCCATGGCCTGGCGCAGGGTGAAGGGCGAGGGCAGCGGTATGAGCCATGGGCCGGGCACGCGCGCGCGCTCGGCCAGCCCGCCCCAATGCCCCTCACCAACGCCCCAGCCGTTGAGCACCACCGCATCGCCGACGGCGAACCCGGGGTGGGACGAGGCCTGCACCGTGCCTGCGAAGTCGATGCCCGGCACCATGGGGAATTTGCGCACCACGGGCGAGCGCCCGGTGATGGCCAGGGCGTCCTTGTAGTTGAGCGTGGAGTAGGCCACGCGCACCGTCACCTCGCCTTCGGGCAGGGCGTCTTCGGACAGCATCCGCACGGCGGCGCTCTGTTGTCCGTCTTGTTTGTCGATGAGCAGGCCTCGGAACATGGGGTGTCCTTTCTACAGTGGGGTGGGTGCTTAGCGCGTGGTGCGCAGCAATTCGAAAAAACCTTCGGCGTAGGTTTCCAGGGGCCGGGGGGACCGATCCAGCTTGGCGCGCAGCACCGCGCCTTCCCAGCCGATCCAGAAAAAGTGAGCCAGGGCTGCGCAGTCGTGGTGCGCCGCAATCTCCTGGGCATGCTGGGCTTCAGAGAGGCAGGCCGCCGTGCGCGACTGCCAGTCGAGAAAGACCTGTTGCAACTGGGTGCGGAAGGACTCTGGCAGCGCGCCCATCTCCTGGCCAAGATTGCCCACCAGGCAGCCGCGCCGGAAGCCGTGGCGGGCCATGCCCTCCTGCGCGTCGCGGATGAAGTTGCGCAGGCGTGCCAAGGGCGCGGTGCCCGTGTCCAGGAACCAGCGGTCGAGCTTGCGCGCGAAGTAGTCGGCGTAGGCCGCGATCAGCGCCTGGCCAAAGGCTTCCTTGCTGTCGAAGCAGTGGTAGAACGAGCCCTTGGGGACCTGGACACAGCGCAGCACCTCGTCGATGCCGACCGCCGAGTAGCCCTTCTCGGTCAGGACCGCCACGCCCGCGCGCACCAGCAGCGTGCGCGTGTCCTGGCGGGCAACGTCCTGATTCTTCGGTGGGCGGCCGCGGCGGCGGGGCGGCATCAAGCCGGTGGGGGAGGGCATGCGTTAGAAAATAGACTGATCGGTCGCATTTTGCGATCGATCGGGCCGTTTGTCCAGTTCTGACCGGTGGGCAAACCCGCACGTTCCCGGCGCCATGCTGTCGGGTGCGATAAATTGCTATTGAGCACAAGGGGGGAGCGCGTTTTGTATCTCAAGGTTGGAGAGTTGGCCACCCGCACCGGCCTGACGGTGCGCACGTTGCACCATTACGACACCATTGGCCTGCTCAAGCCCTCGGCGCGGTCGGACGCCGGCTACCGGCTTTACAACCAGGAGGACGTGGCCCGGCTGCACGCCATCCAGGCGCTGCGGCATCTGGGCCTGCCCTTGGCCGATGTCGCCAGCATGCTGGAGCGCGGTGGCGAAGGGCTGGACGACACCGTTGCCCGCCAGATCCGCGCGCTGGACTATGAAATCAGCCAGGCCATCGAGCTGCGCGCGCGCTTGCATCTGCTGCAAGAACGCCTCGCCAGCGGCGATACGCCCGAGATGAGCGACTGGCTCTCCACGCTGTCGCTGATGAGCACCTTCTCCAAGTACTTCAGCGCCGCCGAGCTCAAAATCATCCTGGAAAACCGCAAAAGACAGGGCGCGCTATGGGAGCGCATGATTGCCGACACACAGCAGGCCATGGCGCAGCACTTGGCACCGGACAGCAAAGCCGTTCAATCCCTGGCGCTGCGTTGGATGAACCTGACGCTGGAGATGATGAATGACGATTTCAATCTGATCGACCGCTGGGGCCAGATGTACAACGCGGAGTCCACCCGCCCGTTCAAGAACAGCCCCGGCCCGGAAGTGCTAGGCTTCATCAACCCCGCCATCGAGCTGCGCATGGCGGCCATGTTGCGCCACATGGGTCTGGACGAGCTGCGCACCCTGCGCACCATCTCCGAAACTGCTGTGGAGCAGTTGACCCAAGAGGCGCACGCGCTGCACGCCGCCCAGGCGGACCCGGCGGGCGAGCGGGCCAAGGCCTTGGTGGCGCTCTGGGAGCGCACCATGCTGGACCTGTGCGCCAACCAGCCGGCCCTGCTGCGCAAGCTGATTACCGCGTACAACGCCGAACCGCTGCTGCAGGGCACCACGGTGTTTGACGACATCACGCTGGGTTTCATCAAACAAGGTTTGGCCGCGCAAGGCCACCAGTTGAGTGTGCTGAAAAACGCTTGACCCTCACGCAAGGTGAGGGCTGAGCATCCGGGTTTTCCACAACAGAGGACCGGAGCAACACCATGGCAACACGCCCACCCAACCCTGAACGCGCCGCACTGATGCGCGACAAAAACTTTGTCTGGCTGATGGCCGGCGCCGTCATTTCCATGCTGGGGGACCAGTTCACGCTGATTGCCTTGCCCTGGCTTGTATTGGGCATGAGCGGCGATACGTTGGTGTTGGGCACGGTGTTGGGGCTGCTGAGCCTGCCGCGTGCGTTGTTCATTCTGATCGGCGGTGCGGTGGTCGACCGTTACTCGCCCAAGCGGGTGCTGATGCTCACCAAGTACGTCAATACCGTGCTGCTGGGGTTGTTGGCGTTGTTGGTGCAGCTGGGTGGGCCCGCGCTTTGGGCGGTGTATGCACTGGCCTTGGCCATCGGGCTGGCCACGGCATTCAGTATTCCGTCGGGCAGCTCCATACTGCCGCAGGTGGTGGCGCGCGCCCAACTGGCACCCGCCAACAGCGTGATGCTGGGCCTGCGCCAGTTCTCCATGTTCCTGGGGCCGCTGCTGGCGGGCCTGCTGATCACCGTGTTCGGCAGCAGCGCGGCAGTGGCCCCGGCGGCGGGCGTGGTGGCGGACGCGCACGGCCTGAGCGTGGCGTTTGCCTTGGATGCGCTGAGCTTTTTGCTCTCCGCCTGGACGCTGTCCCACGTGCGCCTGCATCCAGCCAACCCGGTGCAGCAGCCCGGCCAGGCGAGCGCCGGCCCCTCCGTGCTGGGCGCGGTGATGACGGGCTTGCGCCACGTGTGGAATGACCGCGACATGCGCTTGTGCTTTCTGTATTGGGCGGCGGTGGCGGTGCTGATCACCGGGCCGGTGCATATAGCGGTGCCGGTGTTGGCCACCACACTGCACCTGGGTGCCGCAGCCTTGGGCATTTTGCTGGGCGCGCACGGCGCAGGCACGCTGGCGGGCATGGCCCTGTCGGGTGCACGACCCAGCATGCGCCTGGGCACCCTGGGCATGACCATGCTGGTCGTGGACATGGTAGTCGGGCTGCTGTTCATGCCCATGGGCTGGGTCGACAGCACTTGGCAGGGCACGGTGCTGCTGGGCAGCATTGGTGTGCTGGGGGGCTTCATGCAGGTGTGCATCTTCACCTGGCTGCAGCAGCGCACACCGGCAGCCCTGATGGGCCGTGTGATGAGCGTATTCATGTTCATCTTTCTGGGGCTGGCGCCGCTTTCCAGCGCCGTCACGGGCTGGCTGATGCGCTCCATCACGCTGCCCCAGTTGTTTATGGGCTGTGGCGCCCTGCTGGTGGGTCTGGCGCTGCTGGCCCTGGTGGCTTCGCCCGTGCGCGGGGTCACGGACGGGCCGCGTCCGGCGTTGCCCTAACTACCGAGCTATTTACCGATTCAATACCAATCACTATGATTGATTTCTGATCGCCGGATCGACCCGGGCACAATCCCATTCTGATACGGAAGGCTCCACATGACACAAGTTGCAACCAAGGTGCTGACTGCACATGTGCCGCTCCTGCTGGCCGACAAGGTCGATCAGATGGCATCCCGGTTGGAACGATCACGCGGCTGGATCATGAAGCAGGCGCTTTCTGCCTGGATTGCCCAGGAGGAGGCGCGCGATCGCCTGACCCAGGAGGCACTGGCCGACGTGGATGCGGGCCTCGTTATCGACCACATGGCCGTGCAGGCCTGGGCTGACAGCCTTGGCTCCGACCAGCCCTTGCCGCTGCCGCGCTGATGAAATTGAAGTGGACCAGCAAGGCGCTTGCCGATTTGGCGCGCTTGCATGCGTTTCTTGCTCCGGTGAACAAGTCCGCCGCCGCCAAGGCGGTTCAGGCCCTGACCAAAGCGCCGATCGTTTTGCAGACCCATCCGCGCATTGGCGAGCAACTGTTCCAGTTCGAGCCGCGAGAGGTGCGCAGGATTGGTGCGGCTGTGGCATACGCGTGAGGAGCGTTGAAGCGCAACGTAAACAGGCCGCCCTTGGGCGGCCTGTTGCAGGCCGAGGGCCGCGGCAGCGGCCCTCGGAGGGTGGGGTGGCTTATTTCTTGCCCGGGCTCACGTAGTCGGACACCACTTTCCACTTGCCATCCTGGATTTGCGAGATGCGCGAGGCATCGCTGCCCAGGCGCTTGGTGGGGCTGAAGCTGGAGGGGGCGCTGCCGAAGATGTCGCCCGGAACGCTCAGGGTGTCCATGGCCTTGATGAAGCTGTCGGTGCTCAGGCTTTTGCCAGCCTTGTTGGCGGCGTTGGCAAAGGTGGTGATGATGCCGTAGCCGTAGACCGAGAACACCGTGGGGTCTTCGTTGAACTTGGTCTTGTACTTGTTGGCCCAGAAGCGGATCGGCGGCGACTGCTCATCGGTGTAGGGGTTCTGCACTGTCATGGTGGCGTACAGGCCGTTCATGGCTGGGCCGCCCAGCTTGTGGATCAGGTCGGTGTAGGCCGCGCTGGAACCCAGGAAGACCGGGTTGTAGCCCAGCTTGCGGGCCGTGCCAATGGCGCCAATGGTTTCGCGGATGATGGTGCCCAGCACAATCATGTCGCAGCCGCTGGCCTGCATCTTGGAGACCTGGGACGAGAAGTCGGTGGCGCCGCGTTTGTAGGACGTTTTTTCGGCAAACTCCATACCCACGGTCTTCAGGCCTTCCTCCCCACCCTTGAGCACTTCCAAGCCAAAGTCGTCGTCCTGGTACATGGTGCAGACCTTTTTGGCGCCTTTTTCCTTTACCAGCTGGGGTACGGCATTGCGCATCTGGTCAAAGTAGGTGGCGGCGTAGGAGTACTTGAGCCTGTGGAAGGGCTCGTACATTTCGCGCGCGGCGGTGATGGGGAAGAAGTTGATGACGTTCTTCTCGAACTGCACCGGCATGGCCGCCATGTTTTGCGCCGTGCCGATGTGGCCCACCATCATGAAGATCTTGTCCTGGTTAACCAGCTTCTGTGCAGCCAGCACGGCCTTCTTGGGGTCATAGGCCGAGTCTTCCACCACGATCTTGAGCTTGCGGCCGTGGATGCCGCCCTGCTCATTGATTTCGTCCACGGCCAGCAGCATGCCGAAGCGGGCCTGCTTGCCAAAGCCCGCAATCGGGCCTGACAAGTCCTGGATGGAGCCCAGCAAGATTTCATCCTTGCCAACGCCATGCGTGATGCGGGCGAGCGCCCCAACACCTCCAAGTTCATCCGCGCCATGGAAGTCACCAAGATTCCGGGTGACATGTTCGGTGCGCCTCCGCTGAAGTTCACACCCACCCGGCGCCTGGGCAGTGATGAATCACGTCTGTCCCAAATCCAGGACGGCCGCTGGAAGGTCGTCATCGACTACGCCGCCAAGTAAACACGGGCCACCGCCCAACTTTCAACCACAGCATCAACAGGAGACTCAGCATGTATAAGAAGACTGCCTTAAC
>JBQTHH010000022.1:0-108125 GCA_052390055.1 Rhodoferax sp.
GCTCTCGCACCTGCGCCTGGTGGTCTCCATTGCCCGCCAGTACCTGGGCTACGGCCTGCCCCATGGCGACCTGATCCAGGAAGGCAACGTCGGCCTCATGAAGGCCGTCAAGCGCTTCGACCCCGACCAGGGCGTGCGCCTGGTGAGCTACGCCATGCACTGGATCAAGGCCGAGATCCACGAATACATCCTGAAGAACTGGCGCATGGTCAAGGTCGCCACCACCAAGGCCCAGCGCAAGCTGTTCTTCAACCTGCGCTCCATGAAGCAGCGCTTCAAGGGCGAAGACGCCGCCGCCGACCTCGGCACCCACCGCGACGCCCTGAGCAGCGAGCAGGTGCACACCGTCGCCCGCACCCTCGACGTCAAGCCCGAGGAAGTGCTCGAAATGGAAGCGCGCATGGCCGGTGGCGACGTGCTCCTGGACCCCACCCCCAGTGACGATGGCGAAGACAGCTTCGGCCCCATCGCCTACCTCAGCGACGCCCGCCACGAACCCCTGGCCGTACTCGAAGCCCGCCAGCGCGACCGCCTCGCCGGTGAAGGCCTCTCGGCCGCACTCGACGTGCTCGACGCCCGCAGCCGACGCATCGTCGAAGAGCGCTGGCTCAAGGTCAACGACGACAGCTCTGGCGGCATGACCCTGCACGAACTCGCCGCCGAATACGGCGTCAGCGCCGAGCGCATCCGCCAGATCGAGGTGGCGGCCATGAAGAAGATGAAAACCGCCCTGCAGGCCTACGCCTGAGGCGCTCCTTCAGCCTCCCGGCTCACTTCTCCTGCAGCAGCAGGCGCACATCCGCCAGCAGCGCCTGTGCGCCGCTGCCATAGCGCGTGAACAGCCGCACGCGGCCCTGGGTGTCGTACACATAGCTGCCCGCCGTGTGGTCCATGGTGTAGCTGGTGGCGGTCTTGCCCTCCACCTTCTTGTAATAAAGCTTGAAGTCCTTGGCCAGCGCGGCCAGCTTGTCCGTACTGGTGTACAGGGCCAGGAAACTCGGGTCGAAGGCCTGCATATAGGCCTGCAGCACCTGCGGCGTATCGCGCTCGGGGTCCACCGTCACGAACAAGCCCTGCAGCCTGTCGCCATCCGGCCCCAGGGCCTGTTTGACCTGGGCCAACTCCCCCATCGAGGTCGGGCACACGTCCGGGCACTGGGTATAGCCAAAGAAAACCACCACCACCTTGCCCGCGAAATCCCCCAGGTGGCGCACCCGTCCCGTGTGGTCGGTCAACTCGAAATCGCGCGCATAGGCCGCGCCGGTAATATCAATGCCGGAAAAAGCCAGTTTGCTCTCGCCGCAGGCCTGCAGCAGCGGCAAGGAAAAGGCGCCCAGGGCGCAAAGCCCTGCCAGGCGCCGCAGGGCACAGCGTTTGTTCATGTGGTCGTCAGCGCAGATAGTGGTCCAGCAGCAGCGCCGAAAACAGCACACTCAGGTAAATGAGTGAAAACCGGAAAGTCTGGCGCGCCAGGGCGTCGGAGTACTGGCGCAGCAGCTTCCAGCCGTACCAGCAAAATCCCAGGCCCAGCCCCGAGGCTACCAGCAAATACAGCAGGCCACTCATGCCATAGATGAAAGGCAGCCAACCCGCCGCCAGCAGCACCAGGGTGTACAAAAACACCTGCAGCCGTGTGAACGCGCTGCCATGCGTCACCGGCAGCATGGGCAAACCCGATCGGCGGTAGTCCTCCAGCCGGTACAGCGCCAGCGCCCAGAAGTGGGGCGGCGTCCACAGGAAGATGATCAGAAACAGGATCAGCGCCTCCGGCCCCACTTCCGCCGTCATGGCCGCCCAGCCCAGCACCGGCGGCATGGCCCCGGAGGCCCCGCCGATCACGATGTTCTGCGGCGTCAGGGGCTTGAGCACCACGGTGTAGACCACCGCATACCCGACAAAAGTCGCAAAGGTCAGCCACATGGTCAGCGGATTCACCCCCACATACAGAATCACACTGCCCACCGCCCCCAGGGCCACGGAAAACGCCAGCGTCTGCCCATCACCCAACTGGCCCTGCGCCGTGGGCCGCCAGGCGGTACGCTTCATGCGCGCATCGATGCCCTTTTCCACCAGGCAATTGAAAGCCGCCGCCGCCGCCGCCACCAGATAAATCCCGGCGCAGGCCACCAGCATCTGCGACACCTGGGCCACGCTGGGCAGGCCCGGCACCGCCAACACCATCCCGATCCAGGCACAAAACACGATCAACTGCACCACCCGGGGTTTGGTCAGCACGTAGTACTGGCGCCACAGCGCGCTGGTTTGCATCTGCGCCAAAGCCTTCATGCCACACCTCCAGACAAGACCATGCGCGCCTCGTAGACACGCGTCGCCCCAGGCAAAGCCAGGGCCAGCACCAACACCACCACCATCGCCCCGGCAAAGGCTGTATGCAACAGTGAGGACAGCAAGGGCGCGTCCCACACCACGTTACCCACCCCAGACACCCATTGCCCGCCCAGCAAGAGCGCCAGCGCAAGCCCCAGGCGCCGCGTGCCCGGCCCGCGTGCCAACAGCCAGGCGCTCAGGCCCAGCACCAGGGTCAGCACCCCAGCCCCGAGCCGGTGCGCCATATGGATCGCCGTCAGGCCCGGCAAAGACATCGCACTGCCATCGGGCATCAGGCCCAATGGCCGCCACAGCGTCCAAGCGGCGCCCCAGTCCTGCTGCGGCCACCACTGCCCCTGGCAGGTGGGGAAAGCACCACACGCCAATACCGCGTAATTGCTGCTCACCCATGCCCCCAAGGCCGCCTGCAGCAACAACAACACCAGGGCCAGCCACAGGAACACTGTCGTCCTTGAGCGCGCGCCCGAGCCCAAGCCAGGGCCAAGGCCCACACCTGCGCCGCCTGCGGCCCACGGTGCACGCGTGCGCACCACTTGCCACGCCAACAAGGCCAACAGACCATAGCCCCCCAGCAAATGCAAGCTCACCACGGCGGGGAACAGCTTCATCGTCACCGTCAAGGCGCCAAACGCGCCCTGCAGACAAACCCACAACAGCGTCAGGGCGGGCACGCGCCAATCCATGACGCGCCGCCGACGCCACGCCACCCAGGCCTGCGCCACGATCAACGCCCCCACGGCACCGGCCCAGTAGCGGTGCACCATCTCAATCCAGGCCTTGCTCTGCGTCACCGGCCCCAGGGGGGCCAATTGTTCGGCCTGCGCTATCGCGCCACGCGCACCCACCGGGCTGGTGTGGCCATAACAGCCCGGCCAATCGGGGCAGCCCAGGCCGGAATCGGTCAAGCGTGTGAAAGCGCCGAACACCACCAGATCAAAGGCCAGGAACAAACTCAGCACCGCCAGCGCATGCACGCCCTGCGCCCCGCCCGGGCGGCGTTGGCGCCACCACCATAGCGCCCAGACCAGGGCGGCCAAGGCTGCCGCCAGCATCAGCAGCGAGGCCACAGGCGCCAGGTTGTAGTAGTCCAGCGTATCGCCCATACCTGTCAACGCCCTGGCCCATCCCAGGAAACCGAGGCCCGCAACAAGCGCTCCAGATCCCGCCGCGCTTTGGCCGCATCGGCCAGGTCAAAGCGCGCCGGCAGGCGCATCATGGCGTTGCCCAGCGGGTCCACCACAAACAAGTAGTCCGACCAAGCCCTGCCCGCAGGCACCTGCAGCCACGCGGACAGCGCCGACGCCTCCACCCGCAGCACATGGGCGTTGGCCAGCAATGGGGTCAGCTCGGGAGCCAGTTCCTGGGTATCGGTCAGCAGCCAGACCGTGTCCACCCGCTCGCGCGCCTCCCCCAGGGTGGCGCGCAACTGGCGCATCAGGTACAGGCGGCGCTGGCAATCCGCGTCGCAGCCCCCCGTCCCCACACTCACCAGCAGCCATTGCCCCTGAAGCGTGGCCAAGGCCCGCTCCTGGCCCTGCAGACTGCGCCCCTGCAAGGCGCCCACCGCGTGCGCCGGGCTGAGCAGTTCGCCCAAGGCAGCCTTGCCTTGCGGCCGCACCACGAAATAAGCGAAGTAGGCCGCAATCACCGGCAGGGAGCACACCAGCATCAGGGCCAGCAGCTTCCAGCGGCCGCGCACCTGCGCCCCCTGCGGAGCCGCCGCCGCAGGCAAGGAGTGCACCACCAGCCCCAGGGGCTCATCGGTATCTAGAGGATTCATACGTCCTTGGCGCCACGCATGCTGGCAACAAAATAAAACACCACCGCCGCCAAAGCCATGCCGAACCACTGCAGCGCATAGCTGCGGTGCCGGGCCACGCGGTCTTCAGGGGGCGGCCAATGCCGCGCAAAAACCGTTCCCTCATCGGAGGAGGTCTGCAGCAAAGCCACCGGCTGCACCGGGTAGGAACGCTCGGCGGCAAAGCGTGGCAGATCCAGACGCGGCCACAGCCGCGGCAGGGGTTCGGGATGGTCCGCCATCAACCAGAACGGCTTGTTCCCCGGCACCGTAGCAAGCCCCTGCACCTCAACCCGGCCCGAGGGCGTGTGCACCACCGGCAATTGCTGGCGCCCAGCGGCAGGCCAGGCAATCCATCCCCGGTTCACGAGCACCCGGGTGTGTGTGCCCTCGATGCGCAAGGGGGTCACCACGTGCACCCCCGCCACCCCGTTCTCCTGGCGGTTGTCGACAAAAAACTGTTCCTGCGGCTCAAATTCGCCCACCACCCGCACCGGCAGATCCTGCCATTGGGCCGCGTTCACCAGCGCTTCGCCCATCGCCTGCACCGGCCCCTGGGAGCGCTGTGCATGCTGGGCCATTTCGGCCGCGCGCACGCGCGCCTTGCCCTGCTGCCACAGGCCCAGTGAGACAAAGAGCCACACCACCAACACCACGCCCAGCGCGGGCCAACCACGCAGCACCAAAGGCCCCACACGCCACCCCGTGCTCCAGCGCTCAAGCACACAACACCCCTGCAGCCAGCACGCCTGGCGCGGAAACACAATAATGCATGCCCCCCACGCTTCTGGCTGCCATGCTTACCAAACTGCTCATCATCGCCGCCCTGGCACTCATCATCTTCAACCTGTTCCGCGCTCTGCATGCGCTGGCGCGCAAGGGATCACAGCCATCCACCGCCGTGGTACGGGCCCTGACCGTGCGCGTGGCCTTGTCGGTGGCGCTGTTTGCCCTGCTGCTGCTGGGATCGCACTGGGGCTGGATTCCCTCGCACGGCCTGCTGGCACGCTAACCCCCCCGCACGCAGCACCCCTGCCGCAACGCCTGCGGTCAGGTGCTCAGAGCCAGTACACAAACACGAACACCACCAGCCAGACCACGTCCACGAAGTGCCAGTACCAGGCCGCAGCCTCAAAGGCAAAGTGCTTGTCGGCGGAAAAATGCCCACGCATGCTGCGCCCGAGCATGACCGTCAGCATGATGGCCCCCAGCAGCACGTGCATGCCGTGAAAGCCGGTGGTAATGAAAAAGGTGGCGCCATACACCCCAGCCCCCAGGGTCAGGCCCAGCTCGCTGTAGGCATGCATGTACTCGTATGCCTGGAAACCCAGAAACACCAGCCCGAGCAGAATAGTGGCAGCAAGCCCCCACACCAGTTGACCGCGCTTGCCCTTCATCAAACCCCAGTGCGCTATCGTCAGGGTCACGCCCGAGGTCAGCAGCAGCAGGGTGTTGAGCGCCGGGATTCCCATCGCCCCCATCGGCGTAAAGGCCTCCCCCAGCGGGCCCGCACTGGGCCAGGCCGCGGTAAAGCCCGGAAACAGTGTGTACTGCGCCTCATACCCTGCCAACTCGGGCACCGAGATCCGGCGCAGGTAATACAAAGTGCCGAAGAAACAGGCGAAGAACATCACCTCCGAGAAGATGAACCACACCATGCCAATGCGGTAGGAGCGATCCTCCCAGCGGCTGTATTTGCCCGTCAGGTTTTCGGCAATCACCTCGCCAAACCAACCCACCACCACCGCCAGTATGGACAAGGCCCCCAGCCCCATCACCCAGCGCCCGGGAGCCAGGCTGTTGAGCTGCAGGATGAAGCCCAGCGCCAGCGTGAATATCCCTACCGACAGCACGGTCGAGTAATGGCTGGCTGCCGGGACGAAATAGTGGCCCTTGCCGGTTTCATGGGTTGCATGGCTCATCGCATCGTTCCTTCCACAGTTCGGTATCCAGCGGCCTCAGGCGCGCGGCTTGGGGGCTTCAAAAAAGGTATAGGACAGGGTCACGGTGCCCAGGTCTGAGCGCATGTCCGGATGCAGCACAAACACCAGGGGCATCTCACGCACCTCGCCGGGTTGCAAGGTCTGCTGGTTGAAGCAGAAACACTCGATCTTCTGGAAATGGGGCGCAGCCACGGCCGGCGTCACGCTGGGAACCGCCTGCCCGACAAACACGCCATCGCCGAGGTTTTTCACCACATAGCTCGTGTGCACCACTTCGCCGGGATGCACCTTGAGCGAAAACTGGGCGGGCTTGAGCGCCACCTGCACGCCCGGCATGCTGTGGCTCAGAAACTCCACCGTCACCCAGCGGCTCGAATCCACCTGGGTGTTGGCCGCCACGGCGGCGGCCTGCACATTGGTGCGTCCGTTCAAGCCCGTGATCCGGCAGATCGCGTCGTACAGCGGCACCAGCGCGAAGCCGAACGCCACGAACGCCACGGACACCGCCGCCAGGCGCCAGGCCAGGCGCACGTTGCCGCCGTGGCGATCCTGCCCCGCGGGATTCAGCCCAGCCGCAGGGTGCATAGCGTCACCACGAAGATCGACAACACCATTCCGGCCAGCCCCCAGGCCAGACGCAGGTTGCTGCGGCGCTGCTGCGCCTCAGGGGCCAGCCCCTGAGGCTGGGCCGTGGCGGAAGGCTGTGCTGGCATTATTGGATGACCGGCTGGGTTTCAAAGGTGTGGTACGGGGCCGGCGACGGCACCGTCCACTCCAGCCCTTCGGCGCCCTCCCAGGCCTTGGCCTGGGCTTTCTCGCCACCGCGCACGCACTGCACCACGTTGTAGATGAAGATCAGGTGCGACACGCCCAGAATGAAGGCGCCAATGGTGGAGAGCTGGTTCCACTCCGTGAACATGAGCGGGTAGTCCGGGATACGGCGCGGCATGCCCGACAGGCCCACCAGGAACTGCGGAATGAAGGTCAGATTGAAGCCCACCATCACCACCCAGAAATGCAGCCGCCCCATGCGCTCGTTGAGCATGTGGCCGGTCCACTTGGGCAGCCAGTAGTACACCGCCGCCATGGCCCCCATCACCGTGGTGGGGTACAGCGCATAGTGGAAGTGCGCCACCAGGAAGTAGGCGTTGTGGTACTGCGGGTCGGCCGCAGCGTCGGCCAACACCAGCCCCGTCAAGCCGCCCCAGCCGAACAGGATCACAAAGCCCACCGCAAACAGCATGGGGGTTTCGAAACTGAGCGAACCGCGCCAGATGGTGGCAATCCAGCAGAAGAACAGCACCGCCAGCGGCAGCGAGATCAGCATGGTGCTGTACATGAAATACAGCTGCGCGCCCGTGGACATGCCGCTGGTGAACATGTGGTGCGCCCACACCACCACCGACAAGCCCGCGATGCCCCACATGGAATAGACCTGCGCCCGGTAGCCATACACCGGCTTGCGCGAGAAGGCCGACAGCACGTGCGGCACGGCGCCGGTGATGGGCAGCAGCAGCACATACACCTCGGGGTGGCCCATGAACCAGAAAATGTGCTGCCACAGCACCGGGTCGCCGCCACCGGCAGCGTTGAAGAAATGGGTGCCGAAGTGGCGGTCCAGCAGCACCATGGTCACGCCACCGGCCAGCACCGGCATGATGGTGATGAGCAGAATCGCCGTCATCAGGAATCCATGCGCGAACAGCGGCATCTTGAACAGCGTCATGCCGGGCGCGCGCATGTTCAGGATCGTGACAATCACGTTGATCGAGCCCAGGATGGACGACACCCCCAGCATGTGCACCGCGAAGATGGCGAAGTCCATGCCCCAGCCGCTTTGCACCGACAGCGGCGCGTACATGGTCCAGCCCGCGTCCACGGCCCCCGGACCCACGCCCGCCAAACCCAGGAAAAAGGGCAGCACCAGCATGATGGCTGCGGGCGGCAGAATCCAGAAGCCCCAGTTGTTCAGACGCGGCAGCGCCATGTCTGGCGCGCCGATCATCATCGGCAGCATGTAGTTGGCCAGCCCCGTGGCCGCAGGCATGGCCATGCCAAACACCATGATCAGGCCATGCAGGCTGATGAGCTGGTTGAACAACTCCGGCTGCAGCAATTGCAGCCCCGGCTGGAACAGCTCTGCACGGACGGCCAGGATCATGGCCCCGCCGATCAGGAGCATGACGAATGAGAACATCAGGTACATGACCCCGATGTCCTTGTGGTTGGTGGTCTGCAGCCAGCGCAAGATACCGGATGGCTGGTGCGCGTGATGCCCATCCGCGTGGTGCATGCCGGCGACCGTCTCGTATGCCATGGGTGTCTCCTTCAAAAAATCTTGGGTTTCTTCGTGTGTCTGTCGGGGCGTGGCGCGCTCAGGTCTTGGGCGCTGCCGCCTGGGCCTCGGCCTTCTTGGTGGCCAGCCAGGCATCGAACTCCTCGGGAGAAACCACATGCACGACCACGGGCATGAACCCATGCTCCTTGCCACACAGCTCAGAGCACTGGCCACGGTAGGTACCCTTGGTGTCGACCTTGGCCCAGAACTCGCGCAGGAAGCCCGGCACCGCATCGCGCTTGACTCCGAAAGCGGGCACCCACCAGCTGTGGATCACGTCATTCGAGGTGGTGATGAAGCGCACCTTCTTGCCCACCGGAAGCACCAGGGGGTTGTCCACCTCCAGCAAATAGTGTTGGCCCTTCTCTGCCTCGTTGTTGATCTGCTCACGCGGTGTGGCCAGGCGGCTGGCGAACTTCACCCCGGCGGCAGGAAACTCGTACTCCCACAGCCATTGGCTGCCCGTGACTTTGACCACCAGCTCGGCATCGGCCTTGGTGTCTTCGTACATCAGCACCGCGTGGTAGGCCGGCACCCCAAAAATCCCATAGTCCAGAACCAAGAGTGCAGCAAACGGCGCCAGCGTCCAGAGCCATTGCTTGCGCCCTTTCGGTCCGGTGAAAGCCGCCGCGGTGTGCCCGGTCGACTTGCGATGCCGCCAGAAGGAATACAGCATCAATGCCAGAACCCCGAAGAACAGGGTCAGCGCGATCACCATGAAGAGGTTGTGCACGTGCAGCGTCTCGTGCGCGATCGGGGTCACCGGCGTTGGAAAGGACCAGCGCATTTCCGCCTGTGCCGCCAACGGAGCAACCACCGCCAGCAGGGACGGAACCCATTTCTTCGAACCCATCATCGTTGTCGTCCTCTCGTTTTTGTAGCGCGGAATCCGGTGCGCGACCAGCCTCCGACCAAACCAGTTTATTCCTTTGTTCATACAAGGGTCATTTTGGAAAACCCGCAAAAATGCAGGGGAACTGCCCCGCGCGGGGCGAAATCAGCGTCAGAACACCAACACCGACCGCACCGTCGGCCACACCAGCAAGAAAACAATGACCATCGGCGCCGCCATCCACGACACCTCTGCCAGCACCGAAGCATGGAAATTGCCCTGCGCCAGCCCGGCCACGCGGTGCTGGCGCCACGCCGACACCAGCATGGCCCCGAACACAGCGCCAAAAAGGACCAGGCTCAGCACCATCAGCACCCAGCGCAGCTCCGCCACGAACACGAACATTCCGCCTTCTCCTTGCACTGCAGGGGCGCAGCCCGGCGGGGTCGCCCGGCATCGCACCGGCAAAGCGCCGGTGCACGCACCGAATCCGGCGCGCATTCTGTGGGATTCGCTATTCCGCAGTGCCGCGTGCGGGTTTGCCTGTTGGGTGTAGGCCCAGGCTCTGGCGCATTTGCTGCAGGCTGATGGCGCTCTGCGCCTGCACCGCCATGCGCGGCGCAGGCTTGAGGGCGTGGCCGTACACCACCTCGAAGCTCAGGGAAAGCCGCCCCGGCGCCTGCGGGGTGTCGGCGCGCAACAAGTCCATGGCCTGCAGCAATTGCCGCTGCCAGCCACGCCCACGCAAGGCGCCAAAGCGCTGCACGTGCAGGTTGCGCCCCAGGGCGCGCAGTTCGGCCAAGGCGGCGGACGCGCTGGAATAGGTCAATGTGATGCGCTCCATGTCCATCACCGGCTCGGCAAAACCGCACTGCACCAGCAGGTCGCCCCAATCGTGCATGTCGGTGAACGCATGGCTGGGCTCGCCCCAGCCCTGGCGCGCATAAACGGCACGCAACTCACGCAGGGTGTCCGGCCCCAGGCAGGAGAACATCACGAACCCATCGACCTGCAAGGCCTCGTGCCAGCGCTGCAGCAGGGCCACCGGCTCGGGCGCCGTGTGCAGCGCCATGTTGGACCAGACCATGCCCACGCCCTGTGCGGGCCGCGCTGGCGCCCGGCGCCAGCGCTGCGGGCTCCACCACGGCGGCGCCAGATGGTCGCGCGCGCGCTGCAGCGCCAGGGGGTTGTCGTCGTCCAGAAACCACTGCGCCTTCGGGTACTGCTGCTGCACCAGGGCATGCCCCTGCAGCCCGCCCCCCCAGGCCCCCCAATGCAGCCAGTGCGCTGGCGGCCTTGCCATCCAACCCAGGCGCTGTGCCATGCGCCGCCCCACCTCTTCATGCAGCCAGGCCGCCTGCACCTGGCCCCGGCGCGACTGCAGCCGATCCCAGTGCTGTGCCGCACGGGCGTCCACGGTGGGGGGATGCATGGGCGAGTCGGACATGGAGCAGCGCAATGGAAGGAAGGGAAAACCACGGCAGGGCGGTGGGCTGCGGGCAGTATATTGGCTGCCATGTGGGGACCGTTTTTCGCACAGGGGGGATTGCGCTGGCCCAGCCAATGCATGGTGTGCCGCAGCTGGGGCACACAGGGCCTGTGTGACGATTGTGTGCGCCGCTTCGCCCCGCCCCGCTCCCGCTGCCCCCACTGCGCTGCCCTGCTGGAGCCAGGCCAGCCGGTGTGTGGCGCCTGTGTGCGAATGCCCAGCGAGCGGCTGGACCAGTGCCTGAGCGCCGTGCCGTACGCCTTCCCATGGGACCGGCTGGTGGCGGATTTCAAGTTCCGTGGGCAAGCCGCTCTGGCGCGGCCGCTGGCGGCCCTGCTGCGCAGCGCGCCATGGGCCGAGCACCTGCTGGAGCAGTGCGATGCCCTGGTGCCGATACCGATCTCGGAGTCGCGCCTGCGCGAGCGTGGTTATAACCAGGCCCTGGAACTGTCCAAGGCCCTGGGCACGGCCAAGGTCCAGCCGGGGTGGCTGCGGCGTGTGCGCCACACCCTTGCGCAACACGACCTGCCGCGTGCCCAACGCCTGCACGCCGTGCGGGGCAGTATGGCCGTGGCGCCGCAGCACGCCGCCCAGTTGCGGGGACGCCATGTGGTGCTGGTAGACGATGTCACCACCACCGGCACCACGCTGCGCGAAGCCGCGCGCGTGCTGCGCCACGCGGGCGTGGCCCAGGTGTCTGCGCTGGTGCTGGCTCGCACCGACAGCGAACACTGAAAGCCCGCCCGGCGGCCCCCGTCCCCGCGCCAACCGCCGCACGCCCGCCCGAGGGCAGGCGCCATCCAGGCTGCGACAATCGGCCCATGTTTCACATCGTCCTGGTCGAACCCGAGATTCCACCCAATACCGGCAACGTGATCCGGTTGGCCGCCAACACGGGCTGCACGCTGCACCTGGTGGAGCCGCTGGGCTTCAGCCTCGAAGACCGGCACATGCGCCGCGCAGGGCTGGACTACCACGAATACGCCACATTGCGCCGGCACGCCCACTGGCAGGCCTTTCTTGACAGCGCAGCCCCCGCGCAGGAACGCATGTATGCCCTGACCACCAAGGGCAGCGGCAGCCCGTACGGCGTGCGCTTTCGCCCGGGGGATTGGCTGGTATTCGGGTGCGAAACGCGGGGGCTGGCGCCCCCCGTGCGTGAACACTTCCTGCCCTCGCACGGCCTGCGCCTGCCGATGTGCCCGCGCCAGCGCAGCCTGAACCTGTCCAATGCGGTCGCGGTGACCGTGTTCGAAGCCTGGCGCCAGAACGGCTTTGGCGGCGCCTTGGAAGGAAACTGAGGCCCGCGCCCGCGCTATTCGTACAGCCTTTGCACGGCCTCGGCGGTGCACACCGGCTTGTCCGCCCCCTCGCGCTCCACCGTCACCAGCCAGGTGGTCTGCAGCGCTGCGGCACCCATCCATTCGCACGCCTGCAGGTGCAAGCGCGCCCGCAAACGGCTGCCCACCGGCACCGGGGTGATGAAGCGCACCCGATTGAGTCCGTAGTTGATGCCCATGCGCACCGACGGCAGGTGCAGGGCCGATTCAAAGAAGCGCGGCAGCAGGGACAGGGTAAGGAATCCATGGGCGATCGTGCCGCCAAACGGCCCCTGGCGGGAACGCTCCACGTCCACATGGATCCATTGGTGGTCGCCGGTGGCCTGGGCAAACAGGTTCACCTGCTCCTGGCTTACGGGGATCCACTCGGTTTCGGCGATGTCGGTGCCACAGGCCTCGGCCAGGGCATGCAGGGTGTCCAGGGTGCGCATGGGTAGAACTCTACGGTGCCGATGTGCCCAGGCCCTGTCGGGCAGGCGACAGCCGCTGCAACGCCTGCGACGCAAGGGGTGTCGCCCAGCGCGCTCCCCTTCAGGCGGTATACAGCGGGTAGAGAATGCCCTCCTCGCGCCGGATCCGCTCCACCAGCACCGCCCCGATCCCCTCCAGCGACTGGATGAACTTCGGCGTCAGATCCGGGCGCTGGGCCAGCTCACGGTAGTGCCCCAGAAAGTCGACCACCGCCTTGCCGATGTCGTCCATCTCATGGCGAAACGCCCGCATGAGCTGATGGCTGGAAGCGTCAGCGGCCAGGGCGTGCTCCAGATAGACATACAGGCGCACGTTTTCGGTCAGCAGGTGTCCCTGCAACTGCACCCGAAAAGCCTCCAGGTGGCGCGCCGCCAGGACCACGTCGCCCTCCTGCGCGGCATGCTGGACATGCTCAAACAGACGCAGGAGGTTCTGGTGCTCCTGCGTGAGTTTGCCGATCAGGTCGGGGTGGTAGTGGATGCCCGTCCCAGGGGCCACGGCCTGCGCGGGCGCGGCAGCGGCGGGCACAGGCACAGCCTTGGCCGCGGCGGGCACCTGCGCAACGTGGTGAACACTCTCTTTTTTGCCAAACAACCAATCGAACATGAACATGCTGCATCCCCCGTTTCACGCCCCGTGGTGGCGCAGGCTCAACCCTAGGCCGACGCGCATCCGGCATCCTTAAGTCACGTCAAGAAAATGGTTATTGCACTGCAGCATGCGACGGGGGTGCAGGCGCACACGGGCTGGCTCTGGCGCCCCCGTGCTAACCTTGGCCCATGTTTACCCCCTCACAGGCGGATGTACGCCGCTTTTTCTGCAATGCCTACACCAAAGCGCGTGCGGGCCAGCCTATGGAGGCGATCGAAACCCTGGCCAGCCAGTGGATGGACGAGCACCCCGAATACGCGGCGGACTTTGCCGATGTGGACGCCGCCCTGGCCGCGTTGGCCCAGCCCACGCCAGGGCGCGAAAACCCGTTTCTGCACCTGTCCATGCACCTGTCCATCAGCGAGCAGTGCTCCATCGACCAGCCGCGCGGCATCCGCCAGGCGGTGGAGTTGCTGGCGCACCGACGCAATTCGCTGCACCTGGCGCACCATGAAGTGATGGAAAGCCTGGGGCGCATGCTGCAGGACAGCCAGACCCGTGGCGGCGCCCCGGACGGGGCGGCTTACGTGGCCGACATCCAGCGCCGCGCCACGCGGGATTGAGCCTGGGAATCAGCGTACGCGCTCAGGCTGGATGGTCTGGATCTGACCCGGCAGGCTTGCCACATAGTCGGCCAGCACTTTCATCTCCGCATGGCTGAACTGCTTGGCCATGGCGGACATGATGGGGTGGTTGCGCCCCACCAGCTTGCCGCCCTCGGTCTTGTAGGCCTTGAGGGCGTGGAAGAGGTAGTCCGGGTACTGGCCCGCCAGCTTGGGATAGGACGGGTCCAGCGGCTTGCTGAAGTTCTCGCCATGGCAGGCCGCACAGCCGCCCTTGGCCAGCAGTTCCTGGGCCTTCGCGTCCACCGCGGTGGGCACGGGCGGCTCGGCCGGGGTGCCCGCCGCCGCGCTGTAGTAGGCGGCCAGGTCGGCCATGTCCTGCTCGGTCAGGTTGGCGGCAATGCCGCGCATGCTCGGATGCTTGCGCTCGCCGCTCTTGTAGGCGCGCAGCGCATTGACGATGTAGGGCGCCCCCTGCCCCGCGATCTTGGGCACCTTGTAGACCTCGGGAAACCCGGTGTGGTAGCCCTTGATGCCGTGGCAGCCAACGCACATGGCGTTCTTTTTCTCCCCTGCCTTGGCATCACCGGCCAGATCCTGGGCACCCACCGTCACCGAGGTCGCCAATGCGACAAACGCCATGCAAAGCCTAGAAAACAACTTGTTCATTTTGAGAGGACAATCGACCGAAGGGGTTGCGGGGAGCCGGGACCGCGGAGCCGCGGTTCCGAATGGTGAAAAACCATTATAGGTAGACGGGCTTTTGTTCGCTTTCCCCGGGTTTTTTGCGGGTTTTACAGCCACGACAACATGAAATTTCACGGAACACAGAACTACGTCGCCACACAGGACCTGATGCTGGCGGTGAACGCCGCCATCACTTTGCAGCGCCCCTTGCTGGTCAAGGGCGAGCCCGGCACGGGCAAGACCATGCTGGCCGAAGAGGTGGCCCAGGCGCTGGATATGCCGCTGCTGCAGTGGCACATCAAATCCACCACCAAGGCGCAGCAAGGCCTGTACGAATACGACGCCGTGAGCCGCTTGCGCGACAGCCAGTTGGGCGACGAGAAGGTGCGCGACATCCAGAACTACATCGTCAAGGGCGTGCTGTGGCAGGCCTTCACCAGCGAGCAGCCGGTGGCGCTGCTGATCGACGAGATCGACAAGGCCGACATCGAGTTCCCCAACGACCTGCTGCGCGAAATCGACCGCATGGAGTTCTACTGCTACGAAACGCGCGAACTGGTACGCGCCAAACACCGGCCCCTGGTGTTCATCACCTCGAACAACGAAAAGGAGCTACCCGACGCCTTTTTGCGCCGCTGTTTCTTCCACTACATCCGCTTCCCCGATGCCGACACCATGCGCCAGATCGTGGACGTGCACTTTCCCGCGCTCAAGCAGGAGTTGCTCAACGCCGCACTCAAGACCTTTTTTGACGTGCGCAACCTGCCGGGCTTGAAAAAGAAGCCCTCCACCAGCGAACTGCTGGACTGGCTCAAGCTGCTCATGGCCGAGGACATTGGCCCTGATGTGTTGCACAACAAGGACGACAAGATGGTCATGCCCCCGCTGGTGGGCGCGCTGCTGAAGAACGAGCAGGACGCCACCCTGTTCGAAAAGCTGCTGTTCATGCAGAGCCGCAACCGCTAATGGGGCGCACACCATGGCTTCTGCACTGACCGAGGGCGTATCGGACGCCATAGGATTCGTGGGCGGTGCCCTGCTCGGCTTCTGGGCCGGGCAACTGCTTGGCTGGAACATTTTTGCCCCGGGCTACTCCGCCGCCAGCATCGGCGGCATCGTGCTGGTGGGCCTGGGCGGCGGCTTGGGCCTGCAACTGGCACGGCGCTGGCGTGCAGCGCAAAACGACAAGGAGTAAGGCACATGGCGTTTGTGGAAGCAGTGGTGCTGCGTGACCGGGGCGTCGCACTTGTCCCCTTGGCGCTGGAGCACGAGGAAGGGCTGAAAGCCGCCGCCGCCGATGGCGCGCTGTGGAATATCCGCGTGACTTCCGTGCCCGAGCCGGAGCGCACCCGCCAGTACATACAGGATGCACTGGCCATGCGCGAGGCGGGGAGCCGTTTTGCCTTTGCCGTCACTGACGAGGCCACGGGCCAAGTGCTGGGCTGCACCAGCTACCACGACATCGTGCCCGCCTTGCAACGGGTGGAAATCGGCTGGACCTGGTATGCCCAGAGCGTGCAGCGCACCCACGTGAACACCACCTGCAAACTGCTGCTGCTCACGCACGCATTCGAGACCCTGGGCTGCGCCGTGGTGGGCTGGCGCACCGACAACTTCAACTTCAAATCGCAAGCGGCCATCGAACGCCTGGGCGCCAAAAAAGATGGCGTGATCCGCCACCACGCCCTGCGCCGCGACGGCACGGTGCGCGACACCGTGATGTACAGCATGCGTGCGGGCGAGTGGCCGGAAGCCAAGGCGCAGCTGCTGTACCTGCTGAACAAGCCGCGCTGAGGTGGGTTGGATTTTCGCATCTCCGTATATACACTAAAGATATACAAAAGGAGTTCGCACCATGAACGCACCGGCCAACACAAAGTCTTTGCGCCCGACGACCTGCACCACCACCGTGTTCACCTCGGGCAACAGCCAGGCAGTGCGCTTGCCCAAGGAATTCCGGCTCAACAGCAAGACCGTGACCATTTTTCGCCAAGGCAAGGACATCGTCCTGCGTGAAACACCCCAGTCTTTTGGCAAGACCTTGGGCGAGTTGATGGCCGACCTTCCTCCATTGTCCGCCAAGGACGCCGCAGCACTGGATGCAGCACTGACCGGGATACGCGACACGCGCCCGCCGCAGGAACGCGATTTTTCTTGGGCCGAAGAGGCGCAAATCCCCCCAAAAGCAACATCGCGCCGCCGCAAGGTTTGATCCGTGGCCTACCTCCTCGACACCGACACCTGCAGCTTCCTCATGCGCCAGGAAAGCGCCATGCTGCAGCAGCGGTTTGCCCATGTAGCCAGCAATGCGGTGGCCATGTCGGTCATCACACGCGGCGAGTTGCTCACGGGTCTGGCCCGCAAGCCCGGTGCCACACAGCTCGCAGTCCGCATAGAGCGTCTGTGCGTGGCCGTGCCCGCACTCGAACTTCCAATGGAAGCTGCACAACACTACGCGCAGCTTCGCGCGCACCTGGAAAGCAAGGGCACACCCATTGGTGGCAACGACATGTGGATTGCCGCCCACGCCCTGGCGACTGACAGAACGCTGGTGACCCACAACACCCGAGAGTTCAAGCGGATCAAGGGATTGAAGGTGGAGGATTGGGTGTGAACCGGGCTGGAATAAAGAAGCTTCGAGCCATCGCGAAACGCGGGGCGGATTCCTGCTCTTTCGGAAACAAGTGGGCCAACATAACCGTCGAACACTAATGCCTTGCCACCATGCTCATTGACTTCTTCTTCACCCTGCGCTCGGCCAAGCTGCCGGTCTCGGTCAAGGAATACCTGACCCTGCTCGAAGCCCTGCACAAGGGCGTGGTGGGCCCCAAGACGCCGCAGGCCGAGGCCGACAATGAGCCCAGCGGCTACAAGATCGACGACTTCTACTATCTGGCGCGCACGGCGCTGGTGAAGGACGAGAAGCACTACGACAAGTTCGACCGTGCCTTCGCTGCCTATTTCAAAGGCGTGGAGATGATCGCCGACCTGAAGAAGGACATCCCAGCCGAGTGGCTGCGCAAGAACCTGGAAAAGGTACTCAGCCCCGAAGAACTCGCCAAGCTGGAAAAGATGGGCTGGGACGAGCTGATGGAGACGCTGAAAAAGCGCCTGGAAGAGCAGAAAGAACGCCACGAGGGCGGCAGCAAGTGGATAGGCACCGGGGGCACCAGCCCCTTTGGCGCCTATGGGCAAAACCCGCAGGGTATTCGCATCGGCCAGGACAAGGGGCGCAACAAGAGTGCCGTGAAGGTGTGGGACCAGCGCGCCTACCGCGACTACGACGACACCCAGGAGCTGGGCACGCGCAACATCAAGGTGGCGCTGCGCCGCCTGCGCAAGTTCGCGCGCGAGGGCAACCAGCTGGAGCTGGACCTGCCCGACACGATACGCTCCACCGCCGCGAATGCGGGCTGGCTGGACATCCGCATGGTGCCGGAGCGCCACAACAACGTGAAAGTGCTGCTGCTGATGGACGTGGGCGGCACCATGGACGAGCACATCCAGCGCGTGGAAGAGCTTTTTTCGGCCACCAAGGCCGAGTTCAAGCACCTGGAGTTCTACTACTTCCACAACTGCGTATACGACTTTGTGTGGAAGAACAACCGGCGCCGCTTTGCCGAGAAGTTCGACACCTGGGACATCATCCGCAAGTACAACAAGGACTACAAGCTGATCTTCGTGGGCGACGCCACCATGAGCCCCTACGAGATCCTGCAGCCGGGCGGCAGCGTGGAATACAACAATGAGGAGGCGGGGGCCGAATGGCTGCAGCGCCTCACGCATGCGTTCCCCAAGTTCGCCTGGATCAACCCCGAACCCCCGGGGGTTTGGCAGTACCGCCAAAGCATCAGCATCGTCCAGGACCTGATGGGCCAGCGCATGTACCCGCTCACGCTCAAGGGCCTGGAAGAGGGCATGCGCCAGCTCTCCAAGTAGCGCAGCCTCTGGGCTGCTGCATCGGCGGCAACAGCCCAGGAGTAGACCAGACGCCTGTCAGCACGCCAGGGCGCGCCGCGTACAATCGCGCGCCGCTGTCTCCGTAGTTCAATGGATAGAACGGCCCCCTCCTAAGGGGCAGATACAGGTTCGATTCCTGTCGGGGGCACCAGCACTCACCAACTGCCGCGGTAGTGGCGCACCAAGGCACGCCACAGGGCGTCGGCCTCGCGCGCCAGTGAGGTGCGGTCGGCCTGGGGGGTTGCGTTGGCGCCCAGGTGCACCATCACCAATTGGAGCCCGGGGTCGACAAAAATCATCTGCCCGTACACGCCCAGCAGGGCAAAGCGACGCTTTTCCCCCGGAAACAACCAGAACTGGTAGCCATAGCCGTAGTAGGAGCTGGCATGCCCGGGCCGAAAGCTGGTGGGGGTGCGGTGCCAGTCGGTGGCATCGAGCAGGTAGTCGCGCGGGATGATGGGGGTTTTGGCGGGGTCGTCGGGACGCACGCCGTTGTTGGCCAGCAGGATGCCCAAACGGGCATAGTCCTGCAAGGTGGCGTTGAAGTTGCCAGCCGCACGCTCCAGCCCGCTGCGGTCGGCGCGCCACAGGGCGCTGGTCTCGGCCCCCATGGGGGCCCACAGATACTCCCCCAGATAGTCGCTGAGCTTGCGCCCGGTGGCACCCTGCAGCACCAGGGCCAGCATCTCGGTCTCGGCGCTGGAGTAGTTGAAATGCTCGCCCGCAGGGTAGGCGCGCTCGGTGATGAGCCGGGCCGCCTGCGGCACTCCGCCCCGGTTGGCGGCATTGGTAAAGCGCGCGAGATCGTCGCGCGCGCTGTAGTCCTCGACAAAGCGGGCACCGGAAGCCATTTGCAGCAGGTGGCGGATGCGGGTCTGGCCGTACAGGGTACCTTCCAGCACGGGGGTATAGGCCTGGGCCGGGTCGTCGATGGAGCGGATGCGCCCCTGCCCCAGGGCGATGCCTATGCCCAGCGAGGTGATGGACTTGGCCATGGAGTTGGACAGGAAGCGGTGTTGCGGCGTGCGCCCGTACTGGTAGCGCTCAGCCTGGACAACGCCGTCCTTGGCGATGAGCAGGCCCATGACGCGCTGGCGGGCCAGGTAGTCGTCCAGGCTGAGGTTGCGCGCCCACATACCGGCACCCCAGCGGTAGGCGGGCTCCTGCACCGTGCGCGCCAAGGGCATGGGGGTGGCCGAGGGCGCCAGCACGTTGGCACGGCCGCCGAAGAGGCCGGGGATGTCGGCCTGGGCCGTGAAGGAGCCCACGCGCACCGATTCGTCGTAGAACCAATTCGATGCACTGCCCACCGGGTAGCCACGCCGGCTGCCCAGCGCCTCTTCATCAGGCGCGGCCCAGGCCACCGACCCGGCGGGCAACAACAACCCCGCCCCCCCCAGCACCACACGACGTCGCTGCATTGGCATCACCATCCGTACCTTCGGTTTTCTTGTCCTGGATCAAAAAACCTGCAAATAGCAGGGCATGCACGCGCCTGCAACCTGGCCCGCACGGCACAAGGTAGCACACCCGCCGCTATCATGCCCGCCCGCCGCGCTGGCCCCACTCCGATCGGAGTACTCCCCACACACCATGCAATCCGAAAGCACCCTGCACTTCCACCCCCGTCCCTCATGCGCCCCCACCTGCGACGCCGACCCCATTGTGGGCGGACGGGTGGAGCTGCAACTGCTGACCACCCTCAAATGCAACCTCAAATGCAGCTACTGCTCGCTGGGCGTGGGCGAGGTGCTGGGCTCGCAGGTGCATGTGGAATACAGCATCGACCAGCTCGCGACCTTCGTCGAACGCCACCTGCAGGATAAGGAGGTGTACGTGACCTTCTACGGGGGCGAGCCGACGCTGAACAAGAAACTGATGCTGGAAGTCATGGAGCTGTTTCCGCGCTTTCGCTTCCAGTTGCAGACCAATGCCACCCTGATCGACAAGCTGCCGACCTGGGCGCTCAACCGCCTGTCCAACGTGCTGGCCTCGATCGACGGGGGCGAGCAGACCACGGACGGCTACCGGGGCAAGGGCATTTACCGCCAGGTGACCAAGAAGCTGCGCGAGGTGCGCAGCCACATTGGCGGCAGCGTGACGGCGCGCGTGACCTGGGGCAACCCCAACACCACGTTCGAGGAACTGGACAGCCTGCTGGCCGAAGACACGCCGTTTGACTACCTGTACTGGCAGTTCGTGGCCGACGAAATGTACGCGGGAGATTCGCTGGACAAGCGCAAGGCGGTGCTGGTGCAACTGCTGGACAAGTTCTTCGCCCACACCGACCAGCTCTACCCGCTGATTCCGGTCATGGGCATGGTGCGCAACAAGCTCTTTCCCCACCGCGCGCAGGAGCTGTACGCGGGCGCGACGCAGTGCCGCGTGTCGACCCACCTGCTCAATGTGATGCCCAATGGGGAGATCTATCCCTGCCCGGACATGATGTATGCGCCGGCCATGAAGATGGGCGACGTCAAGGGCAACTGGCTGCACAAGAGCCCTTTGCAGCAAACCGCCAACATGCCGTGCAAGGACTGCGAGGCCTACAGCTGGTGCCGGGGCAATTGCATGAAGAACATGTACCTGGGCTACGAGAAAAACGACCTGCGCTACCGCGCCAACGTGGTCGAGCCGATCTGCGAGCTGTTGCGCTTCATGGGCCGCGAGATCGACCGGCGCGACCCGCAGGCCTGGTTCGAGCACGCCAGCCTGCCGGTGCGCCGCCAGATCACGGACTGCGAGGTCTATGAGTACGTGGAAGTGATGCCCTGAACCACGACGCCGGGGGGCAGGCACCACCGGGAGGGCAGAACCCGTCCCGGTGCCCGCAGCGCGGGCTACTGTGAGGCGTTCGAGCGCAGGGTGCGGCTGAGCAGCATGACGGGGATCAGCCCGACCAGCACCAGGGCCAAGCAGGGCAAGGCGGCCTCGCCCAGGCGCTCGTCGCGGGCGAGCTGGTAGGCGACCACCGCCAGGGTGTCGCTGTTGAAGGGGCGCAGCACCAGGGTGGCAGGCAGCTCCTTCATCACGTCCACGAACACCAGCAGGGCCGCCGCGGCCACCGAGCGGCGCAGCAGCGGCCAATGCACGCGGTGCAGCAGGCGCGCGTCGTGCGCCCCCAGCAGCCGGGCCGATTCGTCCAGGCTGCGCGCGATGCGGCTGTAGCCGCTTTGCACCGAATGCAAGGCCACGGCGGTGAAGCGCACCAGGTAGGCCCACACCAGCCCCAGCACGGTGGCGGTGATCCAGTAGCCCAGTTGCGCCTGCGGCCAGCGCGCCTGCACCCAGCCCACCGGCAGCAGGACCCCGACCACGATGACGGCCCCGGGCACGGCGTAGCCCAGCCCGGCGATGCGGGCGCCCCAGTGCACCAGGCGCCCGCCTTGCATGCGCACCTGAAAGGCCAGCGCCAGCGCCACCAGTACGCCCACGCCGGTGGTCACGCCAGCCAGGCGCACGCTGTTCCAGGCCCAGTCGGCAAAGCGCTCCCAGGGCACGGCGGCGGTTTCGCCCCACAGGGGGCGCAGCATGAAGGCCACCGGGGCGACGAACCCGGCCAACACCGGCAGTGCGCACAGCCCCACCAACACGGCGCAGCCCCAGGCCCCGGGGCGCAGCATGCGCGCGTCCTGCGCGGCGGCGCGCGCACCGCGCAGGGAGCCAAAGCGCATGCGCCGCTGGGCGCGCTGTTCCAGGCCCAGCAGCACCAGCACCAAGGCCAGCAGCATGGTGGCGAGCTGGGCTGCGGCGACGCGGTTGTCCATGGCCAGCCAGGCCTTGTAGACCCCGGCGGTGAAGGTCTGGATGCCGAAGTAGCTGGAGACGCCGAAGTCGGCCAGCACTTCCATCAAGGCCAGGGCCACCCCGGCAGCGACCGCCGGGCGTGCCATCGGGAAGGCGACCTGCGCCAGGCGGCGTGGCAGGCTGGCGCCCATCAGGCGCGCCGCCTCCATCAGGTGCGCGCCACGCTCGCTCAGCGCAGTGCGGGCCAACAGGTACACATAGGGGTAGAGCGCAAACGAGAACACCCAGGCCGCGCCCCAGACGCTGCGCACCTCGGGCAGCACACGCCCCTGCCAGCCGAACCACTGGCGCAGGCTGGTTTGCAGGGGGCCGGAGAACTGCAGGAAGTCGGTATAGCCATAGGCCACCACGTAGGCGGGCATGGCCAGGGGCAGCAGCAGCGCCCATTCGAAAAAGCGCCGCCCGGGAAAGTCCCACAGGGTCACGGCGGCGGCCGCCCCCAGGCCCAGCGCCACTGCGCCAGCCGCCACCAGGGCGCACAGCAGCACGGTGGTGCGCACATAGTCGGCCAGCACGGTGCTGGCCATTTCGCTCAGGATGGCCCAAGCCTGATCCTGGCCCGCCCCCGGCCACCACGAGGCCAGCACGGCCAGCACCGGCAGGCACAGCAGCAGCAACAAGGACAGCAGCAGCAGCGTGCCGGCGGGTTTGAGCAGGGAGGATGGGGGTGCCACAGCAAGGGTTCTCGGCCCGGCGCCAGCCGGGATGGGGCGCGCAAGAATGCGAATTGTAGGCATCTACAATGGCCGCCATGTTCCTCGAGATCGAAGACCTGCGGGTGTGTTATCCGGGCCGTGCGCAGGCGGCCGTGGACGGCGTGGGTTTCGGCCTGCGCGCCGGTGAGATCGGGGTGCTGATCGGCCCCTCGGGCTGCGGCAAGACCACGCTTTTGCGCGCCGTGGCGGGGCTGGAGCACGCCAGCGGCGGCAGCATCCGCCTGGGGGGTGCGCTGGTCAGCGGCACGGGGGTGCACGTGGATGCGCAGCAGCGCCGCGTGGGCATGGTGTTCCAGGACTATGCGCTGTTTCCGCACCTGAATGTGGCGCGCAACGTGGCCTTTGGCATCCACGACTGGCCTGCGGCCAAGCGCCAGGCACGGGTGCAGGAGGTGCTGGCGCTGGTGGGGCTGCAAGGCAGCGAGGAGCGCTTTGCCCACGAACTCTCGGGCGGGCAGCAGCAGCGCGTGGCGCTGGCGCGCGCCCTGGCGCCGCAGCCGCAGTTGCTGCTGCTGGACGAACCCTTTTCCAACCTGGACGTGGACCTGCGCGAGCGCCTGGCGCACGAGGTGCGCTGCATCCTCCAGCAGGCGGGAGCGACGGCGCTGCTGGTCACGCACGACCAGTTGGAGGCCTTCGCCATTGGCGACCGCATCGGGGTGGTGCACCACGGGCGCCTGCACCAGTGGGACGACGCCTACACCCTCTACCACCGCCCGGCCACGCGCTTCGTGGCCGAGTTCATCGGTCACGGCGTGTTTGCCCCGGCGCGCCTGCAGGGCACGAACGGCGACACGGTAGTGCAGACCCCGGTGGGACCGCTGCATGGGGTGGACGAATGCCTGGTGCGCCAGGCCTACGAGGGCGTGGAGTGCGACGTGCTGCTGCGCGCGGACGACATCGTGCACGACGACACGGCCGCCGTGAAGGCGCAAATCGTGCGCAAGGCGTTTCGCGGCTCGGAGTTCCTCTACACGCTGCGCCTGGCCGAAGGGCTGACGGTGATGGCCCATGTGCCCAGCCACCACAACCACGCGCTGGGCGAGTGGATCGGCATCCGCCCCGACGTGGACCACGTGGTGATGTTCCCGCGCGATGGAGCCTGAAGCAGGCCGCTACATCGACTGGATGCGCGTGCGCAGGTCGGCTGCCCAGGCGCGGCGCTCGCGGCCCTGCGCTTTTTCGGGCACACCGCAGCACACGCGCACGGCCAGGCCTGGGGTGCGCAAGGTGCGCCACAGGGTCTGCAGCACGCTGTCCTGCCCGGCGTAGGCCGGTTCGGTGCGGAGGGCGCCGCTGTGGCGGTCGCCATAGCGCAGCGCCAGGGGCTGCACCGCGCAATCGGTGGCGATGGCCGCCTGCAGCAGGTTGCCGTGAAAGGGCAGCACCTGGGAGCCGTCGCTGGTGGTGCCCTCGGGAAACACGGCCAGCAACTGGCCATCCTGCAGCGCCTGCGCCATCTGGTGCACCACGCGCATGGCGTCGCGGCGTGCGCCGCGCTCGATGAACAGGGTGCCCACCCGCGCCGCCATGGCCCCGATGAGCGGCCAGTGGTGCACTTCCGCCTTGGACACCAGGCGGCAAGGGGCCAGCGCCAGCAGCACCACGATGTCGATCCAGGACACGTGGTTGGCCACCAGCAGCAGGGGGCCGTGCTGCCGGGGCTCCCCATCCACTATCAAATCAATAGCAAGAAGTTCAAGAAACACGCGGGCCCAGTGCCGAATTCGCCTCTGACGCTGGGCACCGGACCAATGCTGCCAGCGCCACTGCAGCAGCCAGGCGCCGTGCAGCAGGTGCAGCACGATGCGCACCAGCCGCCCCAGCGCACACACCCGGGAGCGTGCCCCGCTCTGCGCACTCACGCGGCGCAGTAGGCCAGGCGGCCCTGCAGCACGGTGGCGCGCACCCGGGTGGGCAGCTCGTAGCCCGCGAAGGGGGTTTGGTGCGAACGGCTGCGCAGGGTGTCGACGCCCACCACCCAGTGTGCCTGCGGATCGAACACGCACAGGTCGGCCACGCCGCCCACGCGGATGCGCCCCAGGCCCTGCGCAGCGGCGTCGCCGAGCAAGTCGGCGCTGGCGCGGGTGACGCAGTCGAGCATGCGCGCCAAGGGCACACCCTGCTCCTGCGCCCACTTCCAGGCCAGCGGCAGCAGCAGTTCGATGGCGCTGGCGCCGGGCTCGGCCTCGGCGAAGGGCAGGGTTTTCTCGTCTTCGGCCACCGGGGTATGGTCCGACACCAGGGCGTCGATGGTGCCGTCGGCCAGGGCCGCGCGCAGCGCGTCGCGGTCGGCGCTCTGGCGCAGCGGCGGGTTCAGGCGCGTGCGGCTGTTGAAATAACCCATGTCCACGTCGCACAGGTGCAGCGAGTGCACGCTCACGTCGCAGCTCAGGGGCAGGCCTTCCTTTTTGGCTTGGCGCACCAGCGCCACCCCAGCGGCGCTGGAGAGGCGGCACAGGTGCACGCGCGCCTTGGTGGAGCGCATGAGTTCGATGATGGTGTGGATGGCGATGGTCTCGGCCGCCACGGGCACACCGGCCAGGCCCATGCGCGTGGCCAGGGGGCCACTGGCGGCCACGCCCTTGCCCAGGTAGTAGTCCTGCGCTCGCAGCCAGACGCGGTAGCCAAAGGTGGCGGCGTACTGCAGGGCGCGCTGCAGCACCTGGGTGTTGGCCAGGGCCACCTCGGCCTGCGAAAAGCCCACGCACCCGGCCTGGGTCAGCTCCACCATCTCGGTCAGCACTTCGCCCTGCAGGCCGCGGGTGAGGGCCCCCAGCGGCAGCACCCGGGTGCCGCCGTGCTGGGCGGCGCGGTGGCGCAGCATCTCGACCAGACCGGCCTCGTCCAGCACCGGGTCGGTGTCGGGCGGGCACACCAAGGCCCCCACCCCGGCGGCCACGGCCGCACCCAGCTCGCTGGCGAGCATGCCCTTGTGCTCCTGGCCGGGCTCGCGCAGCCGTGCGCACAGGTCCACCAGCGCGGGCGCGGCGATGCAGCCCTGGGCCGCGATGGTGTGTTCGGGCACGAAGCCCGCAGGAGCGGCGCCGATGGCCAGGATGCGCCCGTCGGCCACGGCCAGGTCGGCCACGGTGTCGGTGCCGCTGGCGGGGTCGATGACGCGGGCGCCTTGGATCAGGAGGGTGTTCAGCATGCTTCGTTCCCCGCAACAATGCCCATCACCGCCATGCGCACGGCGATGCCGAAGGTGACCTGGGGCAGGATGACGCTCTGGCCCCCGTCCACCACGGCGGAGTCGATCTCGACGCCGCGGTTGATGGGCCCGGGGTGCATGACGATGGCGTCGGGTTTGGCGCGTTGCAGCTTCTCGGGCGTGAGGCCAAAGCTCTTGAAATACTCGTGGCTGGAGGGCAGCAGGGCCCCGCTCATGCGCTCGTTTTGCAGCCGCAGCATGATGACCACGTCGCAGTCCTTGATGCCCTCTTCCAACGTGTGGCACACGCGCACGCCCATGGCGGCCATGTCGGACGGCACCAGGGTCCTGGGGCCGACCACACGCACCTCGGGGCAGCCCAGGGTGGTCAGGGCGTGGATGTCGGAACGCGCCACGCGCGAGTGCAGCACGTCACCGACGATGGCCACCGTCAGGTGGGAGAAGTCCTTTTTGTAGTGGCGGATGGTGAACATGTCCAGCAGCCCCTGGGTGGGGTGGGCATGGCGCCCGTCACCGGCGTTGATGACGTGCACATGCGGCGCCACGTGCTGGGCGATGAGGTAGGGGGCGCCCGACTCGCTGTGGCGCACCACGAACATGTCGGCCGCCATGGCCGAGAGGTTGGCAATGGTGTCCAGCAACGACTCGCCCTTGGCCGTGGAGGAGCGCGCGATGTCCAGGTTGATGACGTCGGCAGAAAGCCGCGTGGCGGCGATCTCGAAGGTGGTGCGGGTGCGCGTGCTGTTCTCGAAAAACAGGTTGAACACGCTTTTGCCGCGCAAGAGCGGCACTTTCTTCACTTCGCGGTCGTTGACCGAGACGAAGTTGGTGGCAGTGTCCAGTATCTGGGTCAGGATGCTCTTGGGCAGGCCCTCGATGGAGAGCAGGTGCACAAGCTCGCCGTGGCGGTTGAGCTGGGGGTTGCGCTGGTTGAGCACGGGTCAGGCTCCCTTCACGTCAAAACTGAATCCGCCGTCGGCCTTGCGCGCCAGGGACAGCGACTGGTCCGCCGCAAGGCTGACGCGCGCCGCCGCAAAGTCGGCCTGCACCGGCAGTTGGCGCCCGCCCCGGTCCACCAGCACGGCCAGGCGCACGCAGGCCGGGCGGCCATAGTCGAACAGCTCGTTGAGCACAGCGCGGATGGTGCGCCCGGTGTAGAGCACGTCGTCGAGCAGCAGAATGTCGGCACCGTTCACATCGAAGGGCAGGTGGGTCTGCGCACTCGCGCTCAAACCCCGCTGGGCGTAGTCATCGCGGTGCATGGCCGAAGAGATGGCGCCCGCCTCCCCCGTCAGGCCCAGGTCGGCCTGCAGTTGCTGCGCCAGCCAGTAACCGCCCGAGACGATGCCCACCAGGCGCGTCTGCGGTGCGCACAGACGCTGCACGCCCTGGCGCAGCTCGCCGTAAAGCGCTTGCGCATCCAGAATGATGGCCCCCGTGCCCCGCTCGGGCCGGGTACCGCTCGTATCCAGAACACTCACGTCAAACTCCTTAAAAACTGTTCCAGGATGATGCAGGCCGCCGCCGCATCGGGGTCCTTGGCGCCCTGCGCGAGAGCTTCGGTGGTGCTGTAGCGCTCGTCCACCTCCGCCACCGGCAGGCCAAAGCGCGCGCGCAGCTGGCGTGCGAACTGCTGCGCGCGCACCGTGTTCTCGTGCGCTGCGCCATCGGGATGGAAAGGTACGCCCACCACCAGCGCGTCCGGCTGCCACTGGCCAATGCAATGGCGCAGCGCCGCCCAGCGCGCGTCGCCCCGGGCCTGGATGGTGGACAGGGGCTGTGCCGTCCCCAGCAAGCGCGTGCCATACGCCACGCCGGTGCGCTTGGTGCCATAGTCCAGGGCCACGAAACTGGCGCAGTGGGGCGGCACCCGGGCATGCTCGGCAGCGATGCCCACAGTGGTCTTCGCGCCTTCGGGCGGCACAGGCGGCCTCATGCATGCCCCGCCTGCGACGAGATCATCCAGGCCTGCAGGCCCAGCAGGCCCAGGGCCTGGGTCCAGCGCTCGTCCACCGGGGTGTCAAAAATCAATTCTGGCTTGGCCTGCACCGTCAGCCAGCTGTTGGCGCCGATCTCGGCCTCCAACTGCCCTTCGCCCCAGGACGAATAGCCTAGGGACAGCAACAGCTTGCGCGGCCCGGCGCCATGCGACAGGGCTTCGAGCACGTCGCGCGAGGTGGTCATTTCCAGCCCTGCACCGGCAATCACCATGCCAGCGGCATACACCGATTCGGTCTTGCCGTCCTCGCCGGGCTCGGCCACCGCCGGATGCAGCACAAAACCGCGTTCGAGCTGCAAGGGGCCGCCGTGGAACACCGGGGCATCGCGCAGGTCCTCACGCCCCAGGGGCAGATCCACCTTGGCGAACAACTCGCCCATGGAAATGTCGGCGGGCTTGTTGATGACCAGCCCGAGCGCGCCCTGCGGGCTGTGCTCGCAGACGTAGACCACGCTCTTGGTGAAAAGACCGTCCTCCAGGGCGGGCATCGCTATCAAGAAGTGGTTGGTCAGGTTGATAGGTGCAGAGTCGCCGGACATGGGGCCGATTTTACCCGCCCCAGCACCCCACACGGCCATACCGGGCGCCCCTGCGGGCGCCCGGGGGCCATCAAAACACCGACTCGTGCGCCTGGTGCGCGTACTTGCGCACCAGGGCCAGCAACTCGTCCTCGGAGTACGGCTTGCCCAGGTAATGGTCCACCCCCAGCTCCTTGGCGTGGTCGCGGTGCTTTTGCGCAATGCGGGAGGTGATCATGATGATGGGCAGATCGTGCAAGCGCGTATCGCCGCGGATGTTGCGCGCCAAGTCAAACCCGTCCATGCGCGGCATCTCGATGTCGGACAGCACCACGGCAGGTTTTTCCTCCATCAGCTTTTCCAGCGCGTGCAGGCCGTCGTTGGCGACGGTGACACGGTAGCCCTCGCGCTTGAGCAGGCGCTGGGTCACGCGGCGCACGGTGATGGAGTCGTCCACCACCAGCACCAGCGGCAGCTGCGAAGCCTCGCTGGCGGCGACAGGCGCCGCCGCCTCGGCTGCGGGCGCCAGGGCCGCCCGCTGGCGTGCTTCCAGCGCCAGAGCACGTGCCCGTTCGCCATAGACACTGGTCAGGGCCACCGGGTTGTAGATCAGCACCACGGCACCGGAAGCCAGTACCGACATGCCCGTCAGGCCCGGCAGGCGGGCCAACTGCGGCCCCAGGTTCTTCACCACCACTTCTCGGTTGCCCAGCACCTCGTCCACATGCACCGCCACACGCTGGCCCGCGCTTTGCAGCACCACCACCTGCAGGGATTTGCCCTCCATCTCGGTGCTGCGCGCCGAAGCCTGCAGCAAGGCACCGAGCCAGTGGAACGGCAAAGCCTGCGCACCATACGGATACAAGCCGCTGTCGTAGGCCCCGTGCACCACCGACACCTGCGCCCGCTGCACCGTCTCCACCAGATTGGACGGCACACCCACCGTGAAATCACCCATGCGCAGCATCACCACCTGCGTCACCGCTGTGGTCAGGGGCAGCACCAGCTTGAAGCTGCTGCCCTTGCCCGCCTCGGATCCGGTCTCGATGCGCCCGCCCATTGCGGACACCTCGGCGCGCACCACGTCCATGCCAATACCGCGCCCGGAAAGCTCGGTGATCTGCTCGGCGGTGGAAAAGCCTGGCAGGAAAATCAGGTTGGCCGCCTGCTCCGCACTGAGCTCCTGCTGCGCGTCCACCAGCCCCTGGGCCAGGGCGCGCTCACGGATGCGGTCCAGATGCAGGCCGCCGCCGTCGTCGGAGAAGGACACCGAGACGTCATTGCTGTGCTGGTCCACCTGCACCACGATCGACCCCATGGGCGGCTTGGCGGCCTGCGCACGGGTGTCGGCGTCCTCGATGCCATGGGAGACGGCATTGCGCAGCATGTGTTCGAACGAGGGCACCATGCGTTCGAGCACGCCACGGTCCATTTCGATCGAGCCGCCGACAATGTCGAGCTTGACCGGCTTGCCCGTGTCCTTGCCGGCCTGGCGCACCACGCCATACAGGCGCTCGGCAATGCTCTCGAACTCCACCATGCGGGTGCGCAGCAGGTCGCGCTGCAACTCACGCGCCTGTCGCCCCTGGGCGATCAGGTCGTCCTCGGTGCTGTCCACCTCGCGTTGCAGATTGCGCTGCACCGTGGCCACGTCGTGCACCGACTCGGCCATCATGCGGGTGAGTTCCTGCACGCGGGTGAAGCGGTCGAACTCCAGCGGGTCGAAGGCCTGCGCCGTTTCCTTGGCCTGCGCCATGCGCGACTGCATCTGCGACTCGGACTGCAATTCGAGGTCGCGCAACTGCTGGCGCAGACGCTCCAGGTTGGAGCCCAGGTCTTCCAGCGAAGAGCGGATCTGGGTAACCCTACCGTCCATGCGCGAACGGGTGATCAACACCTCGCCCGCCTGATTCACCAGCCGGTCCAGCAAACGCGAACGCACGCGCACGTTCTGCTGGCTCTGGGCACGCGCGGGCACCGTCGGTACCGCCGCTGCCACCAGGTTCATGGGCAGCGAAGACGAGAGCACCGGCAAGGCCGGTACCGGCGCAGCGCTCTGTTCCGGTTCGGCTGCGGGCTGCGCCGCATCCAATGCCACTGGTGCCGTGGCCGAATCAGCACCGGGCTCGGACAAGGGCAACCCCAAAGCCGCTTCCAGGTCGGCAGGGCCAGCATGCGCCCCCTGGCGCAAACGGTCAAAAGCCTTCTCCAGGCGGTCATGGCGCGCCTGCAACGGCTCCAGCTGCTGGGTCTGCAGGCCCTGGGCACCGATGTGCTCGATGCTCGTTTCCATGTGGTGGGCCATCTCCCCCATGCGCATGGCGCCCGCCAGGCGCGCGCTGCCCTTGAGCGTGTGCAGCACCCGCAGCACATCGCCACGCGCGCCCATGTCGTCGGGATGGGCGATCCACTGGCGCAAGGCCGCCGACAACTGGGGCAGCAGCTCCTGGGCCTCCTCCTCGAAGATCGGGAACAGGTCCTGGTCCAGGCGGTCCACGGCGTCGAACTCGTCGTCCTCGTCGTCCTCCACCACCGCCAGGGGCGCCGCCACCGCCATGGCCCCCCCCACAACTGCAGCAGGCGCGGGAACAGCATCCACAGAGGTTGACACTGCTGGTGCGCTGGGTGCGCCCAGATCGTGCACCGCGCAGCCCAGGCTCTCTTCGAGGGTCAGGCCGCCGACCTCACCCGCGGGGGCGAACTCGGTGTTGATGATCTGCTGCAGCGCCGCCAGCACCGGCGTGTTGGCCTCCTTGAGGAACCCGGCGGCAAACTGGTGCAGCAGGCGCCGGACCTCTTCGGCCGCATCGCTGAACACCTGCGCCATCGCCGGGTTGGCGGCGCGGTGCAGGCGCACGTGCTGCAATGCATGCTCCAGCGCGCGGGACAGCTCCGACAGCGCAGCAAAACCAACGGTGGCCGAACTGCCCGCGAGCGAGTGGGCCCACACCACGGTGGACTCGGGCACCGGCTCCTCCTGCCCCAGGGCCCATTCGCTGAGCTCGGTCTGCAAGCGGCGCGACCATTCGTCCGCCTCATTGAGGAACACGTTGTACAGCGGAATACTCAGCCGCAGCGAGCCAATCACCTTGACACTGTCATCCATCAGGGCATCGCCAGACACCTCGGAGGCAGGCTCCGGCTCCGGCTCCGGCTCCGGCTCCGGCTCTGGCTCTGGCTCTGGCTCTGGCTCTGGCTCTGGCGTCGGCTCGGCCTCCGGCCCAGGTGGTACCGCTGCCTGCGGCTCCCCCTCCAGCACCAGGAGCGGCTCCAGCGCCAACTGCGGCGGCACTTCGGGCGCCTCGCCCTCGGCCTGGGGCGGCAGAGGTTCCGGTACCGGCTCCGGCACGGCAGCGCCAAAATCCAGATCAATCTCCACCCCCTCCTGCACCGATGGGGGGGGCACGGTGTCCGGCCCCAGCAGCGCATCCAGCGCATCGAGGCCATCGTCGCCCTGCTCCGGGGCCAACGCAGCCGGTTCCTGCGGCAAGGGGAACTCCAGCGTGATCTCCACAGCCTCTGGCGTGGCGATGACGTCCTGCGCCGCCTCCTGCACCTCGGGCAAGGCTTGCGCCAATACCTCTTCCACCGCCGGTGCGGCAGCGTCTTCGAGCGGGAAATCCAGCGCGATGGCGCCCGGCTCTTCGGCGGGCGGCACCGGGGCCACCTCTGGCGCAGCGGCAGGCGCGGTCTGCACCGGATCCAAGGCGGCGAAGTCAAAGTCTCCCAGGTCGATTTCCTGCACCTGCGCACCGGGCAGGGCCGGTACAGGTTGATCCAGGGTCAAAGGCTCGGTGGCTGCAAAATCGCGCGGCTCTGGCCCACCGGGCGACGGCGCCGCTTCGTCCAGCGGCAAGTCCAGATTCAGCTCGGCTGCAGCGGCCTGGCCCGAAGGGGGCAGCTCCAGATCGAAGTCGATGTCCAGCACACCGCCCATCAACCCGCTGCCCTGACCGGGCACGCCAGCCACCGCCGCCTCCGGCGGCGTGAGGGCGTCGCCCTCCACATCCACGGGCAGCAGTTGGGTAGGGGTTTCCTCTGGCGCATCGGGCGCAGCCTCCTGCATCTCCTGCACCACCACGGGTGCATCCCCATCCCAGGGCAGCGCCTGGTATTGGCCGTGCAAGCGCATCGCGTCCGCGCTGGCCCGGAAGTCCGCCGCCCGCCAGGCCCCTTCGGCCGCGCCTGCGGCGATGTCCTCGACCCAGCGGCCAAAGGCCTTCATCGCGCTGCCGGTGAGGTGCAACAAATCGCCATGCGCGCCACGCTGCTCAGCCAGCAGATTGTTCATCACCTGCTCGAACGACCACGCGGCCTCGCCAAACTCGCTCAGCCCGACCATGCGCGAGCTGCCCTTGAGGGTGTGGAACGCGCGGCGCAGCACCGTCTGTTCCCCCACGTCCTGCGGGGTGTCGGCCAGTTGGTTGATCGCCGCCAGGGCGTTGTGCACCACTTCGCGCGCTTCTTCCAGGAAGATGTCCAGCAGCTCCGTGTCCTCGTCGTCCGCGTCCGCCGCGGGCGCGGGAGGCAGAGCCGCCGGCACGGGCGCAGCCGCCTCGACCGTCGGCATCTCCACGAGCGCTTGCGGCGGCGGCTCGGACGCCGGCGGCTCTTCCAGCTCCAGATCAAAATCCAACGACAACCCGGGCGCAGGCAGGTCCTGGGGCGCGGGATCAGCGGCCATTGGGGGGGGCGCCGTCTCGCTGGCGCGCCCCATCAGGGCCTGCAAGGTATTGCTGTCCTCGTCAAAGACGAACAAACGCTTCGCCAGTTCCCGCTGGTAACTGAGCATGTCGATGAGAAAGCCCATCGCCCCGAGGTTGATGCCGAGCTGCTCGAACAAGGGGTTCGGCCCCGCGCCCTCGGCGATCTCGTCCACCAGCAACTGCTCGACCGTGAGCCGCATGCGCTGCGCAGCGATGGAGGGCTGGTCCAGACCCAGCACCGAAAACACCCCGCGCATGGACGCCAGGTGGTTGGGCACCTCGCGCAGCGGCGTCTTGTCCTGCGGGTTGCGGAAGAACGCATCCAGCGACTTCTCGACCTCCGCCAAGGCGCCGCGCAGCTCCGCCACCACGCTGCCCATGGTCTGGCGATCGCTGACACGCCGGTACAGCTCCTCCATCCAGGCTTCCATCGGAGCGGCGCCCTGGCCGCTGCTGACCTGATCCAGGCGCTGCGCCAGGCGCTGCGCGCGCCGCGCCAGCTCCGAGTTGGTGGGGTCCAGGTCCTCGTACACCGCATCCAGGTACAGCACCGTGGTCGCGACTTCCATGGCCACGGCCGCGGAGGGGCAGGCGTTGGCCGCCACCGTGGCATCGATGGTGCGCAGCAAAGCCCGCGCCAATTCCTTGCTCTCCGGATGGAGCTTGCCCATCAGGTCAGCCACGGAAGCGAAATGCTCCGACACCTGCTTGAGCCGCTGCACATCCCCGCCGCTGAGCGCGGACCAGCTCTCGGAAGCCGCTGCAATGCGCTTGCGCAGCAACTGCAGCAGCGCAGGGTCGAAGCGGCCAAACTGCTCGTTCTCGAAGTCCACCGCGCCCGCGGCCTCCAGGCCATACGCCTGGCGCACGGCATGCAGGCAGGCCGCCTGGCTGGCCGGGGCCATGTCGGCCACGGCGCAAAAGAACAACAGATCCTGCGCCAGGCGGTCGGAGACACTGCGCTCCCCCTTGCTCAGGGTGGCGTACTGCTGCAGCACCCGGGAGGCCGCGCGCTTGCTGTAGACGGTGTTGCCAATGGCACCGCAGGCCAGGGCGTCGAAATACCCCGCCGCGATGGCCCAGAAGGTGCGTGGCTGCAGGCGGTCCTGCCCGGCGGACAGACCGCAGGCCAGGTCGCTCAGACGGCGCGCCGCCCGGGCGTCGGCGGACTTGACGGCATTGAGAATCGACCAGTCCATGCGCTCGCGCGTGGATGCGCTGTACTGCAGCGGCTGCACCGCCGGCAAGTCGGCAACCTCCAGCCAGCGCCAGTCCACGGACCACAGATCGGCCGGATGCACCCGGTCCAGGCCCGCCAGTTCGGCCACCCCACGGTACTGGGGGAACAGGGCCACGGCCGAGGCGGCCTTGCCCTTGACCAAGCCCTCCAGGTACTCCGTCAGCGCGAAGCTGGCCCGCTCCAGGGTGGTAGCGGCTTCGTCGCTGCACAGCTCGGGCTTCTGGATGAAGCGCTGCGCCACGGACTCCATGGTGCGCAGCATATGGGCCGGAGCCCGCAGCCCCACCATTTCCAGCGCCCCCACGGCCTGGTGCAATTGCTGGCGTGCAATGCGCAGCTGGCTGGCGTCCAGGCTGGCGATGTCCTGGCCCAGGGCCAGCTCGGCGTCACGCACGAAGCGGCGTGTGGCCTTGATGGCGCCCTCCAGCGACTTGCGCAACTCCTCCATGACCCAGGCCAGGGGCCCGAGGTCGTGGGCGGCGAGATCCGGCTCGGCAGGTAGCGCGGTATGGGGGGGTGTCATGTCGGTGGGGCTCCGGCGTCAGGCAATCTTGAACCGTGCCACCGATTGGCGCAGCTCTTCGGCCATGCGCGAGAGTTCGCGCACCTGGTTGGCGGTCAGCCGGGTACCCTCTCCGGTCTGCTCCGTCACGGCAAAGATGTGCTGGATGTTGTCCGCCACCTCGTTGGCCTGGCTGGCTTCACGCGATGCAGAGGTGGAAATCTGTTCAATCAGCTCGGCCACCTGGCGCGACACGCGATCGATGTCGGTCAGCGCGGTCCCCGCGTTGTCGGAGAGCTTGGCCCCTTCCACCACACCCTGGGTGGAACGCTCCATAGCGCCGATGGCGTCTTGCGTGTCGGTCTGAATCGCCTTCACCAGCGCCGAAATCTGGCGCGTCGCATCCGCCGAACGTTCGGCCAGACGCTGCACCTCTTCCGCCACCACCGAGAAGCCGCGCCCGGCTTCACCCGCCGACGCCGCCTGGATGGCCGCGTTCAAGGCCAGCACGTTGGTCTGTTCGGTAATGTCCGAAATCAGCTCGGTGATTTCACCGATCTCCTGGGAGGACTCGCCCAGCCGCTTGATGCGCTTGGAGGTTTCCTGGATCTGGTCGCGGATCGCGTTCATACCGCCGATGGCGTTCTGCACCGCATGCAAGCCGGTCTGCGCGGCGTTCAGGGATTGGCGCGCCACCTCGGCGCCTTCCTGCGCCTGCGCAGACACGCGGTTGATGCGCCCGGCCATGTCCACAATGGCGCGGCCGGTTTCACGGATCTCATGCAGCTGTTCGTTCGAGGCTGCCAGCAGTTCGGTGGAGGTGGCGTCCACTTCGTTGGTGGTTTGCGCCACCCGCGCCGCCGTGGACTGCACGTTGCCCACCAGCGAACGCAGCTCCTCCACCGTGTAGTTCACCGAGTCGGCGATGGCGCCGGTGATGTCCTCGGTCACGGTCGCTTCCTGGGTCAGGTCCCCTTCGGCAACGGTCTGCAATTCGTTCATCAGCCGCAAGATGGCCGCCTGGTTGGCATCGTTGACGCGCTTGGCCTCGGCCTCCTGGGTTTCCGCTTCGCGCTTCTGCATTTCCGCGATCACCTGGCGCTTGCGGCTGTCGAGCAGTTGGACGTAGGACAGGCCACCGGCGCACACGAGCGCGAAGGCAGCCGACAGGATCAGCACCAGCAGCTCCATGCCGCCGATACCGGCCTGCTCCGACAGGGCCGACTGCAGGTCTTCCAGACCACGGCGCAAGGGCTCGCTGTCCTCAATGATGACGCCCTGCGCCTCACGCGCCGACACCAGGCCTTGCAGGTTGCCCAGAATGGCGCCAGCCTGCACCTTGGTCTCGCCGTACATCTCAAGCAGGGCCTGCAGTTGTTCGCGCGTGGCCGGGTCTTTGGCCGCGCTCAGGCGCAGTTCGGAGCTGCCATTGAGCAGGCCCTCTGCCACTTCCTTGAAGGTGTTGAGGTCCTTGCCGAGCAGGAACACGGCCTCCGGGCTGACCCCCTCGGAGGTCAGGAACTCGTTGGACGACTTGCCGATGCGCTGGGTCAGCATCACCAACTGGCCAACCGCGGAGATTTCCACCGAAGGCGCGTTTTGCTGCAGCTTGAGCGAGGAGATGGTCTCGGCGATTTCCAGCAGGTCGGACGACTGGCGGTTGATCAGGCGCAAGGCCGAACCGATCTGGGTCAGGATCTTTTGCTGCCCCATCACCACCTTGGCGTTCTTCTCGGCGCGGTCGACCAGGGGCATGATCTTTTCCATCCCGGAGCCATAGGCCTCGCCCAAGGGTGTCAGACGCAACTCGTCGCTGCCCACCTGCAGGCCGCGCGCCGTCTTGGCCAGCACCTCGGTACTGTCGGCCACGTCCGGAAAGGCCTGCGCACTGCCCACCACCGCCTGCGACACCGACTTGGCCAGACGCTGCGACTGCATCAGGGACTGACCGATCGCGCTCTGCTGCTGCGCCACGGTGTTGGACTGGCTCAGGGTATAGAAGGTGGCACCGGCGAGCACCAGCAAGGCCCCCCCCAGCATGGAAAACAGCACGCGCTGGTGCTGCACCACGGTCCTGCCGCCCAGCAGGGGCAGGTGAATGAGTTCGCTGGTGTCGACCGATTCGGGCAGCACGGGGTCCATGGCCAGCACCGAGGGCGCGGCCTCGCTGTCGGGAGCCACGGACGGCACCTGCACGGTCATGCTGCCGGTGGCATCGGGATTGCCGTCGGGCATGGCCAAGCTCAGCCCGGAGTCGATCTGCGAATCGGCCGACTTCTTGGTAAACAATTTTTTGATCTGATCGACAACGGACATGGTGCAGCCTTTACGACGAAAAACTAAACGCTGATGCTTAAAAACAGGGGGCTGAGGGAGAGGGTTCGCAGATTGATTTCCTGCCAGTGCACTCCCTGTGTGTCGACGAAGTGGTTGCCAAAATACTCTGGCGAACCCTCGGGAGCGGGGGCGTAGCTGGCAAAGGCCTCGGGGCCGCGCAGACCGGCCAGGGCATCCACCTGCAGCGCGCAATTGACTTCCAGCGCCGCGTTGAGCGTGACCACACTGGGTTCCTGGGCCACAGGTGCCAGCCGCTCGATGGCCGCGTTGGCATGCAGGAAGGTAGCGAAATCAACCACCCCGTACAGCCCGCCCCGGATGTTGATCACGCCGGTGAACCAATCCTTGGCATAGGGAACGCGGTGCATGGAGTGCACCGGAAAGATCTCCCCCGACTGCCCCAGGGGAAACAGGTAGTTCAGCCCCCCGGCGCGTACCGCCAGCCAGGACACGGACAGCCCCTGTGCCCGTGCGGTTTGAAGGCGGCTTGCCAGCCGGGTCTGGAGTTCGCGGATCGCGTCGCGGTTTGCCATGAATCAGTGCATCACCCCAGGGCCTTGATCTTGGCCAGGAGTTCGGCCGGATCGACCGGCTTGGTGATGTAGTCCTTGGCCCCCTGGCGCATGCCCCAGACCCGGTCGGTCTCCAGGCTCTTGCTGGTGCACATGATGATGGGCACGTCGGCATATTCCGGCGTGCGGTTGATGGAGCGGGTGAGCTGGAAGCCGTTCTGGCCCGGCATGACGACGTCCATGAGGATGAGGTCGGGCTTTTGCTCCGACAAGCGCTTGAAGGCTTCGTCCGCGTTTTCCGCCGAGCGCACCACATAGCCGGCCTTTTGCAGCAGGTCGGACAGGAACATGATTTCGGTTTTGGAATCGTCAACGATCAAGACGGTGTGTATGGCCATTAAGTCGCTCCTTGCAAAACTGCGCCAAATTGCTGCACGGCCTGCAGCAATTGATCCTTGGTAAACGGTTTGGTCAGGTAATCCTGCGCACCCACCATGCGCCCGCGGGCCTTGTCAAACACCCCATCCTTGGACGACAGCATGACCACCGGCACCTGCGCGAATTTCGCATTGCGTTTGATGATGGCGCAGGTCTGGTAGCCATCCAGGCGCGGCATGAGAATGTCGCAAAAGATCAGGTGCGGAGCGTAGTCATTGACCTTGGCCAGGGCGTCGAACCCATCCTCGGCCAGCATGACTTCGTGCCCCCCCTGCTTGAGGAATATCTCGGCACTGCGCCGAATCGTGTTGCTGTCGTCAACCACCAGAACTTTATAGGTCGATGCAGGGGTACTCACAAAAAATGTCTCCTGGACTCTCGCATTCAGTTGGAACGACTCACACCTGCTGGGTTCGACCGGGTACTCGCTGCGCGATGACGCAGGCCACCTGCTGCTTCAGAGCTTATAGGCCCTTGGCATAGAATGCAACGATTGTATAGAGGCCGCTTGGCCCGCGCGCCAGAGCCAGCCTCCATTTTTGACCGATTCGCCCGAGGGTTAACCCTAGAACTGCCCCATGCAGGCGCCCACTCCCCCCCAAGACAGCCCGGACGACACCCAGGATGACGCCCCGACCCCCTGCGTGCTCGTCTTCAATGCCAACGACCCCAGCGGGGCCTGCGGATTGGGCGCGGACACCACCACCCTGGCCAGTGTCGGCGTACACGCGCTGACCGTGTGCACTGGCGCCTATGTGCGCGATACCGCCGAGGTCTACGAGCACTTCGCCCTGGAGGACGAAGCGGTGCGCGAGCAGGCCCGCGCGATCATGGAAGACATCGGTGTCGGCGCGATCAAGGTCGGTTTCGTGGGCACGCCCGAGAACCTGGCGGTCGTGGCCGAGGTCGCCTCCGACTACGACAAACTGCCGCTGGTTGCCTACCAGCCCGACCTGTCGTGGTGGCGGGAGGAACTGAGCGAGGAATACCTGGAGGCCTGCACCGAGCTGCTGCTGCCCCAGACAACGCTGCTGGTGGGCAACCACAGCACGCTGTGGCGCTGGCTGCTGCCGGACTGGTCGGTGGACAAACCGCCCGCAGCACGCGACATCGCCAAGGCTGCCAGCGAGTTCGGCGTGCCCTACACCCTGGTCACAGGCATTCCCCTGCCCGACCAGTACATCGACAACATCCTGGCGGCCCCCCACGCTGCGCTGTGCAGCCACAAATTCGAGCGCTTCGAGGCCCATTTCGTCGGCGCAGGCGAAACCCTGTCGGCCGCCTTGACCGCCCTGATTGCGAGCGGCACCGAGCTGACCGAGGCCATGGCCGAAGCCCTGGGCTACCTCGATCAATGCCTGGGCAACGGCTTTCGCCCCGGTATGGGCCATGTGCTGCCCGACCGCATGTTCTGGGCTTCGCCCGATGAGGACGAGCCGCTACCCGGCTCCGAAGAAGCGGCCAACCCGGCCTCCGCACTGGACCTGCCCCCCAACACTACCCGCCATTGAACCTTGAAGAGAGTCCGCTCCATGTCGTCCCCTGACCGCAACCAAGCCCTGTTCGAACGCGCCTGCCGGGTCATCCCCGGCGGCGTCAATTCCCCCGTGCGCGCGTTCCGCGCCGTGGGGGGGACGCCGCGTTTCGTGCAGCGCGCGCAAGGGCCCTACTTCTGGGACGCCAACGGCAAGCAGTACATCGACTACATCGGCTCCTGGGGCCCGATGATCCTGGGGCACGGCCACCCCGGCGTGCTGGAAGCGGTGCAAAAGGCCGCGACCGACGGCTTTTCCTTCGGCGCGCCGACCGAACGCGAGATCGAGCTGGCCGAGGCCATCCTGGCACAGGTACCCAGCATGGACATGGTGCGCCTGGTCAGCTCGGGCACCGAGGCCGGCATGAGCGCGATCCGCCTGGCGCGCGGCGCCACCGGGCGCAGCCGCATCATCAAGTTCGAAGGCTGCTACCACGGCCATGCCGATGCCCTGCTGGTCAAGGCCGGCTCGGGCCTGGCCACCTTCGGCAACGCCACCAGCGCCGGGGTGCCCCCAGAGGTGGTGCAGCACACCACGGTGCTGGAGTACAACCACCTGGAGCAGATCGAAGAAGCCTTCGCCCTGTACGGCGCGGAAGTGGCCTGCGTGATCATCGAGCCCATCGCCGGCAACATGAATTTCGTGCGCGCATCGCTGCCCTTCATGCGCCGCTGCCGCGAGCTGTGCACACAGCACGCCGCCCTGCTCATCATGGACGAGGTGATGACCGGCTTTCGGGTCGCCCTCGGCGGTGCGCAAAGCGTGTATGCACGCGCCATCCCGGGGTTTGCGCCCGACCTGACCGTGATGGGCAAGGTCATTGGCGGGGGCATGCCGCTGGCCGCCTTTGGCGGCAGGCGCGCCGTCATGGAACACCTGGCCCCCCTGGGTGGGGTCTACCAGGCCGGCACCCTGTCGGGCAACCCGGTGGCCACCGCCTGCGGTCTGGCCACCTTGCGCGCCATCGCCGAGCCGGGGTTCTACGACCGGCTGGCGCAGCGCACGCAGGCCCTGGTGGCGGGTTTGCAGACGGCGGCCGACCGGGCCGGGGTCCCGTTCAGCACCGACAGCGAAGGCGGCATGTTCGGCTTCTTCCTGCAGCCGGAACTGCCCCAGAACTACCGCACCGTGATGACCACCGACAGCGCGCGCTTCAACCGCCTGTTCCACGGCATGCTCGACCACGGTGTGTACTTCGCCCCGGCCCTGTTCGAGGCCGGGTTCGTCAGCGCCGCCCACAGCGAGGCGGACATCACCGCCACGGTGCAGGCCGCCACCGAGGTCTTCTCCACACTGTGAACATGGCAGCGGTAGCGGCTGGCGCCACCATCCGCGAGGCGGTGGCCGCCGTGCAGGCGTTGCGCGCACAGACCGCCAGCGACCCGCGCCTGGCCCAGGCGGTGCAGGCGGTCAAGGCCTTTCAGGCGCAGCGCTTTCGCCACACCTATGCAGACCTGCTGGCGACCCCGCGCTTTGCGTCGGCGGTGCTGTTTTTCCTGGATGAACTGTACGGGGAGCGCGACTACGCGGCCCGCGACGCCCAGTTTGCACGCATCGCCAGCCCGCTGGAGCGCCTGTTTCCGGCGTCGGTGGTGGACACCGCGGTGTCCATGGCACAGCTGCACCACAGCACCGAGACCCTGGACCTGGCCATGGCCGAAGCCGTCCTGGCTCTGGATGCGCCCCTGGACGCCGCCGGCTACGTGCGGGCCTGGGAGCGCGTCGGCCAGGCGGCGCAACGCCAATTCCAGCTCGACACCGTCCTGCGCGTGGGCCGGGACCTGGTGCAATTCACCCGCAAGCGCGGCCTGCGCACGCTGCTGGCGCTCATGCGCCCGGCCGCGCGCGCCAGTGGCCTGGGCGCGCTGCAGAATTTTCTGGAAGCGGGCTTTGACACCTTTGGCGCCATGAGCCGCGACGGTGACAGCGCACACCAGTTTCTCGCCTGCATCGCGCAGCGCGAAGCTGCGCTGCTGCAGGTACTGTTCGCAGGCGATGCAGGGGGCGCGCTCGCAGCCCTGGGTCAGTAGTACAGCACCACGCCCAGTTCGTAGTGGTTGCCGTTGAAAGAGTAGCCGTTGCGCTGGTAGGTTTCGCTCACATAGCGGGCGCTGATGCCAAATTGCGATCGTTGCGCGCTGGAACGCCCGCCCGCCGTGGCAAACAGGTACTGCGCCTCGGCCACCGCGCCCAGGCTGGTTTCATACACGCCCAGAACAGGCGAGCTGGCAGCCACACCGCTGCCCGCCATCTCGGCATGGGCTTTGCGCAGGCCCAGGCCCAACCGCCACTGCTCGCCCACGGAGGCAAGCGCCAACACCTCCACCGGAATGGTGGTGAAGGTCAGGCTGCCATTGAAGCCCATGGGGGCGACCGCCGAATGACCCACTGTGGCCTGAACCGCCACGTTGGAAGACAGGGGCCACTCGGCCCCCAGGCGGAACTGGGGACCACTGCCGGGCTTGATCTGGAAAGGAACGACCTGGTTGTTGCTGACGTTGGTAATGGTGCCGGAGGTAATGGTTTGCCCCCCTTCACCCAGACCAGCACCCGCCACCAAACGCCACCCCGGCTGCTGTGCCTGGGCCGCGGCACACACCCCCAGCGCCAGGACCATGACCGCCTGGGGCCAACCCACCGTATTGCTGCGCATCTGCTTGTTCTCCCGAAAAAACACCATTGTGGCCGGGAGAATCTGCGCTTCAGTTCGCAAAAGCTATAAATTCAATAGCGCGTTGCGCAGATACGACGCGGGCCGGAGGGCAAAATACCCTCCAAACCCGTTCAGTGGCGGAAGTGGCGCACGCCCGAGAACACCATGGACACGCCGCGCTCGTTGGCGGCATCAATCACTTCCTGGTCGCGCATCGAGCCGCCGGGCTGGATGATGCAGGTGGCGCCGTGGTCCACCACCACGTCCAGGCCGTCACGGAACGGGAAGAAGGCGTCGCTCGCCACCACCGTACCGGCCAGCGACAGCTTGGCGTGTCCGGCCTTGATGCTGGCAATGCGGGCGGAGTCCAAGCGGCTCATTTGCCCAGCGCCCACACCCATGGTCATACCGCCCTTGCAGAACACGATGGCGTTGCTCTTGACGTACTTGGCCACGTTCCAGGCAAACAGCAGGTCGTTCAATTCGTCTTGCGTGGGCTGCTTGGTGGTGACCACCTTCAGGTCGGCCAGGGTCAGCTCATGGTTATCCGCAGTCTGCAGCAGGATGCCCGAGCCGATGCGCTTCATGTCCATGAAGTTGCGCCCCTGCTCCCACGGCTTGGCGCCGCCAGGGGGCAGGTCGATCTGCAGGATGCGGACGTTCACTTTGCTCTTGAACACCTCCAGTGCCGCAGCGGTGAAGCTGGGCGCCATCAGCACCTCAACGAACTGCTTGGAAATCTGCTGCGCCGCAGCTTCGTCCAACTCGCAGTTCAGCGCGATGATGCCGCCGAAGGCGCTGGTGGGGTCGGTCTGGAAGGCCTTGCTGTAGACCTCCTGCGCGTTGGCGCCCACGGCCACGCCGCAGGGGTTGGCGTGCTTGACGATGACGCAAGCCGGGGTGTTGAAGCTCTTCACGCACTCCCAGGCGGCATCGGCATCGGCGATGTTGTTGTAGCTCAACTCCTTGCCCTGCAACTGCTTGGCCGTGACCAGGGAGCCGGGCGCGGGGTAGAGGTCGCGGTACAGGGCAGCCTGCTGGTGGCTGTTCTCGCCGTAGCGCAGGTCCTGCACCTTGATGAAGCGGCCATTGCTCTGGCCGGGGAACAGGTCCAGCGTGGGGGCAGCGGCATCGGCCGGAGCGTCCTCACCCACCTGTACGGCGGAGAGGTAGTCGCTGATGGCGCCGTCGTACTGGCTGATGCGGTTGAACGCAGCCACCGACAGGGCGAATTTGGTCTTGCGCGAGACCTGGCCGCTGGCTTTCAGCTCCGCGATCACCGTGGCGTATTGCGAGGCGTCGGTCAGCACCGCCACGTCCTTCCAGTTCTTGGCGGCGCTGCGCACCATGGCCGGGCCGCCGATGTCGATGTTCTCGATCGCGTCTTCGAGCGTGCAGCCGGCCTTGGCCACGGTGGCCTCGAACGGGTACAGGTTCACCACCAGGAAGTCGATGGTGCCGATGGCGTGTTCCTGGAGGGCGGCCATGTGCGCGGGCACATCGCGGCGCGCCAGCAGGCCGCCATGCACGCGCGGGTGCAGGGTCTTGACGCGGCCGTCGAGCATCTCGGGAAAGCCCGTCATTTCGGCCACTTCGGTGACCGGCAGGCCTTTTTCGGCCAGCAGCTTGGCGGTGCCGCCGGTGGACAGGAGCTGCACGCCCTGGGCGTGCAAGGCCTGGGCCAGTTCGACGATGCCGGTCTTGTCCGAAACGGACAGCAGGGCGGTAGCGGTAGCAGTCATGGTGGTGGGTTCCTGGAATGGTGAAAAGGGACGGGCACAAAGCCTGCACAAGCCCGCCTAGGACTTGAGCAACTCGTGCTCCACGAGTTTCTTTCGCAAGGTGTTGCGGTTCAGGCCCAGCCATTGGGCTGCCTTGCTCTGGTTGTGGTCGGCCTGGTGCATCACGAACTGCAACAGCGGGCGCTCCACCGCGCGCACCAGCATGTCGTGCATGCCGTGCGGCTCGATGCCATCGAGGTCGCGGAAATAGGTTTCCAGACTGGCGCGTACGCAGTCTTCCAGATGCTGTTTGCTCATACCAGGCATTCCTTGGGGTCGCTCAGGATCACCTCCCCGCCCCTGCAGGCTCCCACCATTGGCAGGCGGTCGCATTGCTGCTGCAGGGTGTCGCAGTAATCGGCCAGCGCCTGCAGTTGGGCACCGGCATCGTTGAGTTGGTTCATAGTCTGGCGCAAGGCGGCGCCGCCAGGCAGGGCCTGCACGTACCAGGCGATGTGCTTGCGTGCCGAGCGCACCCCGGTGTATTCACCATAGAGGTCGTAGTGGTCCTGCAAGTGCTCCAGCATCCAGCGCCTGAGCTCCTGCACCAGGGGAGGCGCCCGGTGCGTCCCGGTGGCCAGGAAGTGGCCGATGTCGCGGAATATCCAGGGCCGCCCCTGGGCAGCACGACCGATCATGAGGGCGTCGGCCCCGGTGTGGGCCAACACGGCACGGGCCTTCTCGGGAGAATCGATGTCACCATTGGCCACCACAGGGATGCGCAGCGCAGCCTTGACCGCGGCAATGGTGTCGTACTCCGCCAGGCCACGGTAGCCCTGCTCGCGGGTGCGCCCGTGCACCGTGACCATCTGCACCCCGGCGTCCTGCGCCGCGCGCGCCAGGCGCACGGCATTTTTTTCCGCCTCGCACCAGCCGGTGCGCATCTTGAGTGTGACCGGCACCCCGCAAGGCGCGCAGGCCTGCACCACGGCAGCGATAATTTCCAGGGCCAGGGTTTCGTTCTGCATCAGGGCCGAGCCCGCCCACTTGTTGCACACCTTCTTGGCCGGGCAGCCCATGTTGATGTCGATGATCTGGGCGCCGCGCTCGATGTTGTAGCGCGCCGCCTGCGCCATCATGGGGGCGTCGGTGCCCGCGATCTGCACCGCGACCGGGCCCGGCTCTCCCGCGTGGTTGGCGCGGCGCGAGGTCTTGAGCGAGTCCTGCAGCTCGGGCCGGGACGTCACCATCTCGCTCACCGCGTAGCCCGCCCCCAGGCGTTTGCACAGCATGCGAAAAGGCCGGTCCGTCACCCCCGCCATGGGGGCGACAAACAAGGCATTGGCCAAGGCGTAGGGGCCGATGTGCATGAGGGTGTTGGGGATGCGCGGGGGCAAAAAGCCCCACAGGGCGTGGGGCGGCCGAATTCTACCTGCCCAAAATTTCAGCAATTGAAATCAGGCCCCGCAACACCCTTCTCGCAGGGGCGCGGTCTTTCGTTACAGTGCCCCCATGGATGCTTGGATATCGCCCATGCTGGCCCTGTTGGCCGTCCCCCAGTTCAGCCTGAGTGCAGTGTTCGTGATTGCCTTCGTGTCGGCCACGCTGCTGCCGATGGGCTCGGAGCCGGCGGTGTTCGGGCTGGTGCAATTGCACCCCGAACTGTTCTGGCCCGCCGTGCTGGTGGCCACCGCGGGCAATACCCTGGGCGGGGTGATGAACTGGTGGCTGGGCTATGGCGCCCACCGGGCGGTCGACCGCTACGCACACGAGCGTTTTCATGGTCCGGCCCTGGCTTGGCTGCAGCGTCTCGGACCCAAGGCCTGCCTGCTGGCCTGGTTGCCGCTGGTGGGAGACCCGCTGTGCATGGTGGCGGGCTGGCTGCGCCTGCCCCTGGGCCCCTGCGTGGTCTACATGGCCGTGGGCAAATTCCTGCGCTACGTGCTGCTGACCGCCGCGCTCACCGGCCTGGTCCAGTGGTGGTAAGAACGTGTTCAGCGCCCCCCCGCAGCGCCTGGTCAATGCTCCGCTACCAATGCCTCGGCCTGGTCCAGCCATTTCTGCAAGGGCTCGGGATAAGGCGTTCCGTCCCCCATGCGCCAACGCCGCCGGGTCTGGCGCGCCAGGGCACGCAGCTGCCATAGCGCCTCTTGCGCCAGCAAGCTCAGCTCCAGGCGCACGCCATCGTCCAGCGCCTGGGTGCTGAGCTGCGCCAGCTGCAGCTCCGTTGCGCCCACGGTGGCGAACACCCGCCCCAACTGCTGGGCCTGCGCCGCCACGGCCTGCATGCCCTCGCGGCGCGGCCCGGGGTCCGGCAGCTGCTGCGCCCACCCGATGGGCCACGCATACACGCAGGCATTGGTGGAGCGCAGCAGTGCCATCGGGTCCTCCTGCAGCTCCATGCTGCCAGACTGCAAGCTGGCCTGCGGCGCCAGCTGATGCTGTACGCGCGCCACCAGCTGCGGGTCATAACGGTGCTTGTTGACGCGCAACTGCAGGTCCAGGCACCACTCGGGCGCTGCACGGCCGTTGTCCAGCGTGGCGGTGACCAGTTCCCCCAGCGCCAGCACCCGCCCCAGGGGGGTGATGGCCTCGCCGCGCAGATGGCGCGGGTAGCCAGACCCATCGAGAAACTCGTGGTGCTCGCGCACGCCCCGCAACAGCTCGCGGGGGAACTCGTGGTGGCGCTCGATCAGCACCGCCGACAACAAGGGGTGGGAGTAGAGCTGGCGGCGCTGCTCGCCGGAAATCGCCTCGCGGGGATCGAGCAGCAGGGGGTCGAGATGCAACATGCCGATGTCGTGCAGCAAACCCGCCATCGCCGCCACGCCCAGGTCATAGCGCGACACCATGGGAGCGGCACTGATCCAGACCGCGAACAAGGCCATCAGCACACTGTGGCGAAACAGCTGGGGCCGCACCTCCTTGGCCAGCAGCAGCTGAAACGCCACCGGCGTGGGCAGGTTCACCTGGTCCAACACCGCCAGCAGCACCCCCTGGCGCAGGGATTCGTCCATGCGCGCGAAAAACGGAATCTCCTGCAGCAGTTGCTGGGCATATTCCCGCAGCGAAGCCCCGTTGACCACGGGCGCGCTGTGTACCGACTGCTCCAGCGGAACGGAAAGCTGGTGCGCAACGAGCCGCTCATAGAGCTGCGCGTTGACGCTGACCCCTTTTTCCAGGACCTTGACGCCACGCTCGTTGAAGATCGCCTGCGTGGTCACCACCGGGCGCCTTTCGCCCAGCTCTGTCACCGCGCGGGTGAAGTGCTGTGTGTCAATGTCGGTGGAACTCATGCTGGCTCGGTCTGCGGAAGTCTGCGCCCTGGGTATGCCGGAGGAAAATGATAGCAAGCGCGCAGCAGGGCGCACGCCATGCTAGCGCAACAACACCAGTGCGGCGTCCCCACAAAGATGCCGACCAGGCCGGTCAACGGCCATGCCCGAGCTGCCGGGGCTCAGCTGGAGAACAGGAAATTCATGACGTCGCCGTCACGCACCACGTAATCCTTGCCTTCGGCGCGCATCTTGCCCGCGTCCTTGGCGCCCTGCTCGCCCTTGTAGGTGATGAAATCTTCGAAGGCGATGGTCTGGGCGCGGATGTAGCCTTTTTCAAAATCGGTGTGGATCACACCGGCTGCCTGCGGGCCGGTGTCGCCCACGTGGATGGTCCAGGCGCGCACCTCTTTCACACCGGCGGTGAAGTAGGTCTGCAGGCCCAGCAGGGTGTAGGCAGCGCGGATGAGGCGGTTCAGGCCGGGCTCGCTCTGGCCCAGTTCCTCCAGGAACATCTGGCGGTCGGCGTCGTCCATTTCGGCCATTTCGGCTTCGAGCTTGGCGCAAATCGCCACCACCGGGGCTTTTTGCGCCTGGGCAAATGCCTTCAGGCGCTCCAGCAGGGGGTTGTTCTCAAAACCGTCTTCCGCCACGTTGGCCACGAACATGGCGGGCTTGGCCGTGATGAGGAAGAACTGCTTGAGCTGCGCCAGCTCTTCCTTGCTGAAATCGATGGTGCGCACCGGCTTGGTGTCGTTGAGCGCGGCCTGGCACTTCTCCAGGATCAGCACCTGCTTCTGGGCCTCCTTGTCGCCAGCGCGAGCGGGCTTGGATACGCGGGCCAGGGCTTTCTCCACTGCGGCCAGGTCGGCCAGGCACAGTTCGGTCTGGATCACCTCGATGTCGGCGATGGGGTCCACCTTGCCCGCCACGTGCACCACGTTGTCGTCCTCGAAGCAGCGCACCACGTTCACGGTGGCGTCGGTCTCGCGGATGTGGGCCAGGAACTTGTTGCCCAGCCCCTCGCCCGTGCTGGCACCGGCCACCAGACCGGCGATGTCGACAAACTCCACCACCGCCGGTACGACGCGCTCGGGCTGGACGATGTCGGCCAGCTGCGCCATGCGCGGGTCGGGCACCTCGACGATGCCGACATTGGGCTCGATGGTGCAAAAGGGATAGTTCTCGGCGGCGATGCCGGCCTTGGTCAGGGCATTGAACAGGGTGGACTTGCCGACGTTGGGCAGGCCGACGATACCGCACTTGAGGCTCATGGAAATTCCTTTGAAATCACACCCCCTGGAGGGTCCTCCTGCGAGGACACCGGCACGGCAGGCATACCGCATCCCGGCGCTGCATCGGCAACGGGGACGGGACGGCCAGGGGAAGGCCGGGATTGTAGCGGCGCCAGGTGCGCGCCCAGGCCCAGGTTCGCGTGTCAGGCGCCTTGGCGCCAGCGCACGATGGCGTCCAACGACTGGCGGTAGTGGTAGGCGATCTGCTCCGCGCCATACCGGTAGGGCTCCCCTTGCGGGCAGCGGTTGCGCGCCAGGCACTGCTCGCGGCACTGCGAATGTGCTTCCAGGCGGTACTGCAGACAGCGCTCCAGGGCGAAACCCGCATCCAGCGCGGCAGCGGGGCACGCCGCCACGCAGGGGCGCAGTGCACAGCTCTCGCAGGGAGACGGCTGCGTGCGCGCCGGGCTGGGCGGCAGGCCGGTGTCCATCAAGACCACGGCGCGGTAGGCGAACCAGCTCCCCCATTGCGCCGAAATCCCCACCATGAAGGGCGACGGATGGTGCCAGCCAACCAGTTGCCCGAGGCGCTGCAACGCCGGCGTGCCGGAGCCTGGGTACAGCACGGCATGGCGTACACCGGGGAGATGGTGCTGCAGCCACGCATCGACACAGGTGCGGGAGTAGCGGTCGATCGGATCCGGCCCTTCCATTCCCGCCTGCTGCAAGCGCTGCCACAGCGTGGTCCCTAGGTGCCCGACCAGCAGCAGTTGGCGGTAGGGGGCGAGATCGTCCACGCCCAGGCTGTCCAACACGTCCGCTGGCAAGGCCGCCAGATCGAAGACCGCGTGCAGATTCAGACCGTCCGCGTCGAGATCGTCAAAACAGGACAAGAAAACTCCCAAGGCGCCATGGCTTGATTCCCCTTCGACAGGGCGGGCTCCGGCCTACAATGCCCCACTTCATACCCATCACAACACCGAATCATCCGGGGGCCAGTGTATGCCATCACGTCTGCTGCGCCTGTTGGTGGCGATAGCAAGCCTGCTGTGGGGCGGGTGGGGCAACGCCTGGGCCGATGCGGCCAACACCCTGCCCTTGCAGGAAGACACGGCCATGGAGCTGCGCGACGGGGTGCAGGTCTGGCTGGAGACGGGGCGCGCCATGGCGGTGGAAGCGGCCGCGGCCGAACGCTACCAGAGCGCCACATTGCAGCAGCACTTCCCGCTCGATGAGAGCAACACCCTGTGGCTGCGCCTGCGCGTTCAGCGTGCGGCCCCGGCTGCGCAGCGCTGGTCCCTGTACCTGCCACTGCCGTTTGTGGACGAGGTCACCCTGTACCAGACCGACGCCCAGGGCCGCTGGCAGGCCCAGCGCGCTGGCGACACGCTGCCCCTCTCCGAGTGGGGACGCGCGGGCCTGTACCCGGACTTCGATCTGCACCTGCCCGACACGGCCCCCCGGGAGCTGTTGCTGCGGGTGCGCAATTTCAAGCACCTGAGCCTGCCGCTGCGCCTGGCGCCGGCGGCGCAGCGTGATGGCCAGCGCCTGCTCGAATGGCTGCTGCTGGGCACGCTGCTGGGGAGCATGCTGGCGGTGTGCGCGCTGTGCGCGGTGCGCTACCTGGAGCACCGCCAAACCCACGACCTGTGGGCCGCCGGTTTCGGCGCTCTGATCGCCATGACCACGGCGCAGATCAACGGGGTGCTGGGGGCTACCCTGTGGGCGGCGTGGCCTGCCTGGGGCAACATCGCCTACAGTCTGCTGCCGGTCTGGGCCGTGGGCGCATCGCTGCTGTTCGTGCGCATGCTCTACACCCTGTCCACCCAGTACCACCGCTACGACCAGTTTCTGGGCGGCGTGGGCCTGCTCACCCTGGGGGCGAGCCTGGCCTACTTCATCGACCGCCCGCACGCCGAGATCCTGGGCGATGGCTTGCTGCTGCTGGCCACCACCACCGGCCTGGTGGCGACCTTCCTGAGCCGCAAGGGGCACTCTCCGCTGTGGATATTCATGCTCGCGGCCTATGCACCGCAGTCCCTTTGCCTGATGCGCCTGCTGCTCGACGCGATGGGGGTTTTGCCCCACTCCTGGCAGACGCGCTACCTGTTCTCGCTGAGCGTGGCGGCCTCGCTGCCGCTGCTGACCTATGCCCTGAACCTGGCCACCCATGACCGCAAGGAGTTGCAGCTGCGCGAACGCCACCTGCCCACCCAGGACGCGCTCACCGGATTGCTGACCCGGGAGGCCTTTGCCACGGAAGTGGAAAAGGCCTACCACAAGGCGGTGGACGCACGCGAACCGATCGCCCTGGTATTGGTGCGGGTGGTCAATTACGAGCACATCCGCAAGGGCATGGGCGACACCGTGGCCGAGCAGAGCCTGCTGCGCGCCGTGGTCAAACTGCACCGCGTCCTGCGCGACACCGACCCTGCGGGACGCATCGACGCGGACCTGTTTGGGCTGCTGCTGGACGGTGTGGTGACACGCCAGCAGCTGACCGAACGCATGGTGCAGCTGGTGGCCTCGGGCCTGGTGCCGCTGCCAGGCCTGCACCCGCCCATCACCCTGCAGTTCCAGGCCGCCTGCGTGCTGCTGCACGACAACCCGATTGCGCCCACCGTGGCCCTGGGTGAGCTGCAGGAGGTGCTGCGCGGGATGTCCGTGCATACGCGCCGCCCGATCCGTTTCCTGGAAGCCCCCCAGACCGTGCCGGTGGATCTGTCCGCCCCGAGTTCGGCGCCATGAACACACCCCACCCCGTCCTTTCCTGGTGCAAACGTGCCGCGCTGGCCTGTGCTCTGGCGCTGATGGGTGCGGCGGGCCTGGCAGCCACCAGCCCCCCGCCCGACCCGCAGCTGCTGCGCACCGAAGCCGCCACCGTGCACTGGAGCGCGGGCATTTCCGCCGTGCAGGAGGTCGGCCCCAGCGCCGGGGTGGATGCCATTGCCTCGGGGGCGCGCGGATTGCTGCGCAGCTACACGGCGGACACCGTCTTTGCCCTGGGCGCCGACCGCACCCTGTGGCTGCACCTGCGCATCCAGCGCCAGAAGGAATCCCCCCGCGACTGGTGGCTGGACGTTCCCATGCCCTTCCTGGACAGCATCACCCTGTACCAGGCCGACGGCAGCGGCGGCTGGATCGCCCAGCATGCGGGCGACACCCTGCCGCTGGCGCAGTGGACGCTGCCCAGCCGCTACCCGGAGTTCCACCTGCGCCTGGATGGCACCCAGCCCACCAGCCTGTGGCTGCGGGTGCGCAATTACCGCGATGCCGCCCTGCCGCTGCGGCTGAGCAGCGACGCGGCGCACCACCAGCAGGCGCTGCTGGAAATGGCCCTGGGCGGCGCGGTGCTGGGCACGCTGCTCATGCTGGTGGGCTGGAGCGTGCTGCGCCTGCTGGAGACGCGCGAATCGCAACAGGGCTGGTACGTGGTGTACACCTTGCTCATGCTGCTGGTGTGCGCGCAGGCGCTGGGGCTGGCCAACCTGTGGCTGTGGCCCCATGCGCCGGGCTGGGCCAACTATGCCTCCACCGTGCTGCCTTTGCTGGGGGTGGGTGCCAGCACCCTGTTCCTGCGCCATGTGGCGGCCCTGCACGCGCGCCGCCCCCTGTGGGACCAATGCCTGCTGTGGTTCGCCTGCCTGAGCCTGCCGCTGGCCATGCTGGAATGGCTGCTGCACCGGGCTGCCGCAGCGCAGTTGCACGGCCTGTACTTTGCGCTCGGCCCGGCACTGGGCATCGCCACCGCGCTGCGCCTGTGGCGCGACGGCATACCCACCGGCACGATGCTGCTGTGGGCCTATGCCCCGCAAGCGGTGGCCATCCTGTACCTGGCCGGCATCATGCTGCAGATCTATCCCCCCCAATGGCAGGCCAGCTACGTCATGGTGCTGGGGGTGGCCCTGTCCGTGGCCCTGCTGCTGCATGCGCTGGCCTGGCGCAGCCGCACGCGGCTGGAGCTCAACGGCCGGGCCCGCGCCTCCGACACCCAGGACGCATTGACCGGGTTGCTGGTGCGCGCCAAGCTCGAGTCCCATATGCGCGACACCATCCGGCGCGCCGAGAACGACCGCCACAGCGCGGCCATCGTCCTGGTGGAGGTCTCCAACTTCGGCCTGCTGCGCCAGGCCTATGGGCTGGAGGTGGCCGAGCAGTGCCTGCTGCGCGCGGTGGTCAAGCTGCACCGCGTCCTGCGCGACGTCGATCCCGCCGGGCGCGTGGGCGAGGCCCGTTTCGCCCTGGTGCTCGAAGGGGTCTCCAGCCGCGAGGCGCTGACCGAGCGCATGGTGGGCCTGATCGCCTCGGGTCTGATCCCCCTGGCCGGACTGCAACCCGAGGTGACCCTGCACTTTCACATGGCCGCCGTGCTGCTCGACGAGATACGCCCCAACCCGGACACCGTGCTCGACGAACTGGGCGATATCCTGGGCGGCATTGCACCGCGCACCCGCCGCCCGATCCGCTTCATGGAGCCCGCCACCACGCTGCCCTCGCCCCTGAAAAGGGACTCGGGGTTCGGCCAGGACTCGAGCGGGTCATTTACCCACCTGGCAGACAAGGCACGCCAGTGGGGCCACCAGCAAGCCGCCCTGCACGCCATGCCGGCGCCGCCCCTCAGCAGTGCCCCTTCCGGCGCAGGCGAGGCCTCCAGCACGCCGCCCCCACCGGCATCCACTCCTGCCGCCATCGCCCCCAGCGACTACCAGCCGACCCAGCCCGGCGCCTGAGAACGTTCAGAGAGGCTCCTACAATGCAGCGCATGGCTGCATCATTTGACGTCTGTATCCGCGGTGTCGGCATCGTGGCACGTACCCTGGCACTGCACCTGGCGGCCAAACGCCTGCGCGTGGCGTGGTGCGCCCCGACCCCGACGGCCACGCCAGCCCTGCCTGCGGCGCGCGACGTGCGCGCCTACGCCCTGAACGCGGCCTCGCGCACGCTGCTGGAAGCCGTGCGCTGCTGGCCCGCACCGCAGCAGGCCACGCCCGTGCTGCACATGCAGGTGCATGGCGACGACGCCGCGCTGGTGCATTTCGATGCCCAGGCGCTGGCGGTACCGGCGCTGAACTGGATCGTCGATGTCCCGGCGCTGGAAGACCTGCTCGACGCCGCCCTGCGTTTCCAGCCCCTGATCGAACGCACCGACCGCCCGGCGGCCGCCGCGCTGACCGTGGTGTGCGAGGGGCGGCACAGCGCAACGCGGCAGGAATACGGCGTCGCCTTCGACGTGCGCGGCTATGCGCAGACCGCGCTGGCCACCCGGGTGCAGTGCGAAAAGCCCCATGCGCAGACCGCGCGCCAGTGGTTCCTGCCCGAGGGCGAAATACTGGCCCTGCTGCCGCTGGGCGGCGCACAGGGGCAGGAGTGCGCCGTGGTGTGGTCGGTCAGCCCGGCGCGCGCGCAGGAGTTGCAGGCCCTGGCGGAAAACGATTTTTGCGCCGCCCTGCAATCGGCCTGCCTGCACGCGATGGGCGCAATGGCCCTGAGCGGCCAGCGCTGCGCCTGGCCGCTGCAGCACGCCCAGGCGCAGCGCTGGTGCGGCCACGACGCCACGGGCGCCTGGGTGCTGGCCGGTGATGCCGCGCACAACGTGCATCCGCTGGCCGGGCAGGGGCTCAACCTCGGTCTGGGAGACGTCGCCACGCTGGTGCGCATCCTGGACCAGCGGCCCTACTGGCGATCGGTGGGCGATCCCAAGCTGCTGCGCGCCTATGAGCGCGAGCGCAAGGCCGAGTTCGCCCTCATAGGCGGGGCTGGCGATGGCCTGCAGCGCCTGTTTGCCACCCCCCACCCGGCGGCGCAGGCGCTGCGCAATGCCGGCATGCAGGGCTTCAACCAGCTCACCGCCCTCAAGCACTGGGTCGCGCAACGCGCCATCGGCTAAGCCGCCACCACCGGGTTTTCATTGGAGTTTTGACATGCCCCACCCCTTTCGCCTGGCGCTGGGCGCCTTGTTTGCGCTGCTGGCGCTGCTGTCCTGGCCGGCGCAGGCGCAGAACGCCGAGCTCAAGCGCATCCTGGAAAGCCGCGCCCCCGAGCTCAAGGGCATCCAGGAGATCCGCAAGACCGCGATCCCAGGCCTGTTCGAAATCCGCGTCGGCGCGGCGGACATCTTCTACAGCGACGCCGAAGGCAATTTCCTGGTGCAGGGCGCGCTGTGGGACCTGCGCCAGCGCCGCAACCTGACCAAGGAGCGCGTCAAGGCCCTGACCGCCTTCCGCTGGGACCAGTTGCCGATGAAGGACGCCATCACCTTCACACGCGGCAACGGCCAGCGCAAACTGGCCGTGTTCGCGGACCCCAACTGTGGCTACTGCAAGCTGTTCGAAACGGAGCTGCAATCGGTCAACAACATCACCGTGCACGTCTTCCTGATCAGCGTCCTGGGGCCGGATTCGCGCGTGAAAAACCGCAACGTCTGGTGCGCCCGCGACCGGGCCAAGGCCTGGCAGGACTGGATGCTGCGCCAGACCCCAACGCCCGAAGCCGCTGCCATGTGCGACTCCAGCGCCCTGGAGCGCCTGGACGCCTTCCGGCAGAAATACAAAATCGACGGCACCCCCTCGCTGCTGTTCGAAGACGGCGAACGCATCAACGGAGCCATCGACATGCAGGCCCTGGAGGCCAAGTTCGCACAGCTGGCCAAGCCTTGATTTGCTATTATTTTTATAGCAACATATTGAATATTCACGCGGGCTAGATGCCATTTATGGCCACAAGAAATCGCAGCAAAGCCGCCCTGCACTGGCGCATCGGCCTGGACCACGCCCAGGCCCACCTGTACACCGTCACCCTCACCCTGGCGCGCAGCCAGCGCCAGCAGGTGCTGAGCCTGCCGGTCTGGATACCGGGCAGCTACCTGGTGCGCGAGTTTTCCAAGCACCTGCAGGGACTCCAGGCCTGGCAGGATGGCCGAGCGCTGGCCATCACCCAGCGCGACAAATGCAGCTGGCGCCTGGACAACCGCCGCACCAGCGCCATCGAACTGCGCTACCAGGTGTGGGCGCTGGACCCGTCCGTGCGCACCGCCTGGCTGGACCTGGAGCGCGCCTTCTTCAACGGCACCAGCCTGCTGCTGCGCCCGGAGGGTCTCCCGGCACACCCCTGCCTGCTCAGCATCGATGCCCCCCGCCACGCGCCGCAATGGACGCTGTCCACCGCGCTGGAACCGCAGCAGGTGGATGCGCGCGGCTTTGGCACCTACACCGCCCCCGACTACGATCACCTGGTGGACTGCCCGGTGGAAATGGGCCCGCTGTGGAGCGGCGAATTCAGCGTCAGCGGTGTTCCCCACCGCCTGGTCGTCAACGGCGCCCCGGCCGGGTTCGACGGCCAGCGCCTGCTGGCCGACACCCAGCGCATCTGCGAAACCCAGTGGCGCCTGTGGCACCCCGAGCGTTTCACCGGCGGAGCACAGCGGCGCGGCAAGACTGCCGGGGCATTCCGCCACTACCAGTTCCAGCTCTGGGCCGTGCACGAGGGCTGGGGCGGGCTGGAGCACCGCCACTGCACCGCCCTGATCGCCCCCCGCGATGATTTGCCCCGCCTGCCAAGCCCCTGGGAGGCCCCCCCCAAACCGACCGCGCCACGACCCGAGGGCCAGGTGCGCCTGCTGGGCCTGATCAGCCACGAATACTTCCACACCTGGAACGTCAAACGCCTGCGCCCGGCGGAGTTCGCCCATTACGACTACCAGCAGGAAAACTACACCGAGCTGCTGTGGTTCTTTGAAGGCTTTACCAGCTATTACGATGATCTCCTGCTACGCCGCGCCGGACTGATCGATGACGCCACCTACCTCGGCCTGCTCACCAAGACCGTCAACAGCGTGGCGCAAACGCCTGGGCAGCGGGTGCAAAGCGTGGCCCAGGCCAGCTTCGACGCCTGGGTCAAGTACTACCGCCCGGACGACAACAGCCCCAACGCCAGCGTCAGCTACTACACCAAGGGCGCACTGGTCGCCCTGTGCCTGGACCTGCGCCTGCGCCAGGAGGGCCGCACCAGCCTGGACCAGGTCCTGCACGCGCTGTGGCAACGCTGCCAAGGCGGCCCGATGCGGGAGCAGGACCTGCGCGAGGTGCTGCAGGAGCTGGCCGGACGCTCCTACACCCCTGAGCTGCAGGCCTGGGTCCATGGCACCGATGACCTGCCCGTTTCCGAGCTGCTGCGCGCCCACGGCGTCGCCGTGCTGGAAGAGCCGGTTGGTCTGGAACAGCGCCTGGGCCTGCGCCTGCAGCCCGGCGCGGGCCTGCGCATCCGCCACGTGCTGCGCGGCGGCGCCGCCGAACAGGCCGGGTTCAACCCGGGCGACGAATGGATCGGCGTGGCCCGCGCCGACAGCGCACAGACCCAATGGCGGCTGCAGCAGCTGTCGGAGCTGGCCGCCTGCTGCGGCGACGCCACCCGCATCCTGGCGCTGGTACAACGCGACCGGCGCCTGCTCACCCTGGCGCTGGAACTGCCCGGGCCCGAATACCAGGTCCGTCTGGTGGTGCAGGACGCCTCGGCAGCACAGCGCTGGCTGCAAGACAACACCCCCTCTTCCATTTAGCCATCTACGGAGAAAGCACCATGGCCAACGAATGCATCCTGACCCGCGTGGAAGCCGACAAAGTCGGCGTCATCACGCTGCACCGCCCCCAACAGCTCAACGCCCTCAACGACCAGCTCATGGACGAGCTTGGCGCCGCACTGCTGGCCTTCGACGCCGACCCGGCGATCGGCTGCATGCTCATCACCGGCAGTGAAAAAGCCTTTGCCGCCGGTGCCGACATCACGGCCATGGCCCAATTCAGCTTCGCGGATGCCTACAGGGGCAACTTCATCACCCGCAACTGGGAAACCCTGCTGCGCGTGCGCAAGCCCGTCATCGCCGCCGTCAGCGGCTTCGCCCTCGGTGGCGGCTGCGAGCTGGCGATGATGTGCGACTTCATCATCGCCGCCGACAACGCCCGCTTCGGCCAGCCCGAGATCAAGCTCGGCATCATCCCCGGCGCCGGGGGCACCCAGCGCCTGCCGCGCGCCATCGGCAAAGCCAAGGCCATGGACCTGGCCCTGACCGGACGCATGATGGGCGCCGAAGAGGCCGAACGCGCCGGCCTGGTCAGCCGCGTGGTGGCCGCCGACAAACTCATGGACGAAGCCCTGGGCGCCGCCCTGTGCATCTGCGACTTCTCGCAAATGGCCACCATGGCCACCAAGGAAGCCGTCAACCGCGCCTTCGAGAGCAGCCTGAGCGACGGCCTGGGCTTCGAGCGCCGCCTGTTTCACGCCCTGTTCGCCACTGCGGACCAGAAAGAAGGCATGGACGCCTTCCTCCACAAGCGCAAACCGGAGTTCAAGCACTGCTGAGGCCCACACACCCCCAACCGGCGGCAGGACGGCCGCCCCCGTGGCCCCATCCGGACCGAATAGCCAAAATTTTTGGCTATAATCGCAGTCTTTGTCGGGTGGTATAGCTCAGTTGGTTAGAGCGCAGCATTCATAATGCTGATGTCCCAGGTTCAAGTCCCGGTACCACCACCAAATACCAAAAACCCGCTGTTCCTTCGCCGGACAGCGGGTTTTTTCTTGGCCCCACCCAAGGCGTCAGCGCCCGTACTGGTCCTCCAGGCGCACGATGTCGTCCTCTCCCAGGTAGGCGCCCGACTGCACCTCGATGATCTCCAGCGGCACCTTGCCCGGATTGGCCAGGCGGTGCACCTGCCCGACCGGAATGTAGGTACTCTGGTTCTCGGTCAGCAGCAAGGTCTGATCCCCATTGGTCACCTGCGCCGTGCCACGCACCACGATCCAGTGCTCGGCGCGGTGGTGGTGTTTTTGCAGGCTCAGGGCCGCCCCCGGCTTGACCACGATGCGCTTGACCTGAAAGCGCTCACCGGCATCGATGCTGTCATACGCCCCCCAGGGCCGCGCCACGCGCCGGTGGTGCTGCGCCTGGGGCACGCCCTCGGCCTCCAGGCGTGCCACCACCTGCTTGACCGCCTCGGCGTGCGCCGCATCCGCCACCAGCAGCGCATCGGCGGTGTCGATCACCAGCAGGTCCTGCGTGCCCAGCGCCACCACCGGGCGGTGCGGGGCATGCACATAGGTGTTGCTGGCCTGCAGCACCACCCCCTGGCCGTGCACCCGGTTGCCCTGCGCGTCGGGCTCGCACAGCTGGGCCACCGCATTCCAGCTGCCCACATCGCTCCACGCCCCCTCGAAGGGCACCACCGCCACGGCCCCGGGCGTGGCCGCCAAAGGCTCCATGAGGGCATAGTCAATGCTCTCGCTGCGGCAGGCCCCAAACGCCTCGGCTTGCACACGCACAAAGTCGCCGTCGCGCGACTGCGTCGCGTGGGCGGCCCGGCACTGCGCCAAGATGTCCGGCGCGTGCTGCGCCAGACCTGCCAGTAATGTGTCGGCCCGGCACAGAAAGATGCCCGCATTCCAGTAGTACCCCCCTTGCAGCAGCAACTGCTGCGCACGCGCCGCGTCGGGCTTTTCCACAAAACGCTGCACCGCGTAGGAATCCCCTGCGGCCACGGGCGCGCCGCGCTCGATGTAGCCATAGGCCGTGCTGGGAAAAGTCGGCTGCACACCGAACGTGACCACCCCCCCTTCGGCCGCCGTGGGGCAGCCGCGCCGCACCGCGGCCGCAAACCCCTGCGCATCCGGGATATGGTGGTCCGCCGGTAGGAACAGAAGCAAGGCCTGCGGCGCGGCATTCATCGCCGCCCAGGCCATCGCCGCTGCGGTATTGCGCGCCACCGGCTCCAGCAGCACCTGCGCCCGCCCCTGCGCGGCCTCCACGCACTCCTGCACCAGAAAGCGGTGTTCCTCGCTGGCCACCACCAGGCACTGAGGCGCCACCTGCGCTGCCCGGCGCAGGGTCCACTCCAGCAGGCTGCGCCCCTGCACCAGGGGAACAAACTGCTTGGGCAGGCTCTTGCGCGACAGCGGCCACAAGCGTGTGCCGCTGCCCCCGCACAGCACCACAGGAACCAGATCAGAAAGGGCGTCGGAGACAGGGACGGACATGGCAGCACAGCAATAGTTCACGGAATTCCCAACAATACCCGTTTTCAAAAGCCGTTCTGCGGCCCACGGCGTGTTTTTGTACTTGGCGGGATCCAAAAGCTTCTGTTATATTGGCCACCAAAGCTTTTCAACCCTAGGGATTCCATATGCAAATCAAACCTCTCCTGATCGCCGCCGCAGCGGTTCTCGCCCTGTCTTCCCAGACTGTCTTTGCACAAGCCCAGGGGGGGGCAGGTGGGGGTGGTGCCACGGGCACCGCTGGCGCCCGCGGGAGTGCCGGTGCCGGTGCCGGTGCTGGGGCGGGCTCCGGCGCTGCAGCTGGCTCCGGCGCAGCGGCAGCCGGTGGTGGTGCGGCTGCAGGAGCAGGCGCCGCTGCCGGTGCTGCGGCCGGGGGGATTGGCGCTGCTGCGGCCGCTACGGCCGTGGTGGGCGCAGCGGTGGTAGTTTCCACCGTGACAACCACCACAGGCACCACCGGCACCCGCTAATCTGTCTACAACCCACAAAGGCGCCTTCGGGCGCCTTTGTTTTGTCTAGGCCTGCATATCCCCCGGCTCTTACTCCGGCAGTACCTGTTTTGCGCATCCCTGGCATTGCTTTGTTGCTCGCCTTACTGACGCAGGCGGTGGGTTGCGCGTCCGAGGGTTCCCCGGGCCTGAGCGTATTGCGGGCGCTCGTGCGGGGGGAGCTGCAAGGCCCTGCGGCCAGCCCCCACTACCAGCCCCAATACCGCTACCTGCGGGCCCAGCTGAACGATTTCCCGGCAGCCTACCTGGTTCTGGGTTTCGTCGACCCCCACCCGGATGGCCCCACCGAGACCTGGTATTCGGCCAATGGAGAAATCCTGGTGCTGCGCGATGGGCGCATCATCGCCACCACCGGGCTGGCCACCGACTGGTCCCAGGTGCAATACGCGACCTGGCCCCGCTGGACTGAGGTGGGTGAGCGGCCCCTGCTGTTCTCCCGCATCCGGGACGAGCGTCCGTCCTACCGTTTTGGCATCCAGGAGCAGCTTTCCCTGCAACAGGAGCCCTCGACCACGGCCCACCCCACCCCCGCCGCCCCCATTGCCAACGCCCGCTGGCTCATGGAACAAACGCCACAATTGCCCCCGGCCTGGTACGCCCTTTCCCCTTCCGAAGGGCAACTGCGCTGGGCCTACACCTACCAGTGCCTGAAACCCGGTTTTTGCCTCAGCCTGCAGCCCTGGTCTCCCCAGGCCAACGCCCCATGAAGCTTCCGCGCCCCCACTGGCTTCGGACGCTGTGCCTGGGCATGGTGCTGGACGCGCTCGTGGCCGGCAACAGCCACGCTGGCGAACCCGCAGCATCCACAGCCCCCGCCCCGGAGCGCTTGAGCGCACGCCTGCTGCGCGAACACGGTCCGGCGGCCGACACGCTGGGCCTGCACTGGCGCTCCGCGGCAGAGAGATCGGCCCAGGCACCATGGCAAAGCGCCTTGCTGGCCCAGATCGGGCGACACGCCGCCCCTGACTCCGCCCCCGACTGGCGCGCGCCCCTGCGGGCCTGGATCCAGGCGCTACCCCTGACGGGCCGCATCCAACTGGCACAGGCCAGCGCCTACTGGCTCATGGCCCAACCCGCACAAGACCCCGTGCTGGGCACCCAAGACAGCCTGGTCCTGCTGCCGCGCGCCCTCCATGTCACCGTGGTCGACGCCTGGGGCACGGTGTGCCACGCCAGGCATGCCGCAGGCGCCCTGGCGCGCGACTATGTCGCCGCCTGCCAACAGTCCTGGCCCCACCCCGGCCCCGCAGACAGCGCCTGGATCACCCAGCCCGATGGCCGCACCATGCAGGCCGGGCTGCAAGCCTGGAACCAGGAGGAGCAGGCCGAACCCGCCCCTGGTGCCTGGATCTGGGCGCCCCAGCGCGATGCGCAGATTCACCCCAATACCTCCGAACTCCTGGCCCGCTTCCTGGCAACCCAAGAGCCAGGAGAACGGTTGTTCCCAGCGGCGCCACAGGTTGCCGCCCCTATGGTGAACATGAATTCCGCCGCCCCCAGCGGCATGCAGCTCACCGCCAGTGACTGGGGGGAGATCGGCCTGCTGCAAACCCCCACGGCGCGCATGGCACCTGCAGGGGAACTGCGCCTGCACTTCAGCAAGGCGCTGCCCTACACCCGCGGCACCCTGCTGTTCCAGCCCCTGGATGCACTGGAGGCCGCCATCCGCTACACCGACGTCTCCAACCGGCTGTACGGCCCCAGCATTGCGGGAGACCAGAGTGCAAAGGACAAGTCCATCGACCTCAAACTGCGCCTGCGCCAGGAGTCCGCCCATGGGCCCGCCCTGGCCGTAGGCATGCGTGACCTGGGCGGCACGGGGCTGTTCTCGGGTGAATACCTGGTCGCCAACAAGCGTTTCGGCGACTGGGACGCCAGCCTGGGCCTGGGCTGGGGCTATCTGGGGGCCCGCGGCAATGCCAGCAACCCCTTCGGCTGGCTGGACCCCAGCATGAACCAGCGTGGCAGCGTGGTGACCGGCCAGGGCGGCACGGTCAGCACCAGCACCATGTTCCGCGGCCCCGCCGCCGTGTTCGGGGGCCTGCAGTGGTCGCGCAAGGACAGCCCCTGGGTCTGGAAGGTCGAACTCGACGGCAACGACTACCAGCACGAACCCCTGGACAACCACCAGACCGCCACCAGCCCCCTCAATTGGGGCCTGGTCTACCGCTACAGCCCCGGGTTCGACATCTCTGCCGGCTGGGAGCGCGGCAACACCTGGATGCTGGGCCTGACCCTCCATGGTGATCTTGGGCGCCTGTACATGCCCAAAACCCTGGACACCTTGGCCTCCACCCCACCCGGCACTCCCGGCGACAGCACCTCCCGTCTGAGCACCCTGCTGGGAAACCACACGGGCTGGCACGTGCGCTCCTTGCAGATGGAGCCGCCGAAGGGCGTTCTGGTGGCCGAAATAGACCAGGCCATGTACCTGCAAGAGCGGGTGGACCGGGCCTTTGCCCTCCTGCACCAGCATGCACCTGCTTCGGTCCGGAGCTTCTCGCTGGAACTACAGCGCAAGGGGCTTCCCATGCTGTCCCTGACCATGGACCGCTCCGAGTGGGAGAAGCAGCACGCCCAGGCCGAAGCCCCGTCGCTGCGCCTGCCCCACCAGTTCGTGGCCGCGGCCAATACATCGCCCCAGTCCGGGCCGGTCACAGAGCCCGTCCGGCCCTCCCGGAACAAACTCGAATGGGGGCCGAGTTACAGCCAGATCCTGGGAGGCCCGAACAACTTCCTGCTCTACCAGATGGGCGTGCAGGCGCAGGCGCAATACCATCTTTCCGACCGGACCTGGTTCAGCGCCGACCTCAACGCGCGCCTGGCCGACAACTATGGCGGCTTTGTCTACGACGCCCCCAGCGCCTTGCCACGGGTACGCACCCACCAGCGGCAGTACGTCACCACATCGGTCGTCACCCTGCCCACGGCGCAGATGGGCCACGTCCGCCCCCTGGGTGCGGACCACTACCTGGGGGTCTATGGGGGCATTCTGGAGCCCATGTTTGCCGGGGCTGGCGCCGAGTGGCTGTACCGCCCCGCCCTGGGATCCTGGGCGCTGGGGCTGGATTGGAACCTGGTCCGGCAGCGTGATTTCGCCCAGAATTTCGGCCTCAGAGACTATGGCGTCGGAACCGGCCATGCCACCCTCTACTGGGATACCGGCTGGAACGGGGTGCGCACCAAACTGAGCGCGGGGCGCTACCTGGCCGGAGACTGGGGCACCACCGCCGATTTCTCCCGCGTCTTTCCCAACGGCGTCAGCGCAGGCTTCTGGGCCACGAAAACCAACGTCTCCGCCGAGACCTTCGGCGAAGGCAGCTTTGACAAGGGCATCTACATCTCCATCCCCTTCGATGCCATGCTGCCCAAGAGCAGCCCCGGGCAAGCCAACATTGTCTGGAGCCCGCTCACCCGCGACGGCGGAGCCAAACTGCTGCGCCCCTGGAGCCTGTTCGACCTCACCAGCGCGCGCGACCGGCAGGCCTTGACCTGGCGTGCCGCAGCTCCTGCCAAGGCCCGCACCGGCGGGGAAAGCGCCGTCCCCCCGGCATTGTGGAAACTGCCCGCCCCCACCCTCGCCGACACGCCGTGGGACACCACCCGCACCCTGGGCCCGCAACTGCGCCAGATCCCCCTGCGGGCCTGGGGCACAGGGCTGGCGGCCATTGCCGCCAGTGGAGTGCTGCTGGACAGCGCAGGCCAGCGTTGGGCACAGGCCGATGCCGCCCCCGCAGCAGGACTGGCCAGCGCCACCAACACCGTCCCGCTGCTCATGGCCGCCGGGGCAGGCAGCCTGGCCCTGGGCATCGGCGGCGAAGAACTCTCGAACACCGCCATCACCGCGCTCACGGCCGGGGCCTACACCCTGGGCACCAACCTGGTATTGCGGTCTACTCTGGGACGCGCACGCCCCCAGGAGGAACAAGGCAGCGTGCAATTCAACGGCCCGGGTCCCATGGCATCGCAGTCCGGCATGCCGTCGAACCACGTCGGCCTCGCCTTCGCCCTGGCCACCCCATTTGCCCAGCAGTACGACATGCCCTGGCTCTATGGCCTCGCGGCCAGCACCGCCCTGGGCCGGGTCCACAGCCAGGAACACTGGGTATCCGATACCGTCGCAGGCGCGCTGATTGGCTACAGCATCGGCAGCCTGCTCCATGAGCAGCAACAGGCCATCAGCCGCGGGATGCGCTGGGCCGTATTGCCTGGGCAGGTACATGCCCAATGGCGTTATTGAACAAGCACCGACAAGAAGCCTGCGCGACCATGCGGCCCCATCCGGCCACGCGCTACACCCGGTAGCGGTCCCCCATGCTGGACAGTTTTTGCAACAAAGCGGGGGCAATCCCGCCCAGGGGAAGCACCTCATCCGCAGCCCCCGCGGCAATGGCCTCGCGTGGCATGCCAAAGACTATGCAGCTGGATTCATCCTGGCAATAGTTGTAGCTCCCCGCATCACGCATGACACGCATGGCCTTGGCCCCGTCATTGCCCATCCCGGTCAGCATGATGCCGATGGCATTCGGCCCCACCACCTGCGCGACCGAATTGAACAAGACTTCGACGGAGGGTTTGTGGCGATTCACGGGTTCGGTATCTTCCACAATGCAGGTGTAATTGGCCCCGCTGCGCCCGACCCGGAACTGGCGTCCCCCCGGGGCGATATAGGCGTGCCCGGGAAGCACACGCTCGCCATGGCTGGCCTCTTTCACTTCAATCTGGCAAAGATTGTTCAAGCGCGCAGCAAAACTGGTGGTGAACCCCGGCGGCATGTGCTGCGTGATGACCACGGCCGGAGAGCTTGCGGGCAATTTGGTCAACACATCCTTGATGGCCTCGGTACCTCCCGTGGACGCCCCGATAGCGATGATCTTTTCCGTCGAAATCCGGTGCGCAAAGGGCTTGACGGGCGCCGCGCCTGAGTCCATGCCCTGGAGTGCCTGATCGCTCGATTTGGCGGGCCCCTTGGGAATCAGGCGGTGCACCTGGGCCGACGCGGCAATCCGGATCTTGTCCACGATCTGGCCGGACAACTCCCGCAGCCCATCCGCCAAACCCAGGCGCGGCTTCGCGACGAAGTCGATCGCCCCCAGTTCCAGGGCCCGCATCGTCACCTCGGCGCCACGCTCCGTCAGGGTGGACAGCATCACCACCGGCATCGGGCGCAAACGCATCAGACGCGCCAGAAAATCCAGACCATCCATTTTCGGCATTTCCACATCGAGCGTGATCACATCCGGGTTTCGCTCCCGGATCAATTCCCTCGCCACCAAGGGATCATTGGCAACGCCAATGCACTCCATGTCGGATTGGTGGTTGATGATTTCGGATACCAGACTGCGTACCAACGCCGAATCGTCGACAACAATAACGCGGATTTTCTTTGCCACAAAATAACTCAAAACAGATCAATGGAGCCGCCGGACGTGCTCTTGGCCACCGTAACGGCATTTCCCTTGCGCTCCTCCACCACCAGGGTTTCGGGATGGGAATGCGCCAGACGCTTGACCATGGCCTTGCCGGTGACGGGGAAAAAACACACCTTGCGGGGGTGGATGTCGAGTACGTCCTGTGAAACCACAGGAATCCGCTCGGTTGCGAGATAGTCGAGCACGAACTTGGTATTGCGCTCACCCACGTTCATGGTCGTGAAACCCGCCATGACCTGCCCCCCGCCGAAAACCTTGGCCTGCATGGTCTCGCGCCGCGCCCCCAGCTTGAGCATCTCATTGATCAACAGCTCCATCGCATAGGAGCCATAGCGGCCCGACCCATCCTCCCCTTCCGGCAGCATGAAGTGGTTCATGCCTCCGGTTCTTGCCTTGCCGTCCCAGATGCATGCCGCGATGCAGGAACCCAGCACCGTCATGATCACCAGTTCCTCGTTGGAAACAAAATACTCGCCGGGCAGCACCTTGACGGCGTCGAACTGAAAATGGTGGTCCGCATAAAAAAAGGAGGCCTCACCGGGCTTGCGTGCCTGCGCCTTGAGCTGATCCAGGCGCGACACCTTTCCGGCCGCACCATAGGCCCGGTCCCGGGAGCCAACACCGCCAGCGCCGGGTGGCTGCGGCGTGGCGGGCGAAGTCCAATAGTTCATGAATACTCCTTAATAGCCCCCGTTCACCGGCGCTCGTAAACGGTCTTCCCCTTCAGGGAGAAAAGATCCTTGGAATCACTGAAATTCTCGGCATGTCCCACGAAAAGCAGACCGCCAGGCTTCAACACGCTGTGAATCCGCTCCAGAACCCTGCGTTGCGTCTGTTGGTCAAAATAGATCATGACATTTCTGCAGAAAACCAGATCAAACGCACTCTTGAAGGGCCAGCCGTCCTTGATCAGGTTGACCATCATGAACTCAATGACATGCTTGTACTGGGGACGGACCTGTATCAGACCCTCATTGGCACCTTTTCCGCGCAAAAAGAACCGCTTCAGCCGTGAATCGCTCAGCCCCTTGACCCCATCCCACCGATAGATCCCATTCTGTGCCACAGACAGCACCTTGGAATCGATGTCGCTGGCGACCAGGGAAAAGGGGGCGTTCTCGCCCAAGGCCTCCACCGCCGTCATCACGATCGAATAGGGCTCCTCTCCCGTGGAGGATGCACTGCACCAGACGCGCCACCCCTGCGGGGGCACTGGATGGCGGTGCAAATGGTTTGCCAATGCCTCGAAGTGGTGCTGCTCCCTGAAAAAGGAGGTCAGATTCGTCGTCAGGGCATTGATGAATTCCTGCCATTCCGGACCATCCGTAGACTCCAGCCAGTTCAGGTATTCTGTAAAGCTCTGATGCCCAGTCTCCCGCAAACGCCGGGAGAGGCGGCTATACACCATGGCATGCTTGCCATCATGCAGGCTGATACCCGCCTTTTTGTATATGAGCGACTGGACCCGATTGAAATCGGCAGCTGTCCATACAAATTCTCGCGCCTGGGACATGTCAGACATGGTCGTCATCATCTCGGGCGACTCCTGGGAACCAATATTCACGCCGATCGGCACTACTCCAGATCACTCACCAACCCCATGTCGGTTGCCGACATGAGCTTCTCAATATCCAGCAATATCAGCATGCGTTCACCCACGGAGCCCAAACCCAGCACTGCCGAGCTGTCAATCACACTCTCCACATCCGGCGCACTGCGGAAACTCTCCGGAGGAAGCTCCATGACATCACTGACAGAATCAACGACTATCCCGACAATCCGGCTTCTCAGGTTCAGAATAATCACCACAGTGAAGGTGTTGTATTCCACCTTGGCACACCGGAACTTGAGCCGCATATCAATGATGGGAACAATGGTCCCACGCAAATTGACCACGCCCTTGATGAATTCCGGCGCATTGGCCACCCTGGTCGGCGGTTCGTATCCACGAATCTCCTGGACCTTGAGTATGTCGATGCCATACTCTTCCTGCCCCAGGCGAAAGGTCAAATACTCGCGAGCGGCTCCCGCCAACGCCGGGCTATCAACTTTTTCAACTGCGCCCATCGCAATAACTCCTAGAAATCTCAGTGACGGGATCTACGAACCAGCGCACCCGTGTCCAGAATGAGCGCCACCTTGCCATCGCCCAAAATGGTCGCCCCGGATACGTTCGGAACCTTGCGGTAGTTGGTTTCCAGATTCTTCACAACCACCTGCTGCTGCCCCAACAACTCATCCACGAGAAGTGCCACCCGGCTCCCATCGGCCTCCACCACCACCATGATGTCGCTGGACTTGCCCAACTCGAACCGGGGCACCTGAAAAACCTTCTCCAACTCAATCACTGGCATGTACTCGTCGCGCACCTTGACCAGTTGGGAACCCTGCCCCACCGTGCTGACGGCATCCTCCTTGACCTGGAACGACTCCACCACCGAAGACAGGGGAAGGATATAGACCTCATCGCCCACCCCCACCGACATGCCATCCATGATGGCCAGTGTCAGCGGCAGCCGCACCGAAACCCGCATGCCATAGCCTTCGGCGGAATCGATTTCCACGGTTCCATTCAAGGCCGTGATGTTCTTCTTGACGACATCCATGCCGACGCCCCGCCCGGAGACATCCGTGACCACTTCAGCGGTGGAAAATCCCGGAGCAAAGATCAATTGCCAGACCTCCTGGTCGGACATCGAGTCCGATACATCCAGGCCACGCTCGCGCGCCTTGCGCAATATCTTGTCGCGGGACATCCCCCGGCCATCGTCCCGGACCTCGATCACGATAGACCCCCCCTGGTGGGAAGCGGAAAGGGTGATGGTTCCGGTCTCGGGTTTGCCGGCGGCGATGCGCTCCGCAGGAAGCTCGATGCCATGGTCACAACTGTTGCGAACCAGGTGCGTCAGCGGATCGGTGATCTTTTCCACCAGCCCCTTGTCCAGCTCGGTGGCCTCTCCCTGCGTGACGAAATCGACCTTTTTGCCCAGCTTGGCAGCCAGATCGCGCAGCATGCGCGGGAATCTGCTGAACACGATGGACATCGGGATCATGCGGATCGACATCACCGATTCCTGCAGGTCCCGGGTATTCCGGTCCAGGTCGGCCAAGCCGGTCAGCAGTTGCTGGTAAACCGCCGGATCCAAGGTCCGGCTGTTCTGGGCCAGCATGGCCTGCGTGATCACCAGTTCGCCCACCAGATTGATGAGCTGGTCCACCTTGCTGATGGCCACGCGGATGGTGGCGGCCTCCGGCTGAGCGGTATGGCCCGCAGGGCCGGGCTTGTTGGGTCTGCTGGCGCTCTCAGCGGGTTTGGCGGCCTGAGGCGCAACGGGCAGGGCCACCGGGTCCGACCCCATCGGAGCGCCCGGTGATCCCTCGAAGAATCCATAACCTGCCCCAGCGTCGTTCCCTCCCCGCCCCTCCTCGGCGCCCGTTCCTGGCACGGTGTCCCCGCCCGCGGCGGGCGCTCCGGCTGCGCCTTCAAAGAAGCCATACCCCTCATCCACCACCTGGGCGGGCGCAGCAGTGCCCGCTGCGCGCTCATCGATCCGGATGTGTTCACGCGACACATGGAAAGTGAACAAATCGAGCAGTTCGTCATTGGACGATGCCGTGGAAACCTCGAACACCCGGGTATCGGGACGCTCGCTGGCCGCGGGACGAACCTCCCCCAGCCCCGGGATGTCCTTGAACAGCTCGATGATCGCATCCGCCTGCTCGGGGCGCTCCAGCGGCCCTATCGTGATCGTCAGGGACCGCACGCCCCCCGCCGAAGTGCCGCCAGGAGCCGCAGTCGCTGCCGCCGGAGCCGGGGGCGCGGGCACCGCTGCGGGAGCGCTGCGCTGCACCGGCTGTGGCCGCGGGGTCGGCGCCGCAGCCCCGGGGCCGGAGGCCAGAAGGCTGATCCGGCGCACGAGATCGGTCGTGGGTGGACCGGCATCCCCCCCGCCCGCCTGGTGGCGTGCCAAAAGACTGCGCGAAATGTCGGCCGACTCCAGCAGCACATCGACCATCTCGGCAGTGGGCTGAAGCTCATGGCGGCGCAACTTGTCCAGCAAGGACTCCATGTGGTGGGTCAACTCCGCCACATCGGTAAAGCCAAAGGTGGCAGCCCCCCCTTTCACGGAGTGGGCGCAACGGAAAACGCCGTTCAACTCCTCGTCGTCGGCGGTATCGAGGTTGAGCCCCAGCAGGATCTGCTCCATCTGGTCCAGGTTCTCACCGGCTTCCTCGAAAAAAATCTGGTAGAACTGGCTGAGGTCAAAATCCCCACCTGTTGAACCGCCCTCGTGATGCAGGTCTGACATATGCGACTCCGGAAATGGCCTAGCGCAGCAAGGGAACTAACGGATCACTTTCTTGATCACATCCAGCAGTTTGGCGGGATCGAAGGGCTTGACCAGCCAACCTGTCGCACCCGCCGCACGCCCAGCCTGCTTCATGAGGTCGCTGGACTCCGTGGTCAACATCAGGATCGGCGTGGTCTTGAACTGGGGGTGGTCCCGCAGCTTGCGGGTCAGGCCCAGACCATCGAGCCGTGGCATGTTCTGGTCCGTCAGGACCAGGTCGAACGTCTGTGTCTGCGCTTTCTCATAGGCATCCTGTCCATCGACCGCCTCGACCACCTGATACCCTGCGCCGGTCAGCGTGAAGGAGACCATCTTTCGCATGGAAGGCGAATCATCTACAGCAAGAATCGTTGGCATACAAATACTCCGACAAGACCAAAAACACCTTAAAACAACTCGATGGATCCTGCATCCATCTCATCCTGCGTAACCGGGTTCGGCCGCTCCGGCACTTCCTCGACAAACGGGACCGCCTCCCCATCCTCCGACCCCATGGACTCCGAAGCCAATCGATAGGCACAACCCTGCAATATCTTGGAAGTATGGTTGATCAGCTGGGAGGCCATGTCCTGGAACTGCAGTTCCGTCACCGCCGCCCGCAGGGTGCTGCGCACGTGATCGAGCACCGGGGATGTCAACAGATTCGGATCGGCCAACTCGGCACTGGCACTGGTGAAGCGCTCCATCAGGTTTTCCATGGTGTGCGCCAGCAAGCCATCCAGACGGTTGAGGTCATGCACCACCACGAGCAAGGAGTCCTGCACATCCGCCACCAGCATGACCGGCAGCTCTACCGATGAAGAACCTTCTGGGTTCACTGAAGACTGCTGCATTGCTGTCCACCTTCAATACCAGCAAACTGCCGAGAGCCAGACCCGGCCCCCGGCGCCGTTGAGTTGCAGCGTATCAGGAAACACCATCTGGTGGGAACTTTCTTGCGCAGTCATATGAAGTTCTCCGTTACCGTCTTACGCTGGAACATAATGCGAAACAATCATAGCGGTTCTATGTTACCCCGGCCTAGTTGATTTCCCTATGCGGGTCCTGCATCTCGAAGACTCTTTGCTCGACCACGCGCTTGCGGTGCGCGCCCTGCGCTCAAGCAAAGTTGCAGTCGAGGTCGTCCGGGTGGAAACCATCCCGGCGCTGCTCTCCCATCTGGAGTGCGCAGGCTTTGATGCCGTGGTGGCGGACTACCAGCTCCCCGGTTTCACGGCACTGGATGCGTGGTCTGCCGTGGCGCACCTGGAACACAAGCCGCCTTTCGTGCTGCTGTCGGGCGCCATTGGCGAGCAGGCCGCGGTGCAGGCCATCCAACTGGGTTTCAGCGACTACCTCGGCAAGCACGATGTGCAAGCCTTGCCGCGGGTGCTGGACCGCGCCATGGAACTGCACCAGAAAGTGCGGGAGAAGCTGGCGGCGGAGCAGGCGCTGTCGCACTCGCAGGCGCAGCTGCGTGCCCTGGCGGAGCATTTGCACACCGCGATCGAGCAGGAGCGCCTGTCGATCGCGCGCGATATTCATGACGACATCGGAGGCACCCTGACGGCGGCCAAACTGGACTTGCACTGGCTGCAGCGGCACCTGCAGGGGCCCGACGTCCTGTCGCATCTGGACAGCGCCCTGGCGGGTGTCCAGCAAGCCCTGGACGCGGGCAAGCGCCTGATGCTCAACCTGCGGCCTTCGGTGCTGGAAGGGGGCCTGGTGGCGGCCCTCTGGTGGCTGGTGCAGGGCTTCGAGCGCCGCACTGGCATCCCGGTCCAGGCACGCCTGCCCCAGGAGATGGGCATCGCCCACGGCGGCGTGCTGATCACGGCCTTTCGCACCGCCCAGGAAGCGCTGACCAATATCGCCAAGCATGCGCAATGCAGCCAGGTGCTTCTGGAAGCGAGCTGCAGCCAGGACGTGCTGACGCTGGAGATCAGCGATAACGGCAAGGGATGCAGCGTGCAGGAGCGCAACAAGCAGGGCTCCTTTGGTCTGCAGGGCCTGGCGGAGCGGGCCCATGCCGTGGGGGGATGGATCGACATCGGTGTCGGCCCCAGCGGGCGTGGGCTTGCGTTGACCCTGACAATTCCCCTGAATGGGCGAGCCGCGCCTGATGAAACGGATGCCCCATGATCGATGTTGTGCTGTGCGATGACCACGCGATGATCCGCAGGGGCTTGCGCGAAACCCTGTGCGAGGCCACCGACATCCGGGTGCGGGCCGAAGCGGAAAATTACGCCGGGCTTCGCTCCGTGCTCCGGGAGACCGCCTGCGACGTGCTGGTGCTGGACCTGAACCTGCCCGACCGCAACGGCCTGGAGGTGCTGGTTGCCCTGAAGGACAGCGACCCGCACATCCGCACACTGGTGGTTTCCATGTACGAGGCGGACCAATTCGCCATGCGCTGCCTCAAGGCCGGCGCCTATGGTTACCTGAACAAGACAGCGCACCCGCAGGACATCGTGAGTGCCGTGCGTACGCTGGGGCAAAACCGCAAGTACCTCACCCCCGAGGTGTCGGAAATGCTGGTGGCGAACCTGCAGGCCCCGCCCACCCAGGCCTTGCACGACCTCCTGTCCGAGCGCGAGCTGCAGACGCTGCTGAAGATTGCTGCGGGCAAGAAGCTGTCAGACATTGCCGAAGAACTGATGCTGAGCCCGAAAACCGTGAGCGTCTACCGCGCCCGCCTGATGGAGAAGCTGCACCTGTCCTCCAACGCCGACATCGCGGTATATGCGCTCCGCAATGGGCTCATCTGAAGCTGCGCCCCACCCACGCTCCTAACCAAACAGGGCCAGCATGCGCTCCAGCAGGCGCATGAAGGGCCCATCCAGGGCAGGCAAGGTCAGGGCCACCCCGAGGATCCCGATCACCAGGGTCAACGGGAAGCCGACGGCAAAGATGTTCATTTGGGGCGCCACCCGCGAAATCACGCCCAGCGCCAGATTGGCGAACAGCAGCATGCCCATGACGGGAAGGGCGATCCACAGGGCCGAGGCGAATATCTCGGCCCCCAGAACGTGCAGTTGCAAGCGCTGCAGCGTGTGCAAGAAGCCCCCATCGACCGGGAAGGTCTCGAAGCTCTTGACCACGGCCACCACCACCATCAGGTGCCCGCCGCTGACAACGAACAGCAGCAAAGTGATCTGACCAAAAAAGCGGGCCATGGCGCTGGACTGGCTGTTGATCGTGGGGTCGAAAAACGCAGCGAAGTTCAATCCCATCTGGAAGCCGATCACCTCGCCCGCCAGTTCCATGGCGGCGAAGATGAAACGCACCGCCAGCCCCATGCAAATACCCACCGTGAGCTGCTGCGCCACGGCCTCCAGGGCCCTGGAGTCGCTCAGCCCGATCATGGGCGCGTCGGGCAAGACCCCGGAGACCGCCAGCGCAATCAGGAAGGCCAGACCGATCTTGACGCGCACAGGCACCGCGCGCGAGGACAGCACCGGCACCACGCTGAACAGGGCCAGAATGCGCAGGAAGGGCCACACCAGGGGGGCCAGCCAGGCGGTGATCTCGGCCTCGTTGAAGGTGAGCACGTCAATGCCAGTTCATGGGACGCTCAGGTCACCAGCGTCGGGATCAGCTCCAGGGTCCGGCGCAGGTATTCGACCAGCATGGTCAGCATCCACGGCCCGGCCATGGCAAACACGGCGATCACCGCCACCAGCTTGGGGACGAATGCCAGGGTGGCTTCGTGGATCTGCGTGATGGCCTGAAACAGGCTCACCACCAACCCAACCACCAGGGCGGTCCCCAGCACCGGAGATGCCACCATCAGCAGCATGAGCAGGGCTTCCTGACCAAACGTGAGAACGACCTGGGCATTCATGGTGGACCACCTCAGGTGACGAAGCTGGCAGCCAGCGAGCCGATCAGCAGGTTCCAGCCATCGGCCAGGACGAACAGCATGAGCTTGAAGGGCAAGGCCACCAGCACGGGGGACAGCATCATCATCCCCAGCGACATCAAAACGCTGGCCACCACGATGTCGATGACCAGGAAGGGAATGAAGATCATGAACCCGATCTGGAACGCGGACTTGAGTTCGCTGATGACAAAGGCCGGCACCAGCACCCGCATGGGTGCGGTCTGGGCGCTGGCGTTGGCATCGAGCTTGGCCAGTCGCGCGAACAGGGCGAAGTCCGATTGCCGCGTCTGCTTGACCATGAAGCTGCGCATGGGCGCCTGGGCCTTGTCCAGCGCCTGTTCAAAGCCGATCGCACCCGCGGCATAGGGCTGGTAGGCCTCGGTATAGACCTTGTCCAGGGTCGGCCCCATGACAAAAAAGGTCAGAAACAAGGACAGGCCGATGATGACCTGGTTGGGCGGCGCGGACTGCGTGCCCAGGGCCTGGCGCAACAGGGACAGCACGATGACGATGCGGGTGAAGCCCGTCATCATGAGCAGCACCGCAGGCAGGAACGACAGGGCGGTAAAAAACAGCAGGGTCTGGATCGGAACCGAATAGCTGCTGGCGCCATCGCCGCTGCCCACCAGCAAAGGCAGGGCGGGCGCGGCCTGCTGGGCCTGCGCGGCACATGCCCAGCACGCGCCAAGCACGGCCACCCAGGGCGCGATCCGCCCCCGCACCGCCCGCCTGGAGTTCGCCCGCCATGGCATCCGCATCACACTGCTCCTTCCGGCGGGGCTACTGCCGTGGCCACCACGGCATCGCCCCCCAGCGCTACGGCGGCACTATCTTCCCAGCGGTGCAGGCAGTGCACGCTGGAGGGAGTGACCCCCAGCACGAGAACCGCGCTGCGTTCACCGCAGGCAATTTTGACCGTGACCACCTGTTGCTGCGGCCCCACCGGGCAGGCGGACAGCACCTGGGTGTGCCCCCCCGGGCGGCGCGGCAGGGCTCCGTGCTGCTGCGCCTTGCGCACCAGCCAGGGTATGCAGGCGATGCCCAGCACCATGAACAGCCACGGCCACCACGACGTATTCATCCCGTTTCAGCTCTTGCTCACTCTGCGCAAACGCTCCGAGGGCGTTACCACGTCGGTCAGGCGGATACCGAATTTGTCGTTGACGACAACCACCTCGCCCTGGGCGATCAGGTACCCGTTGACGAGTACGTCCATCGGCTCGCCCGCCAGGGCATCGAGCTCGACGACCGAGCCCTGGCCCAATTGCAGAATGTGTTTGATGGGCACCTTGGTGCGTCCCAGCTCCACCGAAAGCTGGACCGGTATGTCCAGCACCATGTTGATGTCGTTGACCGGGGCTTCGGGCGCGGGGCCCATCTGGGAGAAGGGGCGCGGCGCATCCCCCCCGGCAAGCACCCCGCCTGCGGGGTCTGGGCCAGCGCCGGATTCCGCAGACTTCTGCTCCAACAGGGCCTCGGCCCAATCCGCCATGCCATCGTCGGCGGCGGATTCGTCGGGTTTGTCATCAGATGCCATTGCGCTCTCCTATCCAGTTCTGGTCGTTGCCCCGCAACGCCTTTTCAATGCGGATGGCGTATTTCGCGTTGTGGGTGCCGTAATAGCACTCGAAGACGGGAACGCCGTCGATTGTCGCCTGAATCGTCTGCGGTTTTTCCAGCTCGATGAAGTCCCCTTTCTTGAGCCCCAGCAGTTGTTCGATGGTGGCATCGGCCTTGGCAAACTGGGCTACCAGGGTGACTTCGGCGGCCTGGATTTCGCGCGTGAGCACATTCACCCAGCGCCGGTCCACCTCGATCGAGTCGCCCTGGGTGGAGGAGTACAGCACGTCGCGGATGGGTTCCAGCGTGGAATAGGGGAAGCAGAAGTGGATGGCGCCGGAGATGTCGCCGATTTCCAGCTGAAAGGAGGTCGCGATGACGATCTCGCTGGGGGTGGCGATGTTGGCGAACTGCGGCTGCATTTCGGAGCGCTGGTACTCCAGCTCGAGCGGGTAGATGCCGCGCCAGGCCTTTTTGTACTCGGCGACGATCACGTCCACCAGACGGTTGATGACCCGCTGCTCGGTGGCGGAAAAGTCGCGCCCTTCGATGCGGGTCTGGTATTTGCCGGAGCCCCCGTAAAGGGTGTCTATGACGCCGAACACCAGGGTGGGTTCGCACACCACCATGCCACTGCCGCGCAGGGGGCGGATGGCGACGATATTGAAGTTGGTGGGCACCGCCAGCTCGCGCAAGAAGGCGCTGTAGCGTTGCACCACGACCGACCCGACCGAGATCTCGGGGCTGCGCCGGATGAAGTTGAACAGGCCCACCCGCAGATTACGCGCAAAACGCTCATTGACGATCTCCATGGTGGGCATGCGCCCACGCACGATGCGTTCCTGGCTGGAGATGTTGTACGGGCGAACCTCCCCATGCTCGGCGGTTTCCTCCACCGCCTTCTGGCTCTCGCCGGTGACCCCCTCCAGCAGGGCATCGACTTCTTCTTGGGAAAGAAAGGACTCGCTCATGGGCTCACTCCATCACTGCACGATGAAGGATGAAAAAAGCACCTTCACCACCGGGTATTGAACCGCAGGTTTCTTCGCCTTCTTGCCCTTTTTCACGGGCGGCTCTTCTTCCTCCTCTTCCCCGCCGCCAAAGGGCAGGGAGGTTTCGTGCAGGATGTCTGCGGCGAGCTTTTCCTTGCCTTCGGCCGAGAGCAGTTCATCGGCGGTGCGTTTGGAGATCAGCAGCAGAATGCCGCTGCGAATGGTGGGCATGTAGGCCTTGACGGAGGTGGCGGCTTCGGCGCTGAGCACCTCCAGGGTGATGCCGACCTGCGCGACACGCTCGCCGCCGGGGTCGGCCAGGTTCACCACCATGTTGTCGATGGGCAGGTACACCGGCGGAGCGGTCGGTTTGGCGTGCGCCGCGGGTTTTTCATGCGCTGCACCGCCCTCCTCATCGTCCACGGCATTCCGGTTCTTGAGAAACATGAAGGCTCCGGCGCCTGCCACCACCAGCAGCAGCACGGCGGCCACGATGATGATGAGCAGTTTCTTGCTTTTGGCCGGTGCGGCCGGAGCCGGGGCTGTTTCCGCTTTGGCTGACATCGACTAAGCCTTTCTTGGGCGAGTGTGGGTGGGGGGCGGTCTGCGACCATGGGCCACTATACAAAAACATCCAGCCGCCCCGGGCTGGCGCGGGTGGCACGGCCGCCGGTTCCTGCATTGGCAGCAGCCTCGGCGGCGTCCACGCCCCGGCGGGGCCCGGCAGAGGGCTCCCCCCCCGCGCCCGGCGACGCGGGCTGCTGCTGCTGGGCGGAACCGCCCAGACCGGCCTGTACCGATACGTCGACCAGGCGGATGCCCTCCTGAAGCAGCAGCTCCGACAAGGCGGCGCTGGAGTCGGCCAAAGCCGCCCGGGTGGCGTTCTCGGCGCTGGAGAATCCGACACTGGCGTCGTTGCCACTGAGCTGGATACGCACATCCAGGGGGCCGCCCGGCATGTCCTGGATGCGCAACTGGGTCTCCTTGCCGGCATCCGCGCTCCAGTGGGGCGCCACCAGAGTCTCCTCGGGCGCTGCCGACGCGGATGCATCGGCAGCGGCGGGCTGGGCGGGGCCTGCGCCCAGCGGCCCGGCTTCGCCCGACGCCCCCAGTGAATCGGCCCCCGGGGGCGCCTGGGCCGCGTCCACCCTGGCTTCGGTGCGGATAGCGCGGCGCGCACCGGCCTCGCCGGCAAATGCCAGTGTGGAGAGGATGGCCGCACCCGCCGGTTCGGCCTCCCGGGCTTCCTCGAAGGAAGCGCTCAGCACTTGAACACCTGCGGCGGACAGGGGGCGCGCAGCGCCCATGTCCGCCCCTCCCGAGGCCATGGCAGTGCCCCCACGTGCCGCGCTGGCCTGGGCTATTTCCCGTGTGGCCATGAAGGACCAGTGCTGGGGCACGGCGCGGTCAGCCGCCGAGCCTGCGCGCAGGGCCGTGCCCGGGCGCCGCTGAGGCCCCGGGGCGGCTGGGCTGGCCAGAGCGGCCTGTGCATCGGGCCCCGCCTGCGCAACGCCCGCCAGGGGGTCGGCACCGGCGGGGTCGGTCAGGGAGGGGGGCGCCCCCCCATCGCGGGCCGGCGCAGCGGTCGAGGATGCAGGCATGAGGCCGGCCTGGGTGCCGCCCTGTGACACACCCGGGCCGCTACCGCCTTGCGCACCCGCGGCGTCTGCAGGCCTTGTCGGCGCGGGAAGGTCTGGGCTGGCCAGGCCGGTGCCCAGGGCCGGGCCCGGGTCGCCGGACGCAGCCAGGGCCGCGACGCCCTTGGAGCCGCTGGGGTCCGCATCCGCGGGGGCATCCATGCCATCGCCCAGCAGGCTTTCCAATGCCATGGCGAAATGCGGCGCCTGGCGCGCCCCTGCCTTGTGGGGGTTGGGACCGGGTTTCGGTCCGCCAACCTTGTCGCCCGTGGGGGCGCTGGGAAGTGCTTCTATTGCCATTCATACTCTCCCATGGAGGATGCGGGGCTGCGGCGCACAAACGCCTGCAGGGCGATTTCATCGGTGGCGGCCTGCTCGCGCTTGTGCACGCGCGCCCTGGCCTGCTGCACACGCTGCTGCAACAGGGTTTCGAGCGCCTTGACCCGTGTCTGCGCCTGGGCCAGTTGGCGCAGCGCGTCCTCTTCGAGCCGCACAGCGCGTTCCACGGCATGGGTCTGCAAACCCATGGCCTGCTGCAGGCGCTGCATGAACTGGAAGTGGTGGCGGGCGGCCTCCATGCTGCTCCAGCTCGCGCCCTGGTGCACCATGCGGGCGTCGGACTGGGTGGCGTAGGACTGGAGCTGGGACAACTGCTCACGCGCTGCATGCAGGGCCAACTGGCGATCATGCAGCTGCACGCGCATGGCATCGCGCTGGCGTTGCGCCACGGCGATGGCGAGCTGGAGCGCGGCATGGGTGGACATGTTCATTCACCCTCCATGGCCAGGCCACGCCCGAGGCTGTGGGCCAGCCGCTGCGCGACGTGCTGCAGCGGCGCACTGTCGTGCATGTCCTGCTGCAGGAACCGGACCATGCCTTCGTGCAGGGCGATGGCCTCGTCCAGCCCGGCGTCCGAGCCGGGCACATAGGCACCGATCTGGATCAGGTCGTGACCGCGCTGGTAGCGCGAGTAGGCGGCCTTGAACTGGCGCGCCAGGTCGAAATGGTCCTTGGAGACAACGTTGTGCATGACGCGGGATGCGGATTGTTCGACGTCGATGGCGGGGTAATGCCCGGACTCGGCCAGGGCGCGCGACAACACGATGTGGCCGTCCAGGATGGCACGCGCGGCGTCGGCGATCGGGTCCTGCTGGTCGTCGCCCTCGGTGAGCACGGTGTAGAACGCGGTGATGGAGCCGCGGCCATGGATGCCGTTACCGCTGCGTTCGACCAACTGCGGCAGCTTGGAAAAGCACGAGGGCGGGTAGCCCTTGGTGGCGGGGGGCTCGCCCACGGCCAGCGCGATTTCGCGCTGCGCCATGGCGTAGCGGGTGAGGGAATCCATCAGCAGCAGAACGTGCTTGCCCTGGTCGCGGAAGTACTCGGCCACGCCGGTGGCGTAGGTGGCGCCCTGCATGCGCAGCAGCGGCGGCGCGTCGGCGGGAGCGGCCACCACCACGGCGCGTGCCAGGCCCTCTGGGCCCAGGATGTCTTCGATGAATTCCTTGACCTCGCGCCCGCGCTCGCCGACCAGACCGACCACGATCACGTCGGCCTCGGTGTAGCGCGCCATCATGCCCAGCAATACGCTCTTGCCCACCCCGGAGCCGGCGAACAGGCCCAGGCGCTGGCCGCGCCCGACGGTGAGCAGGCCGTTGATGGCGCGTACCCCGGTGTCGAGCGGCTGGCGCACCGGGGCGCGGTGCATGGCGTTGATCGGGGTGTGGTCCAGGGCGCGCGATTCGACGTCGCGCAGCGGGCCGGCCGCGTCCAGCGGCTGGCCCTGGGAATCGACCACGCGCCCAAGCAGACCGGGCCCCAAGGGCAGGCGCAGGGCCCCGGCTTCGTGCTGGGGCGTCTGCCCCGGCACATCCCCCAGGCGGGGGCGGGCGACATAGGCAGGCGCGGTGGCCACGGTGGCGCCGCTGGCCAGGCCCTGCACGTTGCCGGCAGGCATGAGGTAGGCGCGCCGCCCATGGAACCCGACCACTTCGGCCAGCACCGGGGCCTTGCCCGGCGTCTGCACCAGGCACTGCGATCCGACCGGAACCCGCAGGCCGTTGGTCTCGAGCACCAGGCCGGTGAGGCGCTCGAGCGTGCCGCGCAGCTCCAGCGCCTGCTGGCGCCGCACGCTGGCGCGCGCCACGTTCCAGAAATCGGACCAGCCCTGGTTCAACTCAAGTGCCTGCATCGTGCGGCTCCCAGGTCTGCTCCAGCCCCAGCGAGGCGACCACCCGCTGCCAGCGGCGCTGCACGGTGGCGTCGACCACGGTGCCCGCGCTTTCGAGCACGCAGCCCCCGGGGGTGATGCTGTCGTCCACCACCACCTGCAGGCTGGCGCTGGCAAAGCGCTGCTCCAGCCCGGCGCCCAACATGTCGGCGTCCAGGGGATGCAAGCGCAGGCGCACGCTCTGGCTGTCCTGCATCAGCAGGCCCAAGGCCTCCTGCACCACGGGGCGCAGCACGTCGGGGTTGGCGCGCAGCTCCTGGCACAGCACCTGGCGAGCGATGTCGCATGCCAGCTCAAGCACCCCCTGGGCCATGGACTGCTCGCGCGCCACGAGTTGGGCTTGCACGCTTTCGTACAGGTCGGCCATGGCGGCGCTGGCCTGGTGCCCCTGGCCGGCGATGTAGTCCTGGAGTTTCTGCTCCCCCTCCAGCACCCCTTGCGCATAGCCTTTTTCAAAACCCTCGGAGTAGCCCTGCGAAAAGCCTTCTTCGCGCAGCCGGATGTCGCGCTCCTGGGCCAGCTGTTCTTCCTGCGCCCGCACGCGCGCGGCGAAACGGTCGGCATGGGTGTCCACCGCCGCGAACGACCAGTCGGCCACCTGGTCGATGGATTCGTTGGGGATGAATTTGGACGAGGAGCTGCGCGGCATAGGTCAGACCATGGCGTCTTCGGCGCCACCCCCTCCCAGGACGATCTGGCCTTCGTCGGCCAGGCGGCGCACGGTTTTGAGAATTTCCTTCTGCTGCGCCTCGACTTCGGACAGGCGCATGGGGCCGCGCGATTCGAGGTCTTCGCGCAGGGATTCGGCCGCGCGCGAGGACATGTTGGACAGAATCTTCTCCTTGAGCTCGGGTTGGGCCCCCTTGAGCGCCACCACCAGCACGTCGGAGGACACTTCCTTGAGCACCATCTGGATGGCCTTGTCGTCGAGCTTGAGCAGGTCGTCGAAGACGAACATCTTGTCCATGATCTTTTGCGCCAGATCGGGGTCGTGGCTGCGGATGGATTCGATCACGGTGCCTTCGATGGCGGTACCCATGAGGTTGATCATCTCGGCAGCGGCCTTGACGCCGCCGAGCGAGGACTTGCGGATCTTGTCGCCGCCGGCCAGCACCTTGAACAGCACCTCGTTGAGGTCCTTGAGCGCGGTGGGCTGGATGCCCTCCATGGTGGCCACGCGCAGCATGACCTCGTTGCGCTGGCGTTCGCTCAGGTGCTTGAGCACGTCGGCGGCCTGGTCGTAGTCCAGATGCACCAAGATGGCGGAAACAATCTGGGGGTGCTCGTTGCGCAGCAGCTCGGCCACGGCCAGGGGGTCCATCCACTTCAGGCTCTCGATGCCGGAGACGTCCCCCCCCTGCAGGATGCGGTCGATCAGCAGGGCCGCCTTGTCGTCGCCCAGGGCCAGCTTGAGCACCGAGCGCACATACTCGCCAGAATTCGACACCAGCAGGCTCTGCGACGCCGCCACGCCCGTGAAGCGACCCACCACCTCGTCCACCCGCTCGCGGGTGAGCTGGGTGGTCTTGGCAATGGCTTCGCCCAGCTTCTGCACCTCCTTGGGTGACAGATGTTTGAACACCTCGGATGCCTCGGCTTCGCCCAGAGACATCATGAGGATGGCAGCATCCTGAAGTCCGTCGTCGTTTGGCATGGTGGTATTGTGCGCCGCTGCGCCCTAGACTGCAGGGTTTTCGCCGTTGATCCAGGCCTTGACGATGTTGGCCACCGCCGCCGGGTTGTCGCGGGTGAGCTTGCGTGCGTCTTCCAGGCGCAGCTCGGCGGCGCTGACCTGCGCGGCCTCCTGCGCGGGGCTGACGGGCAGCAGTTGCGGCCGGTCGGGCACTTCGCTTTCCAGGGCATCGAGCTGCGGGAACTCGCCGGCGCCCACCGGGACCATGGCCACGGGCTTCATCATGTTGCCCAGGGCGGGCTTGATGGCGCCGAAGAAGACGATCGCCGCCAGCGCCACCATACCCAGCGGCCAGGCCAGCGAGCGGGTCAGTTCCTGCACCTCGGGCTGGCGCCACAGGGGCACTTCGACCACCTCCTCCTTGGTCGCCACAAAGGCGGCGTTGACGAGGTTGACGGAATCGCCGCGCTCCTTGCTGAAGCCGACCGCCTCGCGCACCAGGGCGGTCATCTTCTCGATCTGGGCCTCGCTCAGGGGGGTGACGCTGGTCTTGCCTTTTTCGTCGGTGATCGTCTGGTTGTTCACCACGACCGCGGCGTTGACCCGTTTGACCAGCCCCGTGGCACCGCGCACCACGCGCACTGTCTTGTCCACCTCGTAGTTGGTGATGGATTCGCGCTTGGAGTTGCCCTGGGCGCCCTGGCTGGTGCCTGCGGCGGCCAGGGTCTGCGCCGGGGCGTTGACCGGGGCGGCGGCGGTCGCACCGGGTTGGTTGCTGGTGGCGCCGGGCACACCGGCGGGCTGGGCGCCCAGCGCACCGGGGCCGCTTTCCACGATCTGCTGGCTGCGCACGGCGCTGGCGTCGGGCGTCTGGTTGGGGCGGTGCGACTCGGTGGTCTGCTCGGTCTGCGAAAAATCGAGTTCGGCCGTGACCTGGGCGCGCACATTGCTCTTGCCCACCAGCGGCTCCAGGATGTCGATGATGCGCTTGGCATAGAGCTGCTCGATCTGCTGCGCATACTGCAGTTGCTCGGCATCGGCCCCCAGGGGCGCACCGCTCTGGTCTGCGGGCATGGACAGCAGTTTGCCGGTGTCGTCGAGCACGCTCACGGCCGACGGACTCATCTCCGGCACGCTGGAAGCCACCAGGTGCACGATGCCGGCAATCTGCTGCTTGTCCAGACTGCGCCCCGGGTGCAGGCTCAACAGCACCGAGGCCGAGGGCTTTTGCTGCTCGCGGAAAAATCCATTCTGGTTGGGCAGCGCCAGATGCACGCGGGCATTGGACACCGAGGCCACCGACATGATGGAGCGGGTCAATTCGCCCTCCAGACCGCGCTGGAAGGTGAGCCGCTCCTGGAACTGGGTCATGCCGAAGCGGCTCGCCTCCATCGTCTCGAAGCCGCCCACGGCCCCTTTGGGCAGGCCCATGGCGGCGAGCTTGAGGCGCACGTCGTGCACCCGGTCGGCGGGGACCAGGATGGCGCTGCCGCCCTCGGTGTACTTGTAGGGCACATTGAGCGTGGCCAACTGGGCCACGACGGTACCGCCGTCCTTGTCCGCCAGGTTGGCATAGAGCACGCGCCATTCGGCCTGGCGTCCCATGACCAGACCCGCCACCGCAATGGCAACGAACAGCACCACCCCCAGGGCCAGGCGCATGCGCTGGCCGCGGTCCAGCGCAGCAACGCGCTGGACCAGGCTGGGGGACTCAGACAGGGTGGCAACGGCTTGCATGGTGTGTGTCCGGACGGCAGGGCTGGTCAGAGGGCGCATTCCACGCCCGACGTACCGATTATTCGGCCCGCTTCACTGGGCGTTGGCGCCAAAAACACCGCCTTCACCCGCCAATTCCCCCCTTTCACGCGCCAGCGCCTGCCTAGCATTGGCACCATCGCATCTTGGGATACAGCCCGCCATGGACCTCAAACTCAGCCCGGTGTCGGTGCAAAGCGCACTGCGCAACAGCGCGCTGACGGGTGCCCGCGCCGCCAACACCACCGCACCCGCCGCGGCCAGCGGCGGCTTCTCCACCGCCTTGCAAGATGCGCTGCGCTCGGTCAGCAGCGCACAAAACCAGGCCACCACGATGCAGCGCGAGGTGCAGATGGACAACCCGGCCGTGAGCCTGGAAGAAACCATGGTGGCGATCCAGAAAGCGCAGATCGGTTTCCAGGCCACGCTGCACGTGCGCAACCGCATGGTGCAGGCCTACACCGATATCATGAACATGCAGGTGTAGTGCCGACCCCCGCTTTTTTTAGAACAAAAATGGCACCTGGCCCGCATAGAATGGACATATATAGCTATCTTTTTTATAGCAAACACCCTCTTCCAGCATGACACTCCAAGACCTGCTGCTCCAAGGCATAGAGAAACAAAACCAGGGCGACGCCGTGGGGGCGGCCGCGCTGTTTGGGCAGGTGCTGCAGCAGGCCCCCAACGACCCGCATGCGCTCTATTCCCTGGCCCTGATCCGCCTCAACGAGGGCCATCTGGGGGAGGCCGCGCGCCTGTGCGCCCAGGGCACCCAGGCAAACCAGGGCTTTGCGCCGCTGTGGTACCTCTACGCCAATGTGTTGCAGTCGGCGGGCGACAAGGAGAACGCCTTGCGCTGCTACGACAACGCCCTGGTGATCGACCCCACGTCCCAGGAGGTGCTGCTCAACAGCGGCGCCCTGCTGCGCGGCATGTTCCGCCACAAGGAAGCGCTGGAACGCTTCAACCAGATCCTCACCCTCAACCCCAACCATGCCGCCGCCCTGGGCAACTGCGGCATCCTGCTCACCGAGTTCAAGCAAAGCGACGCCGCCATCGGCATGTTCCGGCGCCTATTGGAGGTGCAAGCGGACTACGAATACGGGCTGGGCCTGCTGTTGTACGAGCAGATGCACATCTGCGACTGGAGCGGCTGGACCGATCTGCGCCCGCGCATCATCGACGGCGTGCGTGCGGGCCAGCGGGTGTGCAAGTCCCTGGCCTTCATGGCGATTTCCGACGACGCCCGGGACCACCAGACCTGCGCGCGCATCTTTGCCCAGCACCACAATCCGCCGCGCCCGGTGGCGCTGTGGCAAGGCGAGCGCTACCGGCACCGCAAGATCCGCATCGCCTACATCTCGCCCGACTTGCGCGAGCACCCGGTCGGGCACCTGATGGCCGGGGTGTTCGAGCACCACGACAAGAACCGCTTTGAAACCATCGCGCTCTCGCTGGGCATTGACGATGGCAGCCGCCTGCGCGCGCGCATGCTCCAGGCCTTCGACCAGTTCATCGACGTGCGCGACCAAACATCGCTGCACATCGCCCAGCTCATGCGCTCGCTGGAGGTGGACATTGCGGTGGACCTGGGCGGCTACACCTCGGACACGCGCACCGACCTGTTCTCGTACCACGCAGCCCCGGTGCAGGTGAACTACCTGGGCTACCCCGGCACCATGGGGGTCGGCTACTACGACTACATCCTGGCCGACCCGCACATCATCCCGCCCGAGCAGCAGCACTGTTACGACGAGAAGGTGGTGTACCTGCCCGACACCTACCTGCCCACCGACAACAGCGTGCAGATCGCCGAGCGCACCCCCACGCGCGCCGAATGCGGCTTGCCAGACGAAGGCGTGGTGTTCTGCTCCTTCAGCCACGACTACAAGATCACGCCCTATATGTTCGATATCTGGATGCGCCTGCTGCACCAGGTGCCGGGCAGCGCCCTGTGGCTGGTGTCACGCGGCGAAGCCGTGCGCACCAACCTGCGCAAGGAGGCGCAGGCGCGCGGCATCGATCCGGCGCGCCTGGTCTTCGCCGAGCGCGTGCCCCGGGTGGAAGACCACCTGGCGCGCTACCGCCAGGCCACCCTGTTTCTGGACACCCACCCCTACAACGCCCACACCACCGCCGCCGACGCGCTGATGGCGGGGCTGCCGGTGGTCACCTGCATGGGCAATGCCTTCCCCAGCCGCGTGGCCGGTGGGCTGGTGTGTGCGGCCGGGGTGCCAGAGCTGGCCACCCATTCGTTGGAAGAGTACGAGGCGTTGGCGCTAAAGCTGGCGCTGGACCCGCAGGCGCTCCAGGACGTCAAGGCGCGCATCGTCCCTGCCAGCGGCACCAATACCCTGCTCGACACCGAAGGCTTCTGCCGCCACCTGGAGGCAGCCTACACCGCCATGTGGCGCGCCCAGCAACTTGGCAACGCCAAAGACGCGCTACGGGCCTGAGGGCGGCCCGCCCCCGCACACGGCGGCGCCCCCACGCCGCCTACAGCAACAGATAGGCAGGCACCGGGAACAGGCGTGACACCAGCACCTCCCGCCCGCGCACCAAACGGACCACATTCGCCGCATTGACCAGGTTCGACGAGGGGCAGCCCGCGCTGACAGCACAGGTGCACAGCGCATGGAAATTGCGCAGGATCTTGAGCACGTCCTCGGCCGTGACATGGCTGGCGAACTGGTGCCCCTGGCTGCTGGGCTGGGTGATGTTGCGCACCCCTGGAAAAACCCGTGCCAGGGATTCGGCCAGACGCCAATCGTCGGACAGCAGCTGCACGCTCCCATGGCGCTGCACGGCGGCGTCGAGCATGGATTCGATCAGGCGATGCGGAAAGGCCACGGTTTCCTGGGAAAACTTGTCTCCGCCCCGCAAGAAGGCGATAAAGCCCTGCGCCTCCAGGCTCGCATCGTCGGGAAATTGGCGCAAGAAATCGGCGATGGCGTCGAATAGCTGCGGATAGCACTGGCACTTGTAATCAAAGAATCGCCCCTGGACCTCCGCCCCGGCCTGCGCCAGCCACTGCGCCACGCTGTCGCGGGTATACCAGTTCACCCCGGCCGACTGCGATTCGTCGGCGATCTCGAACAGGTCGCCAAAGATCGCGTCAAACGCAAGCCCGTAGCGCCACCAGTAGCGCTGGGGCGCCAGCACCAGCCGCCCGCCACACAGCTCGGTGTAGAAGGCCATCAACAGCACGTTTTCCAGCGTGGAAAAGAAGCCCGAGGCCGCAGGCAGAAAGTAGATTGCCGGCTTGGCCCCGGCGTCCCGCCCCAAGGGCCGCTCGGCCTGCGCCAGCAGCCCCGCGTGGCCAACGCGGGCCTGGACGCGGCGCGCCGACTCCAGTTGCTCCAGGCCCGGCGCCAGGGCGGCTGCGCCCGCCTCCCCCAGAACACCCAGGATTTCCTGCTGCGCGAAATGCGCCAAGGCCGACCCCAGCCGCCGCTCCAGCGCCGTTCGCAGCACCGGCGCCATCGCCTCCACACCCAGGTGGGGGCCTTCGCCCTCCTGGCACCACAGTTGCAGGCGCAGATTCACCAAAAGAAGCTTGAGGCTGCCCGGGTGGCGCTCCAGCAGGTCCAGGGCGCGGCGGGCCATGAACGCATGGTCGTGGAACTGCTCGTAATGGGCGCACAGCGCATTCAGCCCCGCGTGCAACTCGGGCACTTCGTCGGGGTGTTGGTAGCGGTTGAACTGGAACATGGAACGCCGAGCCTCACACCAGGGCGGCCACGCGCTCAGCGAACTTCTGCAGTTGCAGACGGCGCGGTGCCTGCCCGCTGCGCGAAAGCCGCACGGCTTGAAACAGGCTTTCACGGCACAAGGCCATGCGCCGGTTGAATTCGCCCTCGTCCATGCGGTTCACGAAATCCAGCACATCGGTGGGGTGCTCGAAGTCGTGGTTGTCAATGAAGGAGCCACCCGCAAAGTCCTGGTAGATCGTGTGCTGGGGGCCGGCATGGTAGATCGGCAGACACCCAGCCAGAATGGCCTGCCAAATTTTTTCCGTCACGTAGTACGGCGACCAGGTGTTTTCCAGGCACAGGGCAAATTTGTAGCGCCCGTACTGGCGTATCTTCTGTGCGAACACGTCCTCGCCCGGCAGGGCCGCGTCCTCGGCCAGCGCCAGGTTGTGCGGCCAGCCCTGCCCGTACACGTCCACCTGCCCAAACAGGCGCCCCTCCAGGGCAATGCGCGAGCGCAGGGTATTGAGCCCGTACACGCCACTGGGGTGGCGGAAATTCCAGAGCCCCCCGTTGCGGTAGGTCAGAAACGCCGCCACGCGGCGCGCCCCTGCCGGGGGCAGCGCTGCGGGGTTCATGCCCGCATGGCGCTCCAGGCTGGCAGCGTCGAGCTGGTAGATGTCGAGCAAAAAGTGGTGGTTGCAGAACAGCACGTTCCCGGTGAAGCAGTTCATGGCCTCCACCACCACGTAAGCCCTCTCCTGCAGCGATTCACCCGGCAGGACGAACGCGTTCTGGTGGCGGTCCACCCGCTGGTAGATCATGGACCACAAGGGCTCGTCGCACCACACCAGGTAATGCTTGTCGCGGCGGTATTGCTGCATGTAGGGCAGCAGCTCTTCCACCAGCGCCGCCACCACCACGTCGGCCGCACCAGGGTCGTCCACCACCTCGACCCCCGCCGCGCCCAACTCCGCCGCGCTGAAACGCGCCGTGATGGTGAAGTGCCCCGGGGGAACGAATATCCGCACAGCCACGCCCGTCACCGCTGGGGGGTCCGCAGGAATTCCGCCACCGACGCGGCGATGCCCGCCCCCGTCAGCCCGTACTTCTCCAGCAGGTAGCGGTATTCACCAGCCTTGCCGAAGGCGTCTGGCAAACCGAGTATGCGTTGCGCGGGTGCGTGGCGAAAACCCGCCTTGTACTCCGCCACGGCGCTTCCCAAACCACCGATGACCGAGTGCTCCTCCACCGTCACGATATGGGAGAACGCGCGAAACAGGGCGTCCAGGGCCTCGGTGTCCAGCGGCTTGAGGGTGTGCATGTTCAGCACCTGCGCGCTGATGCCCTGCTGCTCCAGCGCCTGCGCCGCCTGCAGCGCCTCGTACACCATGCTGCCGCTGGCCACCAGGGCCACGTCGCGGCCCTCGCGCAGCGTGATCGCCTTGCCAATGCGGAATTCGTAGTCTGCGGTATAGACCGGCGGGTTGTTCACCGCCCCGGTCAGCCGGATGTACATCGGCCCCTCGAACTCAGCGGCCGCGTACACCGTCTGGACGATCTCCCCGCAGTCGGCCGGGCACACCACCGTGAGCCCGGGTATGGAACGCATCACGGCGGCGTCCTCCAGCCCGTAGTGGGAATTTCCGAGAAAGGCCATGGAAACCCCGCTGCCAATGCCCACGGCCTTGACGTTCATGCCCATGTAGCCCAGGTTCATGCGCACCTGCTCGCTGGCGCGCATGGAGATGAAGGGCGCAAACGAGGTGCAAAACACATTGAACCCCTCCTTGGCCAGACCGGCGGCCACGCCAATGAGGTTTTGCTCGGCAATGCCCACGTTGAGGAACTTATCCGGGTAGGCGCTCTTGAAGCGGTCCAGCCCCGACGAGTTGCCCAGGTCGGCAGACAGCACCATCAGATCCGGATAACGGTCGCCGATGGACAGCACCGCCTGGCCGAAAACGCCGCGCGAGCCCAGGCGGGACCACGCGCGCGCATTGCTCGGGTTAATTTCCAGCATGCGTCTCCCCCAGTTCGGCCAGGGCCGCCTCGTAGGGCGTCTTGGTCAGGCGGTTGTGGTGCCACTCGTTGTTGTTTTCCATGAAGGATATCCCCTTGCCCTTGACCGTGCGCGCAATCACCGCCTTGGGGCGTCCGTCCCCCACAGCGGCAAACGCGGCCAGCAGCTCGGGCAGCGAATGGCCATCGACATCCAGCACCTGCCAGCCAAATTCACCGAATTTGCGCCCCAAGTCGCCCAGATCGATGATGTTCTCGGCCGCACCGTCGCTTTGCAGCCGGTTGTAGTCCACGATGGCGGTCAAGGAGCCCAGGCGCAGTTGCGCAGCCGACATCACCGCCTCCCAAACCGAGCCTTCGTTGCACTCGCCGTCTCCCAGCAGCACATAGCTGCGGTAAGCGGCGCCGCGTTTGCGCGCCGCCAGCGCAATACCCACCGCCATGGACAGGCCCTGCCCCAGGCTGCCATTGGAGGACTCGATCCCCAGGTCCAGGTTCATCACCGGGTGCGCGATCAGCGCGCTGCCATTGGTCTGGAAACTCGCGAAAGTAGCCTCGTCGATGAAGCCCGCCGTGCGCAGCGCGGCGTAGTACCCGAGCACACCGTGCCCCTTGCTCAGAATGAAGCGGTCGCGCTGCGCCCAGCGCGGGTTGGCCGGGTCCACCCGCAGCACACCGCCGTAGAGCACCGCCATGATCTCCACCATGGACAGGCCCCCGCCCAGGTGGGCCGAGAGATTGCAGGCGTGGCTGATCTCCAGGATGCGCTGGCGCATGGTCCGGGCCATGGTGGCCAGGCGGGCAAGCTCGGAAGCGTCGGGCATGGGGGTCCTTTCAAGTCATGCCGCCGTCGGCATGGAGGATTTGGCCCGTCACATAGCTGGACAAATCGCTGGCCAGGAACAAGGCCACCTTGGCAATCTCGTCCGGCTCGCCCATGCGCCGCAAGGCGGTCGCCGCCAGCAGCGCCTCGCGCGCGGCCGGGTCCATCTGCTCGGCCATGTCGGTGCGGGTGACATTGGGGGCAATGCCATTGACGCGGATGTTCGCCGCCCCCAGCTCGGTGGCCAGGCTTTTGACCGCACGCTCCACCGCCGCCTTGCTGCAACCATAAGCCAGCGTGCCCGGGTCGGCGCGCTGCGCCGCCACCGACGACAGGAAAACCACCGAGCCGCTGCGCCTGCGCGCCATGATCCGGCTGACGCCCTGGGTCAAGGCGATGGGGGCAAAGAAATTCACTTCGAACAGGCGCCGCATGTCGGCCATGGGCGTCATTTGCGCCAGCGCGCCGCTGGCCACACCGGCGTTGTTCACCAGCACATCCAAAGGGCCAGCGGCCGCCAGGCTGCGCACCGCGGCCTTGACCGAGTCCTCGCTGGACAGGTCCAGCGCCAGGGGCGTGACCTTGACACCGTATTCCTGGGACCACTGCGCCGCCAGGCCGGCAAAGGCGTCATCAACCGTGCGCACCGCCGCGTGCACGTGGCAGCCCTGCTGCGCAAAGAGCCGCACAATCGCCAGCCCGATGCCGCGATTGGCGCCCGTGACGACGGCGGTCTTGTTCGCCAGTAACATGGTGTCCCTCAAGGTCGGCAATAGCCGCGCGCGTAAACCGGTTCGAGCACGCTCCAATCGTCATCGGCAAGCACATTGCCGTCGGGAAAGGGCGGGACCGCGCCGCATCCAATCAGCCGCTGCACGGCTTGCGACGAATAATAAGCGCGAAAGACCTGGGTCAAAAAGGAAGAAAAGAGGCGAAGTTCCCGCTGCCGAAAGGCCTGAAGACGCTCCAGGCAGGCCTGCTCGTCCATGCCTTGCCACTGCTCCAGCGCGGGCCCCACTTCCAGCAGGCGTGCCAAAAACGCATCCACCTCGGGCCATGCGCCCTGCTGCGCGGCATAGGCTGCGAAATCAATCTCGGCCGCGCTGGGCATGCCCAGTGGCGCATCGGCTGGAATCAAGGCCCCCAGCAAGGCAGGCAACAGACTGCGGCTCACGACGATCCCCCCCGTTGTGCAATGTGCTCGGCCACGTACAGCGCCAGCGCCTGCGCCGTGGCGACGGGGTTGACCGCCCCACCGGTGACGAACAGGCTGCTGTCGACGACGTAGAGGTTGTCCACCTCGTGCGCCTGCCCATGGCGGTTCACCAGCGACTGGCGCGGGTCATCGCCCATGCGCACCGTGCCCATCAGGTGCCAGCCGGTGTGCCGCACCGGCGCAAACTGCGCGCTCACCTTGCCGCCCGCCGTAGTCAACACCTCACGCGCGCGCTCCAGGCCGTGCTTGAGCATGGCGCGGGTGTTGTCGCTCAAGCGGTAGTGGACCTTGACGCCCGGCATGCCGTCGCTGTCGGCCTTCGTCGGGTCCAGTTCGATGCGGTTGCAGGTCTCGGGCAGGTCTTCCGCAATGACGGCCAGCCCCGCAGTGTGGTTGAACAGGCGGCGAAACGCCGCATGGTGGCCCGCCCCCAGCGGCAAGCGGCGCATGAAATAGCCCGACAGCGCCGTTTCCACCGCAGGCGCGCCCCGCAAGGCCTGCAGGGTATAGCCCCGCACAAAGCCGCGCTGCGCATCGCTTTCGTAAAACTCCTGGCTCAAGAGGCAGCAGCCATGCGGCCCCAGGCTGGACTGCAGATCTTCGTCGAACACCGCCTCCACATAACCCAGCGGGTGCAGCATCAGGCGCCGCCCCACCTCCCCATGGGTGTTGAGCAGGCCGTCAGGGAAGGCGGCCGAGCGGGAATGGAGCAGCAAGCGCGGTGTGCCTATGCCGTTGGCCGCCAGCACCACCACGCGCGCGTGCAACTGGGCCTCCTGGCCCTGCGCGTTGCGGTAGCGCAGCCCGCTGGCGCGGCCACGCTTGTCGAGCGTCACTTCCAGCACCCGACAGCGCGGCATCAGCCGCACGCCCTGGCGCAAGGCTGCCGGCCAGTAGGTCACGTCCACACTCCCCTTGGCGCCCTGGGCGCAGCCGGTATTGCAGGGCCCCAGGTTGATACAGGCGGCGCGGCCCTGGTGCGTGCGCGTGGCAATGGCCGCAGGCGAGGGCCACCAGTGCCACCCCAGTTGGTTGAAGCCCGCCGCCAGCCGCTGCCCCATGGGCCCCAGCGGGACCGGGGGCAGGAGCGACTCGTAGTCCGGGTTGGCGGGGTCGCCCACCAGCCCGGCCACCCCCATCATGCGTTCGTTTTCGTGGAAGTAGGGCAGCAGGTCGGCGTAGCGCAGCGGCCAGTCGTCACCCACGCCATCCAGCGTCCGGGTCTGGAAGTCGGACGGGTGAAACCGGGGGAAATGGGCCGAATACAGGACCGTGCTCCCGCCCACGCCGTTGTAGTTCGCAATCGCGATCGGGGAGCCGCTGTCGTCAATTGGGTAATCGGCGCTCAGGCCGCGCACATTGGGGCTGACGTTGAACGCCCCGGCACGGGACAGCTCCCAATCGGGCCGCGTGCTCGGGTAGTGCGCCGGGCTGGCCCAGTCCCCCTGCTCCAGGCAGGCCACCGAAAAGCGCCCGCCGCGCGACAGGCGCCACGCCGCCGCCGCGCCGCAGGCCCCCGCCCCCACAATGGCAATGTCGACCGTATCGTGCGTGGCCACGGTGGCTCAGGCCTTGCGCGGCAGGAACTGTTCCAGTATTTCCGGAATCGTGATCATCATCTCGGCCTCGCACGCGATTTCGCCATCCACGCGCCCCACCCCGCGCCCCTTGCAGATGCCGCGCTTCCAGGAAATGACCTCGGTGTCGATGTAAAAGGTCTTGCCCGGCAGCACCTCCTTGCGGTAGCGCACGGTATGGGACAGGGCATGGGTCACCCGGCCCTTGTTGCCCGGCAAGGTGGTGATGGCCACCGTGAGCATCTGCGCCAGGGCCTCCAGCTGCAAGGCCCCGGGCATATTGGGGTGCCCCGGAAAATGCACCGGGAAGTACCACTCGTTGAGCGTCAGGTTCTTGTAGCCGCGCGCGTATTGACCCGGCAGCACTTCATCGACGTTGTCGATCATCAGGAACGGGTAGCGGTTGGGTTGGTAGTCGAGCAGCTCGACCGCATTCAATGGGAAAGCTTGCATGGGCGTCCTTACACCAAATCGACAAGACGGGAGAGGCTCCCGACCACCTCGTAACCATCCCAGATCCACCCCATGTCCAGCGCCTTGCCTATGGGCACCATGCGGTCGATCCCGGTCAAGCCGTGGTCGAGAACCAGTGATTGCAGCTCGGCTGCGGAAAACCCGAAGTAGGCCAGGGTCTGCACGCGGCTGTCGACCAGCGGCACCAGGTCGCCCAATTGGTCCAGCACGACTTCGTGCACCACGCCATCGGCGCCGCGCTGCGCCTGCTGGTTCGCGTCCAGGTGCGTCACCGGCAGGCGGTACAGGCGGTTGCCATGGCGCGTCACCGGCCCCAGGTTGTCAAACGCCAGGATTTCATTGCACAGCGCCACGAACTTGTCCACCGCGCGCACCCCGGAAAGCTGCTGGCGGCTTTCGACCACCGCCAGAAAGCGCGGCCACAAGCGCTCCTGGGCTGGGGCCACCACGTCCTTGGGCCCCACCCACGCCAGCAACTGCGGCGAGGAGCAGGCACGCTGGTCCATCAGGTAAATATCGTTGTACAGCGCTTCGCACAGTTTGCCCAGCGCCGCGTCGTCGACACCGAGCACGCCCTGCGCATGCAGGGCGGCCAGGGAGTAGCGGTCCACAAAAGCGATCTCGCGCGAGCGCGGATGCGCCCCCAGGCGGCGCATGGCCGCCACGGTTGCGTCCCCGCCCCAGATCAGGCGCCCCAGGCTGTTGTGGAGCCAGTACGAAGAGACGCGGTCGTCGTGGGCATAGCGCATGAGCAGCACAGACCCCGCCAGGGCGGAAAACGGCTGCATCTGCAGCGTCTGCGCCAGGGTCTGCACCAGAATGTCCACCTGCGGGCTGCGCCGCTCGGACAGGCGCACCGCACTGGCATTGCCCGAGAGAAAGGCAAAGGCCAGGGAATACGCAAAATTCACCGGCACATTGGACGGGGTCATGTGAAAAACCAGCCCCAGCCCGACGCGCACGCGCCCATCGCGCCAGCGCTCGGCGCTGCGCTCCTGCTGCGCGCGCCGGCACCAGAAGGCAAAGGTCACGATGTCCGGGTACTGGCGTGCACGCGGGTCTGCCAGCAGGCGCGTGGACCAGTGGGCCAGCAGGTCCACCCGCGCCGGGTCGAACACCGGCGCGCTGCGCCGCTCCAGCGCCTCTGGGCTGCCCAGCAAGCACTCCAGGTGCGGGCGCAATTCAGCGGGAAAAGGTATCACTGCACCCCCGCACTTCCGCGCCCTGTAAGCGGCCATGGACCCTGAAATAGCGCCCGCGCCGCCCGCAGGCGCAATCGTCCTCGCCCAGCACCTCGCCGATGTCCTCCGACAGCAGGGAATGCCCCGGATAACTGTGCGGCAACACCGACAGCAGTTGGATCAGACCCGCCTGCCCCAACGGCAGCGGCGAAAAATCGACCGGATCGCGCACCAGGATGTCGGAATAGACCGGGGCATGCAGGTGCCCGGCCTCGCACTCCATGAAAATCGACCCGGTCTGCTCCACCATGCCGTAATAGTTGTGCACGCGCGCAATCCCCGTGGCGGCCAGCACCCGGGCACGGAACTCGTCCGCCCCCACCGCCTCGTTGGCCAATTGCTTCCAGCCGCCGCCGTGCACCAGCAGCCCGGCACCGAGCGACACGGTGCGCCCCGCCTGCTCCAGGGCCCGCACCAGGTATTTCCAGACCACGAAGGTGAAACCGAACACCAGCACCGGAGCGTCGCCATGGCGGCGCACGAAATCGTCGATGGCGGCCAGATCCGGCTCCATGGCATCGGTCAGCGCATAGGTGATCTCGCGCCCGAACATCGAAAACCCCAGCACCCCCGCCGTGCGTGCGGAAAACCGCAGGCGGTCTGCCACCGTGGCGCGGCAGTCCACCACCAGCATGGGCAGGCGCCGCGGCCCGATGAAGTCGGTCATGATCCGTGACAAGGCCTTGACCTGGGCCGCAGAAGTCGCCTTGTCGAGCACGATCTGCGACACCGCCTGCCCGCTGGTACCGGAAGACGTCATGGTCTTGATGACCTCGGTGTCTGCAATGCTCTGCAAACGGTGGTGCTTGAAAAGCCGCACCGGTAAGAACGGCACCTCGGCCAGACTACTGGCCTGTGCCTGCATTCCCAGCCCCGCCAGCAAGCGCTGGTAGGGCGGGCATGCCGCCTGGTGGTGTGCCGTCAGGCGGTTCATTTCCGCCAGCAGGTAGCGGGCCTTGTCCGCCGCCCCCAAGCCGAACACCGGGTGGTCGGGCAACCCAGCGGCGCTCACGCCGCCTCCTGCAGGGCGCGGTAGTCGGTCTTGCCGTTGTCCAACCGCGGCAAGGCCGCCCAGTGGCGCACATGGACCACCGAACGGTGCACCCCCAGCCAGCGGGCCACCTGGTCTGGCAGCGCCTCGCTGCCCTGCTCCTGCGGGCTGTCCCCCACCACCGCCACGATCACGCGGTCGTCAAAGCCCGTCACCGCCGCCTCGACCCCTTCATGGGCGAGCAGCCGCTCGGCGTCGTCGAGCGACACGCGTATGCCCATCACCTTGATGAAGCGCTTCTTGCGCCCCACCAGGGTGTAGTGCCCATCGGCATCACACACCGCCAGATCGCCAGTGCGCAAGACACCTAGGTTGTCATCACCCCGCACCAGGTCCTGCCCGGACTCGGCATAGCCCAGCGACACGTTCTCGCCGCTGTACACCAGTTCCCCCACATCGCCCAACGTATCCACGCGGCGCCCGGCGTCGTCTTCCAGCCACAGGCGTCCGCCCGGGATGGCGCTGCCAATGCTGGCGGGCTTTTGCTCCACCCACTCGCTGGGCAGGTAGGCAATGCGCGCCGTGGCCTCGGTTTGCCCATACATGGGGATGAAGCGTATGCCTTTGCGCTGGCAGGCGGCATGCACGGCGCTGATTTTTTCGGGTGCCAGACGCCCGCCCGCCTGGGTCAGGGTGCGCACCGAAGGCATGGCCAGGCGCTCCAGCCGCAGCTTGAGCAGCATCTCGTAGCTGTACGGGACACCGGCCAGGCTGCTCACCTGCCGCTCCCGCACCAGCGGCCAGAACCCTGGGTCCACCAGCGAGCGGTTGGTCAACACGATGGAGGCCCCCACAAGCAGGTGGCTGTGGATCACCGACAGGCCATAGGAATAGGCCATCGGCAGCGTGGTGATGGCACGCTCACCCGCGTGCAGGTTCAGGTAGGTGGCGATGGAGCGGGCATTGGCGCGCAGGTTGCACTCGGACAGGCGCACCAGCCGGGGCGACCCGGTGGACCCGGAGGTGGCCAGCAGCAGCGCCAGATCGGCATGCACCGCAGGGCCCTCCACCCCCGACCGTTCCAGCAAAACGAAAGCCCCAATGCGCGCCACCACAGCCCCCGGTGCGGCAGCGCCTTGTGCGTCTTCGCGCAAAAACACGTAGCGCGGCGCGTAGGCCGCCAACAGGGCCGCCAACGCCGCTTCCCCCAGGCCCGCATTGAGCAGCAGCGGCACCGCGCCGCTGTGCAACGCACCCAGGTAGCCAATCAGGGAATCAGGGGAGTTGTCGAGCAGGCAGAACACCAGCGCGCGTGGCGCGAAACTGTCTGCGGCCGCCTGGACCCGCTGCGCCAGTTCGGCATAGCTGATCGGCGCCCCATCTTCGGGAACAACGGCCAGGTTATTCGCAAAAGACGGCGCCAGCCAGTTCATACGCTCACGTCGATGCCGTACTTCTTCAGCTTCTCAATGCCGATGGTATAGGAGCCGAATTCAATGATGTCCTCGGTTTCCATCATGATCCCGAAGGTTTCTTCCAGGGCCGCGATCATGCCCATGTGCCCCACGGAGTCCCAGGCAGGAACGCACTGGTAGACGAACTGGTCGTTCAGTTGTTCGGCCGACACGGAGAAGTTGTCGATAAAAACCTGGTCGTATTTTTGTTTGTTGCTCATTCCTGCTCCATTGCTGGCTTCATTTGAAAACGCGCTTGTCCTCATTGGGGCGCATCGGTCGTGCCGGGTTGCCCAGCGCAATGACCCCATCGGGGATGTCAGTGTAAACAACGGCCCCCATGCCCACGATCGAATCGTTCCCGATCCGCACCCCCTCCTTGACCAGGGCGCCCATGCCCACGTAGCTGCGCTCGCCCACCACACAGCGCCCGCCCAGATTCACCATGGACGAAATCACGCTGTCGCACCCGACAAGCACGTCGTGCCCGACGATGGCCATGGTGTTCACACAGGCATTCTCCCCCAACTGCGCGTCGCTCGAGAGCGAGCACAAGGGCGTGACAATCACCCCCGCACCCAGGCGCGCGCTGTCGGACCGCACGGTGGAGGTGTCCACCAACTGGGCGAAGGCAAAACCCCCAGCTGCCACGCGCTCGCGCAGCATGGCACGCGCGGCAGGCTCGCCGGAGGCGATGAGGAACTCTGCCGGTTCGTGCGGCGGCGCGCCAGAAAACGCCGCAAAGGAGCTGACTTGCGCCCCATAGCGGGTTGGCGTCTCGCAGACGTCGTCCACAAAGCGGATCTCGCTCCACAGGCCCTGCGCGGCGTTGACCCGCCGCGCCACGTCCATCACCTCCCGGCCAAAGCCCCCGGCGCAGTAGATGCACAGAACCGTCATGCAGACACCCCCGCCACCGACAAGGCCGCCCAGTCCACAGTCGGGCTGAGATAGCCGTCCATGCAGTGCGTCGACAAACCCGGAATCGGGGTCAACAGCACGCGCCCCTTGTGTTCGTTCAGGGCTTTGTGAAAATAAAAATCCGGCAGCCCCAACTGCAAAATGTCGTAATCCGAGCGGAATCGGTCGATTTCACAAATGAAAGAGCCGCAACTGCTGGGTGCCGTGCGCCAATGGTGCGTTGCCGAATGGAAGATGCGTGCAGTCAGGCTCTCGTACATCGGGAGAAAATACTTGTCGCGATGGTCGTAGAGCGATAAGTAATCGAAGGGCACACCGGAATCATAGAGTTCAAACACCTTGCCAACCCATCCTGGTTGGTGCAGGTAGTCGTTTTCCAGGAAGTAGATCAGGTCACCAGGCTCAATGGACGACTGGTGAACAAAGTGCAGTGTGATCAGCGCCGAATTCTTGTCAGATCCTCCCGTTAGCAGTTGCAGCTGTATACCACCATTCGAGTTCGCGACGTAAACGGCCGAAAAATCCTGCAGAAAATCTTCCCAGCTTCCATCAAACATCAGGGTCACGCTGACGCGGTGCCCTTGCGGATCATCGCGCAGCGTCGCCACCAGATTGCGCAGACATGCCTCATACGTAAACCAGTGCGGGCGTGCCTTGTTGGGATCACGGCTCCGGCGTTCGGCCCCCATATGGGTATGCCGATAATAAATATGCAATCTGCGATTTGACATGTCAGAAACGTCCCGATTCCACCATCAGCGCGACCACTCCCGAATGCGGTCACAAATGTAATCAACCACCGTGATGGGCAGATCCGGGTATATCGGCAGGCACAGCACTTTAGCCGCAATCTCCACGGCAACGGGCAAATTGGCCGGGGCTGCCGACGTCAGACCCCGGTACATGGGCATATCGGAGATGAGCGGATAAAAATACCGCCGCGGGTGGATGCGATGCTCCTTGAGCCTGGCATACAAACCGTCGCGCCCCAGAGGATAGATTTTGTCCACCAGGATGGGAAAGTACGCGTAATTTCTCTTGCCCCCCTCATCGGGTGACACGCAACACACGCCAGCAATATCTGCCAGCCGCTCCCGGTAGCGTGCATCGATGGTCCGCCGCGCGGCGATCGCCCCTTCCATCAACCCCAGTTGCGCCATCCCCAAGGCCGCGTTGAACTCACTCATCTTCCCATTGATGCCGGCGGCAACCACCGTGACCTCGTCGACAAAACCGAAATTCTTCAAATGGTCGATCCGGGTTTTTGTTTTCGCATCCGGGCACACGATGGCGCCGCCCTCGAAGGTATTGAAGACTTTGGTCGCGTGCATGCTGAGCACGGAGAGGTCGCCATGCCGCAAAATACTCCCGCCACCGTCCTCGACCCCGAAGGCATGGGCTGCGTCGTAAATGACCTTGAGGTTGTAGTTGTCTGCAATGGCCTCGATGGCGGCCACATCGCAGGGCCTGCCATAGCAGTGCACGGGCATGATGGCAGTCGTCTGGGGGGTAATGGCTGCCTCCACCCTGCGCGGATCCAGATTCAGTGTCACCGGATCAATATCTGCAAAAACAGGCTTGATCCCATTCCACATCAGCGCGTGCGACGTCGCCACGAAAGAATAGGGCGTGCTAATGACTTCGCCGGTAATGCGCAAGGCCTGCAGCGCAGTGATCAAGGCCAGTGTGCCATTGGAAAACAAGGCCAGATGCTTGAGCCCGAGGTGCTCGCACAGGGCCGCCTCCAGCTTTTGGTGGTAGGGGCCGCCATTGGTCAACACCCGGCTTTTCCAGATCTCCTCCAACGCCGGAAGCAGCGCCTCCAGCGGCGGCAATACCGGCTGCGTCACAAAAATATCATGATCGGGCGCATTGGAAGACATTGCATTTTTCTTTCAAATCAACAAGAAGACCAATTTCAACAATTAAATCACACCGCATCCACTCCACACAACAACAAATATCACAAAACAAACACATCAAATCGCATACATGACCAATTCAGTTGAAATTGTATTGTGCTGTCTAAAATAGATCTTATATTCCGGATGTATGGATTTGATGAAAGATGGCACTTCCCACAGATGAGACGGCTCATGATAGACACAAACAGCCAACTTTGGCCGATTGTTGAGTATGGTATTTCTGGCACCATTCAGCGCCTCCATTTCCGCACCCTCAATATCCATCTTGATGAAAGTAGCATCCGGCGCCACTTCATCAATGGCAACAACATCAATCACCGTCTCACCATCCTCTGCCACCTTAGATTCCGTAGATCCAGCCCCGGAGAATTTCAAAACACCGCAATCGCTCCAAAGTCCCGCACCAATCAGCTCCACGTTAGCAAGGGAGTTTTTCTCAACATACTCAGCCAACAACCCAACATTTCTTTCATCAGGCTCTACCGCATAATACCTTGAATAGCATCCATCGTTAAACAAAAGAAACTGGCCAAGAGTATCGCCAACAAATGCCCCTCCATCCAAGAATATTTCATATTTGTTTATTGGGATAAAGTCTTGGAAATACTGCCCCCCCCGGAATACAGACAACAAAAAGGAATCATCACCCGAAATTTGCGCGGCAATGTAATTGCGAAAAGTCATCCGAGACAAGTCATCCTCAAGCCAATCAAAAACACCGGAAAGAAAATTATTATTGGCAGAGACAAAATTTGCATCAATACCATCAAGGTAATGCGGGCTCAATACGAAATTTGTTATCAAATTTATATTTTTGCAATTTGCAGCCAACAACCTCAATCGTCCCGCTCCATGATTGGCCATACCAAGAACAACATTAAATTTCCCAAATTTCTCGGCAACCTCATGCAGGATCACGCTCCTGGCATCCACCCTGAACTCCGGATCAACAAAAAAACCTTCGACAACCAAATTATTGGCCTCAAGAAATCTGCGGCTCAATTGCGCATACGAACCGGCACCATAGATAAATATCGGCAGACCACTTTCTCGAAGTTTAGTTATTTCAACGGAACGCAGATTTTGCATATTCATTAAATCACAACCAAACATACGCACCTCCCTATTGAATAAACGAGGAAATCTATTTCACGCAGCAATCGATGCCCCCGAAAGAACCGGCGTACCCGGCGGACCTGCGGGCCGGAACTCCGGCGGGGGGGTCTCAAGCAGGGCATTCCAAAATGGCTGATTGTAGCGCCACCATGCATGCCCCCCCATGGGCGGGCGGCATTGGTTGATGGCGAAATAGTGTTCCGGCTGCAGCTCCAGGCTGAACAAGGAAGCCACGCGCTCGTTCGGCACGACAAAGCGCTCGGATTGAGAGCCCATGATCGAAAAGAACAGATCCTCGCTGGAGCCGGAACGCAGGAACATGTCCGCCGCCTGGGGGAATTCCTGGAGCAGGCGCACGCAGGCGGCATTGCGCCGCAGGCTCAGGCCGCCATTGCCCACCTGCACCTTCACGGTCTTCGCGTTCGCGCCAGCAAAACAATCGACGTTGACGCTGATTTCAACCCCGCCCGGCCAGGGGGCGCCGATGTAGTCGTAGGCTTGTGCGCACCACTGCGGCAGTTCGTTCCTCAGCACGATGGCATCGGGCTGAAGGATCAGGATGAATTCCCCCTGGTCCGCAAACCCCCGGTAAAAATCCTCGCTCAGCAGCAGGCGGTTATAGCCTTGCACGGAAGAGAAATAGTCACTGGCGTAGCGCCGGATCGAAAGCGCAGGAAAGTGGTCCCGGTAGTAGGAGACATCGAGGGCCTCCGGCGCGATGAACACCCGCACCTCCCCGGCAAGGCGCGCCAGCGAGTAGTCGAGCGAAAATTCTTCGAGCGGCGACAGGCGCTCCTGGTAGATCGGTACGACGGTTACGCAAGACATCTCAAGGCTCCCGGATGGCTTCATTGAGGCCCTTGGTCAGCGGCCACGCCAGATAGGACAGGATCGTACGCTGCCCGACCACGATTTCCGCGCTCAGGGTCATACCCGGCAGCAGGCGCGTGCCCTCCTTCATGTTCTTCAGCTCGGTCGACGTCAAGTGCACCCGGGCCAGGTAATAGGCGTCCGTGCCCTGGGTGCGCATGGACGCCTCACGCTTGAACGCGTCTTCGCTGATGGTGCGCACGCTGGCGTCGAGCGTCCCGTGCTTCTGGTAAGGGAAGGTGTCGAGTTTGACGTGCACCGCCTGCCCGCGCTTGACATAGCCCACGTCCAGCGAATCGATCTGGACCTCCACCTCCAGGGTTGCGTTGAGCGGGACCAGGGTGAAAAAGGTCTCCGCCTCCTTGATGATGGAGCCCGGCGAGAGCTTGGCCATTTCCAGCACCACGGCATCCAGGGGGGCCGTCAACACCACCAGCCGGTGGCGTTTGTCCGCCTTCTGTAATTGCTCCTGCAGCGCGTCGCGCTCACGGGTCAGGCCCAGCAGGTCTTCCATGGTCTTTTGGCGCCACCCGCGCTCGAACACCGCCCGCTCGGCATCGACCGCGCTCAGTTCACGGCGCAGTTCCTGCTCACGCCCGATCACCAGCTCCAGGTCGCGTTCGACCTCCTTGGTGCGCTGCTGGGCCTCAAGCAGCTGCAATGGGGCCCCATACTTCTGCGCCACCATCTTTTCCTGCATGGCCTCGATTTCCTTGAGCGACTTCAGGCGCGAGGCCACCCGCTGCTGGTCCTGCTGGTTGGTCGCCAGCGACGCCCGCAGCCGCGCAGCGCTTTCGCTGAGCTTGGTCATCTGCGCCTGGTAGTTGGCACGCCGCTCCTGCAACAGCTTGGCTTGCAGGGGGTCGTCCACCGAAGCCGCCGCCGCCACCGACCCGACCCCGGAGTTGACCTCGCGCTCCAGGCCGCCGATCTGGGTTTCCAGGCTCTGCAGTCGGGCGCGCACCTGGCCTTCATCGGCCTGCACAAAAGTGGCATCCAGCGTGGCCAGGGTCTCGCCTTTTTTGACGATCTGCCCCTGGCGCACCTCCACGCTCTGGATGATCGATGTTTCCAGCGGCTGCACCACCACATTGGGCATCGGATTGACCAGACGCCCGGGCGCCACGACGACCTGGTCCACGTTCGACACCGCCGCCCAGGTGCCAAACAGCGCAAACGCCACCAGCAGCACATGCATGGTGAGCTGGGCATAGCGCGGCAAGGGGCTGCGCTCGATCTCGTCGGCATCGGGCAGGTACTCGATGACCGTCTTGCCTTTGTTTTTGCCACTCCAGAACATGCGTGTGCCCCTTCGTGCCTACAGGTGGCCCATCTGCTGGTTCCACAGATGCTGGTAGGGCTCACAGCGCGTGAGCAGCTCATCGTGGCGGCCGCTGTCCATGAGCTTGCCGTACTGCATCACCAGGATGGCGTCGGCGTTGACCAGGGTGGACAGGCGGTGCGAGATCATGATCACCGTGCGCCCGACCGCGATCTTGGACAGGTTGCGGATGAAGATGGCCTCGCTTTCCGGGTCCAGGGCACTGGCCGCCTCGTCCAGGATCAGGATGCGGGGCTTGGTGATCAGGGTGCGGGCAATCGACAGGCGCTGTTTTTGCCCGCCCGACAGGTTGGCAGCGTTTTCCTCCAGCAGGGTGTTGTAGCCCTGCGGCATGCGCTCGATGAACTCCGACGCCCCGGCCGCCTCGGCTGCGGCCACGATCTCTTCGAACGTGGCCTCTGGCCGCGCCTGCGCGATGTTGTCCCGGATGGAGCCCCGGAACAGGAAGTTCTCCTGCAGCACGACCCCGATCTGGCGGCGCAGATGGGCCAGCTCGATCTCGCGCGCATCGGTGCGGTCAAAGCGCACGATGCCCTCCTGCACCGCATACAGGCCCTGGATCAGCTTGGTCAGGGTGGTCTTGCCCGAGCCGCTGCGCCCCACGATGCCGACCACCGACCCGGCAGGTATCACCAGGCTGGCCCGGTCCAGCGCCGCGACGCTGGAGCCCGGGTAACGGAAGGTGACGTTCTCGAAGGAAATCTCTCCCTTTAGCTCGGAGCGCAAGCCACCTGCATTGGCCCGCCCTTCCGGGGTGCGGTTCATGACTTCGCCCAGGTATTTGACCGACAAGGCGGTTTCCTGGTATTCGTTGACCAGGGACACGATGGCCAGCAGCGGCTGCACCACCCGGCCAGTGATCATCTGAAAGCCGATCAGGGCCCCCACACTCATGGTCTGCTCAAACACCTCCTGGGTGCCAATGACGATGATCACCACGGGCAGCAGCTTGCCCAGGAAGTCGGTCAGGGTGCCGCCAACGACCGCGATCTTGCCGACGCGGAAATGCATGTTGATGGAGCGCGCCGAGCGCTGGTCCCACATGCGCCGCTGGGCTGGCTCGATCGCCAGCGCCTTGACGGTGCGCATGCCATGGATGGTTTCCACCATCATCGATTGGCGCTCGCCCTCGGCCTGGTAGAGCTCGTTCAGACGCCGCTGGAAGATCGGCACCATGGTCATGGCCACGGCCGCGATCATCCCAGTGAACGCCAGCGTGATCATCGCCAGCTTGACCGAATAGGTGAAAAGAATGGGCAAAAAGAGCAGCAAGGAGGTGGCGTCCAGCGCGGTGAAGAACATGCGCCCGGTCAAAAAACCGCGGATCTTCTCCACCTGCTGCATGTGGCGCGTGATGACACCCGCCGTGGTGGACTCGAAATACTCGATGGGCAGCGACAGCAGGTGGGCAAAGGTGCGCCTGGTCAGGCGCATGTCGATCTTGTTGGTGGCCGCCAGCGTCAGTATCTGGCGCAGAAAGCCGAACACCGCATCAAACACCAAAGCCACCACGATGCCGACGCCCAGCACCCACAGGGTGGGCATGCTCTGGTGCACCATGACCTTGTCGATCACCAACTGGAAGAACACGGGCGAGGCCAAGGCCAGGAAGTGCATTGCCACCGCGGCGATGGCGATGTCGCGCAGGGCCGCTTTCTGCTTGAGAATTTCGGGGAGGAACCAGCGCAGGCCAAAGGGCTGGTTCTGCTCCTGCAGCGCGTAAATGCGCTTCAAAAGGTACACATCCCCTTGCCATTTCTGGCTGAACTGCTCCTTATTCAGTAGCAAAACCTGGGTGGGATTGTCCGCCAGCGGGTTCAGGATGGCGATCTGCCCGCCTTCGTTCGGGCTGCCGCCCATGACGATCACGCAGTTGCCCTCGCTGAGCTTGGCGATCAATGGAAACACGCCGCCCTGGGCCATGAGCCCATCCCAGGTAAACCTGTCGGCTTTGGCCTTCAGGCCGATGTCGGATGCAATGCGCAAAAGCGTGGCAGCGGTAGGCTCCTCGGCCCCCAGCGCATAGTCTTCTATCAGACGCTCAGGATTCACCGGCAGGCCGTGGTGTTGGGCCACGGCAGCAAGGCATTGAATCGTGGTGTGGGGGTAGCGTTCGGCCATAGGAGTTGCAGGGTCCGCGATGGCGATTTCATCACGCGTGGCACCGCGTGGTAGGCCACATTTAGGCCCGTAAAGCCCCACTATTCCCTGCGCACCGCCCATGCAAAAAGCCGCAGGTTTCCCTGCGGCTCTCTCAAACCGCCCCTACGCGAGGGGCTTGGCTGGCATCAGCTCGGCTTGATGCTGCCCCCCGCCAACACCCCCTGGGTCAGCGGATTGTCGACCAGGCCCTTGACCTGCGCCCCATTGACCGCAGCCACCAGGGGGCTGGGCGCCGCCCCCATCAGGTTGCCATGGGTATCGTAGTTCTTGAGCACATCCGCCATGGCCACCACGGAGCCCGCTGCCTGGCTGGCTTGCTGAACCTGCTCCTGGGCCTGTGCCGCCGGGCTCTGCGGCAGGCCGCCCGCATCGTCCGCACCCATTTGGAACTGGCCCAGTGCCTGCGCCATGGAGCTGACCCGGCCACGCAAGCCCGTGTCGTCCTGCGGCGCCCCTTGCGGTCCATCGGTTTCGTTCGACAGGGACAGTGCCGGCGCCTTGGGCATGCGCATGGACCCGGTTTCTTCGGCCACCACAGGCTGCGTGGCCTGGTCCACGGCGCGCTCCACCGCCTGCGCCATGGCCTGCTCCTCGGGGCCTGCCGCCATGGTCTTGAACCAGACGTCGGCGCTTTGGTGCTCGGTCCCGTCCACCGTGGTGTAGGTCGATCGCAAGCCGACCAGGTTGCCGTTATCCATCTCATTGGCATTTTGGGCCTGCACGCTGATGGAGGTAATTCCCAGCTCCTGCAGCGTCTTGAGTTCGCCATCGCTGCTGACACCGTCCGCGTTGGCATCCACCCAGACCCGCAGCTTCGCAAAGGCGTCGTCCTGCTGGTCCAGGCGGCCATTGCCGTCGCTGTCCAGGTCCGCCAGGGCCTGGTAGCCGTCACTGGCCTTTTGCCCATCGCGCAGCCGGGTCGACGACCCGAACAGCTCGGAGCCGTCCCCGATCTGGCCATCTCCGTCGCGGTCCATCACCAGGAGGCCATCACCCGCGCCCACCCAGCCGGTCCGCACCTGCTTGCCATTGGCGAAGAGGTCAAACTCCACCCCGGAACCCACCCCCAGGGTCTGCACCCCATTGCCATCCAGGTCCAGAATGAGGGGGGTACCCAAGGCCAGGTTGCTCGACTGCGTGGTCGTCAGGGCCGCCATCTGGGTGGAGGTCAAGGCCTCCACCTGGGTAGTGGTCAGGGCGCTGATCTGCGACGTGGTCAAGGCCGTCATCTGGGTGGTGGTCAGTGCCACCACCTGGTTGGTGGTCAATGCCCGGACTTGCGTCGTCTTGAGCGCTGCCACCTCATCCGTGGCCAGGGTCTGCAAGCCGGTGGTGGTCAGGGCCGCCACCGCCGAGGTGCTCAACGCCGCCAGTTGGGTGCTGCCCAGCACATTGACCTGTGCGGTATTCAGCGCCGCCACCTGGGTGCTCTTGAGCGCCGCAGTCTGGGTGCTGGTCAGTACCGATACCTGAGTCGTGGTCAAAGCCGCTGCCTGGTTGGTCGTTAGCGCTTGCACCTGGGTGGTTTTGAGCGCCTGCACCTCATCCGTTGCCAGCGTCTGCAAGCCCGCCGTGGTCAGCGCCGCCACCGCCGAGGTGCTCAGTGCCGCAAGCTGGCTGCTGCCCAGAACATTCACCTGCGACGTATTCAGCGCGGCCACCTGGTTGGTCTTGAGCGCCGCGGTCTGGGTACTGGTGAGCGCCTGCACCTGGGTCGTGGTCAAAGCGACCGCCTGGTTGGTGGTCAGTGCCTGCACCTGGGTTGTCTTGAGCGCCTGCACCTCATCCGTGGCCAGGGTCTGCAGGCCCGACGTGGTCAACACCGCCACCGCGGCGGTCGTCAGCGCCGCCAGTTGGCTGCTGCCCAGCACATTGACCTGCGCCGTATCCAGCGCCGCCACCTGATCGGTCTTGAGCGTATTGACCTGGGTGGTGTTGAGCGCGGACAACTGCGTGGTCGTCAGGGCCGCCATCTGGTTGGTGGTCAATGCCCGCACCTGAATACTCTTGAGCCCAGCGATCTCGTCTGTGGTCAAGGTCTGCAGGCCCGACGTGGTCAGTACCGCCACCGCAGCGGTCGTCAGGGCCGCCAGTTGGCTGCTATTGAGCACATTGACCTGCGCCGTATTGAGTGCAGCCACCTGGCTGGTCTTGAGTCCACTGGTCTGGGTGCTGGTGAGCGCCTGCGCCTGGGTGGTGGTCAGGGCTGCCACCTGGTTGGTGGTGAACGCCTGCACCTGGGTGCTCTTGAGCGCCTGGATTTCGTCGGTCGCCAGGGTCTGCAGGGCTGCCGTGGTCAGCACCGCCACTGCGGCGGTCGTCAAGGCCGCCAGTTGGCTGCTGCCCAGCACATTGACCTGCGCGGTATTCAAGGCCGCCACCTGGGTGCTCTTGAGCGCAGCGGTCTGGGTGCTGGTGAGCGCCTGCGCCTGGGTGGTGGTCAGGGCCTGCACCTGGGTGCTCTTGAGCGCTTGTACCTGGGTGCTCTTGAGCGCCTGGA